>CACKAZ010000006.1:0-79019 GCA_902598275.1 uncultured Alphaproteobacteria bacterium
TCAATTTTTTTTTGTGGATACATTTCTGATATACTTAAATATTTCAGTATGATCCGTATCTAAATTTAATTTATTGTTTGCTTTTTTCCATTCTTTAGAAGCGTAACTTATTCCAGAAAGATTTAAATTTAATTTTTTCGAGAGCTTCCATGCAATAGATAAGTCTTTAGACATTAAAGATAATGAAAAACCTGAAGAATATTTATTTGATAAAACAAATTGTTCAATTTTGTTTTCAGTAGAATTATTTTTCCCTGAGGAAACATTCAATGCATTATTGAGGGTTTTTAAATTTATTCCAAATTTTTTTCCAACTATAAGAGCCTCACATACTGCCATTAAACCCATTGCAGAGACATAATTATTTATTGCTTTCATGGCGTGAGCAGAACCCAATGATCCCATTTCAATAATATTATCACCCATCCTCGACAAAATTGGACTTACTTTTTTTATAGTTTTTGTGTTACCAGAAACCATAATTGATAATTTTCCTGAGATTGCTTTTTTGACACCACCAGAAACAGGCGCATCAATGAGTTTGATATTTTTATTCTTAACATTTTCATAGAGTTGCTTTGTTCCAATAGGATCTGACGAGCTCATATCAACTATTATCACTGGATTTTTTTTGTCTAAATATTTTACTAAATTTAAAACAGAATTTTTTACTAAATCTCCATTTGGTAGCATTGTAATAAATACTGAAATATCGTGATCAAAATTTTTAATCTCATTTATTGTATTGCCACCAATTTTTTTTAAATCTTGAAGAGCTTTTTTATTAGTGTCATATCCAATAACATTGTAACCATTATTTATAAGATTTCTTGCCATAGGCTTTCCCATTTTTCCTAAACCAATAAATCCTATTTTTAACTTCAATTTTTTTTTCAAATATCTAACTCTTTCAAAACTTCTTGAGCTAGCCTAAAATTTTCAAGAGCTACTGGAAGCCCACAGTAAATTGCTACTTGTAAAAAAACTTCTTTAAGCTCATCTTTTGTTAATCCGTTAGTTAATGCACCCTTAATATGTGCTTTAAGTTCTTGAGGTTTATTCATAGCTGCGATCATTCCAAGATTAAGCAGACTTCTACTTTTTCTGTCTAAGCCAGGTCTATTCCAAATTTCATCCCAACAGTACTCTGTTGCAAGCTTTTGAATATCCATTGTAAAATCATCAGCTTTAGAAAGTGATAGATCCACGTAACTATCTCCTAAGACTTCCTTTCTTGTTTTCAGTCCACTTAAGAATTTTTCGTTATTTGGTATATTTTTAGCCATTTTTACCCCTCCTTATAAAAGTGTTATCCGCTCATATTTTTATTCATCGATAATTTATAAAATTTTTTGGTGTATATATATACAGAAATGAAAGAAAAATATAAAAGATTAAAGATTTCTGTATGTAATATTTTTGCATAATGGTAAATTATACATACTTATATAGGAGGATAAAAATGTTAAAACTTAGAAATATATTCATCTTTCTTACTATCTCATTATTTTTTTTAGGTATATCTAAAAATTCTTTTGCAGAGGGTGTGGACGAGTTACCGCCTGAGTTACAAAAGGCTTATGAGGGGCTAGATGCTGATCAGCCAGTTGGCCCGAGTATGTGGAGAGACTTCATGGGTAAAGAGGGACCATATACAATTGGTTATGCAAGCTCTTATGCAGGAAACACCTGGAGGGCTACAGCATTAGATAGATTGATGAATCATTTGTTACCAAAGTATCAGGACGCTGGAATAGTTAGTGATATTATCGTTACACAATCTGATCTAAACGATGCTACTCAAATACAGCAAATGAGACAGTTAATAGATCAAGAAGTCGATGCAATTATTATTTGTTGTTCAAATATAACCGCATTAAACCAAACAATTAAGCTAGCTTATGATAAGGGCATTCCAGTTGTTTCTTGGAGTGGTTATGTTACTTCTCCATATGCTCTTAGTGCTTCAGCTAACTATAATGAGGGAGGTTACAGGATTGGAAAATCTATGTTTGAACAAATGGGAGGAGAAGGACGTTTTCTACTTGTCACTGGTATTCCTGGTTTAGCATCATCAGATAGTTACGATGCTGGTGTTATGAGAGCTATGGAGGAATATCCAAATATTAAGCGAGCTGGGATTGTTACTGGTTTTTGGACTGACCAAGTTGCTCAAACAGAAGTACAGAAGTGGCTGGCAACAAATCCATTCCCAATTGATGGTATAATAGCTCAATCAGCCTCTGAAACCGGAACTCTAAAAGGTCTTTTACAATCTGGAAGAGAGATAGTTCCAGTTTCTTTAGGTGGAGCTGCAGGCGCATCATGTTACTGGAGACAAAACTATAATTTTGTCGATGAGGGTTATCATATCTGGCCTCCAGGTGATGAAATGGAACTTGCTTTTGAATTAGTAATTAGGACTCTTCAAGGTCAAGGACCCAAAGTTCAGTCTGTAGCTAGACCTGCGCCTACATATTCTTTTGAAGATGTAGCAGCTGTATTAGATGGTGATTGCTCTATTGACTCAACAGAATGGTTACAGCCTGGAATTGACTCTTGGTTCCCACCAGAGATGGCAGACCACTTCTTTTTAAGGCCTGCTCCAACAATTCAATAATATAATTTTCTAAATGCCAGTTTATTAAACTGGCATTTAGTATTCACATATTTAGTATTAACTTCTATATGACTGAAAATGTAAAAACTATTGTAGTGAATGAATTGTCTAAATCATTTGGTGAAACTCTTGCTTTAGACAAATGCAATTTTTCAGCAATGTCTGGTTCTGTTAATGCTGTCGTTGGTGAAAATGGAAGTGGAAAAAGTACTTTAGTTAAAATCTTATCTGGAGTTCTAAACCCAGATCACGGACAAATATCTATACTTGGAAAAATCCCCAAAAATCCTTTAGAGGCCAAAAAGATCGGTCTATCAACTATTTTTCAAGAAATTCTTATTGCTAATGAGTTGTCAATTACTGAAAATATATTTATGGGGCACGAGGATATATTTGGAAAAAATATTAGCAAAAATTTTAAAATAAATAAAAGTTATGAAGTTTTAAAAAGATTATCAGGTATTGATTTTAACGTAGAGGCTGACGCAGGGTCTCTTCCTCTAAATGAAAAACAGTGGGTAGTTATTGCAAGAGCGGTTTTATCTGATCCAAAAATTTTAATATTTGATGAGTCCTCTGCAGCTCTAGATCTTGAAGCAACGAAAAAACTACACTCTGAAATGAGGAGGTTATGTAAATTAGGCACAACCATAATAATAATCTCCCATAGAATAAAAGAATTAGTGAGTATAGCTGATCACGTGACAATTTTTAGAGATGGAAAAACAGTTACTAATTTAAATGATAAAGAAATTACAGAAGAAAATTTGATACACCACCTAACTAGAGGAAAAATAAAAGCACCCAAAAATAATATAAATTTTCAAAAAAATAATATGCCGATAAAAGAAAAAATTAGTATCGAATGTAACAATCTTACTTTAAAGAATAATTCAAAAGGATTTGATACAAGAATAAAGCAAGGTCAGATTTTAGGTGTAACAGGTCTTGATGGACAGGGTCAGGCAAATTTTATTAAAATACTCTCTGGGATCAATCAAGCTTTTATTGGAGATGTCATTACATTTAATGAGGAAGGAGAAAAAAGAAAAATAAATAATCTTAATGACTCTTACTTAAATAAAGTTGTTTATATTTCAGGAGATAGATCAAAAGAGGGTATTTTTCCAAATTTGAGTATTTTAGAAAATTTTGGATTTTCAATGTATAGAAAAAATTTGATTTTAAAAAATATTATAAATTTTCGTTCGGTTTCACAAATCTTTGGCGAATATGCAACTAAACTGTCATTAAAGTTTGGTAAGAATAAAGACCTAATCACTTCCTTGAGTGGAGGAAATCAGCAAAAAGTTCTAATTGCGAGAGCTTTGAGTAATAATCCAAAAATTTTAATACTAAATGATCCAGCAAGAGGTGTTGATATCAGTACTAAAAATGAAATTCATAACCAATTAAAAATTTTTGCTAAAAACGGGGGAACAGTTATTTACTTGTCAACAGAAATAGAGGAATTTTTTGATTTTGTAAATGAGGTTTATGTGTTTTATAGCTTTAATTTACATACTAAACTTACTGGATCAGATATAAACGAAGATAAAATTATGTCATCTATATTTGGTCAATAAAATGAAATTAGGATTACTTTTAAATAAAAAAATAGATAACTCTTTGTTTAGAGATTTATTAGTTCCTATTACTCTTCTTACAACACTTGTAATTTACTCTGCAATTTTTTCTCCAAGACTTTTTACTTCAGGCGGATTAGCAAGTGCTTTAATAGTGACAACCCCATTAATTTTATTGACACTTTCAATAACACCAATCGCTTTAGTTGGAAGAGGGGGTGTCGATTTAGCCGTAGGACCTTTAATGGGATTTATAAACGTTACACTTGTACAGTTTTTGTTCGGTTATGGAGTAGTATCACCAATCTTAATTTTTGCTTACTGTATATTGATTGGTGTGGCATATCAGATTATTCAATCACTTATCATAATTTTTGTCAGGGTCTCACCCATTATTGTTTCACTTAGTAGTTATCTAATTCTTTCAGGTTTAAACTTAGTTGTTATGCCGAGAGCAAGTGGAGTTGCACCTATGTGGATGTCAGATTGGGGATATGGTACGTCTGTTAATTCGCCAATTGCATACTTATTGTTGATATCAATATTATTGTGGTTTTTCATTTCTAAAACTACCTTTTATAAACAGATAATTCTTACTGGGTCAGACGAAAGAGCAGCTTTTGTAAGCGGTGTCAGAGTGAACTTAGCTAGGGTCGGGGCTCATGTATTAGCCGGAATATTTGTTGGACTGGGTGCAATCGCATTTACTGCCATGATTGGATCGGGAGATCCTGTTCAAGGAAATAGATATACTCTTCAAGCTGTCACAGCATTAGTTTTGGGAGGTACAAGTCTTGCTGGAGGAAGAGGGGGTGGTCTTGGCTCAATTATTGGAGCTTTAAACATGTATTTAATTTTCTACGTATTATCTACATTTAATTTTGGTCTTATTTCGGGATTTGTTACTCAAATGTTTTATGGATTAATTTTAGTAATTTCATTACTTATTAATATTTTTACAACATCAATAAGATCAAAAGAATGATTAGTATAATCGAAAATATTAAAGCAGTAAAAAGCGTCTTTATAGGTTTGTTGATACTTGTTTTAATTTTTATTACCGGAACAATTTTAATAGACGGTTTCGGATCTTACATGAATATGAGATCTATGTTAGTGCTGGCATCTTTTTTAGGATTTGCAGTAATTGGTCAAACTTTAGTTGCATTATTAGGAGGTCTTGATCTTTCTATTCCTTTTGTAATTGGTTCTGCAAATATATTTCTAGCAAGTCTTTTCAATACTGACTTAAATCCCTTAATATCTTGTATAATTGTAATGTGCCTAGGGGGATTGATTGGTCTTATTAACGGATTACTAAGTTTTAGGATCCAGGGTCAATCCCTAATAATGACTCTTGGTATTGGTTTTACTCTGGTTGGCTTTACACAAATTATAACAAGTATTGGATCAATATATGGGGGTAATGTATTTGGAAAAGTGCCACCATGGTTATCAAATTTTTCTAGTCTTGCTGGTAAGACTTTTGGCATTGCTGTGCCTCCAATGGTTTTAGTATGGTTAATTGTTTCAGCAATTATTATATTCTTTATGAAAAAGACAATAATTGGAAGGGAATTTTATGCAATTGGTGGAAACCCACAAGCTGCAAAACTCATAAGGGTTTCACAATTTAAAATCTGGGTCTTTGCATATGTAATTAGTGGTTTAACAGCCTCTGTTACTGGAATGTTTCTTCTTGGTTTTAGCGGTGGAGGGTTCGTTGGGGTAGGTGATCAATATTTATTTCTAACAGTTGCTGCAGTTGTAATCGGAGGAACATCATTATTAGGTGGCACAGGTGGTTATGGATCTAGTTTTATTGGTGTATGCATATTAACAGTTTTAACTTCATTGCTTGTTGGTTTAGGATTTAACTATGAGGGTCAACAAGCTATTTTTGGTTTAATGATTATCCCCTTAGTAGCTATGTATGCTAGATCAAAAGATATAAGGCTTCAGATTTAAAATTACATAAAAAAAAAATAATAGTCGATAATATTAAAAGTGTGTATAGTTATTGTAAATGAATATTAAAGAACTTAAGTTATATAGAGACAAATGTTTTGTAAATGGAAATTGGATTACTTCTAAATCTGGCGAAAACATATCAGTAAATAATCCTGCAAACTTAAAAGAAATTGGCACTGTTCCAAAGTGTGGCACTGAAGAAACTAGACAAGCAATAAATTTTGCAAATGAAGCTTTACCACTATGGAGGTCCAAATCAGCACGTCAAAGAGCTGATATATTAAGAAAATGGTATGAATTAATAATTGAAAACAAAGAGGAATTGGCTCAAATTATGACTATTGAACAAGGAAAACCAATTAATGAAGCAAGAGGTGAAATTGGTTATGGAGCATCGTTTGTAGAGTGGTTCTCTGAGGAAGCAAAAAGAATTTATGGTGACACTATACCTGACCCTTTAGTTGATAGAAGGATACTTGTGCTAAAACAACCTGTTGGAGTTGTTGGAGCAATAACCCCATGGAATTTTCCTAGTTCTATGATTACCAGAAAATGTGCTCCTGCTTTAGCAGTTGGTTGTACAGTGGTTATAAAACCTGCTAGTCAAACTCCTTTCTCCGCCTTGGCTCTTGGATCACTTGCAGAACAAGCTGGTTTCCCAAAAGGTACACTTAATATTATTACTGGAAAAGCATCTGAAATTGGAGATGAATTATCTTCAAACCCCACTGTTCGCAAACTCTCTTTTACCGGATCTACAGAAATAGGGAAATTGGTTCTTGAAAAATGCTCAAGCACAGTAAAAAAAGTTTCAATGGAACTTGGTGGTCATGCACCATTTATTGTTTTTGATGATGCTAATATTGAGGATGCAGTTTCTGGAGCTATGCAGAGTAAATTTAGAAACACCGGCCAGACTTGTGTTTGTGCAAATAGAATTTATGTTCAGGAAAAGGTACATGAGGAATTTTGTCAAAAATTCAAAAATGCTGTTTCTGAATTAAAAGTTGGTGATGGCTTGAATGAGGAAAATACCTCAGGGCCAATGATTGATAAAAATTCATTACTTAAAGTGGAGGAACATGTCCAAGATGCAGTTGAGTGTGGGGCAAAGGTTGCAATTGGAGGATCCAGACACTCATTGGGTATGAATTTTTATCAACCTACAATTCTTACTGAAGTAACAACTAATGCCAAAATTACTAGAGAAGAAACATTTGGTCCTGTTGCTCCTATTTATAAATTTAAAGATGAAAAAGAAGTAGTTGAGTTAGCTAATAACTCTCCGTATGGGTTAGCATCATACTTTTATTCAAGAGATATAGGAAGAATTTGGAGAGTTGCAGAAGCTCTTGAATACGGAATGGTTGGTGTAAATACTGGTTTAACATCTAAAACAGAAGCACCTTTTGGAGGGGTTAAAGAGTCAGGTCTTGGAAGGGAAGGCTCTAAATACGGAATAGAGGATTTTTTAGAGATTAAGTACGTTAATATGTGTGGATTAGATAAGTAAATTTTTACTTATGACTAAAGTCTTCAATGTCGGTCTTATTGGATGTGGGCATATATCTGAGACTTATTTTAGAGGCCACGACTACTTTAATAATTTTAAAATAGTTAAATGCGCAGATATAAATTCTGAAAATGCAGATAAATGTGCGCAAAATTACGGTATCACAGCTTGTTCAGTAGAAGAGATACTAAAAGACAATGATATTGAGGTAATTTTAAATTTAACAATACCCAGAGCACACTATGAAGTTGCAAAACAATCACTAGAAAATGGCAAACACGTTTATAGTGAAAAACCTATGGCTGTCAATTTTTCAGAGGGTGAGGAACTTTTAGCACTTTCAAAATCTAAAGATCTCTATATTGGAAATGCTCCCGATACATTTTTGGGTGGGGGTATCCAAAAATCAATTGATTTAATAAATCAAAATAAAATAGGAAATGTTCGACTTGGAAGTGCAATCTTTGCTTATCCAGGCGTCCAATCATATCATCCTAATCCAGAGCCTTGGTTTGCTAATAATGAAGGTGGACCGGTAATGGACATGGGGCCATACTACCTTACAGCATTAGTAAATCTTTTGGGACCAGCTAAAAGTGTCCATGGAATATCCACTAAAGTTTTCGAAAAAAGAGTAATTGGGATAGGTCCTAAAAAAGATCAAGAATTTTCTGTTGAGTGTCCAACAAGCTATCTAGTTAACTTAGAATTTCATAACCAAGCTTTAATTCAAATTACTCTTTCATTTGATGTGGTTACTCATCAGCGCAATCATATTGAGCTTTACGGAGATAGGGGCTCAATGATAGTCCCAGACCCCAACATGTTTGGAGGGTCAGTTATGACAAGTAATGATGACTCTGGAATATGGGAAGAGCATAAAACTGATGATTTACCACTTGGGAGAATAAATATTACTACTCAAAGCGGAAGAGCTAACGAGTCCCCTACAAATGCAAATTACCGTGGAGTAGGTCTAGCTGAGATGCTTTATTGCATAGAAAATGGCATAAATCATAGGTGTAATGGCGAACTGTCACTTCATGTTTTAGACATTATTAAATCTACTATGAAGGCAGCAGACTCAAGGACAACACAGGATATTAAAACTTCATGTCAAAAAGCTGATTACTTCACCCTAGAAGAAATACAAAAAATTCTTAAGTAATATAGATATTTCCTTTAGACTACATTTTCTCAAATGGAATTTAATAAATCAAATAAAATACTAGTAATAGGCAGAGCAGGTATGGATATATATCCTGAACCCCCAGGCACTAAAATATCTGAGGTTAAAAATTTTTCTACTCATCTAGGTGGATCTGCTGCTAACACCTGTGTGGCTTTATCTCAGTTAGGTGTACAGTCAGATCTTTTGACCTGTGTATCAGAGGATGCCATTGGTGAGTATATTTTTGAAAAATTGAAGGAATTTAATGTGGGAAGTAACTTTTGTAGAAGAGTAAAAAATAAGTTTCAAACGCAAGTAGCTGTTGTGGAAACTATTCTTAAAAATAACCAATCTATTTTATACAGAAATAACTCCTGTGATTTACAGTTAAACAAAAACGATATAGACAATATCAATTTCCAAGATTATTCAGCAGTATTTATTTCTGGTACTGCTTTATCTTCTAACCCATCAAGGAACGCAGTATTTTATGCCACTCAAAAGGCATCGTCGCTTAGTATTCCCTTAATTATTGACATGGATTATAGGCCATACAATTGGGAGTCAGATGAAATTAAGTCAAATATCTATAAAAAAATTATGAATGAAATGGATATTATTATAGGAAATGATTTAGAATTTAATATTGCAGATAATTCCACAGAAGGTTTTCAATTAGCCAAAAGCTTTATAAATGAGAAACCATCAATTATAATCTACAAAATGGGTGAAAAAGGATCGACTGTTATTACTAAAGAAAAAGAACAAAATTTTGGAATATTTAAAGTTGAAGCTATAAAACCAACAGGAGCGGGAGACGCTTTTAATGGGGGTTTTATCAGCTCTATCCTTCAAGGATATTCACTGGAGGACTCTATTAAAAGAGGCTCAGCAAACGCAGCTATCGTTGTCACTAAGGTGGGCTGCTCTACAGCAATGCCAAATACTGATGAACTAGAAAATTTTATTAATCAACAAACAATGGAGATATAGATGCATATACCTTACTCAGACAATAAGAATATCGCTTTATTTGGGGAGCAAAATAAAACCGTTCCCTTAGTATACTTTAATATTATTAATTTAAAAAAAGGTGAGAGTTATAGTTATAAACTTCCTGAGCATGAAACCAGCGTCGTTCCAGCTACCGGCATAGTGGAGCTCGAAGTTGATGGTATTAGACTTGGTCAAATTGGCACTAGAAAATCTGACGTTTGGGATGGAGAACCAGAAGGGAGCTACATACCTACAAATGCAGAATGTACGATCACATGTCTCTCGAACAGTACGGAGTGTTTTATTGCTGGAGGTATTTATGAGAAAAAATTAGAGGCATTTTTAGTTCAAAAAAAAGAAATTGATTCAGTGCAATATGGATCAGATGATACAAAAACACATCGAAAAATTAAACATATCTTAGGAGCAAAGCATCATGAACAGGTTGGAAGATTACTTGTCAATGAACTCTACACAGTTGGAGCTGGTGGCTGGTCAGGTTTTCCTCCGCATAAGCATGATACAAATAGACTGCCTGATGAAACACGTCATGATGAGGTTTATAATTATCGTTTTAGACCAGGACATGGTTTTGGAGTTCAGGTCATGCAATATGAAGACGATAAAGAAGGTTTTGGTTATCAACTATTTAATGGATCTACAATAGCAATAGATAAAGGCTATCACCCATGTGTTGTTGCACCAGGATACGAAATGTACTATTTTACAATTTTAGTTGGTCTTTCCCAAAGATCACTTGTTCAATATTTTCAAAAAACTCATGCTTATCAATTAGAAACAATTCCTGGAATTAAGGATATGATAGCTAAATATAAATGACGATTGCAAGCCTCTCAGATGTTTTACAAAAGGCAAAAAAAGATAATTATGCAGTCGCAGGATTAGTTGTACTAGGCTGGGAAGATGCAAGATGCTACGCAGAGACGGCTGATGAACTTGGGTTACCCGTAATTCTTCAAGCGGGACCAGGTTGTAGAGCAAATACTCCATTACCAATTTTAGGTAAAATGTTCAGATACTTGGCTGAGCAATCCTCCAGTCCTGTCGTTTGTCATTTAGATCATGGTTATGCTAAGGAAGAATGTCTAGAGGCTATAGATAATGGATTTACATCTATTATGTTTGATGGGTCTAAGCTTTCACTCAATGAAAATGTTGAAAAAACAAGAGAAATTGTTGAATTAGCACATAAACAAAATATTTCCGTAGAAGGAGAAATTGGTTTTGTTGGGTATAGTGAGGGCGCTAAATCACAAAGCACAGACCCAGAGGAAGCAAAAACTTTTGCTACCTTAACAGAATGTGATGCAATGGCAATTAGCGCAGGTAACGTACACTTACAGACCCAAAAATCTTCATCAATTGATATGCAAGTCATAAAGAAAATAGAAACTTTAACAGATGTGCCATTAGTTCTTCATGGAAGTAGTGGGATTGAAGACACACTCAAAAGAACAATAGCTAATACCACGAATGTTTGTAAATTCAACATTGGAACTGAACTAAGGAAAACATTTGGTGATACTTTAAGAGAGGAAGTAATAAAAGACCCAGACACTTATGACCGTATTAAATTAATCAATTCCACAATCCCAAGATTAAAAGAAGTAACAAAAAAAGTTTTAAAGAATATTTCCAAAATTTAATCATTGATGATTAAATCTAATACTATTGAAAATAAATTTTTAAGAGTAAGGACTCTTAATATAGGAGCTACATTATTTGAAGTTTTTTATAAAAAGAAAAAAATTAATTTAATACTCAACTTAGGTAATATCTCTTCCTATAAAAATAATAAAAACTACCTAGGCGCAACATGTGGTAGGTATGCAAATAGAATTAGAAATAGCCAATTTAAAATTAAGGGTATTAATTACAAATTAACAAGAAATGAGGGAAAAAATATTTTACACGGAGGTAAAAAAGGATTTGACTCAAAAATATGGAGTGTCAAAAACTCATCAAAATCTCATATTACTTATTATTATATATCACCGGATAACGAGGAGGGTTTTCCAGGAGAACTATGCTCCTCATGCAGATACTCAATCAAAAACTCTGTTCTAAGTATTAATTTAAGAGCAAAAACTACAAAATCCACACATGTAAATTTAGTCAATCATGCATATTGGAACCTAGATAAAATTAAAAAGAATGTTTTTGATCATTACGTCCAAATAAATGCTAATCATTATTTAGAAAATGATGATGAAAATATACCTACAGGTAAGGTGATTAGTGTAGATGGTACAAGCTTTGATTTTAAAAAACCAAGTAAGATTAAAGATAAATTTACCAATAAATTAAATAGTTTTGATGAAAACTTCATTATTAATAAGAATTCAAAATTTATAGCTAAAATCAAATCTTCTAAAAGTAATATTTCATTGAGAATTTCTTCAAACCAACCAGGTGTACAATTTTATACAGGTCAACATTTAAAATACTCTACTGATCGTAAGACAATTAAAAAATATCAAGGAATGTGTTTTGAGACACAGGGATTTCCTAATGCACCAAATAATTCAAAATTTCCATCAACTCGATTAGATCCATCACAAATTTATAAGCATAATATAAAGTTCGAGATTGAAGAGATTAAATAACTATTCTTGTTTTTCTCTAAGTTTTATATTAAGTGAGTCAAAGAATATTTGAGGCACACTGAAAGCAAAGTTATTTAACAATGCAACAGAACTAACTTGCATTTGGTTTCCGTCTAACAATGGATCAATAAATTTTGATATTTGAATTTTATCATCTATATAATTCCAATTAAAAGTGGCATGAACTCCTTTGCCATCTATATCGTAAAGATTTACAAAAATTATTGTTCCATTATTAAGAGTAAATCTAGTCTTAAAATCTGGAGAGTTAGGTAAATCAGACTTAAGAATAAAACCATTATGTTGTAAATCTGTTAATATATTCTGAGCTTCAATAATTTTATCATCATCAATTTCATTGAATTGAGAAGTCAAATTTGTATGTATAAATTTTCCATCAACTGTATTTAAATTGATCATATTTTGATTATATATTTGAATTGATTTGATTTGAGATTTACCAATATTAATTAAATCCGTTGGTACCCAATAAAAATCAGATACATCAGCAGTTAAATTCGTTGAAACTAGATAAGATTGATTAGAGTCAGATGCTTTTATGTAGGACCCTGGGATATTGTAATTATATATTCCTATATCTAGAGAATATAATACCTCATTATTTTTAGATTTTAATAATAACTGCATTTTATTTTCATCATCTAGACCTAATTTGTATAAAAGATCATCACGATTAGTTTTGGCATCTAATATATTTGCTTCACGAAGTTGAATAAAAAACCTACTTAAAAGTTCAGTATTTGCTGGAAAATTATTTGAGCTTGAGATAAGCCATTGATTATCAATATTTTCAATAACAGATTTTCCATTTTGATTAGAAAATTCAATGTAGGATATTTCTGGCAAGACATCATCAAAACTTGGAAATAATAATTCAGATGATGAGTTTCTAGAGGTATTTTTGCCATCAAAATACATACCAAGTGCAACAACAAAAAAACCAAAAGATAACAAAACCAATATTTTTAAATTTTTAATATACATCTATCTGCTCTTTCTTTTTTTGATACCGAGTTGTCTTGGAATAATAAACATTAGTATAATCAAAAGAACAGGGATTAAAAAAGTATTTAAAATATTAATTTGATTTGCTAGTAGATCTATATCTTTGCTTAAATTTCTTCTAACTTCTCTTAATTGTTTACGAGTATTTTCTACTTGTAATTGAAAATTTGCTAATTCCATTAATTGTTTGTCAGATAAATTGACACTTTCTACATCTCTGCCACCTGATAAATTTTGAATTTGATTTAATGTTGTATCAAGTTGAGCTTGTAATTTTTGCTCTTGTCCTAAATACATCTGCTCAGCTTCTGCTTGTAGTTTTTGAACTACAACAAACGGCCTAAATGGAGCCTCTTTGTTTCTCAGATCAATAAATTCATCATATCCAGTCATTGAATCAAATACATTTGTAACTAAACTTCCATTATCAGATGTCGCTTCAATTACATTAGTATCTAGAAACTTTTGAATTCTTGCCCAAAATGCATTTCTAATAAAATCAGCATCACTGAAAACAACCACATTTATACTATTCGATGATTTTTTTATATGATTATCATTTTGGAATTCAAAATCATTAAAATTACTTTTTGCGATGCCGCTTAATTTTACACCGAAGTCATAACTTATACCTGTTGGTTGAAAATTATTAATTAATTTAATTGGGTCATGTACTTCTTTCATAGGCAAATCCATTGTGACCTCACTAGATGACATTATAGGTGTGTATGAAACTTCACTCTCATCGTCTAATGGTGATAGACCCCCTGGAGAGACAAGTCTTATTAAGGACAGACCATCTCCAATCTCTTCTTCTTGATTGATGTATTGTCCTCTAACCTCAGGCCAATTTAATTTCAATATAGTTTGTAAAGATGTATTTTCAGTTATATTTTGTTGTGTTTGTAGTCTTGTAGCTTGAGCTCCATCTAAAATAACATTGCTATTGTAGTTAATATTTAGGGTTTTTAAGACATTTTTTAAATTTGAGGATTTATTTGAATGGTCATTTTTCTCAAAAAATGGATCAACAAAAATTACTGACTTTCCTCCACTCAAGATGAATTGTTCAACCGCATATTCAGTTTTGTCACTAATATCAGAGGGGTGGTATACGATTAATAAGTCTATACCCTCGAAACTTTCTACGTCTGTATCTAAAAACTCAAAATCATAAAAATAACTCAGCTCCTCAAGTATTGTATATTCTCCTTGTCCAAGTTGATTATTTGGCATCATAGGTGGTGTGGTATCCACCCATGATAAAAAACCAATCATTGGTTTTTTTGATCTATTTAGTTTGTATACAATGTCAGTTAATTGTTTTTCTAATGTGCCAGCTTTTGAGGGATCAAAAAAGGGTACAGTTTCAATATCATCTGTTGTGTTTGATGCTATTAATCCAAAATATACTTTGGAACCTTCTTGATCTATGGGAAAACCTTGCACACCATATCTATTTACATAATCTTCATCATCTGAATAAGGCTCTGGTTCAATAAAGGTTAATTCAATTTTACCCGATGCTAGATCTGAATATCTATTTAATAGACCTTGAACCTGATTAGCATAATTTTGAATAATTGGAATATTTTTAGACAAGTCTCTGCTATATACAAAATTAATTTTTATTGGTTCTTCTATTTCATCTATAACTCTCTTAGTTCCACTTGAAAGAGTAAAAGTTTTGGTAGAAGTAAAATCAACACCTAAATTAAAATTGATTTTTTGTATTATAAAATTAAAGGATAAGAATAAAATAACAGTACTTAGTATAGATATTATTAAATAATTTTTTTGTAAAAATTTATTCATTAGTCTCGATTTAAAAATTTTATAATTGTTAAATAATTCCAAAGGGCAATAAAAGATAAAAAGAAAAATAATCCTTTAATTGAGAAGAAACCTGTTTGAATACTTGAGAAATGAGTTAAAAAGCTAAAACTAGAAATGAGTTCCACTATTTCAATAGGTAAAATCCCCGTTATAAAATTAATCATAAGAGGAAATCCACTTATTGTGAAAAGGAATGATACTAAAATAGATAAAATAAAGGCAATTATTTGATTGTTAGTTAATGAGGAAAAAAAAATGCCAAGAGAGACATAAGCACCTGCCATTATAATAACCCCAAGATATTGGCCAATAATTACAAGGTTATCAGGGTTTCCAAGATAATTTACTGTAATCCAAATAGGAAAGGTCAAAACAACAGAGAATACAACAAAAGCCCAAGTTGCAAAAAATTTACTCAACACTATCTTCCACAAAGGAATTGGCAAAGTCATTAATAATTCAATAGTACCGAGTCTTTTTTCCTCGGACCAACTCTTCATAGTAACTGCAGAGACAAAGAAAATAAAAACCCATGGAATAAAACTAAAAAAAACCGTTAAGTCTGCAACTCCTGAGGAGAAAAATGAGCCAAAATAAAATGTCAAGGACATAGAGGTCAAAATAAATATTGCAGTAAAAATATAGGCGACAGGAGTAATAAAATATAATTTAAGTTCTCTTTTTATTAAAGCCAACATTAGCTTACTAACTTTCTAAATTTTTCATCTAGGGATTTACCAATTTTTTTCTTAAGCTGTGATGGAGTTCCCTCAAAGACTTTTTGTCCATCATTAATTATAAGACACTTATTACAAACCTCCGGTACTTCATCAAGAATGTGTGTAGAAATTATAATTGCTTTTGTTTTAGATAATTTTTTAATTAATTTTCTTACTTCAAATTTTTGAAGAGGATCCAATCCATCAGTTGGCTCATCTAAGATCAGTAATTTGGGATTATGAATAAGAGCCTGTGCTATTCCAACACGTCTTTTAAAACCTTTTGATAATGTTTCAATGGGAACATCTTTTACTTCCTCTAGTTGCAGGTCATTAATTACTTTTTTGATTGCTGCTTTTGAGCTTTTTATATTTCTTACTTGGCAAACGTAGTCTAGGTAAAGATATGGCGAAAAGTCCAAATAAAGGGGAACACCTTCAGGTAAGTAGCCAATCATTGACTTTGTGTAAATGGGATCTATTTCTATGTCTTTATTGTTTATGGTAACGTTTCCACTGTCAGATTTAAGATATCCAGTTATTACCCTCATAGAAGTTGTTTTACCAGCACCATTAGGTCCAAGGAACCCCATCACATCACCAACATTGACCTCAAAAGAGAGTTTATTTATGGCAGTAAAATCGCCAAAATTTTTTGAAATATCAATTACGCTTAACATTTTTTCATATTATTTAGTTTAAAATCTTAATAATTCAAGATGTTAAATTTAACATCTCTTATCAGATAAAGTTTTTACCATGCAGACCTATAAATATCAAAAGCATCTTTTTCAGATATTTTTCTCGGATTATTGATTAGTAATCGAGTTTGTTTCATAGCATCACTAGCCATTGTTTCGCATGCAGTTTCAGGTATGTTGAGATCTCTTAGTCTTTGTTCTAGACCTAATTCGCTTGACAGATCTGACAACTTTTCAATGAATTTTGAAGAAATATCTTGAGTGCTTGTGCTTGTATTAATATCTGGGAAAACAATAGGTGCTATTTCACTATACAGTTTTGATGCGTTCTGATCAGACATATTAAATCTTAGCACATATGGCAGTACAAGTGCATTGGAAAGACCATGAGGTACATGATAAGTACCTCCAATAGGATATGCTAAAGCATGAACGCCCGCAACTGGAGAGTTTCCAAATGAGACACCTGCTAACATAGAGCCAACAAGCATATTTGATCTTGCTTCTATATCCTTACCGTTCAAAACAGCTTGTCTGATAGAGCCACCTAAAAGCTTCAATGCCTCCTTTGCGAGCGTTTTAGAGATCAAATTATTATTAACACTTTTTGAAGCATAAGACTCTATCGCGTGGACCATTGCATCAATACCAGTAGCAGCGGTAATGTGAGGGGGAAGACCTAGTGTTAGTATTGGATCAAGAATTGCAAGGTCTGGAAGTATGATAGGAGAGGAAACTCCTTTTTTTTCTAAATCTTCTTGTGTGATAATAGAAATTGGGGTTACTTCAGAACCAGTGCCAGAAGTTGTTGGGTAAAGAGCAAGAGGTAGCCTAGGTCCTTTAGCATTAGCTACTCCCCAAGCTTCATGAATATTTTCGTTAGAGCCAATCAAAAGTGCAGTTAATTTTGATACATCCATTGATGATCCCCCACCAAATCCAATTACACCTGTTGCATCAAAATCTCTTCCTTGTTGTACACAATCCATAAGTGTTTTTATAGATGGGTCAGCTTCAACATTATCAAAAATTATAATTTCAGAGTATTTTTGAAGCTCAGTAATTGTTTTTTCGTGTAAGCCAATTTTTACTAAACCCGGATCAGTTACAAAAAGTATTTTTTTTCCAAGTTTCTTAGACACTTCCTCTGCTGTGCTCACTGAATAGTCAATTCCAAATCTTATTCCAGGAGTAGTGTTGAATTGAAACGCTTTCACGCTAGCAATATAGATGATATGGAGTTTATTTCCTATATAAATTTATAAAGTCTATTGTAAATACCTATCAACCCACAACTTTTTTTTAATAAGGCTTTCCTCAGAGGTTTTTAATTTTATACTTAAATTGTGTCTAAGGTTATTACCATCGCTCAACAAAAAGGAGGCTCTGGAAAAACCACTATAGCTGCAAATTTAGCTGCTGTTTATTCTCTAAAAAATAATTTATCTACCACATTACTCGACACAGACCCTCAAGGTAGTTTAGGTAAGTGGTTTCTTACCAGAAATGAAAAACTTAAAAATAAAAATACGATTCAGTTTAAAACAGCAAGCCTTTGGGGCGCCCAGTATGAGGCTAAATCATTAAAAGAAAAATCTGATTTAGTAATAATTGATACTCCTCCCAAAATTGATGCTGATGGAAGACCAGCAATTGAAATAGCTGACCTTGTTATTATACCAATATCTCCCTCTCAAGTAGATTTTTGGGCCACAGAGTCCATAATTGAATTAGCAAAAAGAGAAAAAAGAGAGATCTTAATTCTTATTAATAGAGCAAACGCTAAATCTAAACTTATTCAAGAAGCGCATAAATTTGTCAATAAAATGAATGTTAAAAAAGCAAAGACAATTTTGGGTAATAGACAAATTTTTGTATCATCTATGGGATTAGGGTTAACAGTGGTAGAAAAACAAAGAACTGGAAAAGGGTGTTTGGAAATGTTGGCTCTAGCGAAAGAGATACAGTCATTTTTGAAATTTTAAATTTTAATTAATTATATGAATGAAGAAATAGATAACGGACAACTACATGACATATGTTCAAGATTATTGAAAGGTTTCATTAATTGGATTGAAATAAATGATAACAAAGAAAAAGCATCAATTCTCGATAATGCATTTCAATTTAAAACATCTATCCTAGAACAAGATAAATCAACACTTCAAAAAAAATACTTTATATCACCACAGAATTTATCAAAAAAAGAAGCAAGTGCTCTCTTGCTCCAGTGGAAAGATACTTTTTCCACATTAGTTAATTCAAATGTAGATAGATTATCAAAGGACTCTTTTAAGATTTGGTTTTTAAGTTTAGCATCATATTCGATTCCAGAATTAGAAAAGGATGCAAATGAACTATGGTCAAAACTTTTAGAGGGTGTTGAATATTGTAATAAATTTTCCATTAAAGATGTTCCATATCCGCTCAACACTATTTCAAAGAACTAAATCAATGTTAAAATCCATTATGTTTAAGACATTATTCACGGTTAGCATGTTTTTTTGTTTGAATGCACAATCAAATGAGCTTTTTGGTTATAAACTTTATGAGGACATTCTAAAATATGAAAATGACGGTAGTATTAAATTAAAAAAAGGTAATATTGAGAGCATCTCTATCAACGAGGGTAACGTCTTAATAGCTAATAAATACCTTAATGAATACATATTAAAATCTACAAAAACAGGAAATATTTATGAAATTCATGGATCAAATAATCTATTGCAATTAAGTCCTGTTGAGTGCCTTGGCATCCAAGATAGTTTTATTAATTCATTTCAAAAGAAAAACATTGAATCATTTCGAACAGAAGTAAGACAATTTCCAAATAAACTTAAAAGTAAAACAACTTGGGAAATTTATCTTAGCAATAGATCTAACAATAGTGAGTTAATTTTTTCGGTTACTTGTGACTATAGCTTCAATAACAGGAGAATGGATATAATTTTAAGTGATGGCAATTATTTAAGTGATGAAAATTCAAAGTATGAAAATTTACTTAATGAAAATAAAGAAAATATTTCTAAAGAAGAAATTGATACTAGTGGAATTTAGTAACTAGAGATAACATATTGATAATTATATAAGACTTTATGTCAGATTTTAGTTGATCATAAGTCTCAGGTAATTTATCACTAAGCTGGAAGGCAAAGTCTATAATCTCATAAGCTTCCTCTTTCCTCATATAAATCTCATTACATAAATCAATTGCTAGTTTTTCTCTTACTAATATTAAGGCTGCTAAAGACCTTTTTTGAACTCTTATCATATTAGTCTTTTTTTGTAGGCTTCTTGAGTTTCATCCCAGTTCCACCAAGTTGCATACCGCCAGAGCCTTTACATAAACTTTTCTTTTCTTTGTCACATTTTTCTATTTTCTTCTCTTCTTTTTTAACAACCTCTTTTTCTTCTTTCTTTTCTTCAGATTTTACATCCTTATTTACAATTTTTGCATCAGAGGAAGGCTCGACATTTTTAACTGTATTGACAGATCCAACCTGGATATTGGAGAGCATTTCTATTATTTGATCTTGTTTTGATTGTTTATCACTCTGTTTTGCTTTCCAAGATTTTGGTAGTTTTAAATCGATACAACTCTCAGAACCACAAAAAAGGACATCCCCAGTTTCATTATCAAATAAAAAACCACCGCAATTTTCAACACCTTTTTGAGTGCAATTTGGGATATGCATCTCATACTCTGCATTCAAATTCACCGATAATAATGGCAAACTTAAAAGAAGTGCAAAAATATATCTCATCAACTTATAATGTATCATTTGTAGAAAAATTTTTCTAAATCTTTTATTCATACTTAAAACTCTCTCCAGGTAATGTAGATTTCATGAAATCATTCTTGGTAATTTTTTCTAACCATTTTTTTAATTTAATATTATTTTCTCCCCAAGTATCAGTAAATCTAAAAGATGTATAGTCTAATGCACATGCAACAGAGATTTGATCAATTGTTAAATTGTCAGTTACAAACTCATCATATTTTCCCTCAATCCAATCAATGGATCTTAAAATTTTTTTCTCATATCGTTCTATAGATATTTGTCTTTGCTCTAATTCTGGTATAGCTGACATCTCTATATAACGATTAACTGCATTTTCCATAATCCCATTTGAAACACTTATCATTGTCATACTTTCCCAATAACGATTTTTTGGATATATAGAGTCTTTTTTTGAAATACTATCAAAGTACAAACAAATATTATCACTGTCTGTGATCGTTTTATCACCAACTATTAAAGTAGGAACTTGTCTTAATGGATTGAATTCATCTAGAAATCTTGATTTATAAATATTTATCTTTTCTTCTTTGTGAGCTACGTCTAATACAAGAGCAGATACTTTACATTTTCTTCCAAAAGGAGAAGTAGGCCCATTATATAGTAGTGGTATATCTGACATTTAATCTATGACAATAGCAACAGTACCAGGGCTTACACCCTCTTGATCGTTCCTAATGTTAACTTGAGTTATTGTCCCACTAACTGGTGCGTTATGATTGACTTCTGATTTCATAACTTCCATAATAAACAATATATCGCCTTCATTTACTTCATCACCGACTTCAACTAAAACTTTCCATATGTTACCAGGCACTGACGTTAAAACTTCTGTAGACATATTATAAAATACTTCCCATTGAGCAAATGGAGGTTTGCTCAGATCTCATCTCCTGCGCCTCTTGCACACTAATTTCTATAAACTTAAATTTTTCATTTGGTTTTGCTTGTCCTAATTTCCAAAAAGAGGCCGATGGAACAGTAAAAGGTACAATAAATCCACCCATACTGGGCCCATCATTTACAAGTATTATCGGTGTTTGACCTGCCAAATTAATACCACCAATTGGGTAGCCCTGATCGATGATATTTGAGGGTTCATAGCCATGTTCAGGTGATTTATTTGTAGCTTTTTCAGTAAAAGTTAAAGTGGGTCCGTCTAACCTAAATCCAGTGCGATCACTTCTTGCTTGAAGTTTCCACTCTGCATTTAGAAATGTGTCATAACCTTCGTCATCAAGCCAATCATCATTTGGTCCTCTAACAACCTCAATTTCCCAAATACCACTATTGCTAATATCTGGAATTGACTCAGTTCTAATTTTTCTGCCGATCTTCCCATTTGATTGACCTAAAGGAACTCTTTGACCGTCTTTCAAAGCATGACCTTCAATACCGCCAACACCTGCTTTGTGAAAAGTTGATTGAGAGTTCAGCCATTTTTCCGACTCAATGCCTCCAGCAAAAGACACGTAAGATCTTGCTCCAGATACTGTAAAACCCATTTCAAGAGTTTGTCCAGATTTTACTAAAACACTCTCCCACATAGGAATTGAATTACCATTTATTTTGGGTTGCATATCTGCACCACAAACCGCAATCACGTGATCTTTTTCAAATTTTAAAGTTGGACCAGTGTACTGACACTCAAGCGCTGCGAAACTCTCCTCATTACCTACTAGTAAATTGGCAAGTCGAAAAGACCAACTATCCATTGGCCCTGAGGGAGGAAATCCTTGGTTAAGATATCCAACTCTCCCAGGATAATCTTGCACTGATGTTTCTAGTCCTTGTTTAATAACTTCAAACATTTAAAATTTTTTATTGTAATCTATCTTGGACAACCAGTTTTTGTATTTTTTTATAGAAAACTTATGCTCTTCAATTAAATCATATCGATATGATTTATCCTCAACTTTTTTTTCAATCATTTCAAACTCATCATAATCACAAGGTACAAATTTAATTCTATCTCCTGGCCTAAATAGACAAATACTATCTTTGAAAACATCAAAATTCTTGTCAGGATCCCAAATAGGTACAGGAGTCCTCCCAAAAATTTGATAACCTCCAGGTAGCCTATCAGGATAAATAGCTGTGGACGATCCCCCCATACCCACAGTTCCTTTTGGTGTCCATGTTCTAGGTGGGTTATACTTTGGAGCGGTTAATTTGCACCTAGGGTCAAGCGGCATTGTAAATGGTAAACCAGGCCAAAAACCAAGCGAAGCCACCCAATACTCAGTTCCAGAGTGAACTCTCACAAAATGATTGACATCATCTAATTGATTTAATTCTGTAATGAACTCAGGATCTGGCTTTTTCATTGTGATTTTAGCTATATAGTCTTCAATTGCTTCTTTTGTCCATTTGTCAAGATAGACAGTCGGGAAATGAAAAAGTCTGCTATTTACGACAGTATCATCATTATCTTTCATATCTTTAATCAATGATTTCAATTCATTAATTAAATCTTGATAGCCGATATCATCTGGATTGTAGTGAACTATCATTGAGGCAAAACATGGGAGTGTTTCGTAAACTCCCTTAATATTTGCTGTCTTAATTAAGTTTGATAGCCCCTGCGCTTTAAAGTTCAATTCTAAATTCATCACATTACCAAATTCTATTAATAAATACTTATCACCACCTGGTAAAAATTTTGGCTCAGGGTAAATTCCTTGAAATATCTCTAAGGCTTTCTCTTTTGTTACATTTGAGTCCAAATTGGGATAAGAGCCGTCTTCATTTATATGCTTTTTTACAGATAGCTTACTTACATTTAATTTAGGTTGGGAAGTATTATGAGGATACATATTTTTAAAACTAGCATAATCATCGACATCGAGTTGAGAGAATAAAATATCATCAAGCTTTTTTGATTTATCTTGAGACAGATGACTCTCTAAATTTTCAAATTTTGAAATCTCGTGATTTAAATAATTAAATTTTATATTGTTGTTTTCTTGTTGCGAGGAGCCTATTTTGTTTTTTTTTAATAACTCATCTTTAGTATTGGTTAAATCTATTTGCTGAAATAAATCTAAATCTGTATTTTTATATTCTTGAACCATTGAATTTAAAAATATTTAACTTTAATTTTTTCTTTGCTCTTAGTTTTATCTGTAAAATCTACTACTTTGACATTTGTAGGCACTGTCGGTTTAATAATTTTATTTTGAATTTCTGCATTACTATTAGTTTTGTGATTTGAATTTTGCACAGTTGATAAATTATTATCATTAGATTTTTTTTGAGTATGACCAAACATTCCCTCAAGGATAGTATTTGGATTGATATTATCTTTCTCAAAAGTCTCAAATATACTCCCATCCCTAAAAACTAAAACTCGATGACATAGTCCAATAAATTCCTCGAGTTCACTTGATAGAAATATTGCTGTACCACCATCATTTACAAAAATTCTTAAGTGTTTATATAAGTCTCGTTTTGCGCCAACATCAATACCTCTCGCTGGATCGTTAAGTATCAGTATTTTTGGGGTTGTTGTGAAAGCTCTTGCAATCATGACTTTTTGCTGATTTCCCCCACTCAACGAGGTAATTAGATTATTTTTTGGACCTGTTTTAATACTTAATCTCTCTACTTCCCAATCAAAAATACCATTTAATTCCATCCATTTAATAAAACCAATAAATCCACCAGACGTTTTAGATTGTTTTCCCTTGTATAATGGAATGACCATATTTTCATATATGCTCATGTTAGGAAAAATACCCTCTTTTTTTCTATCTCCAGATACGTATCCAACTCCACTTTTCTTGGCATCTAACAAGCTATTTACAGTTGTATAATCTTTCTTTGTTCTTTCTCGTTCCTCATCAGACTGTTTAACAATTACTTCTCCGCTAAGTGGTTGATCGATACCGGCGAGAGCCTTAACAAAATTATCTTGTCCTTGTCCATCAAGTCCTGTGACTCCAAGTATCTCACCTTTTGGAAGGTCAAAGTTAATAACATCTCCATTGTCCCAAACTTTTAAATCTTTAGCAGACAGAACTATTTCATCTGAGATTGAGTCTGGAGGTGTAGCTTTTATTTCTGATGCTGTAGAAAATTTTTTATCACCTGTCATGAGACCGAGAAGATTTTTCTCAGTAATTTCATCTCCTGCTAAAACTCCAACATCAACCCCGTCTCTCATAACCGTTGCTCTATCACTTATCCTTACTAACTCTGCAATTCTGTGAGTTACTATAAAAATTGCTGCACCTTGATCTCTTAATGTTCTCATTTTTGCAAAAAGTCTTTCTGTAGAGTCAAAATCGAGTGCAGCTGATGACTCATCTAAAATTAGTACTTTAGGATTTCTTAAAAATGCTCTACCAATTGTTATCCAAGCTTTCATACCAAGCGATAATTGACTTGCTATTGTATATGGATCTACAAATTCACCAGATAGCTCTAACATTATGGAAGCTGCTTTTTCGACCCTATCTCGATGTGCTAATTTTTTCCCAAAAAAAGAGTCATAACCAATAAATAAATTTTCATAAACAGTTGCTTCTTCAGCTATCATCACTTCTTGGAAAACTGTTGCGATACCGACTCTTTGGGCTTCAATTGGTGAATTGGGTGATTGCCCCATGATAGATACTTTTCCTTTGTCCAAAGGCAAAACTCCTGAGATAACCTTTGCCAATGTACTTTTACCACATCCATTGCCACCAACAATGGCGTGGATTTCACCAAAGTTTGCTTTGAAATTAACTCCGTTTAAAGCTTTTGTTACACCAAAGGATTTAGATGCATCTTGAACGTAAATATCTCCCCCAACCTTGGAGGTGTTAGACTGCGCCCCATTCCCGTTTGGGGCACTGTCCAAAGTTTTTTCTTCATTCATTAATTACTTAAATTAAAGTAATGCTTCTCCATTATCAAAGAAGTTATTTAAGTATTCATCACTTGCCCAGTTTTCAATTCCAACAGTTCTAAACTCACTTGAGTTTCTGTCACAATCTTCAGGAACAAAAGACTGAATAGTCTCTACATCTTCTTCATATGGAGGAACTAAAATAGATTGGATTTTTAGACCCTGACCTTTCATAGTTCTGAGAAGAACATTCATCGCAAACTCTGCATCGTCTCCTGGAGGCCATGCATAGACAGCTCTATCGATGAAGTCTGGATTGTTTCTCCAATAACAGAATGCTCCGATTTCTCCACCTAAAGCCATAGGCACCATAGGTCTTCCTGACGACTCCAGAGCATTAAGTGCTCCTGACTCACCTGAAGACTGAACTGCAAAACCATCAACTTGAGTTGTATTAGCTGATAGCCATTTTTGAAGTTCGGCTTGTGCTATTTGTGGGGTCCACATGTGTGCAATTTCTGCAACAACAGTAATGTCTGGATATTCTGCAAAACCGTCTAGCATACCTTGGTGCTGTGAGTCGGATGCTGATGTTCCTGGAATACCTTCCATGATAATAACATTACCTTCTCCACCAATGGTCTCTGCTAACCATTGTGCGATGTAATATCCGGTTAATTTATAATTAACTGATGTGCTAATCGCATACTCTGAAGTTAAATAACCTGTCATTGATGCAGTTGGAACACCTTTTCCATATGCATATTCAATTGTTGGATTTAAAGCGACAGGATTTGAGCAACAGACTATTAATCCATCAACTCCTTGATCAGTTAACTGTCTCATTTGTTGAATTTGAACTGCGTCTTTTAGGTTAGATTGGGTAACAACGATATCATTAAGAATACCTGCTTCCTTCATTTTAGGTAAGTAGTCACCGTATAATCTCTCCATCACACCTTTTCTCCATAGATTACCTGCGTAAGAGCTTGCATAACCAATAGTCCAAGGAAGCGGTCTATCACTTTTCCAATCTCTGTATACACTTTCGCCAAGTGGCTGGTTAGGATCCATAAAGTCAGGATTATAAACGAAGTCTCTAATGTCAGCTGGAATTTCATCTAAGATGTCTGCATTTAAGTTACCTGCAACACCAACAAAACTAACAGCTAAAATAGCTATGAACTTTTTAAGCAATGTCATAGTTTTATCCTCCTTACTTATATATAAGTGTTATTATAATATCTAAATTATCAAAAAAGTTATCAAAATTGTTCCAACATGTGGAAAAGATTTTCACATAAAAGCCTTATTTTCTGTAAATTAGTTATGAGAAGGAATTTTTATTATGGTTGATTTGAACTGCGATATGGGCGAAGGCTTTGGTATTTACTCATTTGCTGATGATGAAGAAATAATGCCATTTATTGATGCTGCTAATGTGGCTTGTGGCTTTCACGCATCAGACCCAAATACAATGAGAAAAACAGTCGAACTTGCAAAAAAATATAACGTAAAAGTTGGCTCTCACCCTGCTTACCCAGATCTTGTGGGTTTTGGTCGAAGACCAATGAAGATGAAGCGAGAAGAAATAAAAAATTTGGTTATGTATCAAACAGGTGCAATTAAAGCTTTTTTAGATGAGTTTGGTATGCCATTGAACCATATTAAACCACATGGATCGTTATATGGTGTCTCTGCAAAAGAAGAGGATGTGGCTCATGGAATTGCTGATGCAGCTGAAATTTTTAATGTTGGTATTTTCGGTATGGTTAATACCTTTCATGAAAAGGTGTATAGAGAAAGAGGAGTGAAATTTTATGGAGAATTTTACTCAGACTTGGAGTACGATGAAACAGGATATTTGGTTATAGCTAAGGGTCGAAATAAATATTATCCAACTGATAGAGCTGTAGAGCGTTGCCTAAGAGCAATGAATGAAAATAAAGTGGAGACTGTTCAAGGAAATGATGTGGTTGTAGGATGTGAAACAATTTGTGTTCATTCTGATACTCCTAATGCAGTAGAAATCCTAAAAGCTCTCAGAGAAAAAATTTCCTCTGATAAAAAAATACCTCAAAAAACTTCTAACGGTAATCATACTAAAATGCCTTATATTGTTGATAAGAAATGAAAAAAATTTTAATTGCTAATCGTGGTGAAATAGCAAATAGAATTATTAAAAGTTGTAAAGTATTAGGTCACAAATCTGTAGCTGTTTATTCAGATGCAGACAAGAACTCAAAGCATGTAAGATTATCCGATGAGTCTTATTATATAGGACCTAGTAAAGCTCAGGAAAGTTATCTCTCCTATGATAAGATTTTAGATATTGCTACAAAAGCAAATGTAGATGCTATTCATCCTGGTTTTGGTTTTTTATCTGAAAATGACACTTTTGCTCAAGAGGTAATAGAAAGAGGTATTACATGGATTGGCCCAAAACCAAAATCAATAAAATCAATGGGGAATAAGGATATTGCTAGAGAACTAGCTCTAAATTCCAATATCCCTATTTGCCCCGGAATAAATAATGTTCACAAATTTAGCGATGAACAACTCAAGACCAAATGTGAAGTTATAGGTTATCCATTGTTAGTAAAATCAAGTGCTGGAGGGGGAGGGATAGGGATGAGTGTCGTCCAAAATTTCAAAGACCTTGCGAATGCAATTGAAAAAACAAGTAACCTTGCTTCTAAATCTTTTGGTAATGGAGATATATTCATTGAGAAATTTATCACAAACGCCCGACACATAGAAATACAAGTTTTTGGATTTGGGTCAAAGGGTGCTGTTCATCTCTATGAAAGGGATTGTTCCATGCAAAGAAGATATCAAAAGATAATTGAGGAGTCCCCCGCGCCAGAAGTAGACAGGGAATTAATTAATACTATGGCGGAAGCAGCTGTCAAATTATCCTCTGATGTTAAATACGAGGGAGCAGGTACTGTTGAGTTTATATATGATGTTCAAGAAATGAAATATTATTTTTTAGAGATGAATACTAGAATTCAAGTTGAACATCCAGTTACGGAGTTAGTGACAAACAATGATTTGATTTCCATGCAAATAAACTACGCCTTTAATAGAAAAAATAAATTTTTAAATCAGAACAAAATTAAAACTTATGGACATGCAATTGAATGTAGAGTTTATGCAGAGGATCCCTCTCAAAATTTCTTACCATCTCCAGGAAAAATTACAAAATTAAAATTTCCAAAAATTCCAAAAGGTATCAGATTAGATTGGGGATATGATGAAAGAGACGAAGTTAGTTTCTACTATGACCCAATGATTGGAAAAATAATATCTCATGACTTAATTCGAGAAGACGCAATATCCAAATTGATAAAATTTTTAGAGGGCACTCAAATTGAGGGTATTAAGACAAATATACCTTTTCTAGTTTGCCTTCTTAAAGATAAAAATTTTCTAGAAGGCAAACATAACACTAAATATATAGAAAATAATTTAAATACACTCATAAGTAAGACGTCTTTTAAAAATGGTTTTACTAAAAATATTGATTTGAATTCAAAGAGAATTAAAATTGTTGAGACTGACAAACTTAAAGTAGGTCATGGAAGATCGCAGTTAGATAGAGGGGGCATCAAAGTAGTTTATTTTGACTAAATATAATGGTTAATCAACTTGTAGCAGCTATAAAACCCTCTCAAATTCCGGGTTCTGATCCACAGTCAACGAAATACTTAATCGTCCCAATATTCATATTTTTTGCCCTTATGATTTTTGCAATGATTAGGGGACCACAAATTATTTCAGGCTCTGGTATTGGAACAGCTATTATGGTTTCAACACCTCTTATTCTAGCCACTTATGCTCTTACAGCCTTGGCTTTAGCAGGTAGAGTTACAGTCGATTTATCAATAGGACCACTTATTGGTTTTATTAATGTAACGACAATTCAACTTTACGCTGCTGGTTACATTCAATCGCCAGTTGCATATTTCATATGTGCTCTTGCAATTGGAATAATTTATCAATTCTTGTATGCACTTATTGTAATTTTTATCAGAGTTCAACCAATAATTGTTGCACTAAGTATGTTTCTTGCCTTCTCTGGTATAAATTTAGTTATTTTACCAAGACCTGGAGGAAGAGCGCCTGATTGGATGTTATCTTGGAGTGCAGGAACTGAAGTAATACAACCTACACTTATTCTTCTAATTTTCTCAACTCTAATTTGGTATGCACTTACTCATACAGCTTATTGGCAACATTTGAAATTAATGGGGTCAGATGAAAAATCTGCTTACACAAGTGGAGTAAGAATTTATGTTGTAAGAATTGGTGCTCATATTATTGGTGGAGTATATGCTGCACTTGCAGCTATCGCATTTACAGGTTTAATTGGCTCCGGAGATCCAACTCAGGGCACTACTTATACATTAATGGCTGTTACCGCACTTGTTTTGGGGGGTTCAAGTTTGATTGGTGGAAGAGGCGGTGCGTTTGGAGCTATATTAGGTTCTGTTAATATTTATTTAATAAATTTTATACTATCTACTTTCAGGTTTGAAAGATTTCAAAGTTTTGTAACAGACTTATCTTATGGCGCAGTATTGGTGGCCTCACTTTTAATACTTATTGCACTTCCTTACATTCAAAAAGCTTTTAAAAATTTATCAGTTTTTGTATTTTTCATAATTGGAACATTAAGTGCTGCTGCTGTTCAAATTCATATGAAATTTGACCAAGTCACTAGAGGAACTGTTGGAGGTTTTGGAGGTAAATCTAAAGATGCTGAGATTTTTGAAAAAGCTCTTGAGTCTGGAAGTGATTGTCTAATCACTGGTAAAGCGTGCGCCGAGGGAGGAAATTCTACAGTTTGGATGTTTATTGCCATTGGAATAGCAGCCTTGATTTATCTTGTTTATTTGCTCGTTAAACATAGAGACGGTCCAACAGTATCTTTTATCATTGCAGCGATTGTAATTTTCTTTGGATGTGTTTGGAGTGGCACGAGAGAGGCTTATTTTGTTAACGCTGATTTAGGGACTAATTTACAATATATCTTAAATTATGCTCCTCAGTATTTCACATCCGAGTATCTCAGAGTTGGAGTAGGATTACCTGATTTTTCATCCTCATCAAGTGCCTTGGTGGGCCTCGCTTACGCTATTGCAACTTTAGGAGGAATAGTCTTTTTTACATCGGCCATAGTTATAATCGCTATGCCAAAATTTAGAAAAGAAATCAAGACACAAACATTGGTATTGTTTGCAATTGCGATTTCTTTTGTAGTGTTTGCTGCAATATCTTACTATGGTATAGATTCAAATAGACAAAGTTTCTTTGGAATAGATGGATACGCTGTAATACTAATTCTATTTTTACTTTTTTTACTCACAGCACCAACTCTTTTCTCCAATATAAATCTAAATAATGTTTTCATAATTTTCCTTGGTGTATTAGCAATACTTGCTGTTTACTTTTTAGCCTCACCCTCTGGAACAATTATTACTGATGATGGAAGTAAGTATTATTCCCCAATTATTACAGAATTAATTGTTGGCGATACATCATCTGTTAATTACACAAGACCTATCCGTGGTGAGTTTATCACAAATAATGTAACTTGGCTTAAAGAGGCAGCTCTAATTATATTTGCAATATTTGTATTTCAATTTTTTACTTTTCTAACAATGGGAGCAAAAATATCATTTGCAAGATTTAAACCTTACATTGCCATCTTAACTATTGCAGCATTAACTTGGTCTGCGATGTTTTTCGCAATAGGATATCCTTATTGGAAAATGATTTTAATTACAGCAATTGGAGTAGCTATTTCGCCTCTGATATGGCAAGCATTTGGTGTTTACAAAATTAAACTTAAATCTCAAGAGGGACTTGAAAAATGGGGAGGACTATCAGAAGATAGAAAAGTTTAGAAAATGGAGAAAAGAACTCATAATTTTTTAAAAGGACTTGGAATTCTTTTTGCTGTTGCTGCTGGAATTGGAACAGCAGTTCTGGGCTATGTAGATAGAACTGATTGGATACAGGTTGCTTTTTATTCAGTAGCTGTTGTTGCCATCATTTTATGGGGATGGCATTTTTTCTTAGTAAGGTGGTCGTATCGGTCACTTGCTAAAGATGATGGATCTCAACCTCCTGAAACTACTGAAACAACTAGTAAAAGAGCCCTTTTTTGGGACCTTATTGCAAAGAACTGGATAGCAGTTACGGGATTTCTTCTTCTTTTAGGACTTTTTATACTACTTTGTTTTTTAGTACCTGGGTTCTTCTCGGGTAGAACTGTCGTATCCGCAATCATACTTTTAGGTTTCTTAATCTTAGCATTTCTTGCGTATAAATTTTTAAATATTAATAAAAGTGTAATAATTGGAGTCGCCGTATTAGTTGGTCTCTTTATAATAGGATCAGTTTCTATTGACGGCTTCTTATCATTACAAAATATTAAATCCATGTTAGTTTTTGCTTCTTTCCTAGGAATCGCAACCATTGGCCAGACGTTAGTTGTTATGTTAGGTGGTCTAGACTTATCAATACCATTTTTAATTGGTGCAACTAATTTAGGATTGATGTCACTTATTTCACTCGGAGTCCCTCCTTGGCTTGCTTTTATAGTAATTCTCGCTTTTGGAACAATTGTTGGATTGTTTAATGGTTTGATAAGTTTTAATCTCCAAGGCCAATCACTTATAGTCACACTTGGCGTTGGCTTCATGGTAGTAGGTGGAGTACAGATATTGGTGTCACTTCCTACTGTTACAGGTGGAACTGTTTTTGGTGTCGTACCAGACTGGTTAAAAAATCTTGCTTCATTAAATGGAAAATTTTTTGGTCTACCGATACCTCCAGTCATATTAATTTGGATTTTAATTTCAATTTTATTAATTGTTGGTCTTAGACACACTAAGTGGGGAAGAAATTTATATGCAGTTGGAGGAAAAAGGTTATCAGCTGATAGATTATCAATTTCTGAGAGAGCATATTGGGTTGGTGTTTATGTTATTAGTGGATTTACTTCTGCAGCCACAGGAGCAATGTTGCTGGGTTGGAGTGGTGGAGGTTTCATAGGTGTAGGAGATCAATATTTATTTTTAACAGTAGCAGCTGTGGCTGTCGGAGGAACTTCCTTGCTAGGTGGATATGGAGGATACGGATTTACAGTGATCGGTGTTCTTGCTCTGCAAGTTATAAGCACGTTTTTAGCTGGATTGGGTTTGAGTTTTGAAGGTCAGCAATTTATATTTGGTCTTCTTATTTTACCTCTTGTAGCTCTTTACTCTAGAGCCCCACATATAAGGGAACAAATATAATAAAATGACTTTAATCAACAGATTTTGTTGTTTCTGTGATGAATATTTATTTCAAAATATGAAACAAAAATTATTATTAATAACTGAGGACGGGTAATATGAAATTGAGAGGAATAAGTTGTAATGAATAAAATGCTCCTCCCTTACGACATTGTAGGGGGGTCCTTCTGGTTAATTTCTGTTGGCATGATTGGTGCCACTTTATTTTTCTTTTTTGAGCGCAGCAAAGTAAGCTCTAGATTTCATACACCAATGACGATGATAGCTGTAGTGTGCTTGATGTCCTCAATACATTATTTCTTTATTAAAAATCTTTGGGTAGTTAGTGGCACTGCTCCAACTTTACTGAGATATATAGACTGGTTTCTTAACTTTCCTATGCTAGTGCTGATTTTTTATGCAATGCTTATGTCAGTTGTCAAAGTTAAACAAGGGATGTTCTGGAGATTATTAGTTGGAACTCTTGTTTTTGTTGTAGCAGGTTTTTTAGGTGCAGCAGGTTACATGAGCAAGACATTAGGTTTCATAGTTTGGTTAGCTGGATGGTTGTACATTCTTGGGGAGTTATATGTTGGAGAGGCTGGAAGAGCAAATGCAAGATGTGGCAATGAAAATATACAAATGGTCTTCTTCTCCAATAGACTTATTATTACTATTGGATGGGCAATATATCCAATGGGATATTTCATAGAGCATTTAGGTGGAGGCATTGACCCAAACAGTGTTAATGTAATTTACAATCTAGCAGACTTTTTAAATAAAATAGTTTTTGGTTTAATAATTTATAAGGCAGCAATACAAGACATGAGAGTTAATGGACAATAACATCGATTTAGGAGGTGATAAATAGGTATGAACATTACTAGTGGTGCAGATATTATTGCAGTAATAATTTTAATAGCGTTAGCAATAGCGATTATAGTTTACTTGCTACATTGGTTGTACAGGCGTTCCTCAAAGGAAATAGCTTTTGTTAGAACTGGTATGGGGGGCGAACAAGTTGTGATTAGTGGAGGTGCCTTTGTTTTGCCTATTATTCACAACATAACTTCAGTTGGAATGAAAACTCTTTGTATAGAGGTTCAAAGAAATGGAAGTAAATCTTTCATTACAAAAAATAGAATGAGGGCAGAAGTAACTGCAGAATTCTATGTCAGAGTAGCTCCTACAACAGAAGCCGTCTCAATAGCCGCGCAAACATTGGGAAATAGAACATTAGAGCCTGATCACTTAAAAGAACTAGTTCAAGGTCGATTTGTTGATGGATTGGGTGTTGTTGCAGCAAAAATGAGCCTTGATGAAATTCAAGAAAATAGATCAGAGTATATTAAAAATGTTGCAGCTCATGTTGAAGAGGCAATCAAACACACTGGTTTGGAGTTAGAGACCGTATCTTTAACATCTCTTAACCAAGCACCAGTTGGTGTTTTTGATCCATCCAATACATTTGATGCGGAGGGTTTAACTCAAATAACAGAATTCACTCAATCACGTAAAAAGAAAAGAAATGATATTGAGAAGGACACAGAGGTCAGTATTAGAAACAAAAACCTCCAATCTATTAAACAAACTCTTGAAATTGAAAAAGAAGAGGAGTTTTCAAAGTATCAACAAAAACGAGAAATCGAACAACAAAGAGCCATAGAAAACACAGAGACAGTAAAAACAAAAGCAGAGAAAGACAAAGAATCTGAGCTAGCTGAAATATCCTCAGAAAAAGATATTGAGATTGCTAAGATTAGTAAAAAGGACTTTGTTGAGATGGAAAAAAGTTTACAAGAAACTAAACTTATTCAAGAAATCGAAAAAAGAAGAAAAGAACAAAATGAGTTTAGACAACAAACTTCCATTGAAATTAAACAAAAAGATATCGAGACTGAAAAGTCTATTCTTGAATTGGAAAGAGACGTTGAATTTAGTCGTTTAGAAAAACAAAGATCGGTTGATATTAAACTCGCTGAGGAAAAAGCTTCAACAGCAAAAGAAGAGGCTAGAAAAAGATATGAGTCTGAAGAGGCTTATATTATGGCTGAAGAGCAAATTAAAAATGCTAAAACTGCTCAACAGAAAAATGTTGATGCTTTCAAAATTGCTGCTGAGCAAGAGACAAGAGTCTTAGATATTGAAAAGGCAAAAAGAATAGAAATTGAAGAAAAGCAAAAACAAATGGAAGTTCTTGAGAAATCTAAGTCAGTTTTAAAGACAAAAATGGAAGAGGAAAATGTGCGCGCCAAGGCTGTAGAAGCTGAGGAAAAGGTCAACACCATTCGTGATGTTGAACAAGCCGAGAAGGCAAAAGCTTTAGGGGTCATAGACGCGAGCAAAAATGCTGAGAGAGAAAAACTGGCATCGATGGCTGCAAAGATTAGATACGAGATTGAAGCAGCAGGCAAAAAAGCACTAAATGAAGCTGAAAATGCTAGAAGCGATGCAAGTAGAAGAAGTGCTCTGAGACAAAAACTCGCTGAAAAGATTGAGGGTATTATCAGAGAATGGGTTAGACCAATGCAAAATATTGACTCAATTAAAGTTGTTGATGTAAATGGTTTACCTGGTTTTAGTCAGGGGAATGGAGCTGAAGGAAGTGGCAACACTGATAATCCATCTGCATCCTCAGGTGGATATTCAAAAAAAGGATCTTTAGCAGATAACGTTGTAAATTCTGCTCTTAGATATAGAGCACAACAACCATTCTTAGACAGTCTCTTAAAAGAAATTGGTATGTCACCTGGTGAGGCAAGTAATATCAGAAACATTCTCGGTGATTATGATGATCCTAAAAAGGATAAGCATATGAGATTTGATGAACAAGCCACAAAAACTCCTAGGAAAAAGAAATAGGTATAATTCATGAGTATAGATTTAAATTCCTGGGCAAAAAAATACAAAGAGCTGACTGAAAAAGATGAAACTATAAAAGCTATGGCAAAATACTACACTTGTTCATTCCTCTTCGACATGGGCAGTGTAAAAGTTATTATCGAGATGCACGATGGAAAGGTAAAAAATATTAATACTAATCCAGGAGGTTTAGACCCCTATGACTTTGCGCTGAGGGCATCAGAGCAAACATGGAGAGAGTTTGCAAAGCCAGTTCCAAAACCTATGTTTCATGGTATCTACGCAGCTTCATTTAGAGAAGACCTTAAAATTGAGGGAAATCATTTAGTCTTAATGCAAAACCTTAGAAACTTTACTGTTCAATTTGAATTGTTAAGACAATCAGGAGTTCCAGTATGATTAAAAAAATTGAAAGGAAAAATTTATGGCAGTAAAACATCATGACCCAATAGGTAGATATGTCACCATCGAGGTAGATGGACAACAATACAAAGTCTTTTATCTTTCAAATGGAAAAGGTATCCCATTAGTGTGTCAGCATACTGCTGGGTGCCACAATCATCAATGGAGAGGATTGCTTGAGGATGAAGAAATAACTCAAAATTACCAAGTTATTGCATACGACCTTCCAAGACATGGTAAATCAGATCCACCTCATAATACAGAATGGTGGAAAGAGGAATACAAATTAACAGCAGAGCATTATTGCAATTTTATTGTGGAACTTTGCAAGGCCCTAGACCTTGAAAACCCTATATTTATGGGCTCTTCTTTTGGAGGAAATGTGGCTCTTCAACTAGCTTTGAAATATCCAAATAAGTTTAAAGCTGTAATTCCTGTCGAGGCTGCTCATTACTCCCCAGGTTTTTATATTGATTGGTGGAGGCATCCTCATGCCAATGCAGCTCAAGTGTGTGGTAGTGGAGTTTGGGATTTAATGGCCCCTCAATCACCAGATATGGACAGATGGTTAACTTGGCATTATTACACTCAAGGATCAGAGGCTTTTAAAGGAGATCTTCATTTTTACTCAGTTGATCATGATTTAAGAGATGAACTACAAAATATCGATGGTCACAAGTGTCCAGTAATCATGCTGACTGGAACCTATGACTATCTTACCCCTCCTGAAGCGACAGAAGACACAGCCAGACAAATTAAGGGAGGAGTTTATATTGAAATGAGAGATATTGGTCATTTTCCAATGAGTGAAAACCATGAAGTCTTTAGAGTATATTTATTAGAGGCACTCAGAATTATCAAGGAAAAGACTGATTACAACTCTTAATTCAATTCTGAGTTATGGTCGCTAATCTTTATTGGTTTTTTTTCTTTCTTGTTCTTTATATAAGTTTTTGTCTTTTTTGGGGAGCCAGAACTCTAAGAAAAAATAAAACTCCTGAAGCTTATTATTTAGCAGACAGAAGCGTATCACCATGGGTATTCTTTTTCTCTGCAACAGTGACTACATTTGCAGGGATAACTATCATATCTTTCCCATCCCTAATTTATGCAGATGGCTACTCTTTTCTTGCTACCGCTGCAATTGTAATAACAATACCTCTTGGAAGTATATTGTTTTTTAAAAGGCAGTGGATGTTAAGTAGAAAATTTAATTTTATCACCCCTGGAGAAATGTACTACAAATATTATCAAAGCAATACTCTTAGAATTGTTGTCTTAATAATTGGATTATTTTTTGCTGTTCCTTTTCTGGGAATAATTATTGGATCCACAGGCAATGTTGTTGAGTTTATTAGCGGAGGAGAAATATCTAGAGACTCTGCCATGTGGGCGCTCACTGCTGTTGTCTTATTTTACATTGTATCTGGTGGGTTTAAACCCATGGTAAGTGTGAGCGTTGTTCAATCATGGTTATTTTTTGTTTTCTTCTTAGCACTGGGCGTTGGTGTATTTAATTATCTGGGGGGTTTGAGTTTTTTTGAAGACCTATCTATGGCGAATAGCTTTATTTCATTTGGAGCTTGGGGAACTACAGGAGGCTACGGAGGAGGTGATATTTCAGGGTATTTCAACGTTCCTGGTGTAATTCAGTGGGTTGCAGGTATTGGAAAAAACAACCCATTGGGAGGTCCGTGGACGGCAGTTATGATTTTGTCCTTTACTCTCTCCTATATGGGTATTGTGCTTTCCCCCACCTTTTCGATGTGGAGTTATTCAGTGAAATCACCTAGGTCATTTTACTTTTACCAAGTTTGGGGGTCAGGTGCTGTTGTTGGTGTATTTTTATTTATATTCGCTCCTTTATTGGGCGTAGGAGCACATCTTCTTGGAGCTAACAGTATTGTTAATTCAAATGGTTTTGCCATTAATCAAATATTTCCAGAGATAGGTTTACAAAATATATCATCTTTAATTTATGTGTTTATTGAGAGTTTTAGTAATCTTTCACCTATCATAGTTGGATTTTTAGCAATAGCTATAATCGCTGCTCTTCAATCCACATTATCTGCTTTTTTAATGACTTCAGGTAGCATGGTAGCAAGAGATCTTTACAGACCATACATTGATAACAACCCCTCATGGAAAAGAGAATTATTAGTTGCAAGGTTAGCGATGTTATTATTAAGTTTAGCTTCACTATACCTTGCAACTTTTTTTGAAACTTCTCTTGTATTATTAGGTGGATTAGCAATTGCCTTTGGTTTTCAATTATTTCCCGTTCTGCTAGGAATGCTTTGGTTCAAATGGATTACCAGAGGTGGAGCAATTCTTGGACTCATCACTGGATTAGGTTTTGTAACATTAGCCGAAACTTTTGGTCATAAACTGACAGGTAATTCTCTTCCTTGGGGTCGATGGCCACTGACGATTTATTCTGGTTTGTGGGGTTTATTTTTTAACGTAATTGTATGTTTTTTATCTTCAATATTTTCAAGCAACGATACAGATAAAGACCACCGAGAAACATTTCACAGTTTTTTAAATCAGCATATGGGCATTCACCCGTCACGAAAAAAAATAAAGTCTCTCGCTTATGTTTTCTTTTTAATTTGGGCATTCTTTTCTATTGGCCCAGGTTTGATTTTTGGAAATTTAATATTTGGCAACGCTGATCAAAGTTATGATAATTGGGTGATGGGGGTCCCTTCACTTTGGGCCTACCAAATAATTTGGTGGGTAGCAGGTATATTTTTAATTTGGTTTTTAGCGAATAAAATGGACTTATCGACTTTGCCAAAAAAACCAATACTAAATGGTGATGAATTTTTGGCACCTGACGATGTAGAGGAACAAGGAAACTATATTGACAGAATGGGAGGAGGATATGGTTGGCCGCTTATTTTAATCGGTATGGCTGTGGCAACTGTAATACTTTCCGTTTATGCATTATGATGCTAAAGTATATAAAATTGAGGAGGAATATGATTTTTTCGTATTGTGTTTCATTATTTGGAACAAAAAACTGTGCGGAAGGTGAAGTATATCTAAAATAGAGTTATGTCTGATTACAGCTACAAGAACCCTTCAAACGTCCAATTAAATAAAGGACATAAGCACACTGACGATTTTATTACAAAGAAATATATTTTGAAAATGTTGAGAGATCCTCAAAAATTAAAATCTTTAATTGAAGAGCACAGAGCAACTCCAATAGGAAGGGCTGCAACCCGAGATCACGGTATCATTCAGCATAGCCAAGATCTTCAGACACTTTTAGATAAGTTAAGAAGGGGTAGTAAAGAAAATGGCTTTGTGACAGTTTGTTTAAGAAGACATGAGGATTACAGAGTTGGGATAACGACAGGTGTAAGAGGTGAGCCAGTTGAAATTACTGAAGACTCTTACTCATCAGAAGAAGCATGTGAACATGCAATTTTTTTAAAAAGAATTAATAGACTACTTGAAGAGTATAGCGGGGAAGAATAATGTTAAAAATAACGGGATATAGCGACAAGTACTCAGCTCACCCTGGTGAAGAGGTAAAATTTTATATTAATGCTGAATACAATGATAGCTATGAAGTTCAATTAGTCCGCCTCATACACGGTGATACAAATCCTGAAGGTCCAGGATACAAAGAAGCTGAAATAGACGCTACTTGTAACGGAACTTATCAAGGTAAAAACCAGAGAATACATGGTGGATCATATATCATCATGCCTCAGCATGATAATTTAAATTTAGAGAGTTTCACTATGCAGGCTTACATTTTCCCAACTACCCCAGACAAAGGGAGACAAGGAATTTTTACCAAATTTAATGAGGAAGAGAAAAAAGGTTACGGTCTTTTCGTTAATGATGAAGGTTGTTTGTCTGTAGAAATTGGTGATGGGTCTCAGGTTGTTACTGTCTCTTCAGAAAAAAAGCTTTTGAGAAAAGTTTGGTATCTAGTCATCGCAACATTTGATGCTCAATCAAGAAGGTTAACTCTTCACCAAGAACCGAGAGTTACATCTACCAATGGAGGTTTGGGGATGGCTATTTTAAATCCAATTGAAGAAACATCAGCCATTATCGAGACTACTAGCTCAGTTTTACCAGCTGCTAATGATGCTCCTCTTCTAATTGCTGCCACAACTCTCAACAATAGATCAGGTAGACATATTTCTGGCGGACACTTTAAAGAAGTAACTTCTCCAATTGAACTGCCTGAGCAAACAAAGACTTTTAACGGTAAGATAGATAGACCTAGATTGTCTAATATTGCCTTATCAAAGGCTGAAATAGAAACACTTGCGTCAAGTTATGATGAGTGTAATACGACTGTCAGATCGACAGTAGTCGGGGCTTGGGATTTTCATGCAAATATTGGTAAAAATATTGCCTCAACAAAGATCGTTGATACTTCCCCAAATAACCATCACGGATTTATAATTAATATGCCTAACAGAGGTATGACAGGACATAACTGGACAGCAGATGAAATGGTTTTCCATCACAAACCTGAAGAGTATGGTGCAATTCATTTTCACGATGACGATATAGACGATGCGAGATGGGATGTAGATTTTACTTTAAAAGTACCTGAAGGATTAAAAAGTGGTGTATATGCTGCAAGACTAAGAGTAGATGGAAGAGAGGAATCAGAAAATGAAGATTACATTCCATTTTGTGTTAAACCTCCCAAAGGAACAGCAACTGCAAAAACTTTATTCTTGTTGCCTACTAATAGTTACATGGCTTACTCCAACGATAATCTTGGAACCAACTCTGTAGTAGCACAATTACTAGCAGGTAAAGTTCCTGTACTTGAGCCTGCAGATTTATATTTAAATGAACACAGAGAATACGGGCTATCAACCTATTCACTTCACTCAGATGGACACGGAGTATCTATATCATCGAGGCTTAGACCAATCCTTAATATGAGACCTAAATACAGACATTGGCTTTCTCCCTCTTTATGGCAACTCAATGCTGACTTACATCTTACTGATTGGCTTGAAGAAAAAGGTTTCGATTTCGATGTTCTCACAGATGAAGATTTAGAACACGAGGGCATAAACTTATTAAATCGATATAAAGTTGTAATGACAGGAAGTCACCCAGAGTATTCATCTGAAAAATATATGGATGCATTAGAATCCTATCAAATGCAGGGTGGTAGATGTTTCTATTTAGGTTCTGATGGATTTTATTGGATTAGTGAATATCATCCTGACAACCCTAATATAACTGAAGTTCGAAAAGGTGAAGCTGGCACAAGAGCATGGACTTCAAACCCAGGCGAATATAACAATGCTTTTGATGGTAAATATGGTGGTATGTGGAGAGCTCGAGGAAGAATACCCTCTAAAGTTTGTGGGTTGACTTTTACATCTTATGGATTTGATGTTTCCTCATACTACAAAAGAGAGGAAGATAGTTTTAAGCCTGAATGCTCATGGATTTTTGAAGGCATAGGAGCAGATGAGGTGATTGGTGATTTTGGTTTAGTTGGCGGGGGAGCCGCCGGTTTAGAGTTAGACAGGTACGATTTAGAGTTTGGAACTCCACATAATGCTTATTATTTGGCTCGTTCACAAGACCACTCTAATATGATGCTGCAAGTAAATGAGGAAATACACTTTGCTGTTCGGGGTTACTATGGTGGTGGTCATGAAAATCCAATGGTCAGAGCTGATATGATTTACTACAAAACACCCAATAATGGGGCAATGTTTGCACCAGGGTCTTTGGCTTGGTGCGGAAGTCTTTCACATAATAATTATAATAATAATGTCTCAAGAATTATGGAAAATACTCTCAAAGGTTTTTTAAAGGACGGACCTTTACCTTAAACTATGAAAAAACAAAATATGCAGGAGATCCCATGGGGAAAAGAAACACTTGGTGCTCTAGACACTCCATTAAATGAGTTAGAAAAAAAAGCACTTCAAAATTTAGATGTGGATAAATTAAATGATATGGCAGAGTGCCTCTTTGCTTTAAATAACAGACATTATGGCCCTATTCCTGGAACATATATGGTTATGTGTGTCGAGCCCGGAAAGACCTGGTGTGTTGGACAGCTCAGCGCTGATAGAGCAAAACCTTTTGTTCTTTTTCCTGAACTCGTTTTTGACTCAGTTGAAAAAGCAACAAAAGCTGCCGAAGCTCTTAAAGCTGAAAAAGCTGAGAACGTACCTTGTAGAAATATCTAACGACATGGCTAAAGCCAATGTCATGATAGATAACAACAAAACTAGAGTCACAGAATGGTCTTTCGAAGTCGGCGACTCAACTGGTCAGCACATTCATGAATACGATTATGTAGTAGTGCCCTTATTAGATGGGGAGCTTAAAATTGTTAATCATGATGGAGAGGAAATGATTTCCAAACTAGCAAAAGGTGGATCTTATTTTAGAGAAAAGGGAATTAACCATAATGTTTTTAATAACAATGATTTTATTTATAAATTTATTGAGATAGAATTTAAGTAGATGGAAAAAAAATTAAGCGTAAGTTACAAAAAATCTGATTTAGATCAATTTGATAAAATTATTACAAATAAACAAACTGATCAAAAAGTTAAAGAATATTCCATCAAAGAAGCAATTGAAGAGTCAAAAAAAGAATATAGCCACTTAACCAACTCTCAAGTCTCTACTGATATGAGGCTCTATATGTTTCAGACCGGAACACTAAAAACTAAAATGAAATATATTAAAATGAACCAATCTAATGAGGATTTTGAAATTCCAGTCCCATGGTTTTTAATAAGGCATCCAAAAGGGGATGTGGTAATTGATGGGGGAAACGCAAAAGAGGTCAGTGAAGACAAACATGCTCATTGGGGTTCTGTTGTAGCTGCCTACGATCCAATCATGGGAAAAACTGAAAATTGCATTGACCAGCTTAATTCCATTGGAGTTAATCCAGCAGGCATCAGATATGTCTTACATTCTCACCTTCACCTTGATCACTCAGGTGGTGTTGGAAGATTTCCTAATGCAACACACTTAGTTCAGCAAAAGGAGTATGATTATGCTTTTAATCCAGATTGGTTCTCAAAGCCCGCTTATATTAGAAAAGACTTTGATAAACCTGGAATTAACTGGAAATTTTTAAGAGACAGAAATGATGACTTTTTTGATTTATATGGTGATGGATCAATTATAGTAATCTTCACTCCAGGGCATGCGCCGGGCCATCAGTCTTTTTTAGTAAATTTACCAAACTCTGGTTACGTGTTGCTAACGATTGATGCGGCTTACACAATGGATCATTGGAACAATTTAACACTACCTGGTCTTGTTTGTTCAGCTGTAGACGTTGTTGAGTCAGTAAAGAAACTTAAAAAAGTTGCAAAAGACAAAAATGCTACTGTCGTCACTGGGCACGATCCTCATGCATGGCAAGAGTTTAAAAAAGCTCCAATGTTTTATTATGATTAATGTCTGACTATTTTCAAGATATACCTCCAATTAAATTCGAAGACAAAGACTCAAAAAACCCTCTTGCCTTTAAATATTATCAAGCAGATAGAAAAATCTTAGGAAAAACTCTTGAAGACCATCTACGTATGGCAGTATGTTACTGGCATACATTTAATTGGCCAGGTGGAGATCCTTTTGGAGGACAGACTTTTCTTCGTCCATGGATGGAGTCCGGGGATAAATTAGAGCAAGCAAAAGACAAACTAAATAATGCTTTTAGTTTTTTTGAAAAATTAGGAATTCCTTTTTTTTGTTTTCACGATGTCGACGTAGCTCCTGAAGGAAATAATTTTTCAGAAACAGAGAGGTTACAAAAAATTATAGTTGATGAAATTTCAAAAAAATTAGAAACTAGTAAGGTTAAACTTCTTTGGGGAACTGCTAATCTTTTTAGTCATCGAAGGTATATGTCAGGAGCTGCTACTAATCCTGATCCTGAAGTTTTTCAATATGCTGCTGCTCAAGTTAAGATGTGTCTAGAAAATACTCAATTCCTTGGGGGCCAAAACTATGTTTTGTGGGGAGGTAGAGAGGGTTATGAAACAATTCTCAATACGAATATGAAACAAGAATATGATCAACTGGGTAGATTTTTGAATATGGTAGCTGAACATAAGCATAAAATTGGTTTTAAGGGTTTACTTTTGATTGAACCTAAACCCCATGAACCAACTAAACACCAGTATGATTTTGACTCTGCAAATGTTTTTGCATTTCTCCAAAAATACGGTCTGGAGAAAGAATTCAAACTAAATATTGAGCAAAATCACGCTATTTTGGCAAAACACTCATTTGAACATGAGATAGCCTACGCTCTTTCTAATAATATTCTTGGGAGTATTGACATTAATAGAGGAGATTATTTAGTTGGATGGGATACTGATCAATTCCCAAACAATGTGGAAGAACTTGTTTTGCCTTTTTATTATATTTTTAAGAACGGAGGTTTTTCATCAGGGGGACTTAACATGGACGCTAAGATTAGAAGACAATCCATTGACCCAGAGGATCTTTTTTATGCTCACATTGGCTCGATGGATACTTGTGCCAGAACACTTATCGCTGTTGAGAAAATGATAAACGATGGAAGCTATGAATCTTTTTTAAAACAAAGATATGAGTCCTGGAATGATAATTCTGATCTGATGAATAAATTATCATTAGAAGATATTCATAATAAGGTCATAAAGGAAAATATTAATCCAGATCCTAAATCTGGTAGACAAGAATATCTTGAAAATCTAATCAACTCCTTTGTTGACTAAATCTATGAAAGTAAATAAATTTTTATTTGACTTGGGTAACGTGTTCTTTGATTGGAGCCCACATCATGTGTTTAAGAGAATAATACCTGATAATAATAAACTTAATTATTTCATAAATGAAATAGCATTTCCTCATCTTGATACGAGATGTGATGCTGGCGTTAAAATAGATATTGCTGTTTCCGAGGCTGTTCAAAAGTTTCCAGACTATGAGAAAGAGATAAAATTCTATTACCCAAATCATAGAAATATGGTTAATGGTTCTTACCAAGACTCTATTGATATATTTAAAAAAATTAAATCCCTGGGGTACCCATGTTATGTATTGTCTAATTGGTCAGACGAAACCTATGAGGGGATGGAAGACCAATATCCTTTTTTAAAAGAATTTGATGGTAAAATTATTTCAGGAAGAGAATTCTTAGTAAAGCCAGACCCAAAAATATACAAACTAGCTATTTCAAGGTTTGATTTAGTCAGTACGGAAACTCTTTTTATAGATGATCGTGTGGAAAATATTGAAGCCGCTAGAGAATTAGGTTTTCAAACAATTCATTTAACAGATCCATCTTTAATAAAATCAGAAATCAGTAAATATTTATTTGTTTAAATTAGACAGTAAAATCGGGCTTGGTTTGGCCTCTTTAGGAAGGCCTGGTTATATTAATATGGGTCATGATACCGATCTTGGGCCTAATAAAACTAAAGAAAATATGCAATCACATTGCCATGAAGTATTAGACTATGCTTATAGCAATGGAATAAAATATTTTGATGTAGCAAGAGTGTACGGAGAGTCTGAACAATTTTTATCAAACTGGATAAGAAAACAATCACAGTTTGATGGATTTGTTGGTTCCAAATGGGGCTATGAGTATCTAGCTAATTGGGAGGTAGATGCTAAAACCCATGAAAGAAAAGACCATTCTTTAAAATTTTTAAAAGAGCAATGGATTGAAACAAGATTAAATTTGGGAAAAAGCATAGATCTATATCAAATTCATTCTGTAACAAATGATAGTCCTGTTTTAGACGACCCTAAAGTATTAAAAGAACTTGAGGAGATGAAAAAAAAAGGAATTGAGATAGGAATTTCTACTAGTGGACCAGATCAGGAAATAACAATAGAAAAATTTTTGAAAATTAATGAAAAGACTAAATTATTCACTTTTCTTCAAACAACTATTAATATTTTTGATCAATCTTGCACAGCAATTTTAAAAAATGCTTCAGAAAATAAAATTAATATTATAGCGAAAGAAATTTTTTCAAATGGAAGACTTACTAATGCTAATAAAAAATTTCATCAAAATGAATTAATTGAATTAGTCACTATAGCAAAGAGTGTTAATTTAAATTTAGAAGAATTGTCTTATTTGTGGGTCTATCAATTACCATTTATTAAAATCTGTCTTACAGGTGCCTCTACAATCACTCAGCTTGATACAAACTTAAAGTGTATTAAAAAAAAAGATGTAGAAATTCCATCTTTAGAGTCGTTTGCTTTGTCTACAGAAGATTACTGGTCAACTCGAAAATTATTAAACTGGAACTAACTAAAAATTTACCCAGCTAGAATTTGACGAGCTTGATGCGATGGATCTTTCTATAAATTTAATACCCTCAAGACCATCCTCTAGGCTTGGGAATTGATGATTGTCGGTGTTAAATGTACCATTTTTCTTATCTATTAACGCGTTCGCAACATCTGTATAGATATTAGCAAATCCCTCTAAATATCCTTCAGGATGTCCTGGAGGAATACGAGTTACTTCATTAGATGCATTGAGCGCACCTGCTCCACCTCTTGTAATTTTTTGTTTAGGTTCCCCATATTTTGTAAAGTAAAGATAGTTAGGATCTTCCTGACACCATTCAAGTCCTGCTTTTTCACCATAAATTCTAATTTGTAAATGATTTTCATTCCCAGGTGCTATTTGAGAAGACCATATTGTTCCTTTAGCGCCCTCTTTAAAACGAAGAGAAATTTGTGCGTTATCATCTAAATTTCTTCCAGGAACAAAAGATGTTAATTCAGCAGAGATCTCTAGTGTATCAAGACCAGTGACATATCTAATTAAGTTATAAGCATGAGTGCCTATATCACCAATGCATCCTCCAGCCCCTGATTGACTGGGGTCAGTTCTCCAAGACGCTTGTTTGTTTCCCCCATCATTAATTTTATTTTCAAGATCTTCTGTTAACCAATCTTGAGCATACTCAGCTTGAATAACTCTAATTTTTCCAAGATCTCCGTTACGACATAAAGCTCTGGCATTGCGTATCATTGGGTAACCAGTGTAATTGTGAGTCAGAGCGAATAATACATTATTATCTTGTTTACTTTGAACAAGCTCTTCACACTGTTTAAGGTTCATCGCTAGGGGCTTATCACAAATAATGTTAAATCCTTTGTTCATGAAAGCCATAGCAATAGGGTGATGCATATGGTTAGGAGTAACGATGGCAACGGCATCAATTTTATCTGCTCTAGAACTCTCAGCCTCAATCATCTCATTAAAATTTTTATAATTTCTGTCCTCATCAATTCCAATTTCTTGACCAGAAGCGATAGCTTTTTCCGCATTTGACGAAAATGCTCCAGCTAAAAGCTCATATCTATCATCAATTCTTGAAGCAATTCTGTGAACAGCCCCAATGAAGGCTCCTTGACCGCCACCCACCATTCCAAGTCTAATTTTTTGAGGCATTTTTATTCAATTCCTAACATCTTTTTGTTAGCTGTCTCATCTGTTCCTGAGTCGGCAAAATCATCAAATGCTTTTTCGGTAACTCTAATAATATGATCTTTAATAAATTGTGACCCCTCTCTAGCACCATCCTCTGGATGTTTGAGAGCGCATTCCCACTCTAAAACAGCCCATCCTTCAAACCCGTATGTAGTTAATTTTGAAAAAATAGATTTAAAATCTACCTGACCATCTCCTAATGATCTAAAGCGACCAGCTCGATTTTTCCAAGTTTGAAAACCACTATAAACACCTTGTCTTCCAGTAGGGTTAAGTTCTGCATCTTTGACATGAAACATTTTAATTTTCTCGTGATAAATATCTATATTTTGTAAATAGTCCAAATGTTGAAGCACATAATGACTGGGGTCATACAGCATATTACATCGATTGTGATTTCCTACACGCTCTAAAAACATTTCAAAAGTAATTCCATCATGTAAATCCTCACCAGGATGAATTTCATAACATAAATTAATTCCGCACTCCTCAAATTGATTTAGTATAGGAGTCCATCTGCTAGCAAGCTCATCGAATGCAGTTTCAATTAGTCCAGCAGGTCGTTGAGGCCATGGATAGACGTAAGGCCAAGCTAACGCACCTGAAAATGTAACGTGATCAGTTAGACCTAAATTTTTAGAAGCTTTGGCAGCCATCATGAGTTGCTGGACTGCCCATTTTTGTCTTTCTTGTGGATTTCCTCTTACTTCAGAAGCAGCAAACCCATCAAAAGCAGTGTCGTAAGCAGGGTGAACAGCTACAAGCTGGCCTTGAAGGTGTGTAGACAACTCAGTTAAAGATAAATTGTGGTTTGATAATGTGCCTTTAACTTCATCACAGTAATCTTTACTTTCCGAAGCCTTTTTTAAATCAAATAACCTATTATCCCAACTAGGTATCTGAACTCCAATATAACCTAAATCACTAGCCCACTTAGAAATATTCTCTAAACTGTTAAATGGTGCTTCATCTCCTGCAAACTGAGCTAAAAATATAGCTGGACCCTTAATTCCTGTCATTCACCTATCCCCCAAAGTCATGTTATTATAGTATATTGCTTTTTCAAACAGCTTAAAACCCATGTAAAATCAACATATATCATTAATCAAAAAACTTGTATAATTAGCTAACAGTTATTGAACTGAGGAGGAAATAACATGAAGAAAATACTATCTGTATTTCTAGTTCCTGTTTTTGCCTTACTTTTTTCTTTAAATGCAAAATCAGAGTCGTTGACTCTCGGTTGGGCCGCTTGGGATCCAGCTAACGCACTTCAGGAATTAAGTAAAGAGTTTACTGCAGAGACGGGTGTAGAAATGAACTTCGAATTTGTGCCATGGCCAAATTTCGCAGAGAGAATGTTAAACGAATTAAACAACCAAGGTAAAACATTTGATTTGTTAATCGGAGACTCTCAATGGATTGGACAAGGTGCTGAATACGGTCACTATGTGAAGTTAAATGAATTCTTTGATGCTAATGGTATTTCAATGGATGATTTTAACCCTGCAACTGTTTACGCATACTCTACATGGCCTAAAGGTTCACCAAACTATTATGCCTTACCAGCAATGGGTGATGCTTTAGCTTGGGCTTACAGAAAAGATTGGTTTGATAGACCAGAACTACAAGCAGAGTTCAAAGGTAAACACGGTTATGACCTAGGTGTTCCAAAGACCTGGGATGAACTTTATGATATGTGTACTTTCTTCCAAGGAAGAGAAATTGACGGTCAGGTAAGATATGGTGCTGCAATCAACACAGAGCGTGGCTCTGAAGGTATTACTATGGGTGTTACAGCAGCTATGTACGCTTGGGGTATGCAATACGAAAATCCAGACAAGGCTTATGATATGGATGGCTACTTTAATTCTGATGCTTCAGTTGAGGCTGTTGAATTTTATAGAAAAATGTACGAAGATTGTGCACCTCCAGGACACTCAGATGCTTACATGGTTGCAAATCTTGACGCCTATAAATCAGGACAAGTTGCATTCCAAATGAACTGGTATGCTTTCTGGCCTGGTGTTTCTAAAGAAGACAGCGATGGAAGAGTTTCTGGTTTCTTTGCAAACCCATGTCAAAATGTATGCGCCGCTACACTTGGAGGACAGGGTATTTCTGTTGTAAAATACTCTGATAAACAAGATCTAGCGTTGGAATATATGAAGTGGTTTGCAAAACCTGATATTCAGCAAAAATGGTGGGATTTAGGTGGTTATTCATGCCATATGGATGTTTTAGGATCTCCTGATTTTGTTGACTCCGCCGTATATGCTCAAGGTTTCTTAGACTCAATGGGTATAGTCAAAGACTTTTGGCAAGAACCAACATTTGTTGAGTTGATGCTACCTATGCAGGAGAGAATTCATGACTACGTTGTGAATGGAAAAGGTTCTGCAAAAGAAGCACTTGACAAAATTATTGATGATTGGACTGAAGTCTTCGAAGACGACGGTAAAATTTAATCAGTAAATATATTTTTTAGGGTGGGTTTATTCCCACCCTTTCACCCTACCTAAATTAGAAATATGAAAAGTGCTGTTAAAAAGTTTAAGGGATTGTCCGATAAGGCTATTGCTTGGATTTTTATAGCACCGACATTAATTTTACTTCTTGCTATTAACATATATCCACTCATCTATGCCATAAGAATGTCTTTTACAAACTTCTACGCCAACAAGATTGGAAGAGAAGTAAAATTTGTTGGATTAAAAAATTACAAAAAAATTCTAGGAAAAGAAGAGATTTGGGAAAAGATGCAAATAACTGCCCATTTTGTCTGTTGGACATTAGTCATACAAGCGTTGATTGGTTTAGGATTAGCATTACTTCTAAATAAAAAATTTAAAGGTAATGAACTACTAACAACACTTATAGTTTTACCAATGATGTTATCACCTGCAGTTGTTGGAGTATTTTGGACGTACTTATATAACCCACAAGTTGGATTATTTAATTACGTCGTGAACTTTTTCTATGATTTTGGTATTTTTGATATGATTGGCTCAAGTACGTTGGCTCCATGGTCTATTGTCATTGTTGATACATGGATGTGGACACCCTTTACGATGCTTATCTGTCTTGCCGGTTTAAGGTCAATTCCTAACTACCTTTATGAAGCTGCAGAAGTCGATAGAGCTAGTAAATGGCAACAATTTATTCATATCACATTACCCTCTGTTCTCCCTTTTTTATTACTTGCCCTTCTTTTCAGAGGTATTGAAAATTTCAAAATGTTCGATTTAGTCGCTGAGCTTACTTCTGGTGGTCCTGGATCGGCAACAGAGTTGGCATCAATTAATTTAAAACGAGAAGCATTTGAGAAATGGAAGACGGGATATAGCTCAGCATTTGCGGTTATATTGTTTGTAACAATATTTGGTTTTGGAAACGTCTATGTGAAAGTGATGAATAAAATCAAGGATAGATGATGGATACTTCAAGATCACCCTCAGAAGCTAGTGGATTTTCAAGAAAATTAGCAGCCACAATTATTATTGTGTATATGGTTGTTACACTTATTCCAATCTCCTGGATGGTAGCAACAAGCTTTAAAAGTGTTGATAGTGCTATCTCATATCCTCCTGAGGTTTTTTTTGAGCCATCATTAGAGGGCTATGTTAATCTTTTTACAAACCGTTCAAGACAACCTAAGGATTATTTAGACTCTCTTCCGCCGCCTGATACCTGGTACGAAGAATTAGTCAGAAGTAGAGAGATGGTAATAACAGGACCTTCTAAATTCTTACCAAGATATTCTAATTCTTTGATTATCGGATTTGGAGCTACATTCTTTTCTGTATTTTTAGGTTCCCTTGCAGCATATGCATTGTCAAGATTTAAAGTTCCTTTAAAGGATGACTTATTATTTTTTATTTTGTCGACAAGAATGTTTCCTCCTATAGCTGTGGCTGTTCCAATTTTCATAATGTATAGGAAACTTGGTTTAGGAGATACCCATGTAGGAATGATAATTTTATATACGGTTGTAAACTTAAGTTTATCTGTATGGTTATTAAAAGGTTTCATGGATGAAATACCAAGGGAGTATGAAGAGGCAGCCATGATTGATGGATATTCTCGAATGCAGGCATTTTTTAAGGTAGTGCTTCCACAGGCAACCACAGGTATTGCCGCCACTGCTATTTTTTGCATGATTTTTTCTTGGAATGAATATGCATTTGCCGTTTTACTTACACAATTTAATGCCCAAACAGCTCCACCATTCATTCCTACTATAATAGGAGAGGGAGGTTTAGACTGGCCTGCTATAGGAGCAGGTACAACTTTGTTTTTAATACCTGTAATGATATTTACTGTGGTGCTAAGAAAACATTTACTCAGAGGTATAACATTTGGAGCAGTAAGAAAATAATGAGTGAGAAAAAAAGTTTATTAAGAAGAATATTCAGAAGATCTATTTGGGAGAATGCATCTACTGTTTTGATTTTGGTGGGAGTTTTTATGTTAATGCAACCTTTTGCAATGTGGATGTATACCTATTCCTTTATTGTAATTCTTATTGGGACCATAGGATTTGTTATCACAAGTCATTTTCCAGATTAGCCATGGCAGAGATAGAAATTAAAAATTTACATAAATCTTTTGGTGACTTTGTTGCGGTAAAAAACTCTAATCTTGTAATTGAAAATAAAGAATTCTTTGTGCTACTAGGTCCCTCAGGTTGTGGGAAAACAACAACTCTAAGGATGATAGCAGGATTAGAACTACCAACCTCAGGGAACATATTACTTGATAAAGAGGATGTAGGTTATTTGAGAGCTTCTCAACGTGATATAGCCTTTGTTTTTCAGCTTTTTGCCTTATATCCACACATGAATGTTAGAAATAATCTAGCTTTTCCTCTAAAAATGCAAAAGTTTTCCAAAACTGAAGTTGATGCAAAGGTTATGGAAGCCGCAAAGCTATTAAGAATTGATCATTTATTAAAATCAAAAGTATCCTCATTAGCTGGAGGAGATCGTCAACGAGTTGCTTTAGGAAGAGCGCTTGTTCGAAGACCTAAAGCATTTTTAATGGATGAGCCTTTAGGCACACTTGATGCTGAATTTAGAGAATTAATGTGTTTAGAACTTAGAAAACTTCATGATGATATAGATGCCACTACAGTTTACGTAACACATGACCAACAAGAAGCAATGTCAATGGCAGATCGAATAGCAGTAATGAATGAAGGAGAGGTTTTACAAGCCGACTCCCCAAAAATTATTTATAATAAGCCAAAAACTAAATTTGTAGCAAATTTTATTGGATCACCGGGTATGAATTTTATCCCAATTAAAGAAAAAATTACTCCAAATCAATCAAGTATCAAATTACTAGACTCTTCTTTAAAAATACCTGAACAAAGAGAAGGTACAAATTCAAATGAAAATTTTTTAGGAGTAAGACCTGAAAATTTAAGGTTAGTATCCGAAAATGGAGTAAAAGGAAATATCTTCGGTGTTGAGTATTTAGGTTCAAGAAAAATACTCACTGTTGAAACTCAGCTAGGAAATATAAAGATAAGAGTAGATAGTGACACGCAAGTTAAAATTAATGAGCAAATTCAATTTGATACATTGAATAATAATCAAATAATTTTTGATGGATCAAATGATATGGCACTTCAAAGTGAGTTTATGAGTTAATGTCTAAAGTAGAATTACAAAATATTACAAAAATATACGATAAAACAATCAAGGCTTTAGATGACATAAGCTTTACAGTAAAAGATGGCGAGTTTTTTATTTTACTCGGACCAACAGGTGCTGGGAAGACAACAACGCTTAGATCAATTGCTGGTCTTGAAAAAATAGATCAAGGAAAAATTTTTTTTGATGATGAGGATGTTTCTGAGGCTCAGCCAGCCGCAAGGGACACAGCGTTTGTCTTTCAACAGTATTCCTTATACCCACACTACAAAGTATACGATAATTTAGCTTTCCCACTTCGATCTCCTTTGAGAAAAGTCCCCGAGTCTGAAATTAATGAAAAAGTCACAAAAATAGCGGAAATGTTGAAGATTTCTGGAAAATTAAACAACAAAGCAACAGAGTTATCGGGTGGCGAAATGCAAAGAGTTGCTATTGGTAGAGCTTTGGTTAGAAATCCAAGCATTTATTTGATGGATGAACCACTATCTTCTCTAGATGCAAAACTTCGTGAAAGCTTAAGGGTAGAATTAAAAAAAATTCAGTTAAACTTAGGTTCAACTATTCTTTATGTAACTCACGATCAAGCTGAAGCTACAACTATGGCTGATCAAATTGGTGTTTTGGAAAATGGAAAGATAGCTCAGATAGGAACACCTGAAGAAATATATAATAATCCAAATTCTATTTATGTAGCAAATAGACTAGGATCCCCTAAGATTAATATTTTAGATAAAACTTCAATTAATACCTCGTCACCAAATCAGGCTAGTCAATTAGGATTAAGACCTGAGCATATTAAATTAGGCCAAGGAGAGCTTATCGGTTCTATTAAAACAATTGAGTCTTTAGGAGCTGAAACAGTAGTGGAGTTAGAATATAAGGGATTAGAAATTTTATCTTTATATCAAGGACTATTTCAAGGAGTACGTGGAGATGAAATAAAGTTTGCCATTGATAATAGTAAAGTTCTATTTTTTGATGACAAAGGAGTGAGTGTACAATGAGTGTTGATTTCCTTATCGAAACTGCAAAGAAAATACAGGTTGTCATTAATGATAATTCTTCTGAAATTGAAAAGTTAGATCAAGAAATAGGCGACGGTGATCATATTTTTAATGTTCAAAGAGGAATAAAACTCGTCATAGAATTAGAACCAACCATAAAAGATCTAATAATGTCTAAGGCATTAAATCAAATTGCAATGAAGGTCCTTTCTGGCATAGGTGGTTCATCAGGAGCTTTATTTGGAACGTTATTTATGACTATGGCTAAAGGTAATGCTATTGATGAAGGTGTTGATTATAAAAAAGCTATAGAAATTTTTGCAGAGGGTGTGGAAGCTGTCAAACAAAGAGGTAAAGCTGATGTGGGAGAAAAAACAATGATGGATGTTTTAATACCTGTCTCTAATTGCCTCAAAAAAGGTGTTGAGGACGACAAAGATCTTAAAGAAATACTAAAAGAGGCCGTAGAAGTAGCGGAAAAAGGGATGTTTTCGACAAAAGATCTCTTGGCTACAAAAGGTAGAGCTTCTTTTTTAGGAGAGCGAGCAAAGGGCCATATTGATCCTGGCGCCCGGTCTTCACAATTAATGATAAAAACTGTCTGTGAGTCAGTTATAAATAGTTAGGAGGAAACTATGAAAAAATTTATGAATTCAGCAGATGACTTTTTAAAGGAGAGCCTACAAGGTTTTGGTGCTGCACACCAAGACATTGTTAGTTGTCATTACGATCCAAATTTTATAACCAGAGTCAATCCCACAAAAGAGGGAAAAGTAGCTTTGATAAGTGGAGGGGGCAGTGGTCACGAGCCTATGCATGGTGGATTAGTTGGACACGGAATGCTCGATGCAGCTTGCCCAGGATTTGTATTCTCATCACCGACACCAGATCAAATGTTAGCTGCTGCTGAAAAAGTAGATAGTGGAGCAGGTGTCCTTTTTATTGTTAAAAATTACTCAGGTGATGTTATGAATTTTCAAATGGCTGCTGAAATGATGCAAGGCCCCAATGAGTCTGTATTAACAAATGATGATGTTGCTGTTGAAGACTCTTCATTTACAACTGGTAGAAGAGGTGTTGCTGCCACTGTTGTTGTTGAAAAAATAGTTGGTTCTTTAGCAGAGCATGGAGGTAGCTTACATGAGTGTAAAGCTTTAGGAGATAAGGTGAATAAAAATTCAGGATCTATGGGAGTTGCCTTCTCAAGCTGTACAGTTCCAGCAGCAGGAAAACCAAACTTTGATATTGCTGATGATGAAATGGAATTTGGGGTAGGGATTCATGGTGAGCCTGGAAGAAGAAGAGATAAAGTTAAATCTGCACAAGAAATTACAAATGAATTATTGGAAGCAATTAATGAGGATTTAAAACCCGATGCTAACGAAGAAATATTATTATTTGTGAATGGTATGGGTGGAACTCCTCTAACAGAGTTATACCTAATTTATGATAATGCTAAAAATATGTTAGATAAAAAAAATATAAAGATTTCAAGGTCTTTGGTTGGAAATTATTGCACTTCTCTTGAGATGCAAGGAGCTTCAATTACTCTTACTAAACTTGATGAAGAGCTTGTTAAGCATTGGGACTCCTCTGTTCACACTGCTGCTATGAGATGGGGTGTCTAAAAATTTATAAAGCCTGTAGGATAACTACAGGCTTTTATTCTATTAATTAACATCTCACTTTAATGATTATGATAATCGAGAGTCACATCACCTACTAATGTTTCGACTGAAACCCTATTATCTACATTAGTATTTAATCTTTTTTCCCTTGCTGCATCTGCTGCTTTCATGGTTTCGGTATCTGGGTAAATTGTGACAGCCATTAAGGTTACATCATCAATTCTAATACCAATTAACTGACTTGCTTGTGGAAATTCAGATGGAGCATTCTGAACGTATCCTTGAGTTTGATCATCAGCTGCCTCCTTTGTATCCATTTTCACTGTTGTTATTCTTGCTACACTCATTTAAAACTCCTCCTTGATCTTGAAGTAAATTATTTAATTAATATTCTAATATCATATTTATTAAATATTAAATTTCATGATTTACTTGAGCATTTTGCATATCCAAAAATTAAAATTACGATTATAATTCTAAATAATTAAGTAATTTCTGTATGAAAGGAGAAAATTTATGAAAATTAATAAAGGTGATAAAATAGAAGATATAGAATTACCTGACTCTTACGGAAATACATTTAAACTCTCTAGTACAAAAGGTAAAAAAGTATTACTAACTTTTTATAGACACGCTTCCTGTGCTGTTTGTAACTTAAGAATTAATGACTTTGTGAAAAAATATAAAGAATTTGGTGAAAATTTTACAATGGTAGGGATCTTTCATGCACCAGTTGATTTTTTAAAGAAAAATATGGATAGACATAATTTGCCATTTACAGTTCTTGCAGATGAAAGTTTCGAATATTTTAAAAAATATGATGTTGAGAGATCTTATGGAAAACTCTTCTCAGCTTTTATCTTTAAAGTTCATAAATTCTTTTTAGCAGGAATAAAAGGTTATTTACCTGTTCAGTTTAAAGGGTATGTAGATATTGTTCCAGTTGATGTTCTAATTAACGAAGAAGGAATAGTTGAGGATGTTTATTATGGAGAAAGTGATATTGCTGATCACATGCCTTTTGAAAAAATTAAGGCATTTTCAATAGCTTAGAATTTTAATAATTAGTTGTAAAAATATATTGCAAAACCAAATATAAATATTGCGATCAGAAAATAACTTATAGCAGATTTTTTAAAATATATCTCTGATCTAAAAATAATATTAAAAATTTTATAAGATGCGTAAACTATAAAAACAATTATTAATAAAGTGATTAGCCAAGTCCCTAAAAATTCAAGAGAAAAAAGCCTATTTAAAACACCTTCATTCATTTCAAAATAATATATTAATAAAATTTTGAACCAAGACCCTTTACCGTGACAAAAAAGGATTGTTTTAGATAAAGAAATAAATTTACTTCTTCATTTGTCTATAGATTAATAAAAATAAAGGTAATGGTGGAGCCAAGGGGGATCGAACCCCTGACCTCTACGCTGCCAGCGTAGCGCTCTCCCAGCTGAGCTATGGCCCCGTTGCGTTGTTCGTTCCCAAAAGTGTCTTTTTGCAACCGTTTTACAACTTGATTCTAGTATGCGTGGAATCTTCATTCAAGAAAAATAATAATATTTCTGGGTACAAAGTGGGTACATACAAACAACCCATGCATGTGCCATAGGGTTATTTACCTTCAATTATCTGACAGATACTCTTCACCTTTCTCTGATAAATACCAAAGATATCGATCTTCATTATTATCTTTATCTTCCCATATAATTTTTTTTGCTAAATTCATTTTTATTAATTTTTCTCCGGTATCTCTGACAATATTAAAATTGAGCCCTGTTAAAAATGAAATTTCATCCAAATCAAATGCATTGATAACTAACCTTGAAGCTAAAGAACCACCATCTGTATTTTTATTTTCTATCTCTAGATTAACGTGTCTTTTACATATTTTTTCTTGAAGACACTTCATGAAGAGAAAATCTTGTGTCTCAATCATAATTATATTTTATATTATTTTACCTAGTCGTTATAAACACAAATTAGTAATTGAGAGATTATTTCATATCAGATAATTACAATTCTGAAAACTATAAGGATAAGTTATTAGACAATAAATTTTCATTCAAGGACCCTAAATCTTTAGGGTAAGTAAGTATGCCATCTGAGATATATTTATTATCAAATAGTGATACACACCATGAAAGCGAAGCTGGCTTAGGTACAAGAGTATTATCATTTCTAATGGAGTAGAGTAAGTTATCTTTAACTGCCAAATCACCCATATACACTAGATAAGCAACTTTTGTACGCCTTGTGATAAAGTTACTTTCACCCTGATTGAGACCTTTAGGAGGATTATAGATAACCGGTTTTCCTTGGTCATATTCATCCTTAAGTCTTTTTATCAACCAATTTCTCATAGTTTTCCTGACTATATGGTAGGCAGCAAATTGTGGCTTAATAGAATAAGTCGTTTGGTGCCCAATATTCAAAATTGTGTTATTTTTTGTAAATTTGTAGGGATAACCATCCTTATACTTTTGATGAAACTTTGAGAACTCTCTAGCCCACATAATTCCTTCAACCACCTTATCTTTTGTTTGTGAAGTATATTTCTCTCTTGATTTAGTATCTTGTAAAACAACATCTCTAAAAAAAGAGAGATAATCAGTCTCATTTTTAAATTTCTCCTTATAATATTGACTTATTTCGTTCCAAGGTTTGATTTTAATATCTTGCATAAATGTGAATAAGTTACATTATTATTTATTAATACACAAATTATTTAAATATTTATGTGTAGATTATATTTTTAAAATATTTATTCCAATAAAATCAACGTTATCTAAAATTTTAAAAAAATTAAAAATCTAAGATAATTTTTTTATAAAAAATATAAAACAGATATTCTTTATATGAATAAATTTTAATTATTCTGGAATTAATTTTTAAAACGTTGAAATATTTATTTACACTTAATTTATATATAAGTGTGTGTAAATCTTTAAAATTTACTTACTAAAATTGCCGTTCCGAACTCTTAACTTAGTTTTTTCTAAGAAGCTTTATATCCCAAACTTTAGCTCATTTACATTTTTTCTAATTTATATATTTCATCAACATTATTAAATTTAGCATCAAATTCTTTAGATCTTGGATCATCAAAAATCGCATAAAATTTCTCCTCATCTGTGACATTTGCTACAACTATTACTTTTCCATCCCTAACAAAACCCATTTCAAATCCATCCGTATACTTCGCAATATCATCCTTAAATGAGTCATATAATTTTAAATAATCTTCTTTTGTTCCATCGAATGTAGAAACAACACATATATTCATTTTAATTTCTCCTCATATTTTTAATTTAAATTAACTTAGTAAATGCTAAATTTAAATTAAGGAGGTGTAAATGAAAATAATTATAAGTGCAAAAATTACTGACGGCTATCCAAAGTGGAGAGATGCTTTTGTAAGTGCTGATGCTTTAAGAGAAAAACATGGCTTGAAAGTTTTAGCTTGGGGTCACCCTAAAGGTGATGAAAATAAGGTTTACCAGGTGGTTGAAGTTGAGTCGATGGAAAAAATGCAAGAAGCTATTAAAGACCCAGAAATTGAAAATCTAAGGTCAAATGCAGGTGTTGATTTTGAATCACAAGAAGTAATAGTCTTAGAACAATAGGGTATTAAAGAATTGATTGAAATATTTTTTAATTAAATTTTTGACTAGTATTTAAATTAATATTTTGTCAGCATAAAATATAATCCAATAAAACAAAATAATATTGTCAAAGATAAACTTAATTTAAAGACTTTATTTATCAAGGAAAACTCTTTTTTGTTAATATACCTTTTTTTTAATATGTAAACAGCTGCTGTGAATATCGAAAGAAACCAAAATGTATTTACAATGAATTCTGCGTTCAACTTATAAACTTTCTATCATAATTTTTGATTAAATTTTGTTGGTTTCCAGTTTTTTGGTGCAAGTTCTAAATCATCAAATTCAAATGCAGGTGCTACTGTACAACCAATTAGACTAAACAATCCAGTTGATTTCATGGCAAACCAAGTATTCTTTTTAATAGTGAACATATACTGATTTTGAGATCCAATTACATTCGTCTCAAATTCTTCACCATTTTTCGATGTAAATATGTTTAAAGGGTCTCCTGTATAAAAGTGTATTGTTTCGTTTTTGGTTATTCGATGCCAATGGGAATGTTCATGTTCTTCCAGTAAAAAATATATGTGGCTAACATTCTTATTTTTATAAACCTCGACGAAATGTCCACCTTCTGGGTGAGGTATCATTTTATGATATTCAATGAGCGATTTAATCAAGTTCATTCTATTTAAAGAGTATATTCTTAGATTTATTACATAAAATATAAATTAAGTTTATAAAAACGTTGTATTTATTATATTTTTTTACTTTTTAGGAATGTATTTCATTTTTCATCTAAAAATGTATATTTATGGTATAAATAGCAATGGAAAACTTACAAACAATATCTTGTCCTAAGTGTGACTTATCTGTTTCGTCTGTTTGTTCAAAGTGCAACAAAGAAGTCGAGGTATCTCAGTTAGCTGACGGTTGTGTAGTTCAAATCACTAAGTGTGTTGAATGTACTAATACCCCAGTTATCAAAGACGTCTGCGTAGAAAATTAGCAACCACTTTTAAACTGACACATACCCTTTAATTAAATAAGAAAAATCTAATAATCATTTTGGACATAAAAAGTATTATTGGAGATACAAACTAATGAAAATATTAAAAATATTGGATAATGCAGAATTAATTATTGTTGATTTAGAGGTTAACTTAGGAGACGAAGTAAGAAATGCCCCAACTCTGTGCGTAAGATATCAGGGTAAAATTATCCCTTTAAATACAGCGCATGATGGCAGACCTATCTTGATGAGAGAAGAAAATGCCCTTCCAAGTGATAATTAAATTATTATGTTCACTGGTACTCTTTGGATAGATTTGACCATATCTCTCATTCTCTTAGCCACGTTTTTTATGTGGATAATGAGAGGGGATTAAATAAGATCTATATCCAAAATGGAGATATTGACCAGTAAAGCTGAAGTTAGAGAAAAACTTAAAAACAATCCTTTACAAGCTGCCCATTTACTTAGACTTAATGGTTACGGCTCCATTAAATACAAATGTGCGTGCGGAGAAACTCATGATGCAAATGGAAAAGACGTAAGCTGCAAGGGATCTGCAAAGCCGTTCAAAGCTCTTCTAAAATGCGCCAATGAATTTATGACAATGATTAAAATTGAAGGATTTTTCCGCAAAAAAGCTATTTCTGAATATGGTTTTAAAGCAAGTATAATGGATTAACTATGAAATTAATTTATATTCTAATATTTATTCCTTCTCTAGTATTTGGCCAAAATATTAAATTGATATGTGAAGAAAATTCTCTAATTGATTATGTTGATGATAAATTTATAAATTTTGAAGAGTCTAATACCAGTGAATTTAAATACACTTTTAATAAAGAATTATCATTTCTTAAAGAGAGTAATAAAAATTTAAATTATGACTACATGGGAGAGGATAAAGTTAGCTATCATTTTAGAATTGAGACTGATTTTTCTTTTAATACATTAATTCTTTATAAAAATATCTATCGCTATGAGAGAAATATTTTTTACCCTAATAGCACCAGTGTAAAAACAACTTTTTATGGTAATTGTAATAAATTAGAGGATTTATTAGCAAAAAATACTCTATAAATTTTTCATATCTCAAATTTTTTATTTACCAGCTGAACATTTATAACTCACACCATTTTTTAAATATTGATATAAATATCCATCTTCTTTTTCTAATTCAAAAAAAACAGCATTATTTATGTCTGAATAGCCTTTAGATCCAATTTTTAAATCAAAATTATGGTCAAAAAGTATTTCAAAATGCATTTCAATTTTTTGTGAATCCCAAATGAGAGATGTCAGATGATTATCTTCAACTTGTAATTCAATGACACTTGGAGAGGTATTTTTTATAGGGGATTTTTCAGTAATTTCATTAAAAATCTTATTACAAATCAGTTCATCAGATTGTGCCTGAACACAAAAAGTAAATGTAATAATAAATAAAATTATAAATTTCATAAGTTTTTTTTATAACAATAATGATACTTTAAAAATAATAAATGTTAGATAAATTTATTGAAATGCCCATATGGGCACATATTCTCATCAACCTATGGGGGGTACCTCTTTACTTCTTACTTATTTATCTAATTGATAAAAAAAAAATAAGACTAAATAAAAGGATCAATAATAAACAGACGCTATTTATATACTGTATGATTATTGTGGCATTTGGATATGTTGTTTTTATGGATTAATCAGTTAAAAATTTAGAATTATGAATATTAGTTTTATATTGGCATTTATAGCAATTTTTATTGTCTCTTATTTTGTTGGTAATTATATAGCTATTGATGGGGATGAATTAAGTAAATCTAAAAAACTCTACTATAAAATTATTTCAATTTTATCTGTGTTTATATTTCTGGGAAGTTTTGTGTTTTTTATGTTTCTTGTAAATAATGGAAACTTTGGTTCAAATATAAAAGTATTTTAAATTTATTTGTAACACAATTCAGAAAAAAGATTATTTAATTAATTTTGGCGCCAAATGTTTGATTCACTAGACAATTCTATTTTTTTATATAATTTTTTGTTATGACCAGTATTCATAGTTTAATGAAATATTTAACTCCATATGAGTTAGATCATATAAAATTTTTAGCTCATAATGATGAGATCCCCTATGGCGCAATCAATACCCAGTATAAAATTGATAAAAATGACGTAAAAAATCTGATGAGATTTATGCTAAATGATAATGACTATTTGCATTGGAAAAAAATTTATAATAAAAATTCCCAGCAACACTAGCTGAGGCAAAATTCATATAAACACTAATGTTTTAGGCTATTTTCTGTAAAATCCTGAGCTAATTTTTTACCTGAAAGCCAAGCATCTTGCATACTTGGACCTTCACACCAGTCACCAAAGGAATACAAACGACGATCAATAGACTCAATATATCTTTTTGACTTAATATCCCTTAAACTTTTTTTGGTATAAGAATACCTCCATCTGTGTGATTTTTTAAATACTGCAATAGCATCAGATTGAAAAGACTGTTTCATCTTATTAATCACATAATCTTCGAGGACATAGTTTTCTATATTATAATATTCTTTAGTCCACTCTGCTCTCATATTTATAACCCAGCACTCCTCATTAAAAAATTCATGTTTAAAATTCTGGTTCATCAAAAAACTTATTTCTGGTGTTAAGTGATATCCAAATTGAAATGGAACACCTAGTCGTTTATTAAATGCAACCATTATGGTCCAAATAGCATCAAACTCGATGTCTGGCATGTCACTATAATCGATATATTTTTCTAGTAGCGTCTTAGACTGTTCAAAGGGCATGCTGCAAAAAATATAATCAAATGGTCCAAATTTCTCTTCACCTGCAATTAGATAATATTCCTTATTTATAGTCTCAATACTAGTTATTTGCTTTGAAAAATAAGTTGGATAGTGAAGTGATTTATGAATGTTAATTGGAATTGATTCATTCCCCTCTTTACCCACTATAATTTCTTTGTTTTCAATGGGTGAATTTTGTGAAATATTTGAACAATACTGCCCTTTTAAAATTTTAATCGCATCAATTTTATTTAAGTATTCATTAAGACCTATAATACCATGATCTAATTTTAAATAATGCGCGCCATGATCGAAAGCATATTGATTATGCTTTCTAGTACTTATTCTACCTCCAGGCCTCCAAGATTTTTCAAAAAAAGTTATATCCAGAGCGGGTAGGTGGTAAGCTAAAGAAAGCGCACTAAGCCCAGTTCCAATAACTGCTATCTTTTTCAATGTTATTACTTTTTTATATTTCTAGGTTTAATTTCATCGACATCTTCTACAGGACGAAGTATCGGTACATATCTTAGTCGAAGAATTATTACCGCAATAGCTACTAAGACTATGGCACCAGCTTCGTATAAAAGAAGTTCAGGATTTGAGTCTTTACCTTGAAGTATTATAAGTCTTGATAAAGCTGTAATAGCAATAAATAAGGGATAGGTCATTCTCACCCGATTAGACACATAATAAACTCTTACCATTCCGATTACCTCAACGTAGATAAATAATAGAAGTAAATCAGCTAATTCTACATATTGTACGTCTATCATTCTCAGTATTTCAAAGAGAATGGCAGTTATCGTAGCTACTAAAATGACACCAATGACTGCTTTTTCAACAAAACCAACAAAATTTTCGACGTTAGACTTCATTACCAATCAACCATATCAATTTGTTTTGATTTAAGAAAGGCATTTGTCTTGGAAAAAGGTTTGCTTCCAAAAAAACCGCGATGAGCGGATAAAGGAGATGGATGAGGTGCCTTTAAAATTAGATGTTTACTCGAATCAATATACTCTTTTTTTGATTGAGCAAAAGATCCCCACAATATGAAAACAATATTTTCTAATTCATGACTAATAACAGAAATAACTTTATTAGTAAAAATATCCCAGCCAATTTTTTGATGTGATAGGGGTTTTGATCTTTCCACTGTTAATGTTGTATTTAATAAAAATACACCCTGTTTGGCCCAATTTTCTAAGTTGCCATTATTAAAATCAACTTCTTTTTTTAAGTCATCCTGTAATTCTTTATAAATATTTATAAGAGAGGGAGGAGGTTTGACATTGCCTGGTACAGAAAAACTAAGACCGTGGGCTTGACCAGAGCCATGATAGGGGTCTTGACCTAAAATAACTACTTTTACTTTATTTAGAGGTGTTAAATAAAAAGCATTAAAAATTTGTTTTCCTGGAGGATAATATATAATTTTATTTTGTTTTAACTCTAAAAGTTTTTTTTTGAGATTAACCATATAGTCTTGGTCAAACTCTCCTTTTAAATGATTAAGCCACGTTTCAGGGAGTTGAATGGTAGGTTTTTCCACCTAGGTGTGTATTAGTTTAATGTTGCGTCTTTACTTCGACCGTATTTTTCAAGTTTATAAATAATTTTTTCTTTAAGTTCATGATTTTCCTCTAGAGCCATTACCAATGCTTGTGTGTAGAAGAAACATGCTGCTTCAATATCAGCTTTGTCTTCAAAGTAATTTGCAGCTTCGTAGTATAAGGAACACACTTTATCCATCTGCTTTTTTTGAAAAGCGTCAATAATTTCGTTATCTAATTGAAATGCATCTTTCATTATTAATCTGAAATTAGCACATTTACCTAAAACACCAAGATTAAAATAAATTATTAAAAATTATCCTTTGCAGAGCGCATTTTAGCAAAAACTTCTATTTCGTTTTGAGACTTATAAAGTTTCATAAATTGATCCTCATCGCACCTTAGAAATGGATTACATATTAATTGATCTGAGAGCATTGTAGGTATTGTTGGGCGGAGTTCATTTTCTTGATGTGAGACCCACTTAGAATATTGTTGAAGCTCCTTGTTATAAGGATCAATGCTTAAAGCAAAATTAACATTTGCCGAAGTATATTCATGTCCACAATATATTTTTGTATCCTTTGGTAATTGTTTGATTTTGCACAAACTGTCCCAAAAAACCTCAGGTGTTCCCTCAAACATCCTCCCACAACCTATGCTAAATAGAGTATCTCCAGAAAATAAAATATTATGTTGAGGCATAAAGAAGTTTATATGTTGAAGTGTATGACCGGGAGTATGAATAACTTTATATTCATTCCCAAAAATTTCAAAAGTCTCGTAATCTAAAACTTCTTTATCTGGTTTAGGAATTTTAGAGTCATTTTTATATCCTATGACTAAAGAATTAAATTTTGATTTAATCTCACCAACAGCAGCTATATGGTCATCATGATGATGGGTAATTAAAATATGACTTGCTACGCAGTCATTCAGTTCAAGAATTTTCAAACACATACTCAGATCAGAGGGGTCTACAAGTACCCCTTTAGTTTCATGAGGGTTTTTAATTAAATATCCATAATTATCGTCTAATTGGGGAAATAAATACACATTAGGTTTTTGCATAAGAAATAGAATGTTAAGTAAATCTAGTTAAAATACAACTATGGATATTAACGCATCAGATATTTACAGTTTTTACAAATCAAAGTTAGGCACACTTGTTAAACGAAATATTCGTCATCAATTATACAGCCATTTCAATTCTATCAATGATAGCGTTGTCTGTGGATACGGATACACAAATCCCTACCTTTCTTTTTTAAATAAACAAAATAAAGATCTCCAAATATCTGCAATGCAGCCAGAATTTTTAGATGGTAATGTCAAAGAGAAATATGATTTCGATCATCAAATTATTCATGAATATTTTTTACCTTTGGATCCAAGTTCAGTAGATGTAGTGATATCTACACATTTACTTGAATTTGTTGATAAACCCCAAAGTAGTATTGAGGAAATATGGAGAATTCTTAAGCCTAATGGACTTTTTTTAACAATTATACCCAAAAGATCAGGGATATGGACTAGGTATGATAATAATCCTTTTGGATTTGGCAGATCATACTCGATTAGACAATTTAAATCACTGATACAAGACTTTTTAGTTCTTGATTTTAGAAAATCATTTCTACATTTCCCGCCATGGGACCATTATTTAAATTATAAATCGCATCAAACAGTTGAAAAAATAGGTGATTTTTTCTTTCCGTATATGGGAGGGTTAATGATTTGTGTTTGTAAAAAGATTGTCTATGCAAAAAATACTAAAAAACAAAAAAAAATACCAATTAAAAGTTTTGTAGCAACTTAAAAATAATTCATATTTAATTTTTAAAAAGATAGAATTAATCTTTGTTAGATCTTAGTTATTATTTAATCGTCTCATTCTCTATTTTATTGTTTGCAATATCAAAATCCGGATTTTCTGGAGGAGGATTGGCTTTAATTTCAGTAACTCTGTTATCTATAACTTATGGCCCATTAACAGCAATAGCCATTTTGATGCCAATGTTAATAGTATGCGATTTAATTGCTTTGTATTTAAATAGAAAATATTTTGAATATAAAATTTTATGGTCAATAGCACCTTATTCTTTATTGGGTGTAATTGCTGGTACAATCTTGTTTAAATTTATTAATTTATCAATGATAAGTATTTTTATTGGCTCGATCTCATTATTATACGTTGTTTTTAATTATTTGATTGTTGACACTAAGTTAAAAAAAATACCTTTTTATGGGAGTAAATCTTTTTGGGGTGCATTAGCGGGATTTACTAGTTTTATCCTTCACTCTGGAGGATTACCATTAAATATTTATTTTATGTCAATCTATAACAAAAAAATTCAATTTGTTGCAGGCGTTGTTTTCTCTATTGCTTTAATTAACTTGTTTAAATTAGTTCCTTATTTTTATTTAGAAATATTAGATTTTGAGAAATTATATAATTATCTTATTTTTTCACCAATTGCTGTTATAGGAGTAATTTTAGGACACTGGATGAACAGTAAGCTATCAGACAGTTCTTTTTTCATGATCATTAATATTTTTGTAGTTATAGGATCAATGAGGTTAATTTATTTAGGAATAATGGGTTTATAATATTTTTTCTAAAATATTAATTAACTCAAATTCATCTTTATACTTATTCATTTGTTCTTTATTGATTAATATTTTGTATTCACCACTATTTTCTTCAACACAAATAGGTAAGTCATTTTTATAATTTAAAAGATTATATTCTTCTAATTCTTCTAAATGTAAAAATTTAAAATTATATGGAGAACTTTCAATAAATTTTCTCCATGCATCTTTCATCTTTAAATCATGAGTAATTTTACACAAATTACACTCATAAGTGCTTGGAGAAGCATATTTATGAACTGTGTCGAGAATATAATTCCATTTCCCACCTTTAGCGTTATAAACAAAAATTATATTTCTTTTACTATTCATCTGTAATATGGAACAAAACTTCCTTACAAAATAGGTTTGAAGGTATTTTGCCATTCTCAAATTTTCTTTGATTAATAACATCAAAAGTTGAAATTATTTTAAGGTCTAAATTTACAGCTAACTTCTTAAAATCTTTAATACTACACGGGTGAATATAATCAGTATTATACCAATGATCACTATTTGCTTTCTTTAGAAGAGAGTCAAAACTTCCTGACAATAAAAAATTTGAGATTTTGCTTAACCGTGCAGAATTATTAAAGCTCACAATAATATTCTTACTTACCTTCTTTAGAGTATTCAACAATTGGTATGGTTTTTGAACTGCTTGAATTGTTTGAGTTAAAAGACAGTAATCAAACTGATTAAATGGAAAGTCTTCAACTATTAAATTTATATCTCCATGTATAACATCTAGCCCTTTTTCTAAACATTTGATCACTTTTTCCTGATTCAACTCAACTCCTTGAGCACTAACACCTTTATTTTCAAGATGAGAAATTAATTCTCCATCAGAACAACCAATATCCAATACTTTAGAATTTTTCGGGATCAAATTTAAGATAATTTCGTAGTCTTTTCTCATTTTATTCCCTTTAAAAAACCCTGTGCAACTTTGAAAAATTGAGGTTCATCAAGTAAAAAACTATCATGGCCTCTATCAGAGACAACCTCAGCAAAACTTACATTAGATCCAATTGAATTTAATAGAGATACGATCTCTCTTGATTCCTTTGTTGGAAATAACCAATCACTTGTAAATGATAAAACTAGAAATCTGATCGAATTATTAATAATAGTATTTTTATTTTCAATTATTTCATTTTTTACATCAAAATAATCCATAGCTCTTGTCATATACAAATAGCTGTTGGCATCAAATCGATCTACAAAAGACCTACCTTGGTAACGAAGATAACTTTCAACCTGAAAGTCTATTCCAAAGCCAAAAGACAAGTCATTCTTTTCTTGTAAGTTTCTACCAAATTTGTTTTGAAAAGCTTTCTCAGATAAATAAGTAATATGCGCTATCATTCTGGCAACAGAAAGACCGTTTTCAGGTTTTTCATTGCCCTCTAAATATCTTCCATTTTGCCAATTTGGATCTAACATAATTGATTGTCTGCCAGCTTCGTCAAAAGCTATATTTTGAGCGGAGTGTTTTAAGGAACCTGCAATGCTCATAATTGACCTAACACTCTCAGGATAGGTAGCAGCCCACTGAAGTACTTGCATCGCACCCATTGATCCGCCAGCTACAGAAAGTAATTTAGAAATTCCAATTTCGTCAATAAGAATTTTTTGTACCTTCACCATGTCTCGAATAGTTATGGTTGGAAAATCTAAGCCATATATCTTTGAGGTTTCAGGATTTATGTCATTGGGACCTGTAGTTCCCACACAACCACCAAGAACATTTGTGCAGATAACAAAATATTTATTTGTGTCTATAGGTTTATTAGGACCGACCATTAACTCCCACCAACCTTTTTTTTTAGTAATAGGATTTTCCTCTGCTGGAAATTGGTCACCAGTTAATGCATGACAAACCAAAATTGCATTATCTTTTTGGTTGTTAAGCTTTCCGTATGTTTGGTATGCGATTTGAAAGTCTTTAATTTTTTTTCCAGAGTCTAGTAATAACTCTTCATTGCACTTTAGTAAGTAACCTGGATAATCAGTATTAGCAGTTATTTCTCTCATTTTTAACCTTGTTCGACTGATAACTGCGGTGATACGCTTTAGCTGTTTTACACCCGCAAGCTGCTATCAAATCGGTGAAAGTGGAATTTAAGGCTTTTCTAAATAATTTTCAATATAAAATGATGATATTTTCTTTATATAGTTTATTTATTAACAAAAAATAATGAAAAACAACCAACCAAAAAATGTATATAAAGGTGGAGCCGAGGTATTTAAAGGCTATGTAAGGCTCTCATCAAACGAAAACAATTATGGTCCAGCAAAGTCTGTTAAATCATTAATAAAGCAAAATATTAAATTTTCTAATATTTATCCAGAACTTGACGGGGAGAGCTTACGAAATCAAATTGCTAAATCTTACAAGATAAATAGTAAACAAATTATATTAGGTGCCGGTTCAGATGAAGTACTTCAAATGATATATGCAGCTTTTTCAAGACCAAATGATGAGGTTGTCTTTACAAAGTATGCTTTTGCTATGTATTCAATTTATGCAAAGAATTTTAAATGCAAAGTTAAATTATTTGATGATAAAGACTTTCAATTTAAATTAGAAAGTCTTAACAAAATAATAAGTCAAAAAACAAAAATTATTTTTTTAGCTAACCCAAATAACCCTACTGGTTCTATTTTCTACAAAAATGAATTAATTAAATTTTTAAATAAAATCAAGAAAACAACTCTAGTTGTATTAGATGCAGCATATTGTGAATACATTAAAGATCATAAATATGATGATGGGATGAGATTAGTTAAAAATTACCCAAATTTAATAATAACCAGGTCTTTTTCTAAAATCTTTGCTCTTGGAGGCTTAAGAATAGGTTGGGGTTACGCCAACTCAAAAATTATCTCTCAATTATATCAATACAAAAAACCATTTAATGTATCTAGACTTTCTTGTATCGCCGCTCAAGAATCTTTAAAAAATAAAAAGTGGATTAATGAGTCAATTAAGAATAATTCTGTTAACAAAACCTTAACCTGTAAGCAGTTAAATAATAAATCTTTTGAAATAATTGACACTAAAGCTAATTTTATTCTTTTAAAGTTTAAAAATTCAATAATAACTCAACAATTTGTGGACTTTTTAAACTTAAATAAAATTACAGTGAGATCTTTATCCTCATATGGTTTAAATAACTTTGTAAGAATGACCATAGGAACTAAAACTGATATGAAAAAAGCTATTTTAGTTGCAAATAAATTCAATGTTTAAAAATATTCTTATTATTGGTTTTGGGATGATTGGGTCTTCAATAGCAAGAACTGTAATTAAAAAAAATAAAAGTATTAAAATTTTTGCTTTTGATAAATCACCAAGCCTAAAAATTAGAATTAATAAATCAAAATTAAAAAGAGTAAAAGTTTTTAAATCACTTAATGAGATTAAAGATCAAAATATTGATTTTATAATTATTTGTACTCCTATGCTTCAATATCAATCAATTTTCAAAAAACTTAACGATATTGATCTACGGCAGACAATTGTTACTGATGTAGGATCTACAAAGGTAAATATTGAAAAGATATACATACAAAAAAAATATAAATTTAATTTTATTCCATCACACCCAATAGCTGGTATAGAAAAAGCTGGCTTGGAAAATGGATTTGATGGATTATTTACGAATAGATATAATATTATTTGTCCATTAAAAAAATCTTCAAAAACACATATTAATAAAGTTATTAAGTTTTGGAGATCACTAAATATGAAAACTGAAATAATGTCTTCAAAAGAACATGACAAAGTACTTAGTTTAACTTCACATTTGCCTCATTTAATCTCTTATTCATTAGTTTTGACTGCAATGAAAAGGGATAAATCTCTTAATTCAAAATTAGTTAAATTTTCTGCTGGAGGATTTAGAGATTTTACCAGAGTTGCAGGTAGTGATCCTGAGATGTGGAGAGATATATTTTTAGCTAATAGTTCTCAAATACAAAAATTAACAAATAATTTTATAATTGAGTTAAAAGAATTTTCTAGAAACCTAAATAAAGGAAATTCTTATAATTTATTAAATAAATTGAAAAAGACTAAAAACGTAAGAGATAAAATTATTAAGGCACGTCAGGCAGGAAAATTTATTCCTAATGATTGAGGCTATTAATCTCAAATTTAAGCTTTTTTAAAAAATCCTGCTTACTCAATCCCGGAGGAATAGGTTCTTTAAACTCAACCGTTATTGTCCCTTTGCTAAGTTTGTTATTTTTTGGCCAGTATCTTCCAGAATTTAAAGATATAGGAATTACCGGTTTGTTTAATGATTTATACATAGAGTAGATGCCAGGCTTTAGATCTGGTTGATCTTTGAAGGTCGTTCTTGTTCCTTCAGGAAATATTATTACAGGTCTATGATCTAAATACTCAGCTGTTTGCTGATTTACATGACGAAGACTTTGTATTCCCTGTGCTCTATCAATTGCTATCATACCTAATTTTTTTAGATATGTCCCAAACAAAGGAATATTCAATAATTCTTTTTTTAAAATATATGCAGGATTATAAAAAAGTTCATTAAAGTATATCGTTTCAAATACTGATTGATGTTTACTTGCATATAGACATCCTTTTTTGTGCGCAAATTCTTCATTAATTACTTTTATATTTATTTTAAATAATTTTAAAACTGAAGTCATACTTCTTGTAAATAAGAGTACAAAAAATCTAAACTTGAAATATTTAAAAGGGAGACCAATTAGAGAAAATATTAATACAACTGCTGAGGTTAAATAAAATGTAATTAAAAAACTAAATTTCATATTTCTTTATAAAAACTAATTTTGAGACAATTAATTTAATATACTCCTCTACCAACTTTTCAAATGGAATAACAGAATCTTTATTACTGACTGCAAAAGGTATAATTTTTAAACCTGATAATTGGTTAAATAAAAATTCAGCCCGTTGCATATGTAAATCTGAAGTAATTAACAACACAGATTTTACTTTATTCTCTAATGCCCAGTATCTAGTCTCTAATGCATTTTCATATGTATTTTTTGATAAATAACCAACATCAATACTGCTTTCAACTATATTTTGATCAAAATTAAGAATATTAACTAGTACAACTTCCGAATTAAAAGTAGTATCTACACCAGAAATAAACAGTTTTTCCTGTTTGGAGTTTTTAATTTGATTGTAACCCTCAATTATTCTCTCACCTTTGCCACCAGTTAAAACAACGATTGCATCAACATTAAAATTATTTTCCTGCTCATGAGATAAATTATTTTTAAATTTGATTATACCAAGAGCTAAAAATAATAAAATTAGAGCGATTATTATATTTAAACGCTTTAGAAGAATTATCATTACATGATCTCATTTTTACATAAGTCCTCTAAGGTATCTCGAGATCGTATCACTCGATATTCATCTTTATTATATAATACTTCAAGAGGTCGAGGACGACTGTTATAAGTTGATGACATGGAGGATCCATAGGCACCCACATTCATAAAAATTATGTTATCTCCAGCTTTGATCTCTGGTAATTCAATATCTTTCACAAAATAATCTGTAGACTCACAAATTCCACCTGCAATATCATAGATACCAGTTTTTTTCGAACTATTTGCAACTTTTATTGGCGGTTTAATATCATACAAAGCTGGGCGAATATATTCAGAAAAAGAGCAATCAACAATGGCAATTTTTTTTTCACCACTTTCTTTTATATATAAAACTTTACTTATAAGTTCACAGCTATCTGCAACTATAAATCGACCAGGTTCAAAAATAATATTAAAATTTTTGCCTTCGAGTATTTTATTACAATTATCTTTCCAACTTTCAAAGTTGATTTTTTTATTGGAGTGATCAAGAACAGCGAACCCCCCTCCAAAATCTAATGTATCAATATTTATATTATTTTTAAGATTTTGTTCATCTGCAATTTTTATTAAATTTTTATATGAAACCATTAACTTTTGATAATCAGTAATTTGACTTCCGATATGCACAGAAAGCGTTTTTAAATTTATTCCTTTAAAATTTGAAATTGCATCAAAGTCAATTTGATCAATTGAAATACCAAATTTGCCACCCGATAAGCCAGTGGTTATTTTATCCATTGTAGATCCATCTATATTAGGGTTGATTCTAATACCTATATTCGTCCTTAATCCTTTAGTTAAAGAGTAATCGTTTATGAATTTAATCTCTTCTACATTTTCAACATTGATTGAATTAATTTTTTGAGTAATGGCATACTTTAAATCAAATTCAGTCTTTCCTGGTCCATCAAATATGATATCAGAAGGTTCGAACCCAGCTTTCAAGGACTTAAAAAGTTCTCCTGCCGATACGACTTCTGCGCCAAAACCACATCGGTGAATTAGGTTTAAAATTGCAAGGTTTGGATTAGCTTTTACTGCAAAATTAAACTTTCTTTGGAATTGTAAGTCTAAATTATTAAGAAAACTGATTTTATCTTTAATTCTATCTTCATTATAGAGGTAAAAAGGACTTGAGCACTCTTTAAAAATTTTATCTATCATCATTCGCTCTCAGGGTATTCATACTCCTCACTAGGTGGAAATGGATACTGTGACTTATCTACAACACCTTCTGGTAATTTATTAGGTTTTTGATTACCACAACTATTAATAAATAAAGAAAATAGAATTATTGATAAAAACTTAATCATTATACTTTTAGAAATTTTAAATATTTTTTAATCATTCTAGACACTTCTTTTGGATTAGTGCTCATGGATGTTTTTTTTCTTGAAAGACTCTTATCTACATCAACGTATTTATAAATATTTTTATCAATTACTTTTTGAAATTTTTGATATTCATCAATTTTCATTTCTGAAAGGTTTTTATTATTTTTCTGAGCATAGTTTACTATGTTGGCGATTATCTTATAAGAGTCTCTAAATGGTATTTTTTTTTCTATTACAAGATAATCAGCTAGATCGGTAGCAGTAGCATAATTATTATTATTTATGTCTCTTCCAACTGATTGTTCAAACTTAGATCTCTTAATAACATTTTGCATAACTTGGAGACAGCTTAGCAATTCATCATAACAATCAAATATTATTCTTTTATCCTCTTGAAAATCTTTAAAATAAGTTAATGGTAGATTTGATATAATATTAGAGAACTCTAAAGATTTAATTCTAATTGAATTTGTTTTGGCTCTTATTAGTTCTAAAGAGTCTGGATTTCTTTTTTGAGGCATAATTGAACTACCTGTTGAGTATTGATTGCTAATATTGAATAATTTCATAAAGTTACTAGACCAGATAACCAGTTCTGAAGATAATTTACTTAAATGCGTCGCAGTCAAAGAACTTGCATGAAGAAAATACATACAAAAATCTCGATCACTGACACCATCCATTGAATTATTTTTTGATTTTGTAAAATTCAAATTTTTGTTAAGTAGATTTAAATCCAAATTATAATTACTACCAGCTAGAGCAGCACTACCTAAAACGTTTTCGTCTGTTTTTTCTTTACAAAAATCAAAATAATCTAAATCTCTTTTAAACATCTCTAAATATGCAATTAAGTGATGGGCTAAAGATATAGGCTGTGCTACTTGTAAATGTGTAAATCCTGGAATAATTGTTTTTTTATTTATTTGAGCTTGATCTAATATAGACCTCATCAATTTTTTAATTTCATCTTTTAAATTTTTAGAAGCTTTAATTGTCCATAATCTAGTATCAGTTGCTACTTGATCGTTACGAGACCTTCCAGTGTGAATTTTATTTGCTATCTCACCAATTCTCTCATAAAGAAAAGACTCCACATTCATATGAATATCTTCATTTTTTTTTGAAAATTTTAATTTACTTTTTTTATGATCATTCAATATTGAAATGAGACCTTTTTGAATAGTAATAGCTTCTTTTTTTGAAATTATTTTCAGCTTTGTCAGAGCTTTAACATGCGCACTGGTCACAGCAATATCCTCTTCAATTAATCTTTTATCAATATCAATTGAACTATTAAAATCATCCATTAACGTCGAGGTATTTTTATTAATTGTAGTTGATAATATTTTACTTTTCTTATTCATGATTTTAGTAATTTTTAATTATCTTGATAAATATATTATCGCAGCGAATACTAAAACAGCTATACCTTGAAACAATACTCTCATTCTCATTAGCTTGTTACTATGTTTTTTATTAAAATTTCCGTTTTTGGCCATAGCTATTACACCTATTACAACCATGAGTAAGGCTAAAACCATGGATACAACTAAAACAAAAGGTAATACTGTTGATGAAAACATGGTAAATAGTTATCAAATTATCTATAAATGTCTAATTATTAAATATAAGAGATTAATATGAAGAAAATTGTATTATTTTTGCATGGTTATGGGTCTAATGGAAATGACCTAATATCCTTAAAAGATTATATTTTATTGAATAAAGAGACTACAGAATTTATCTCTCCTAATGCGCCAGAACCATGTGAATTCAATTATTTTGGTTATCAGTGGTTTCCTTTAAAAGAGAGATCTATAGAAGAACTAAAGATTGGTTTAAAATCAGCATTTTCTCATCTCGACTCAATTATAGAGAAAATAATTATTGAACATGCAGTTGACTCATCACAAATTTCTTTAATTGGTTTTTCTCAAGGTTCTATGTTAGCAACATATTATGCTTTACAAAAAAATTTTAATTTTCATAGTATTATCTCATTATCTGGTTCCTTACCTAAAGAGATCTTAAACGATCTAAAAATACCTGATGTAAAATCAAAATTTTTAATTTTCCATGGAAAGTTGGATGATGTGGTACCATATAATCGAGCAGTTGAGACAAATTCGTTTTTGGATTTAAAAGAAATCTCATGTAAAATGATATTAGATGATAACTGCGCTCATTCAATTAGCCCAATCGCCCTTGATGAAATCAATAAATTTTATGAGCATTGGATTTAATAAAATTTTAACCAAACCTTTATTTGAATATGCTATTATCAAAAGATGATTAGCTCGAATCATTGTCCCTCTTTAGTTTTAAATGCAGATTATCGACCTCTTAGTTACTTTCCCTTATCTATTTGGAGCTGGAAAGATACTGTAAAAGCTGTTTTTCTTGAAAGAGTAAATATAGTTGAAGAATATGATCAAAAAGTATCATCTCCCTCATTTGAAATAAAGTTACCAAGTATTATTGCTCTTAAAGATTATATACCGCATAGTCACAAACCTGCTTTTACAAGATTCAATGTTTTCTTGAGAGATGATTTTACCTGTCAGTATTGTAATGACAAATTTTCAACTAGAGAACTTACTTTTGATCATTTAATTCCTCGATCAAAAGGGGGATTAACAAACTGGGAAAATGTTGTCACTGCATGTTCAAAATGTAATTGGACTAAAGGTAGTAGAAGCTTAACTCAAGTGGGTTTTAAGTTACTGAGAAAACCAAAAGAACCCTCTCAATATTCTCTGAGATTAAAGAGTAAAAACTTTCCGTCAGATTATCTTCATTCAAGTTGGAGAGATTATTTATATTGGGATAGTGTTTTAGAAAAAGATTAATATTTCTTAGTGATTTTGATAGCTGTATAACACAGTTGTTTTATAGTTTTCGATAAAAGGACATATCCTGTAGTCATTTCTGCTTGGTGTTCAACACCAGTATCATGATGTTCCAGCTCATCTTCTCTGAATTTTTTGACAGTCTTTAATAAATCTGGTTTTATTTTCCTTTGAGAGAGTTCCTTTGCTTGTTCATCATAATGTTGACCAATAACCTCTTCAACGGCAACTGTGCATGCCATCGCTGCTTTTTTCCCCATTAAAGCAGTACCTAACCCAAGTGCATAGCCCGCTAAATTCCAAAAAGGAAATAAGGCAGTAGGTCTTATATTTTCTTTAACGATGTATTCATCAAAAGTAGATTTATGAAACTCCTCTTGATCAGCCATTTCTTTTATTTCTTTACCAAATTCTGTATTTTCTTTAAAAATAGCTAATTGACCGCGGTAAATTTGTGTAGCGCCATGCTCACCTGCATGATCAACTCTTATAATTTCTTCGATTAATTTTTTGTCCTCGTTATTAAGAGTTTTATTTTTCTTTTTTGTAGGCATCTAAAATAATTAATATCAGAAAAGTTATTGAAAACAAGAAGTTATAAACTGATAAAGGAATACCAAAGTAGGGCAAATTGGCATCCGAACAATTAGAAATTAGAGAGTTAGACATTAACTCCTCTTTTAATTTATTTATATCTGTGGGGAGTGAAGCGGCTTCACATCCAGTATATTCAATAATACCAAATGTAGTTAAAGAGTGATAACCAGATATTGCCAGTTCAAAAATTATCAAAACTATTAAAGATAAATAAACATATTTAAAATATTTTTTGGTAAAAAAATAAAATATTCCCAAAACTAAAATTAAGTAGTATGGAATTCTCTGGTATATACACAGTTTACAAGGGTTATAACCATAAACATATTGCAATATAAGCGCAAAAGACATGGCTATAAGTGAAAATATAAAAACGATAGTTAATATATGTGTTTCTTTAATCATGGTAAAATAATAAATAAATTAAAAAGACAATTCCAATAGGAATTAGAACAAAAATTAATAATTTATTTCTTTTTAAAATTTGTATTCCTATATCTCCAAATTGTTTAATAGTTAAAGCAATAATAAGAAATCTCAAACCTCTAGATAGCACTGAAAGAAATATAAAATAGATAAAATTAAACTGAGAGTAGCCACATGTTAAAGCAATAATTTTATATGGTATTGGAGTGAACCCCCCAAGAAAAACTGCAAAAATACCCCAATCGTTATAAAAATTAATAAATTCAGTTTGTTTACTGATATCAAAATAAGATTGGACAGTGTCAAAAATGAAGTACCCTATAAAGTATCCAAAAGCTCCCCCAATTACAGAAAAGATTGTGCAATTCAAAGCAGTTACTAAAAATTTATTTGGATTGAAATAAACAATTGGTATCAGTATCAAATCTGGAGGTATTGGAAAAAAAATACTTTCTATGAAAGCAACTATTGATAAAAAATATTGTGAGTATTTTGATTTAGATTTTTTTTCAACATATATATGTAAGTTCTTCCAAACCATATCGTATTTATAAATAATAAATTAGGTTTAACCTATAAGGTAATACCAAAGATAAGCAATTATAATAGCAGGTATGGCACTATAAAGCGTCGCAACTATTGCGGCCTTGGCTGAAATGGCTATGGCAGGGAAAAGAGCATCTCCATCATTCGATATTGAATTACCTATTTGAGCTGACATAGGAATTTGTCCACTCACATACATGGATGTGATCATAATTTGAGGTCCACATCCAGGTATAAAACCAATTAGTATAGCTAACAGTGGTACAAAAGGTCCAAATAATATTAAAGACTCAAATATTAAACCATTAGTCGACAAATCAATTAATTCGTAAATAACGAATGAAATAATTACCCAAACTGTCACAAAACAAGTTGTATCTACAACTTTTCTATATGAGTTCTCATGAATAGAAGCCATTTGAATATCTGTTAAAGGATTTAAAACCCATAATAACACACAGTATATAGCTAAAATAAATGCCATCAATTCAATCAAATTAATTCCAAAAAAATTAAAACTAAA
>CACKAZ010000007.1:0-73314 GCA_902598275.1 uncultured Alphaproteobacteria bacterium
TCAAACTAAAATTAAAATATATCAATGAAAAGACTCATCTTTTTATCTCTTTTCAATTTATTTTTTCTTACAAATACAAGTTTCGCACAATTTGAAAGAGGATACGCTAATTTAGTAGATGAGCTATTGCCCTCAGTTGTCAGTATAGCTACCAGTCAGACAGTAGAGAGAAAGACAAGTCAATTACCTGAGTTACCAGAAGGTCATCCATTTAATGATATGTTCGATGATTTTTTTGGAAATCAAATGCCCAAACGTGAAAATTTAACAGGTCTTGGATCTGGATTTATTATTAATGATGAGGGTTATGTGGTAACAAACAATCATGTAATTAGTGGCGCAGATCAAATTACAGTAATTTTTAATAACGGAATTGATGAAGTCTCTGCGGAACTTGTTGGAACCGATCCTAAAACTGACATTGCTGTGTTAAAAATCGATCCTTCTTCAATCAATATACAAAGTGTAAATTGGGGTGACTCAGACATTTCTAGAGTTGGTGATATCGTACTAGCAATTGGAAACCCTCTTGGTTTAGGTGGAACCGTTACATCTGGAATTATTTCTTCCATAAACAGAGATATCGGTGGAGGCCCTTATGTTGACTTCATACAAACTGATGCACCAATTAATAGAGGAAACTCTGGAGGACCATTGTTTAATTTAGATGGAGAAGTAATAGGAATTAATTCTATGATAATCTCTCAAACAGGGGGTAGTGTTGGTTTAGGCTTTTCAATTCCATCTAAAACAGCAAAATTAATTGTTGAACAAATAATTTCTTTTGGCCAAGCAAAGAGAGGAAGGCTTGGTGTTCAAATTCAAGATTTAACTCAAGAATTCTCTGACAGTTTGGGCTTTGACTCTACAGAGGGAGCTTTTGTAGCTTCTGTCGAACCAAATAGCCCAGCAGCACTTTCAAATATTCAGGCAGGGGACATTATTATTGAGTTTAATGATCAAAAAATTTCATCATTTAAAGATTTACCAAAAGTTGTTGCTGAAACTCCTATCGGAAGCCAAGTAGTAGTTAAAGTTTGGAGAAATGGAGAGATAATAAATATTGATGTTAAAGTAGGTGAGTTAGAAGAAGGCCGCAAACTTGCTAAAAATGAGGGAGTGTATCTTGAAGAACTAGATATTACCGTCGAAGAATTATCTAGTGAAGTTATAAATAGTTTGGGTTTAGACTCAAAAACCCCAGGAATTTTGGTCAAAGAAGTAGGTGATAAAAACGAAAATCTATTAAACAATGACGTTATTATTCAAGTTTCAAGCGAAAAAATTAGAGATATTAGCTCCTTTCAATCAATCATTGCAAATAGCATCAAATTAAATCGAGATAAATTATTATTAAGAGTTATCAGAGATGGTAATGAATTTTGGTTAATTAACCCACTCGTTATTGAATAAGTTCCTTTTTGTTGTAGGTCCTACCTGCTCAGGTAAAAATGATTATGCTTATGAATTATCAAACTTAATAGATATAGAAATTATTAACGCTGACAGTATTCAGGTATATAAACAATTAAAAATCCTATCTAACAGACCCACTGAGAAAGAATTAAACATAGTCCCTCATCATCTCTACGGACACATCAATAACAAAGATTACTCAGTTAAGCATTGGATTGATGATGTTAAACAAGTAATTAAAAATATTCAAAGTAGAAATAAGACACCTGTTTTTGTTGGAGGCACAGGATTTTATATTCAATCTCTAATAGAGGGATTATCAGAGATGCCATCAATTGGTCAAAAATTTAAAAAAGAAGCGGAAGATTTATTTTTAAGTAAAGGTCCAGACCATTGTTTAAACGTTCTAGAAAAATATTATAAAGAAAAAATCTTTCCAAAAGACAAACAAAGATTATTGAGTCGTTTAGCTTTTTGTTTTGAACACAATGATACTATGGAAAATAATTATGGTAATAAAGTTGCTATCACTCCTAATCCTCTCGTTATACAAGTCACAAAACCTAAAAAAGATCTTTATGAAAAAGCAGAATTAAGATTTCAACAAATGATCAATAATGGTGCCTTAGAGGAGGTGAAATCTCTATATGAAAATAAAAAAGTATCTAAAACTCTATATAAAGCCCATGGTCTTCCTGAACTATTATCATGTATCAGAAACAAAATGAGTTTGGACGAGGCTATATACCTAGGTATTAAAAATACCAAAAGGTATATAAAAAGACAGTTTACATGGTGGAATAACCAAAAATTTAGCAAACTTAACCTGAGAATAAACTATAAAAAAAGCTTCCCTAAAGATTCAATTGAAAATATAAGTATATACCTAAATGGACAATGAAAACGAATTTACGGGAGCAGATATTCTACTTAAGGCCCTCAAAGACCAAGAAGTAGATACAATTTTTGGCTATCCAGGTGGAGCTGTTCTTCCTATTTATGATGCAATTTTTGGCCAAAATTTTTTAAAACATGTTTTGGTAAGACAAGAAGCTGGTGCAGTTCATGCAGCAGAGGGATATGCAAGATCAAGTGGAAAAGTAGGTGTATTGTTAGTGACTTCAGGCCCTGGGGTTACCAATGTGGTAACAGGTTTAACTGACGCATTAATGGATAGCATTCCTATAGTTTGTATTAGTGGACAAGTTCCTTCACATTTAATAGGTACAGATGCATTTCAAGAATGTGATACTACTGGAATCACAAGACCTTGCACTAAACATAACTATTTAGTCAAAGATGTTAGTAAGCTCTCCGAAACAATTCATGAAGCATTTAAGATAGCTAGCTCAGGAAGACCAGGTCCTGTGTTAATTGATATTCCAAAAGACGTTCAATTTGCAAAGTCAAAATATATACCAAAAAAAGACATTAGTTTTAGAGAGCACAGAATTAAAGCTGGCTCTAAAAATGTTGATAAAATTTTTGTTCAAGATCTTGTAAATCATATTAAAAAATCTGAAAGACCTATTTTTTATGTTGGTGGTGGATGTTTAAACTCTGGGCCTCAAGCTAGCCAAGAGTTAATCAAGCTCGTAAATAAAACTAATATCCCAATCACAACAACGCTTCATGGATTAGGGTGTTTTCCAGGCGAAGATAAAAGTTCACTTGGGATGTTGGGGATGCATGGAAACTATGAAGCAAACCTGGCAATGAATAAATGTGATTTAATGATCAATGTTGGCGCAAGGTTTGATGATAGAGTAACAGGGAGATTAGATGCATTTTCTCCAGATTCTATAAAATTTCACATAGATATAGACCAAAGTTCAATTAATAAAAATGTAAAAGTAGATTTTCATACAAATACTGACATCACTATGACACTAAAAGAAATAAACTCTTATATGGAGTCTAATAATATTGAACTTGAAAAAAAAGATTACACTAATTGGTGGGGGCAGATTAATGACTGGAGAAAAAAAGAATGTCTTCACTATGAGCAAGGCGAAGAGGTAATCAAACCTCAACATGCCATTTCTAGGTTGTATGATCTAACATCTCAAAAAGACACTTTTATTACCACTGAAGTTGGACAACATCAAATGTGGGCAGCGCAGTATTATAAATTTTCAAAACCCAATAGGTGGATTACTTCTGGCGGTCTTGGTACAATGGGTTTTGGTATGCCCGCTGCAGTTGGAGCACAAATGGCTAATCCTGACTCGCTAGTTATAGATATTGCTGGAGAGGCATCTTTTCTGATGAACATTCAAGAAATAGCTACAGCAGTTCAATACAAGTTACCAATTAAGATTTTTATTTTAAATAATGAATATATGGGAATGGTTAGACAATGGCAGGAACTTCTTCATGGAAGTAGATACTCCGAGAGTTATGTTGATGCCCTTCCTGATTTTAAAAAACTTGCTGAAAGTTTTAATGCAGTTGGAGTGAGAGCAAAAAATATTTCTGAGTTAGACGATGCTATTAATGAAATGGTTTCCATAGACAGACCTGTTATTGCTGATATTTGGGTTGATAAAAAAGAAAATTGTTTTCCAATGATACCATCTGGGGCTGCGCACCATGAAATGCTTTTATCAAAATATGATAAAGAAAATCCTGAAAATCAAGAAAAGGGAAAAGTACTAGTTTAATAATTTTTTTAACCATGTCCTCTACATCCGTTTACCCTACACCTATTAATGCCTTTAAACAGTCCAAGCGAAGTGTACTTTCTGTTATAGTTGATAATGAACCAGGTATCCTTGCACGTATTGTTGGTTTGTTTTCTGGACGTGGATATAATATTGAAGCTTTAAATGTAACTGTGGTAGATATTAAAAATAATCTTTCACGTATAACTATCGAAACATTGGGAGAAGAAAAAGTAATTAGCCAAATTATTGCTCAACTAGAAAAACTTGTTCCCGTTCATAGTGCTACAAATTTAGCAAATTTAAGTGAGTCATATGAAGCAGAAATTTGCTTAGTTAAAATTGAATTCGATAATAACGAGCAGGATCAAAAAATACTTAATTTTGCAGATATTTATCGTTCAAGAACTGTTCAAAAAAGACAAAATATCGTTGTTTATGAAATTTCAGGTACCAGCGAGCGAATAAACAAATTTTTAGATGACTTAAATACAATCGGTGGTATAAAAGTCGAATTAGTTCGAAGCGGGCCTATAGGGCTCGGTATATAACGTTTTTAGGGGGTAGTATGAAGGTTTATTACGAACAAGATGCAGATTTTAACTTAATTAAAGATAAAAAAATTGTAATTATAGGCTTTGGGTCTCAAGGTCATGCTCATGCATTAAATTTAAAAGACTCTGGAGCATCTAATGTAGTTGTTGGATTAAGAGAGGGTTCTTCTTCTATCGAAAAAGCAAAAAATGTAGGTTTGAAGACTCAGACACCTGCTGAAGCTGTTAAGGACGCTGATATTGTAATGTTTCTGGCCCCTGATGAAAATCAACAAGATATTTATCAAAGTCAAATTCACGATAATATTAAAAATGGTGCTGCTTTAGCTTTTGCCCATGGTTTGAATATTCATTTTAAACTTATAACAGCTAGAGATGATTTAGATGTCTTTATGGTGGCTCCAAAAGGACCAGGTCATACAGTAAGAGGGGAATATCTTAAAGGTGGAGGTGTTCCATGTTTACTAGCAGTTGATAAAAACGTAAGTGGCAATGCAAAAGAAATTGGTCTTGCATATGCTTCTGCTCTAGGTGGCGGTAAATCAGGTATAATTGAAACTACATTTAAAGAAGAATGTGAAACAGACTTATTTGGTGAACAAACAGTTCTTTGTGGTGGTTTAATGTCTTTAGTTAGAAATGGATTTGAAACACTTGTTGAGGCAGGTTATGCACCTGAAATGGCTTATTTTGAGTGTTTACATGAAGTAAAATTAATTGTTGATTTAATGTATGAGGGTGGGATGGCCAATATGAGATATTCTATATCTAATACTGCTGAATATGGAGATTATACAAGAGGTCCAAGAGTTGTGCCAAATGAAGCTACAAAAGCTGAGATGAAAAAAGTTCTTACTGAAATACAAGATGGTACTTTTACAAAAGAATGGATGTCAGAGCACAAAGCAGGCCAAATAAAGTTCAAACAAATGAGAGAACAAGGCGCAAAGCATCAAATTGAAGAGGTAGGAGCTAAATTAAGATCGATGATGCCTTGGATAGCATCTAATAAACTTGTAAAGGATATCTAATATTGCCAGATAAAGTATTAATTTTTGATACGACTCTAAGAGACGGAGAGCAATCTCCAGGCGCTTCTATGAATCAAGAAGAGAAGCTCTCTATTGCTAGATTATTAGAAGAGCTAAAAGTTGATATTATTGAAGCTGGTTTTCCCATAGCCTCAAAAGGTGATTTTAACTCTGTTCAAGCTATTGCCCATGAAATAAAGGATTGTCAGATAGCAGGATTGGCGAGAGCAAAACATGAAGATATTGAAGCTGCTTGGAATGCTGTAAAAAAAGCAAAAAATCCAAGAATACATACTTTTATAGCCACTAGCCCTATACATATGGAATTCAAATTAAAACTAACTGAAGAACAAGTGCTAGAAAAAATTAAAGATAGTGTATCTTTTGCAAGAAACCTTTGCCCAAATATTGAATGGAGCTGTGAGGATGGTGGAAGATCCTCGATTGATTTTCTATATAGGTGCATAGAATTAGCAATCAAAAGTGGAGCATCAACAATAAATATCCCTGATACTGTAGGATATACTTTACCATTTGAATTCGGGGAGATTATAAAAAAAGTAAAAAATAATGTACCAAATATTGATAAAGCAATAATTTCCGTTCATTGTCACAATGATTTGGGTTTGGCAGTTGCAAATTCTCTAAATGCAGTAGAAAACGGTGCAAGACAAATTGAATGTACTATAAATGGATTGGGTGAAAGAGCTGGCAACGCAGCCTTAGAAGAAGTTGTAATGGCTATGAAAGTTAGATCAGATCTTTTAAAAGTTCAGTCTAATATTAATACAAATGCAATTTCAAAAACATCAAAACTTGTATCTTCAATTACAGGTTTTCCTGTTCAGCCTAATAAAGCAATTGTAGGTGCTAATGCTTTTGCTCATGAGTCTGGAATACATCAAGATGGTGTTCTAAAAAATGTTCAAACTTATGAGATTATGTCCCCAGAGACAATTGGTTTAAAAAAATCTAGCTTAGTGCTTGGCAAACACTCAGGTAAACATGCATTTAAAGAAAAACTTAAAATTCTAGGATATGAAGTGGGTGATAATTACATCAATGAAATTTTTGAAAAATTTAAGCTTTTAGCAGACAAGAAAAAAGATGTTTATGATGAGGATTTAATAGCTCTTGTAGATGATACACATTTTAACAAATCTAATACTTTAAAACTTAAAAATTTAAGTATCATGTCTGGCACTAACTCTAAACATGTAGCCTCTTTAGAACTAGATTTTATGGAAAAACTAAAAGAGGTCAGTGGTTCTGGTAATGGTCCTGTTGATGCTGTATTTAGTTGTATTTCTAAAGTAGTAGGTTTTTCTCCAAAATTGGTACTTTATCATATTAACGCCATTACACCAGACTCTGATGCACAGGGAGAAGTTACTGTTAAACTTGAATATTTGAATAAAGAATTTATTGGTAAGGCTTCTGATATAGATATTATAGTTGCATCTGCAAAATCTTATATCAATGCATGCAATAAAATATTAAACTTTGAAAGCAACTCCAATATGCAAGAAGGAGTTTCTGAGATTAGCATCTCGAATATTAAAGGTATATAAATGTTAAAATCTTTTAGTTCATTTTTAAGCGAGGATATGGGCTTAGACCTAGGAACAGCTAATACACTTGTATACGTAAAAGGAAAAGGAATTATATTAAATGAACCCTCTGTCGTTGCAATTGCTACTGACAGTAAAAATAATAAATCAGTCTTAGCTGTAGGTGGAGATGCAAAATCAATGCTTGGCCGTACACCTGGAAGGATTGAAGCTATTAGACCAATGAAAGATGGAGTAATAGCAGATTTTGATATAGCTGAGGCAATGATTAAACATTTTATAAAAAAAGTTCATAAGAAAAGTTTTTTTGCTAATCCAAATATTGTTATTTGTGTTCCATCTGGAGCAACAAATGTTGAAAGAAGGGCTATAAAAGAGTCTGCTGAAACTGCTGGGGCAAAAAAAGTTTATTTAATTGAGGAGCCTGTGGCAGCTGCAATTGGAGCTGGTTTACCAATTTCTGAACCATCTGGATCTATGGTAGTTGATATTGGTGGAGGTACTACTGAAATAGCAGTCTTGTCACTCGGGGGCGTTGTTCATGCTAGTAGTATTAAGGTAGGCGGAGATACCATGGATGATGCGATAGTTAATTTTATGAGAAGTGTTCATAAATTAGCAATAGGTGAGTCAACCGCAGAAAGAATCAAGACAGAAATAGGTTGTGCTGGCATTCCTGATAATGGAGATGGTAAAACGCTCACAGTCAAAGGAAGGGACCTAATTAATGGTCTACCAAGAGAGGTTGTGATATCAGAAAGACAAGTTGCTGAGGCTCTATCTGACTCATTATCTCAAATCATTACAGCTTTAAAAAGAGCACTTGAGGTTATTCCTCCAGAATTAGCTGCAGATATAGTCGATAAAGGAATTATGCTTACGGGTGGTGGGGCTTTACTTCAACGTCTAGATGAAGCAATTAGAGTCACTACAGGACTACCTGTTTCTATAGCTGATGACCCTTTAACTTGTGTGGCTAGAGGAACTGGTATGGCTTTAGAAGAGAACCAAAACCACCAAGATGTGTTCTTAAGTGATTAATAACAAAAAAGTTTTTTTAATATACATAATCAGTTTTTTTTTATTCTTAACGTTAATATTATTTCCAAATTACAACTCTAAAACTAAGCTTTTTACATTTTTTGTAAAAGAAAAAATAGAAGCCCCATTTACTTTTGTAGGCAAAGAAGTACGAAATTTATTTATGGTCCTCAATCTTAATTACGATTATATGTATACTATAAAAAAATTAGAAGAAGATAATAATTACCTTCGTTCAATTAACAAGTATTTATTAATATTGACTTCAAAATATTCAGAGCAAAATAAAATTTTTCATCAGTCTGATATTGAAATTCCACTTTCAACTGGTGTCCAGGTTTTAGGTGATAGGAATTTAGTTTATAATAAAAACTTTATTATAAATAAAGGCTCAAAAAATGGTCTTGTGATAGGCGATTACGTTATTGATGGACTAAATATAGTTGGTAGAGTTGTTAACATAAACCTCAACACCTCTGAAGTTGTTACAGTTAAGAGTATTAATTATGGAGATGAGGTTTTTATTAATGGTAAGTCTTATATCGTTAGTGGCACGAATAATAATTATCTAAGTTTTTTAAGACAAAAAGAAAGCACTGAAGCACCAGATTTTCAATCAGGTGATGTCGCTGTTGTACATCTTGATAATGTAATATTAAGACTTGGCATAGTTTCTTTTAAAAATAATCAACCTATATTGTTAACATCTGACATAACAAATTTAGAAAATTTAAGGGCAGTTACTAATGATTAGACTTTTTTTTGTAATGATTTTATTTTTAATCTATGGAAACTTTAATTTTATTATAAATGATATTGTTGTACTTTCATTGATAAACATAGCTTTTTTTACAATTCTTAAGGAAAAAAATATTAAAATTATCGATATCTTTATATTTATTTTATCAACTTTTGTTGTAGAGGTTTTTGTAGGTTTGCCGATATTAATTGGTATTGTGGTGTTGTTTATACCTCTCCTTTTATTAAATTATTTTATTAATAATTATAATTTCTCTACATTAATAAAATCTTTAATAGTTTTTTTACTTAGTTTCATTGCTTTCTTCTTTTTTGACCAAACTATTGTATTTAGATTATTAAATTTACAATATTTTTTATGTATATTAATTTTAACCTTTGTTTTTTTAGGACTATCAAATTATGGAAAAGAATAAGACTAGTGAAGATAGTATAAAAATATTAAATAGAAGATCATTTATTATAATTATAGTTGGTGCTATTTTATCTTTCATAGTTTCTTTAAGATTATTTTCATTACAGGTTATCAACTTTAACTTTTACAAAAAAAAATCAGTTGAAAATAAACTCTCTATAAAATTAACACCACCTTTAAGGGGAGACATTTATGACTCAAAAAAAAACTTACTAGCCGGAAGTTCTTCATTATATGAATTTGCAGTTTTTAAAAATTTAAGCAAAGATCATTTTCAGGAAATTAAAAAACTCGATAGTCTTATAAATCTTAATTTAAATTTTGAAGAAATTTCAAAACGATTAAAAAAATATAATGAATATTCTGGTTTTAGTTTAAGTAGAGCTTCATGGGAGCAGATAGTAGAATTTGAAAAAAACAAATTTTTATTTAATTCTATTAAGATTGTTGAGTCTAAAAAAAGATATTATCCACACCAAAATTTTTCACAAATAATTGGTTATATGGGACAACCCACTCAATCTTCTGAACTTTACTCTAAAGGTGTATTTCATTTAGAAAAAAGTTATGAAAAACATTTAAAGGGTACGCCAGGTAAAATATTTAGTGAAGTAAACGCTAAAGGCAAAACTATAAGAGAAATATCTATCGAAAAATCCATTAAAGGTAATGATTTAGATCTAACATTAGATTTAAGTTTACAAAATTACGCTCAATCTCAACTTCCAACAAACAAAAAAGGATCTATTGTTGTTATCAGTGTTTCAGACGGATCAATTTTGTCGATGAATTCCAATCCTACTTTTGATGCACAAATCTTTGAGGATAGAGAAAATAATAAAATTCAAGATTTGTTGAATGATGATCAAAAACCACTTTTTAATCGTGCTTTCTCTGGTTTTTATCCTCCAGGTTCGGTGTTTAAACCTATTTCAGCTTTAGTTGGTCTTCAACGTAATCTAATAGACCCTCAAAAAGAGGTCTTTTGCAAAGGGCATTCCTCACTTGGTGACAGGAATTATTACTGTTGGAAAAAAAAAGGCCATGGAAAAGTTAATCTTAAAAAAGCCATAAAAGAATCTTGTGATGTATATTTTTATGAATTAGCTAAAAAAACAAATATCGATGATATTGCAAGCCTATCTAATAATTTAGGTTTAAATAAAGAGTACGATATTGGTTTATCAAACATAGGAAAAGGACTCGTTCCAAGTAAGAAATGGAAAAAAGCGTTTTTAGAAGAGAGTTGGTATCAAGGTGAAACATTAATTACGTGTATTGGACAAGGATACAACCAAACATCTCCATTACAGCTTGCAACACTTTATTCTGCTATATTAAATGGAGGAAAATATCCAATACCTAAACTTGATAAAAATACTCCTACAAAATTTAAAGGTAAATTATTAAATAATGAGCATCAAAAAATTATAGTTAATTCCCTTAATGCTGTTGTACAAGAGCCAAGAGGAACAGCACATAAATTGAGTATTTCTAATCCAGAATTTGTAAAAATAGGAGGTAAAACGGGCACTTCTCAAGTAGTAAGAATTAAAGAGAGTGAAAGGGAAGACGATCAGTATAAATCAAAGGAAATAGAAGAAAGATTTAAAGACCATTCAGTATTTGTAGGGTATGCCCCTTATGATAAACCAAAATATATAGCTTCAGTTATCATAGAAAATGGTGGATCTGGATCAGCGGTAGCTGCTCCCATTGCCCATAAGATCCTTGATTTTGCTTTTAAAAACAATGTTTAAAGAATTTAGGAGTATATTTAATCTAAATTGGATTTATATTTTTATCCTTTTGATAATTTTTTGGATCGGAGAGATCAATCTTTATTCAGCTGCTGGCGGTTCTCTTGATCCATGGGCATCAAACCAATTAATGAGATTTTTATTTTTTCTCCCATTGTTTTTTCTCGTTATAATGTTGGAGCCAAAGTTTATTTTTAATTTTGCAGAGATTTTTTTAATTTTAGTTTTGATTGGATTAATAACAACATTAATTTTCGGTTATACAGGAATGGGAGCTACGAGATGGATAAGAATTGCTGGTTTCAATTTACAAGTATCAGAATTTACTAAAATAGCTTTAGTTATATTTATGGCTAAATATTTTCATAAATTAAATGCAGAAAAAACTATAGGTCTTTTTAAATCAATATTACCTCTCATAGTATCGGTAATTTTTTTTGTTTTGGTTGCTATTCAGCCTGATTTAGGCACTGCTGTAATTATTTTAGCATTAGGATTGGTAGTTATTTTTTATGCAGGAATAAAATTAATTTATCCCTTAATATCAATAGGTATCATTTTATCGATAAGTCCAATTTTATGGACTTTTTTAAAGCCCTACCAACAAAATAGAATACAAATTTTTCTTAACCCTGATTTGGATCCACTTGGAAGGGGATATCATATTATTCAGTCTAAGATTGCAATAGGTTCAGGGGGGTTAAAAGGAAATGGTTTTCTTGAGGGTTCACAAAGTAGCTTAGATTTTCTTCCCGAAAAAGAGACAGATTTTGTTTTCGCAATTTTTTCTGAACAGTTTGGTTTCACAGGATCAATTTTGTTGATTTCATTATTTTTTATTATGTTTTTAATACCCGTTTTAAAGACATTCAAACTGACCCAAGCATTTAATAAAATAATTTTGTTTGTTTTATCCTTTAAAATTTTTTTTGAATTTCTAATAAATATATCCATGACAATAGGGATCTTGCCAGTGGTTGGAGTAGCTTTACCATTTATGTCTTATGGAGGAAGTTCTTTGTTGAGTAATCTAATTATTTGTGCACTATTGTTAAACTTTATGTCTATCAACGAAAAAAAGAGAATGTTCTCATGACAACATCTATCAAAAAACCTTGGGGATCATACGTTGTCCTAAATAAATCAAAAGATTTTTTAATAAAGAAAATTATAGTTAAACCAGAGGGTGTTTTATCCTACCAATCTCACAATTTTAGATCAGAACATTGGATTATTATCGAGGGTAAAGCAACTGTTATTATCAATAACCGCACATTTTATAAGACAGAAAATGAAAATATATTTATTCCAAAAAAATCAAAACATAGAGTATTAAATGAGAGTTCTAAAAAGAAATTAGTTTTAATTGAGGTTCAAACAGGAAGTAAATTTTTAGAAACAGATATTAAAAGATATTCAGATATTTATGGAAGAAAAAATTGAAAATATTAGCTGAAATTTCTGTTGGAGAACTTTTTGATAAAATTACTATATTAAATATTAAACTAAAAAAAATTAATGATCCTGAAAAATTGAAAAATATTAAAACAGAGTTAGAGGTTTTAATTAAGCAAAGTAATAAAATTATCTTAGACAATAAAGAGGTTCTTAATAAAAATGTTCAAAAACTACAGGAAATAAATGAAAAACTATGGGACATAGAAAATATTAAAAGAGAGTGTGAAGCCAATAAAGACTTTGGTGAGAGTTTTATTAAAATTTCAAGAGAAGTTCACTTTAAAAATGATATTAGAGCTTCTATAAAAAAAGAGATTAATCTCTTATCAGACTCAAAGATAACTGAAGAAAAAGAGTATTCTAAGTATTAACTTTATTTAAACTTATTAATTTTGGCTTAATTTTAGATCTTCCGTTAAGAAAGCTTAATTCTAGTAGAACTACGATACCTTTGATTTTAGCTTTTGTTTTATTAATTAATTTCATTGAAGCTCGGATAGTTCCGCTTGTAGCAAAAATATCATCAATAATTACAACTTTGTCAGAACTTTTTATCATATCGCTTTGTATTTCTAACTGATTAGAGCCATATTCAAGTTTGTAGCTTGTAGCGTATGTATTTCCTGGAAGCTTCCCTTTCTTTCTTATCATGACTAATTTTTTTTTTAATTTGTAAGCTACAGCTGAGGCAAATATAAACCCTCTTGAGTCTATTCCAACTACAGTGCTTGCATTTAATTTAACTACCTCCTTGGACATTAAGTTTACTACATTATTAAATACTTTGGGGTTTGATAAGATTGTTGAGATATCATAAAAAGCGATACCTTTTTTTGGAAAGTCTTTTATAATTCGAATACTTTTTAAACTACCTGTCATGAAAAGAACAATTAAATCAGTATTTAATAAAAAAAACAAAAAAAAAATTATTTGTTTAACATCATATAGCTACAACTTTACAAAAATTATTGATGATTTAGTAGACGTGGTACTAGTTGGCGACTCTATGGGTAATGTTCTTTATGGTATGGATACTACTAGATCTGTAGATGATCAAATAATGGTTAATCATGCAACCGCTGTAAAAAAAGGTGCAGATAAATCCTTAGTGTTTTTTGATCTCCCATATAATAGAGATTTTAGTGAGTCCACAACAGTTAAACGGGTTTTAAGCATTATGAAAAAGACATCTTGTGATGGTGTAAAAATCGAGGGAAATACTGAATTAAAAGATGTTATAAAGTATTTAAGTAAAAAAAAAGTTCCAGTAATGGCACATTTAGGTTTACAGCCACAGAAATTTAGCTCTTCTAAAAAATTTAAAATTTATGGAAAAGATAAGAAGGACTTAGATAATATAATTTCTGACTCATTGTGTTTAGAAAAGTCGGGAGCTGTATCTATATTGTTGGAGGGAATGCTAACGAATATTGCAAAAGAGGTTACCAAGACATTATCTATACCCACAATAGGAATTGGTGCCTCTGAGTATTGTGATGGTCAAATACTGGTATCTGAAGATATGTTAGGAATCTTTAGAGATAATCATCCTAAATTTGTAAAAAAATATGCTGATTTATCGAAAAATATTAGAGTTGCTGTAAATAAATATTCCATTGAAGTGAACAATAACAAATTTCCAAATAAAAAATTTAGGTATGACTAATGAGTTCTATTGATAGAACTACTTAACAAATCTACAAAAAGTTCTTTTTGATAGCCTTTAAAAGAAGTTAATATTTCCAATGATTGACTATTATATTTTTGAGAGAATTTTTTGACATCATCTTTAATTTTATATTTTTCCATTAATTTCATTAGTTCAATATACTCACTCTTAAACCTTTTACTTTTATTAAAAATTTTTTTTGTAAAGCGAATTTCATTTATTGAAGCCTTTTTTAAAAGTAAGATTATTGGCAAAGTAATTTTTCCTTCATAAAAATCTTTACCATTTTCCTTTCCAGTTACCTTTTCACCAAAATAATCAAGGTAATCATCCATGATTTGAAAGATAATTCCAAAATACAAACCTAACTTATTTAAATTTGAAATTATTTTTGAATTTTTACCAGATAAAATAGCGGGTATCTTCATTGCAGCAGCAAATAATTCAGCAGTTTTTAGAGATATGATTTCAATATATTCCTTCTCAGATATTTGAGTATTATTTTCATGTGTGAGTTGCATAAACTCACCCTCAGAAATTTTACTACTTACTTGCGAAAGAGAGGCCATTGCTTCCAAAGATTTCGCCTTCGTCATTAATTGAAATGATTTTGAAAATAAAAAATCCCCAAATAAAACACTAAACTTATTATTCCATATTGAATTAATACTCTTTTGCCCACGTCTTATTTTACCCTCATCTATCACATCGTCATGTAGTAGGGTTGCCCCATGTATAAATTCAATTGCAGTAGACATATAAATATCACTTGATATTTTTGAATAATTTTTATTAATCATTTTACTAGATAATAAACATAATACTGGGCGTAATTGTTTACCTCTTTTTTTAAAGAAATAATTTCCTAATTTTGGGATAATTGTGACACTACTTGATAAAAATTTATCAAGTTCATTGTTTGTCTTAACTAACTTTACATTAATTTCTTTATGAATTAATTTAATAGTTTGTTCAAAATTATTTTTTTTCATCTGCTATGAATTTATACTCTAGAGATTATCTACTAGATGGTAAAATTGTATACTATCAATTAAAAAAAGGTTATAGGAGTGGAATTGAGCCAATTATTTTAGCTGCCCACTGCAAAAAAAAATATAATAAAATACTAGATATGGGATCAGGATGTGGATCAATATCGCTAATAGTTGCCTATAGAAATCCTGAGTCAGAAGTTATTGGCTTTGAGAAAAATAAAATTCACCATCAAGTTGCAATTTTAAATCATAAAGAAAATAATTTAGAAAATTTAATATTCAAGATACAAGACAATTGTATCTTTGATCCTGATTATGAAAACTACTTTGACTTAATTTTATCTAATCCACCTTTTTATTTTGCAAATAAAGTTATTCAGTCAAAAGACCCCTCAATAAACACATCAAAATACATATCTGAGTCAGATTTAGAAAAATGGTTGAATAATATAATCTTATATTTAAAAACAGATGGATCCGCATTTATAATAAATAGATATGAAAATACTGATTTTATGTTAGATATGTTCAAAAATTTTAATTTAGAAGTGACAAGAACCCCTTTATTATCTTTTAAAGACTCAAAACCTAAAAATGTTCTCTTAAAAATCACTAAAAGTAATTATTTTATAGAGAAAACATTAAATGCAATTATAATCCACGATAATTTGTCAAATTATTCTAAAGATATAGAAAATTGGTTTAAATAATGTTTAGTCCACAAAAAACAATAGTTTCAATTGATCTAAAGGGAATGCTTGCATCTGGAAGCAGAGCCCCACTGAATATGGATAATTTAAACGGTCTATTTTTAAAATTAATGAAAATGAAATTCAATGCACTTTCGATTGTTATTAACTCACCTGGAGGTTCGCCTGTACAATCATCATTGATAGCTCAAAAAATAAGAGAAATTTCAGCTAAGAAAAAAGTTAAATGCTACTGTTTTGTTGAAGATGTTGCCGCTTCTGGAGGGTATTGGCTTGCATGTGCCGCTGATGAAATTTATGCAGACATTAATTCAATTGTTGGTTCAATAGGAGTTATTTCTGGTGGGTTTGGATTTACTGATTTAATAAAAAAAATTGGAGTAGAGAGAAGAATATTTACTGCAGGGGAGAATAAAAGTTTTTTAGATCCATTTCAAAAAATTAATAAAAAAGACGAAGATAAATTAATTAAACTTCAAAAATTAATACACCAAAACTTTATTGATTGGGTTTCTTCAAGAAGAAAGAAGAAACTTAATGATAAAAATAAAAAAATAATATTTTCAGGATCTTTTTGGTTAGCAAATGAAGCAAAAGATTTAGGTTTAATTGATGGAATTACATCAGAGTCAGCTTTTTTTAAAAGTAAATTTGGCGAAAAGACAAAAATAAAAAAAATCAAACAACCAAAGTCCTTAAAACAAAAGCTAGGACTTGGCATTAATTCTTTTAACAGTGAAGATTTAATTACCAAAGCAAAAGAAGAACTTCTTTTTAATAAATTTGGTATCTGATAAATGACTGCAGATAATATGGAAGACCTAGTATCTTTATGTAAAAGAAGGGGCTTTATTTTTCCATCTAATGACATTTATGGAGGCATGAAAGGTCTATATGACTTTGGGCCTATGGGTGTAGAGCTTAAACTAAATTTAAAATCAGCATGGTGGAAATCAATGGTATATGAAAGAGACGATGTTGAAGGACTGGACTCCACTATTTTAACTTCACCCACTGTTTTGAAATATTCCGGTCATGAGGATACATTCTCTGATCCATTAGTTGATTGCAAGGTTTGCAAGGCAAGATTTAGAGCAGACCAATTAGAAAATAGTGAGTGTCCTAGAGGTGGGTCCTTAACTAATTGTAAATTTAAGGATTTAACTGAAGCGAGGCCATTTAATTTAATGTTCAAAACTGCAATAGGACCAGTTGATGATGGTAGCTCATTTGCATATTTAAGACCTGAGACAGCTCAACAGATTTTTGTAAACTTCAAAAATGTTGTTGACTCAACTAGTAGAGTACCTCCTTTTGGTATAGCTCAAATTGGAAAAGCATTTAGAAATGAAATTACACCTAGAAACTTTATTTTTAGGGTTAGAGAGTTTGAACAAATGGAGCTTGAATATTTTGTGAAACCTGGTTCTGATGAAGACTGGCATAAATATTGGTTAGATAAACGTTTAAATTGGTGGGCTGAACAAGGAGTCAAATCAGAAAAATTAAAATTACTTGAGGTGGAGAAAAAAGATTTATCTCACTATTCAAAAGCCACATTCGACATTATGTACGACTTCCCACACGGTCTTGAAGAACTTGAGGGTATTGCTAATAGAACTGATTTTGACTTAGGATCTCACTCTAAAAATCAAAAAGATTTTAATATTAAAGCTAATATTCAAGAAAATAAAAACTCTACAACAAAATTAGCTATTCAAGATTTAGAAAATAAAGAATGGTTTATACCTTTTGTTATAGAACCTTCTGCAGGAGTTGAGAGAGGTGTTTTGGCTGTTTTGAATGAGTCTTATACTATTGAGGAAGCTAATAAAAGAACTTTGCTTAAGCTTAAACCTCATTTATCACCAATCAAAGCAGCTGTAATCCCACTAAAAAGAAATAACTCTGATTTGGTTAACGTTGCTAATAATGTTAAATCAGAACTTCAATCACTTGGTTTAGGAAGAGTTATGGTTGAAAACACTGGAAATATTGGCAAAAATTATCGTAGACATGACGAAATAGGAACGCCTTTATGTATTACGATTGATTTTGAAACTCTTGAAAATCAGACAGTCACAATTCGTGATAGAGATACAATGAAACAAGAAAAAGTATCTTTATCTGAAGTGGCAAACTATTACTCTAAATATTTTAAGTAATTTATTTTTTAAGAACCACGGGCTCTCTTAAAACAAAATAATTATTTAATTGAAATAATATTTCAGAATTATTAGGGAGATCTTGTGGTTTTTCCTCAAATACTTTGACTATTACTTTTTTTTTATTTAGTTGTCGATGCTTTATTCTTGAAACTACCTCTTGCCCTACAAAGCATCCCTTTGAATAATCCACTAATTCATCATTGATTTCTGATGGGAGCAAAGAGGAATGTTTAAGGAGGTTCGCGTCAATATTACCAGATGATAGTTGATTTAAGATATATTTTTCGTTGTATTCTCTAGCATCAATATTTTCAATATGAAGATCTACATCAGATAATGATGCATATTTTTTTAAATAAGTAGCTAAATCATTTTGATCATTAGTACAAACTAAATAATAAGACTCCTTTGAATTAGTAATTATTATTTCATATAGAATCTTTCCTTGAGGTGTAAGTATATAACTGAACAACTCTTCCTCTAATTTATTCAAGTCGTTAGTAATAATATTTTGTAAAAAATCAAATCTTTCTGATCCAGATACTTTAATTTTTATTGGATTAAGTGTTTCAATTTGCATGTAATATATTATTTATATGTATATATATGCATTTATTATTTATTTCTTCAAATAGAATAGGTGACTCACTAATAAACCTCCAAGTCCTAAATAAGTATATACGAAAAAATAAGAAAAATATTGAGGTAACATTGGTTTCTGGTTCTTTGCCAATGCCAATCTATGATGATTATACTATGATTTCTAAAAGGGTAATATTAACCAAGCAAAAATATAATTTACATTGGTTTAAACTGTATAAAGAGCTATCTGCATTTAGATATGATGAAATAGTAGATTTTAGATCCTCTCTTATTGGTTATTTTTTAAGGGTAAAAAAAAGAAATATATTTAGGATGAAAAAATCAAAAAATATATATGAACAGATTCATCATAAATTTGATACTGATCTAAAAAAAGACTTTAAAATATTAACTGATCGAGTACGAAATATTTTCCCAAATTCAAATTACGCATGTTTAGCCCCTTTTACAAATTGGGCTCCTAAAGAGTGGCCTACGGAACAATATGTTAACATTGCTAAATATTTAATAGATAGAGGAATAGATAAAATATTTATTTTAGGATCAGAAGAGGAGAGTTCTAAATTTCATCATTTTGAGTCTGCACTAGGTAATAATGTAATTAATAGATGTGGTAAGCAACATATTCTCAATGATTATGGTTTATTACAAAAATCTAGACTTTTTATTGGTAATGATTCTTCCATGATGCATATGGCCGCTTTAAGTAAAACTCCAACTTTAGGACTTTTCGGTCCAACTAATGATAATATCTATTTCCCAAAAATCTTTGATCATTGTCACTTAGTTAGGTCAACAGAAACCTTTGAAAGTCTTGTGAGTAAAACTCAAAACTATACTTTAAATAATTGTTTAATGAATGATGTGTCTTATAATCAGGTGATTGATAAAGTAAATTATATATTAAATGCTCAAAATTTTTAGGCCTTGTGATTTTCATGTTCACTTAAGAGAAGGACAAGTTTTAAAACATGTTTTAAAAGAAAATAATAAAAATTTTCAAAAAATTTTAGTTATGCCAAATTTAGCAAAACCAATAACTAATGAAAAAATCTTATCTAAATACAGAGCATTTGTCTTAAAAAATAATCGAAATACTGAAATACTTTTTACTATCTATTTAAATCAAGACTGCAAAATTACAGATTTAAAAAACATGATAAAAAATAATCTATTTTTTGCAGCCAAATTGTATCCCCTTCATGCAACAACTAATTCCTCTTCAGGAGTTAAAGATATTAAAAAAATGTCAAAATACTTTGAGTTTTTGGAAAGAAATAAAATTCCATTATGTTTACATGGTGAACATATCCACAAAGATGATGATCCTTATGAACGTGAAAGGAGATTTCTTGAGTATGAGTTATCTTGGCTTGTAAAAAATTTTAAAAGTCTAAAAATAACTTTAGAACACATAACCACTAAAGATTCCGTAGATTTTGTAAAATCAAATAACAACATAGCTGCCTCTATAACAACACATCATTTATTAGAAAATACAAATACTTTTCTTGGAGACTATTTAAAACCAGAATTATTTTGCAAACCAATCATTAAAAGTAAAAAACACCAAAAATCACTACTTAGTGCTGCTCTATCCGGTAATTCGAAGTTTTTCTTTGGCTCCGACTCTGCTCCTCATCTTAAAAATTATAAATTTACTGAAAGTTGTTGCGCGGGTGTCTATTCAACTAAATATTCAATATCCAATATATTGGAACTTTTTTATTCCTCAAAAAAAACTAATAATTTAAATAAATTTCTAACAATCAATGGATGCAAACATTACAATCTTAAATTCGATAACAAACTAATTTCATATGTGAGACAAAAAGATTTTAAATTTCAAAAATATTCAAAATTTAATAATGATAGTCTAATTAACTACAACCACTTTAAAAATCACTGGTTTAAAAATTAAGTCAGTATTTTCGTAAAATGACCCATTTTTCTGCCAATTTTCGACTCTTTTTTATAATAATCATGAAAATATTCATCTTTTTTGAATTCTTTATCACGATAATTATAAATATCCTCTCCAAGAATATTTGTCATTTCAGATTTATATCTCAGTAACGGCTTTATTTTTTCAAGATCGCATACAGATCTGAGGTGGGATTCAAACTGACTTACATTATATGACTCAATAGTTAAATGCCCTGAGTTGTGCACTCTAGGAGCTATTTCATTTAATAATAATTCATTTTTATCTGTAATAAAAAACTCTAAACAGAAAGTACCAACATAACTTATTTTTTTGGCAAAATTAACAGCGTGGTTTTTTGTCTCCTCAATAATTGATTGATTTGAATTTGCTGGTGAATATGATTTGAAAAGAATTTGATCTTTATGAACATTTTCTATCGGCTGATAGGTAAAAATTGTTCCATCTTGATACCTCACAGCAATAATAGAAATTTCTTGTCGTAAATTTATTTTCTTTTCTAAAATATAGTCATTTTTAGGTATTTCAGGTATTTCCTTTGAACTATTAATTATATACTGTCCTTTACCATCATATCCAAGCTTGCGAGTCTTTAATATTGCGGGAAAGAAATCCTCATTAACTGATTTTAAATCTTCCATATCTTTAATTTCAATATATGGAACTGTGGGAATATTAATTTCATTTACATAATTTTTTTCAGTTAAACGGTCCTGAATAATTTTATTAATTTGGGAACTAGGAGATACCGTTATTTTATTTTCTATATACGACAATGTCTTATATGGAATATTCTCAAACTCATAAGTAATAAAATCACACCCTTCAATGAAAGTATCTATTTCATCAAAATCATCATATTGTTTGATAGCATAATTATTTGCATATTTAATTGCTGGGGAATCATTAGAGTCGGTGTAAATAAACGTTTGGATATTCAATTTTTTAGCTACTTGACATAACATCATACCAAGTTGACCTCCACCTAGTATACCAATGATCATTACTTAGGTGTCTTTTTGACTTTTTTTGTTTGAGCCAGTCTCCATTTAATCAATTGATTTTCAACTTTAGAGTCGTAATTACTAATAATTGAAGCTGCATATAAAGCAGCATTTTTTGCTCCATTTTCACCAATTGCTACAGTTCCTACAGGAACACCAAAAGGCATTTGTGCTATGGAAAGTAAACTATCCAATCCTTTTAATGTTTTTGACTCAATAGGAACACCAATTACTGGGATATGAGTTATAGCTGCGATCATACCAGGTAAATGAGCCGAGCCGCCAGCACCAGCAATTATTATCTTAATACCTTTGTCGTAAGCTTGATCTGCATATTCATATAACCTTTTTGGGGTTCGGTGTGCAGAAACTATTTTCTTTTCGTGACTAATCTTTAATTCTTTTAATACAGTGCTTGTATGTTTAAGAGTTGACCAGTCACTTTGGCTGCCCATTACGATTGAAATTTTAGGATTAGATAGTTTCATTTTTTTGAAAATTTTTTCTCAGTAATTTTAAAATAAAATTTATATGGTAATAGCTTACCAAATTTCATTATAGAGTTAAAAGGAAAAGGAAATGTAATCTCAAAGCCTTTTTTATATATTTTATTAAAAATTATCTCAGCTGCCTTATGGGGGGACATTAAATAGGGCATTTTGAATGTATTTACTTTTGTGGCAGGAGTTTCTACAAATCCTGGGCATATTAATTTTACATTTAATCCATTATAAATTTCAGATTTCATAGACTCAGCCAAATTTATTAATGCCGCCTTTGAGGGGCCATATAAAATAGACTTTGGAAGACCTTTATATCCTGCAGTTGATGACATTAATGCTATAGTATTTTTTGAGTCGAGTTCAAAATTCTTTCTTATCAATTCTAAAGATAAATAAATACTAAGAACATTAGTATTAAAAGTTAGTTTGGCATTTTCAAAATTAAAATCATTAAAACTGTCAGGTATATAAATTCCTGCATTTAAGATAAATGTGTTTATGTTTCTATTTTTCTTAAATACTTCTTCTATTATTGATTTACTCGAGTTAAAATCTGCTAAATCTATTTTTATAAACTCAAATTTAGTATTATTTAATGTTGTGGGAGGTATCTTTGTATTGTCCCTAGCTAAGCCTATAACACTCCAGCCCTGTTTAAGATATTCCTCGCAAAGCGCATAGCCAATCCCACTGCTTGCGCCTGTTATAAAAACTTTGCTATCTTGTGTATTCGCTGATGAATTTTTTTGCATTAGAAATATGAGTACTAATTTTAGATTTGTCCATTTTATTTACAGTATAGTACATCATAGAGAGCCTCTGGTTAGTCTTAAAATAATTTTTATTTTTATGTATAAAATTCCAGTATAAACCATCCAATGTTTGAGTCCAATCACCTCGACTATAATTACTCATTTTCAACAAGTAATTCGATCCACATAAATAAGGTTTTGTTGCAAATATTCCTCCATCACTAAACATTCCCATTCCATAAACATTTGGTGTCATCACCCAATCTGAGGAGTCGATAAATGTCTCCATAAACCATTTATAGACCTCTGAAGGTTTAAGACCTGATAAGTTCATTATATTACTAATTACCATTAGTCTTGGAATATGATGAACGTATCCACTTTTTTTTAAATTAGATATCATGTCATTTAAAATTGGAATATTAGTTGTTCCTTCATACCAATGCTTTGTTAATTTTCTAGAATTTCCAAAAAAATTACCTTTATTAAAGTCTTTATAATAATGGATATTTAAGTATCTCATGAATTCTCTCCACCCAAAGATTTGTCTTATAAATCCTTCATAATTGTTGATACCAACTTTACGATAGGAAATTAAATTTAATCGATCTAATACGTCCTTTGGAGTTAACAAACCCATGTTTAATGGAGCGCTAATTAAACTATGGTTTATATATGGATCATTAATTCTTATAAAGTCTTCGTAATGACCAAAATTTTCTAGTTTCTCATTAATGAAATTATCAAGAACTTTAGATGAGTCTTTATAATTCATAGGAAAAATTATTTTTTTTTCTAAAATTCCAAAATGGTTTGCAAAAAACTTATTAATTAATTTCTTAATATCATCGTAATGTTTTGACTCAAACATATAAGATTGAGGACTCTCATATTCTTTTGGGACTCTTTTTCTATTATCTTCATCAAAACTCCATTTATCTCCAATAGGCTTGTTCTCTTTGACAAATATTTCAAAAGTTTTTCTAACATTACTGTAAAAATTAGCTAACTGAGGTTTTTTGGTCGTAACCATGCCCTGATAGTCAGACCTACTTACAAGAAACATAGGTGATTTATGAAATGTTAATTCAATTTTGTTAACTTTACAAAATTGTTCAAATTTTATTCTAAATTCTAAATCCTCTATCTCAAAAATATTAATTTTAAAAATATTTTTAGATACCAAGAAGCTTTTTAAGCCTTCAAAATAGTCCTTAAAATTTGAAATATTTTTATCAAGGGTAATATAATTTACTTTGAAATTATTTTTTTTTAAATAGTCCCTATATTCTCTCATAGAGGCTAGAAAATAATATATTTTTTGTTTGTGATGCTTAAAATAGCTACAAAGACCAAGATCCTCTTGAATAAAAAATTCACATGAATTTTTAAAATCTTTTAAATTCTTTTTTTCAAATAACTGATTTCCAAGAACTACAAAGCACTCTCTCATTAAGGATATATTATCTTGTAATTAAGGTAGATCTACCACCGTCAACTTGAAAATTTTGACCTGTTATCCATGATGATTTTTCAGATATTAGGAAAGAAGCTAAGTTTCCTATGTCATCTCCTGTACCAAGTCTTGACATTGGATGAAGTTTGCCTATTCCCTCAGCAACTTTTTCATTTGATATCATAAAATTTGACATTTTAGACACAGATAGACTAGGAGATATTGTATTAAATCTTATCTTGGGTGCATAATCAGCAGCTAAAGAATTTGACAAACCTATCAAGGCGCTTTTAGCTGAAGCTATTGCAGTATGATTTTTAAATCCCCTTACAGCAGCAATTGAAGAAAAAAACACGACAGAGGATGAGTCAGACATTTTACTGATACTGTGGTTTAAAAAATGTACGATATTATAAAAGTTTTCATCCATAATTTTTTTGAAATCATCTAAACTTGTACTAGAAAAAGGTTTAAGATTTATAGAACCAATTGCAAAAACAATGCCGGAAATTTGGTAATCAATATTTTTAATAAAGTTTTCTGTCTCAGAAAAATCATTTATATCCAATACATTTTTTTCAAAATTACCTTCAACGTCACCATCAAAAGCACTTCTTGATAGAAGGACTAATTCATTATCATCTTTTAAATTTGTTACACATGATTTACCTACAGAACCGTTAGCTCCTATTATTAGAATTTTACTCATAGCTTTTATACCAAATCAGGCTCTAATTAGATTTAATTCTTAATGATTTTTAAACTATAACATGTTGTAAAAACAAATAGTAAAGTCCCAATAATTTGATGAATAGAGCCTAAAGAAACTTGAACATTACTTAAAACAACAAAAACTCCTATAAATAGCTGAATGAAAACTAAAGAAATTATTAATAGAAGATGTAATTTTTGATATTTATTACTTATTCCTTTAAGGTGCCTTAAACCCAAATAAAGTATTGTAATGAACGATATGTAAGCTAAAGCTCTATGAAAAAAATGTATAAAGACACTATTGTCAAAAAAACCAAATAATCGATCATCTAAGAAAAGCAAATTTTCAGGTATATAACTATCTCCCATTTTAGGCCAGGTGTTAAATGACTTACCTGCATCTAGACCTGCCATAAATGCCCCATAAATTACTGTGAAAAAAATTATTAAATTAAAAAAAATAAAAATTGATTTATGGGAACTAAACTTACTTTCGTAATTACCAATGTTAAGTCTTTTAATAAACAAAAAAGCAATAAAGGAGAGAATTATTTGGGCGATGATCAAATGAATTGCTAGTCTAATATGACTTACATAGGGGTTCATATCTAAACCACTTTTTACCATCCACCAACCTATTAAACCTTGAGAACCTCCAAGAAAAAGAAGAAACAAATATGATAGCAACTCTTCTTTAGAAAAGTATTTCTTTAAAGCGAAGACAACAAAAGGAATTATAAAGATAATACCTATAATTCTTCCAAGAACTCTATGTCCATATTCCCACCAAAAGATATATTTAAATTCTGACAGTGTCATATTAACGTTTTTAATTTGATATTCTGGATATTGTTTGTAGTCGTCAAAAACTTTTAACCAATCTCCATCAGACAGCGGAGGTATTGTTCCCACAAATAATTTCCAATCGACCATGGACAATCCTGATTCTGTAAGTCTTGTAAGCCCTCCCACAATAATCATTAATAAGATTATTGTCATAAGGCTAACCAACCATATCTTGATTTGAAAACTCTCAGTTTTATACATCTAATCTAAACTTATAATTTTTTAGAATATATTTAGTATATTAATTTTAGTCGCATTCAGCCTATCGAACTGATAGACCTAATAGTCTAAAATACTGTAAATTTCAAATGTCATACCATATCAACGTTATAGATCATGATGGTTCCCCTCATAAAATCGAGGCAACAATTGGATTTTCAATTATGGAAATTATCAGAGATGCTGGTTTAGATATTGAAGCAATATGTGGTGGTTGTTGTGCTTGTGCCACTTGTCATTGTTATGTTGAAGATAAATGGTTAGAGAAGATATCAAAGGCTGATGATGACGAAGAATCTATGCTTGACCAGGCAATGGATATTAAAAAAAATTCGAGACTTTCATGTCAAATCCCATTTACAGAAGAGCTCAATGGTATTACTTTAACTTTAGCACCTAAATTTTGACTGATTATAACTCATATAAATCTTGGCCTTTTAATGAAGCTAAAAAAATTGTTAAAAGATTTAGTGAAAATAATACCAAAGAGAAAATTATTTTTGAAACTGGCTATGGTCCATCAGGTTTACCACACATAGGCACCTTTGGTGAAGTTTTGAGGACTAATATGGTTCGGTTTTGCTATGAAAAACTAACTGGAAAACAAACTGATCTTATTGCTTTTTCTGATGACATGGACGGTTTTAGAAAAGTTCCTGATAATATTCCAAATAAAGAGAAATTATCTAAGTATCTAGATTATCCTTTAACCTCTGTGCCAGATCCTTTTGATGAGTTTAAGAGTTTTGGTGAGCACAATAATTCCAAGCTTAAAGAATTTCTTAATAAATTTAATTTGCCCTTTACATTTCAAAGCTCAACCGATGCATACAAATCAGGTTTATTTAATGACACAATAAAAAAAATTATAAAAAATTATGATGAAATAAAAAATGTTGTTCTCCCAACTCTTGGTGAAGAAAGAAGAAAATCTTATAGCCCATTTTTTCCTATCAATGAAAAAACTGGAAAAATTTTGCAAGTGCCTATTGAAGAAGTAAACTATGATGACTTTAGTGTTTCTTACTACGAGGATGGGGAATTAAAATCCAAATCAGTTCTTGATGGAAATTGCAAACTTCAGTGGAAAGTTGATTGGGCCATGAGATGGGCTGCTTTTGGTGTAGACTATGAAATGTGTGGAAAAGATTTAACAGATAGCTATAGTTTATCTTCAAAGATATGTAGGATTATCGGCTCAAAACCTCCAGAAAATTTAATTTACGAGTTATTTCTTGATGAAAATGCTGAAAAAATTAGTAAATCAAAAGGCAATGGAATAAGTATCGACGACTGGCTAAAATACTCCATCGAAGAGAGCCTATCTATGTTTATGTATCAAAGGCCCACTACAGCTAAGAAACTTTTCTTTGATGTTATTCCTAAAAATACTGACGAATATTTATCCCATGTTAACAAGTTTAACAGTGACGACCAAAATGCAGATAATCCTGCATGGCATATTCATAAATCAGTCAATCCCCTTTATAGTTCAAAAATAAATTACAGTTTAATTTTAAATGTCATATCTGTTTGTAAATCTGAAGATCCTAGTGTGATATTTGGTTTAATTAAAAATTATCAAAAAAATTTTAGCAAAGTTGAAGAGGATCTAATTAATAGAATGATTGATTGTGGTATAAATTATTTTAAAGATTTTATTCAGCCAAATTTAAAGTTTAAAATTCCAAATTCAGAAGAATTAATTATACTTAAAGAAGTTGTGAAAAAATTAAAAGAGGTAGAACCATCTGCAGATGCAGATGAATTTCAAACAGTAATTTTTAGTGTAGGTAAAAATTCTATTTATAAAGAAAATATAAGAGAATTTTTTAAACTAATTTATCTAGTTGTTTTTGGTCAAGAAAATGGTCCTAGATTAGGTTCATTTACAAAAATATATACAAAAGACAAAACTCTAGAGTTATTTAACTCTAAGCTTAATGTATAGTTTAGCGCACCGTATCTTAAAAAAACTCGATCCTGAATTGTCTCATAACCTATCTATTAAGGCTCTAAAGTTGGGTATTTACCCAAAGATAACCTATAAAAATACTGAAATACTTGAACAAACTATATGGGGGAGAACTTTTAAAACCCCAATTGGCCTATCTGCAGGTTTTGATAAAAATGCAGAAGTAATCAATCCTATATTAAATCTAGGATTTAGTTTTACAGAGTTGGGCACGGTTACACCTTTGCCTCAAAAGGGAAACACAAAACCAAGAATTCATAGATTCCCAGCACAAAAAGCACTCATAAACTCTCTGGGTTTTAACAATAAAGGCTTGGATGTTTTTGAAAGAAATATTAACAACTCTAATTTAAAAGAAAATTTTCAAGATAAAATTATTGGAATTAATATTGGTAATAATAAAGATACTATCGAAATATTAGATGATCTTAAAAAACTTTTCGACAGGCTTTATCGACTTGGAGACTACATTGTGGTTAACCTATCTTCTCCTAATACACCTGGTTTAAGGGATAATCTTAAATCTCAAAATTTTGAGAAGATAGTTACAACTATTCATAAATTTAGAGATCAAAATAATTCGAAAATCCCAATTTTATTCAAAATTTCACCGGATATTTCTGATCAGGATAAGAAAGATATCTCATTAATTTCTCTAGCAAATGATGTTGATGGGTTGATATTAACAAATACAACAATTAATAAATCCATGGTTAATGAAAAACTAGAGGGAGGGGTCAGTGGTAGACCGCTATTTCTTAAATCAAATGAATTAATTAGAGATTTCTACACTCTTACTTCTGGAAAAATAAAAATCATAGGTGTAGGAGGTATTTTTGATGCTAATGATATTTTAACAAAAATGAAATTAGGTGCCTCATTAATTCAAATTTATAGCAGTTTTACCTATGAAGGGCCTTATCATGTAAAAAAAATGACTTTAGATTTAATTAATTTAATACAACAACAAGGATTTAGAAGTATCTCCGAAGTAATTGGGCAATATTCTTGAGATCAATCTCCTCCTTCAAAGAAATAGTTAGTAATTATGATTACTTCCTTTTTGATCAATGGGGTGTTTTACACAATGGTAGTTTTAAATTTCCTTTTGCAGAGAAGTGTTTGAAATATTTAAAGAAAGAAAATAAGAAAATAGTCCTAGTGTCTAATTCTTCGAGACCAACAGACTTATCAATAGAAAACCTAGAGAATTTGGGCATAAACAATAAATTATATGACTACTGTATTACCAGTGGGCAAATTGCATTAAATTTTTTGGAGAAAGATATTTATGATAAATACGGAAAAAAATGTTTTCCTCTTAAATTACCAAAAGAAAAAAAAAAGTATTTTAATCTAGATTGTACAACTAATTTCAAAAAAGCAAACTTTGCAATGATAGCAGATTTAAAAAGTGGTTTAACAGTTTTAGATTTTGTTGAAGATCTTGATAATATGCTTAAACACGAACTACCCCTATTATGTGCTAATCCAGATTATTTGGTTCATAATAATGATAATCTATCTATGTGCGGAGGAACTATTGCAAATTTATACTCTGACCTAGGAGGTAAAGTATTTAGATATGGAAAACCTTTTAAACCAATTTATGAGGACATTATTAAAAAAATGAAAATCAGAGATCGAAAAAAAGTTTTAGCAGTAGGAGATTCTCTATGGCACGATATAGATGGTGGTAACAAAATGAACTTTGACACACTTTGGATCAAAAACGGCATTCACAAGTCTCAACTAGATAAAGATGATGAAATCAAACCGTTATTAAGTGAGTTCAATCCAAAATACGCTATTAATGAGCTAAAACTTTAAGAAACTATTATTGTAAAAAAGTTACTTTTGTATTATAAACTCAACTCATGTCTAGATCTTGCGATATTACTGGAAAAAAACACCAAACTGGCCATAACGTAAGCCATTCTAATATTAAATCAAAAAGGCGATTTATGGTTAACTTGAATAGTGTTACTCTATTCAGCGAGTCTCTAAAAAGAAAATTTAGAATGAGAATAGCCTCATCAACCCTTAGAACAATTGATAAACATGGTGGTTTAGATCAATATCTAAATAAAACAAGTTCTCGATCTTTAACTGACAAAGCTTTAAAAATTAAAAAACAAATTGAAAAAAATGTTAGCCAAAAAGCTAGCTAAATGTTCCAAGAATTATTTTTAAACTTATCCAATAATTTAAATAACACATCAGTTGTTATGATTTGGCTGTTCCAAATTATGTTTTGTTATTTTTCAATTTTATTTTCACTTAAATTTTTTGGAAAAACAGGTATTTATGTTTACGTAGCAATAGCAATAATACTAGCAAATATTCAAGTTCTAAAAGTTGTAGATTTTCCTTTCTTCCCTGAGCCTATGGCATTAGGAACGGTACTGTTTATTTCAATTTTCCTTTGTACTGACATTCTAAATGAATATTTTGATAAAAAATCTGCAACTAAGTGTATTTATCTTGGTATTGCAGCTTATTTATTTTCAACAGTGCTGATGTTTCTAACAATATCTATGACACCTATTAATCCAGATGCACATCCTGCATGGTCTTGGAGCTACGATATGCATGAATCAATTAAGACAATTTTTCTTCCACAATTTCCTATAATAGTTGGAAGTATTTGTGCATTTTTTATCAGTCAGAAAATTGATATTTTTATATTTTCTTATTTAAAAAATAAAAATACCAATCTTTGGTTTAGAAATAATGCATCCACAATAGTTTCTCAATTTATTGATAATATTATATTTAGTGTTCTTGCATTTAATATTTTAACTTCAAATCCTGTGCCTTTGTTTGATCTAATTATTTCTTATGGCTTAGGTATTTATTTTCTGAGAATTTTATTAAGTCTGTTTGATACAATTTTTATATATTTAGCGAAAAATTTCTTACCTTCTAAACTTGACTAATTTTTTTCAAGTAAAAAAAAAGTCTCAATTATCTAATGCTCGACTTGGGTTAATTACTACTGCACACGGTAAAATAAATACCCCAGCTTTTATTTTCTGTGGTACTAAAGCCACCGTTAAATCTGTATTACCTTCGCAATTAAAATTAGCAAGCACGCAAATTATTCTCTCTAATACATACCATTTAATGCTTCAACCGGGGCCAGAGATAATTTCAAAAGAAGGTGGTTTGCAGAATTTTACTCATTGGAATGGCCCCATGATGACTGATAGTGGTGGGTATCAAATTTTTTCACTAGGATATGGTTCAGTTTCAGAGGAAATAAAAGGAAAAAATAACAATATAAAAAGGAAGTCTCTTATAAAAATAAATGAAGAAGGAGCTTCTTTTAGAAATTATATTAACGGTGATAAAGTATTCCTCTCACCTGAAAGGTCTATTGAATTACAACGTGACTTTGGTGCTGATTTAATATTTGTTTTAGATGAATGCACACCTTTTAACGTTTCAAAGAAATATACAGAAAAGTCTATGTATATGAGCCATCGTTGGGCTGAAAGATGTAAAAAATCATTTGACTCAAAATTTAGAAATCATGAACCAACTTTTGGCTCCTCTGGGAAACAGTCTCTGTATGGAATAATACAAGGTGGTGTCTATGAAGATTTAAGAAAGATTGCATGTGAAGAGACTTGCTCAAAAGATTTTGATGGACTTGCAATAGGGGGTTCCTTGGGTAGTACAAAAAACCAAATGTATGATATTTTTTCTTTGTGTGAAAATTATTTGGATAAATCCAAACCAATACATATTTTAGGAATTGGAGGATTAGATGATATCTTACACGGTGTAAGTTCAGGTTACGATACGTTTGATTGTGTGTCACCAACTAGAATTGCAAGACATGGTATCATGATGTCAAAACTAAGTAGTAATGGAATTAATTTAAATAATTCAAAATACAAAGATGATCACTCCAGTTTAGATGAGGATTGTGAAATACAGGAAATTAATAAATTCTCAAAATCGTATATACACCATTTATTTAAGTCTAATGAAATGTTAGGGATGATTATTTTATCAATCTATAACATTTGGTTTATGAATAAGTTTTTTGAGGAAATAAGAATATCAATAAATGAGAATAAGTTTGAAGAGTATAAGAGTAGTATTTTGTCTAATTTAGTTAAATAATGACTCTATTTTCTCAAACATAATACCGCCTAACTCTTCTACATCATGAATGGTAATAGCCTTACTGTAATACTGACCAACATTATGCCCAATACCAATTGCTAATAATTCAATATTTGATTTCTGCTCTATTGCAACAATAGTGCTTTTTAGATGTTTTTCTAAATAATTACTGTTATTCACAGATAATGTAGAGTCATCTACTGGAGCCCCATCAGATATTACAATTAAAATTTTTCTACTTTCAGGTCTCTTTGAAATCCTCGAACTAGCCCAAAGAAGTGCCTCACCATCAATATTTTCTTTTAAAAGGCCTTCTTTTAACATTAGACCTAAATTTATCTTTGATTTTTTTGAGTTTTGGTCTGCTGATTTATAAATGATATGTCTAAGATCATTTAGTCTTCCTGGATTTTTCTGCTTCCCGTTTTTGAGCCAATGCTCTCGAGTCTTCCCACCTTTCCAAGCCTTTGTTGTAAAACCAAGTATTTCAACTTTGATCTTACATTTTTCCAAAGTGGCTGCGATCATATCTGTAGTTAAAGCAGCAATCATAATTGGTTTTCCTCTCATAGATCCAGAGTTATCAATTAATAAAGTTACGGTTGTATCTTCGAATTTAATTTCCTTCTCTTTTTTGAAAGATAGTGAATTGTTTGAATTAGTTATAACTCGTGTGAGTTTAGATGTATCTAATACACCATCATCTAAATCAAAATTCCATGATCTATTTTGCTTAGATTGAAGTTTACGATATAGTTTGTTAGCTAATCTTGATATCTGTTTTTGATACAAGTCACATTTTTCATCGAGCTGTCTTCTAAGAGCAACTAGTTCTTCATGGTCACATAGTTTAAAAGCTTCAATTATCTCATCGTATTGATTTGTTGCTGTTTTATAATTTTGACTTAAGTTTCTGTAACTATCAATTGACTTAATTATATCATCAATTTGTTGGTCTGAAATTTCAATATCGACTTCTTCTCCTTGTACGCTTGATTGATCATTATCCGTATCACTTTCAGGAGTATGCATACTATCGTCTAATTGGCTTTCTTCAGGTTTCTGAGCTTGATTTTCTTCTTGATTTTCTTGCTGATTGAAATCCTCTTCGTCTTTTCCTTCATCAAGGTTTTTATCATCTGGCTTATTTTCTTCTTCAAGGGACGGAAAGATAATTCTGAGAAGATCTACAGATAAAGATAAGTATTCTTTTTGTTCTTTTATATTTTGAGATAATTTTTGAAGTGTATTAAAAAATTCAGATACATTGTCCTTAGACGTTATATTCTTCAGGTGTTTATTATTCAGTTTCCACTTTTTACCATTAACAAAATCAATAAAGAAAAGTGTTAAAGTAAAGTAAAATAAATCTTTAGAGTCCTTTTGTTTTTTTAGATCTAAAATCTCTAATCTTTTTAGCCACTTATTCTCAATATTTTTAACTATGCCTTTAAAAGGTCTCGAGCCATAAGTTTCATATCGCAAACGTTCTAAAAAGATAATTTCTTCTTTAATATCAACATTTTGAGAGGTTATTTGGTTTAATTGTTTTTCATTATGGAATTTTTTTTTTAGTGCAAAGGAGTCTGCTGCACTTCGCATATCTTCATAGTTGAAAATATTTGAAATAGATGGAAGGTTTAAAGTATCATCTTTTTCTAGAATAATATTTGAATTAACATTTATTTTTAAATCTTTGTTTTCAGATATAGTCTTATTAACAGAATTTAGTGTATTTGAAATCTGTTTAGGAAGTTTTAATTGTTTAAAATTGGCCAATTAAATATCAATTGCAAAAGTTCTCTGAAAATACTCTTTATAAATATCGATTTCACTTTCATCACACTTATTTAAAAAAGTAAAGTTCAATGAGTTTTTTATATCTTTTATAATTTTATAATTTTCTGCCCACATTATTACTGTTCTCGGGCTCATAACTATGGATATATCTTTTTGTTCAAAGCCTTTTCTTGTCAAATTAGCCATTTGGACCATCGATCCAATAATTTTTTTTTCTTCACTACTAGCTGAAACTTTTTTTGATATTATTTCTATCTCTTTCTCTTCTTCTAAGTAGTTTAACTTTGCTACTATATTCCATCTATCCATCTGACCTTGATTGATTTGATTTGTTCCGTGATAGATACCAGAGGTATCTCCAAGGCCAACAGTATTAGCAGTAGCAAATAATCTAAAATAAGGATGTGGTGAGAGAACTTTGCTTTGATCAAGTAGTGTTAATTTTCCCTCCGCTTCAAGTATTCTTTGAATAACAAACATAACATCTGGCCTTCCAGCATCATATTCATCAAAAACTAATGACACGTTATTTTGAAAAGCCCAAGGAAGAATACCCTCCTGAAACTCAGTGATTTGTTTATTATCTTTTAAAACTATCGCATCTTTTCCAATCAGATCGATTCTAGATACATGACTGTCTAAGTTAATTCTAATACATGGCCAGTTTAACCTCGCACATACCTGTTCAATGTGAGATGACTTCCCTGTTCCATGCAGACCTTGTAAGAAAACTCTTTTATTAAACTTTAGGCCCAACAAGATTGCAGTTGTTGTACTATCATCAAATACATAATTTATATCAATTTTTGGGCAATATTCTGACGTTTCATTAAATTTTGGAACTTTTATATCAGTTTGTATGCCAAAAATTTCTTTTGATGAAACTTCTGTAATTTGTATTAAGTCTTTTTTGAGAGCCTCAATTTTATTCATTTTTTGTATCTTTCAATTAAGTAGTTATATGCTTCTACTATTTCTCTAAATTTATCAATAACTTTTTTACTATTGCCCTTTACATCTGGATGATGCTCTTTAACTAATTCTTTATAGCTTTTTTTTATCAATTTTATGTCAGTATTTATATCTAATTTTAAAATAGTAAGTGATTTTAACAATTTATTTGACTGCGATTGATATGCAGCAGGGTTATCAAATGTACCCATATCCTCACCATTAATTGAAAAATTATAGAATTTTTTTCCTGATCCAAAAGAATTTGTTGGTCTTCTCCAGATAGTGTCAAAACGGATATCATTTTCAATTTCACTAGCATCCATTTTTTTATGGTAATTCCACTTTTTATTAAATTCTTTTATATGTTCCATACAAAACCACTGATAATTACTTAAATTATCATAATCTAAAGGAGCTTTGTAAATACCTTCCTCCTTACAATTTGGATGATTACATAAATTTTCTATTTTATTTTTTTTATTCATTTAAGATTAAATTATGAATTTAGATAATATTAAAATCCTTTTACAGGATATTAGTCAATTCGAAATTTTAGATATAATTGATAATAGTGCAAAACATAAGGGACATACTGGAGTTGAAAATTCATCTACTATGTTAACTCATTTGGAACTTAGAATATTAAATAAAAATAACCTTAATAAAATAGATATTCACAGGACAATTCATAAAAAACTTGACTCAGTCTTTAAATTTGGTCTGCACTCTCTTGAAATAAAAATATCAAATAGATAACTTTACTTTATTAATTTTATTTATAGACCTAGATATAATTTGTAATTTTATATCTCCAACATAAAAGACTTTGCCAACTTTAGGAATATCTTTAGCCAAATCGTGTATTAAACCTGATAAAGTTACAAATTGATCAGGTAAATTAATATCTAAGCTTCTATTAATTTCCCTTACACTAGCATTTCCATTAAACAAATAATTACTATCATCGATCTTCTCTAGATAAGTTTCATCAGTATCAGTTTCATCAAAAATTTCTCCAATAATTTCTTCTATAATATCCTCTAATGTAATTAAACCCTGTATTTCTCCATATTCATCTACAATTAAAACCATATGTTCTCTTGAAGATTTGAAATCAATAAGCTGTTTCATGGCCAGTTTGTTTTGTGGAATGTAAACAGGTTGAGAGGTATTTTTTTCAATACTTTCATTTGATTCTTCCATACTAGAGTCTTTCAACAAATCTCTTATATCGAAAATACCAATGAGGTTATTAAAATTACTCTTAATAACTGGTATTCTGGTATATGCGGATGAACTTATTATTTTGAGATTCTCTTTATAAGGATCATCTAAATTAATATATAAAATTTCATTTCTATGAGTCATGAGCTCATCAACTTTTAACTTTTTTAACTCAAGAATATTACTCATATAATCTGCTTCATATTCCCCATCTTTTGAATATTGTTTTTGTAATTGTACAGCTCCTTCAAATTCTTCTTCAATTATTTTTGATTGATCTGCATTTAAATTTAAACCAATAATTTTAATTATCTTGTTAGAAATCTTATTAATCAGATTTACTATTGGTTTAATTAATTTTGTATAAAAATAAAAAAACTTAGAGACTCTCAAAGCAAATGTCATTGGCTTATTAATTGCAAATATCTTAGGAGTTACTTCAGAAAATATAACAATCATTAATGTCATAAAAATTGTTGCAACTGTTACACCAAAACCACCAAATTCTGAAACAAGTAATTCTGTCATTAATGCTGTAGCTAAAATATTAAATAAATTATTAGCAAGTAAAATTCCAGTAATGAATTCATCTTTAAAATCTTTAATTTTTAAAATGAAATTTGCATTTTTTGCCCCTTTATCTCTTTGTCTATAAGCTCGCTGTTTTGATACTGCTGTTAAAGCAGTTTCTGAACCAGAGGATAGTGCAGATAATAAAAGTAGAATTATTATTGCCAAAATTTTTATAATAACAATTAAAGTCATTAATTAATTTGATAAAGAATATTCTGTAGATCCCTTATTGATATTTTTTTGATAAAACCCCCACTTTTTCCAATTAGAACAAAATTAACGTCTTTATTTAAAATTTTTTTATCAAATTCAATTCTTTTTATTAAAGCAGGAATAGTTTTTTTATTTACATATTTACTGTAATTAACCGGTAATTTATACCTTTTTAATAATTCAATTAAAATATTAACTTTTTCTGGATAGTAATTTAATAAACTCGAGATTTTCAATTCCACTATCATACCTAAAGAGATTGCTTCGCCATGTTTGAGATTCCCTTTGTAAAAATTAGAATTTTCTATGGCGTGACCAATAGTGTGGCCAAAGTTAAGAATTGCTCTCGAATTTTTAGAATTCAATTTTTCCCTATAATCACTAATGTAATTAAATTTTGAATTTATGGAGAGCTTAATTAATTTATCCATATCAATTTTAGAATGAGAAGTAAGAATTTTATTCAATTTTTGTGAGTGAATTAGGCTATATTTTATAATCTCTGCAAATCCACAAGATATCTCTCTTTTTGGTAAAGATTTCAAAAAATCCGAACAAATAAATACTTTTTTAGGAAGAAAAAAGGTTCCAATTAAATTTTTACCAAATTTACTGTTAATTCCTGTCTTGCCACCTATGGCACTATCTACCATGCCTAAAAGAGAGGTGGGTATCATTACATGTTCTATACCCCTCATAATTGTAGAGGCTAAAAAACCAGAGAGATCTCCAATCGTCCCACCACCAAATGAGTATAAAATACTTTTACGTTGAATTCCCTTTTTTATTATTTTTTCAACTAAAGATGAATAACTCTCTATGCTTTTAGTCTTTTCTTCACCTTTTATTATCAATGATCTACTATGAAAGTTTCTTAAAAGTTTTTTAATTAATATATTTTTAGTAATACTTCGATCAATTATTAAAATATCAATAGAAGAAATATTATTGATTAATTTTTTCTCTAATTTAGTTATCTTTATAAATTCTACCTCGTGAACTTTTCTGTCAATTAATTTTTTTAATTTCATCAGCTTAAATGATCTAATATGTTTCTTATAGTTTTTTGAGTATTGCCAGTAGCATTAATAGTTAAATCAGAAATCTTATTGTAAGTTTCTTTTCTAACATTGAAAAGTAATTTAATATTTTTTTCAGTATTATTTTTCAAGAGAGGTCTATTCTTATTTCGTGAGGTTCTTTTTATCAAAGTCTCTAAATCACATTTTAAGTATATATTAAATGTTTGTTTTAGAAGATCTTTATTCTTTAAAATTATCCCCCCACCAGCTGAAATAACAACATTCCTATTCAATAATAATTTTTTGAATATAGATCTTTCTAGCTTTCTAAAATGATTTTCACCCTCATTAATAAATATATCTTTTATTTTAGATTGACTTTCTAATTCAATCTGCTCGTCAGTGTCATAAAAGTTGTATTTTAAATGGTCAGATAATGCTCTGCCAATTGTAGATTTACCTGAGCCTGGCATACCTATCATACATATTTTACCAATTTTTTTTTTCACCATTGTTATTTGATATGTTTTAAATATATAATATCAAAAACCAAAAAATATATATTTATGAGAAAAATAGCATTACTATCAACGATTATAATACTTATTTTATCAGTTTTTGTTTTTTTAAACTCTATAAACATACCAGCTCCTAGTAAATACAAAGAATATGAAATTCCTATAAATCAATTCATATGAGATTTCTTTTTTTACTGTTACTATTAACAATTCCTCCTTTAGCTGCAGATGAATTTAAAGAAGAAATATTATTTCAAGAAAATTCTACCTCTCAAAATAATATTATATCATCTATAAAATCAGAAGAAATTCTTTTAAAACTAATTAATTCGACAGAAAATAATAATAATTTTTTTTATTCTCTTTTTGATCCATTAACAAATAACATTATCATTCCAGAATATTCAAATGAAGAAGATTTTTTTTTCGAAAAAATAAATTTATTTAATGATAAAGATTATAGGTATCAAATAAATTCAAATTTATTTGAAAAGGTTATTTTTGAAAAATTTAACAATTCAAATAATAATAAATCATATTTAGCTTATTTATATGACTCAAATCAATTTGAAGAATTATGTAGATATTTATTTATATTAGATAACAGCCAGAAGAATTTTGATAACGTTCTAGTTTATAATATTTTATGTTTAATTAAAGATGAACAATTTGAACAAATAAATTTTATCATAGAAATTTATGACCAAGCAGAGTTTGCTAAACTAAACACAAAATTTCTATTAAACTTTCTCTCAAAAAATGATATTAAAAATAATTATAATATAAGTGATTTAGGATTAATTGATAAATATATTGCTTTAATCTCTGACTCAATAACAGTAAACGTAGATGAAATTAATAATATTCTTGAATTAGAAATATATCTAAAATCAAATACAATCGATTTATACCAAGTAAATTATCTTTTTAAAAATAGAGTAATAAACAAATCTACATATCTATCTATGCTCAGAATGCTAAAAGTTAAGCCAAATGAACTATTAATGTACGATGAGATGCTAAAACAAATTAATTATAATAAAAAACTTGAAATATTAGAAAGCTACATCCCCTCATTACAATTAGATTTATATGATGTTTCTAGATTAATTAATAATCAATTTAGTGAGATGAGAATTACCTCAAGGAACCTTAATTATATAAATGGTTTAATGCTTCTATCTCTTTATGAGAATTCAAGTTTCTTAGAAAATTTGTTGATTTTATTAAAAGATGTTCCGAATGGAATAATAGAAAATAATGATATAGCCATAGCATTAAAGAATTATCTTACTCAAAATTTTGATAACAAATATTACGCAGATAACAGTGAATATATAAATAGCCCTTTGATGAAATTTTTATTTTTAAATAGAAATATTAATTTTATAGAAAGTGAGGATTTAAAATTAACACAAACTGATACAATTTCAGTTAATCCTGTTTATTTAGCTAGCTTAGCTGAAAATTTAAATTTAATTGACTCCTACATTTATTATATTAATTTAAGCGAGAAATTTTATTCAATAAATGAATTTGATTTGTATTTCTTAAATAATTACATTATAGACAATCAATTTTTAAATAATGAATTAATAAAATTAGCTTTTAGATCACATTTAATTAATTTATGAAATATGAAAAGTACAAAGACCTATACACACAATTTCTAATATCTGAAAAAAATCTTTCAAAAAATACTCTAAATAATTATTTAGTTGATCTTGATCAATTTTTTTTTGATGAAGACTCAAATTTTAGCAATATTAATATGAAGATTAAATCGTATATAGCCAAATTAAGAAAAAAAAATCTTAAAACATCTAGTGTAAATAGAAAAATTTCAACTTTAAAAAATTATTTAAAGTTTCTTCACACTGAAAAAATAATTGACCAAATTGATTTTCAAGAATTTGAAAGTTTATCTAGTTTTAAAAAAATACCAAAAGCTATTTCAAAATTACAAATGGAGCAAATATTTGAGGACTTAAAAAAATCTAAACAGACAAATACAGGGCTATATATTTTAATATTAAAGTTAATTTATTTATCAGGTTTGAGAATATCTGAGGCATTAAACTTAAAGTGGTCTGATATTAACCATCAAGATCATTCTATATATGTCTATGGAAAAGGTTCAAAAGAAAGAAAAGTTTTCATTATAAATGATTATTTGGTCCAATTAAAAAAATTAGAAAAAAATAATCAATACATTTTTACTATCAACAAAAAAAAAATTTCTACAAGGTCAGTAAATAAATTTCTTCAAAATTGTTATGACAATTCAATAATTAATAATAAACTTTCTTCTCATATTTTTAGACACTCATTTGCCACTACTATGTTAGAAAATAATGCTGATATTAGACATATACAAAAACTATTAGGTCACTCAAGTATTTCCACTACAGAAATTTATACCAAAGTAGCAAAGTCAATGAAAAAGAGAGTTTTAGACTCTTATCATCCTCTTAAAAATAAATTATAGTCTCTGAATGTTTTACTTGGATTTTGAAGAAAAGTTAGAAAAACTTGATATTGAGATACAACATTTACTAAAACTCTCAAAAGAAAGTGATTTAGATACTGATGGAAAAATTAATGATATTGAGAAAAAAAAACAAATCGAAATTAAAAGAATTTATTCTAATTTATCTCCTTGGCAAATAGTTAAGCTAGCAAGACATCCTAATAGACCTAAAACAAAAAATTTCATAAATAGTATTTTTACACAATTTACTCCACTTTATGGAGATAGACTATATTCTGAAGATAATGCAATTATATCTGGTTTTGCATTTTTAGATAAATTACCTGTCATAATTTTAGGCACTGAAAAGGGAAATGATATGAATACAAGAATAAAACATAATTTTGGTATGGCTAAACCTGAAGGTTATAGAAAATCTCAAAGAATTATGAAACTAGCATCAAAGTTGAATTTACCTTTAATCTGTTTTATTGATACTTCTGGTGCCTATCCTGGTAAGGATGCTGAAGAGAGAGGACAAGCTGAGGCTATAGCTCAATCAATGAAAGTTGCCTTAAACTGTGAAACTCCATGTATTTCTGTGGTAATAGGTGAGGGTGGATCAGGAGGAGCAATTGCTCTAGCTACAAGCGATATAGTTATCATGCTTAGTAATTCAATATATTCTGTAATCTCTCCTGAGGGATGTTCTTCTATCCTTTGGAAATCATCTAATTTTGCTGAGACGGCATCTAATTCTCTAAAAATAACTGCAAAAGATTGTCTTGAATTAAAAATCATTGATCAAATTATTGAGGAACCGTTAGGTGGTGCACACAGGCACTATGAAAAGGTTTCCTCTGATCTAAAAAAAGCATTAGTTAAAAGTATTGAAGATCTTAAACTATTATCAAAAGATGAATTGATTAAAAAAAGAAACAATCGATACTTAAACTATATTATTTGAGTTATTACTCCCGTGACATTGTTTATATTTTTTTCCTGATCCACATGGACAAGGGTCATTTCTACCAATTTTTTTATTTATAGGCTTATTTGGTTCAACATTTTCGTTTTCATTCTTATTTTCGACTCTAATATTATTTAATACCAATACCATTTGTTTTTGTATCTCATAAATTAATTGATTAAATGCTCCTAAGGATGCCTTACGAAATTCATTTACAGGATCTTTACCTCCGAAGCCACTGAGGCTAACAGACATACGTATATTAGTAAGTTCTTGTATATGGTTATGCCAATTTTTATCTAAAATAGAGAGGCTTACTTGTCTTAGTATGTAAATATAGGCATTTGTATGCTTTTCATAGTTTTCATCTTTAATTTTTTTAAATGATGATAAATAGTGCTCTTTATCATCTTTTTTTTGTTCGTCAATAAAAGATAATATATCTGAGAAATTCTTTATCTCTTCTTTTTCACTTTCTAGTAAATTAGTAATAAACTCATCTTCAGTTTCTTGTATAAAACTAATAATATCTTCATTAATAATAGTCTCTCTTTTTGAGTAAATTATATTTCTTTGTTTATCTATAATGTTATCAAACTCTAATAATTGCTTTCTAATATCAAAGTTATGACCTTCAACTCTTTTTTGAGCACGTTCAATTGATGACGTTAGCCATTTATGTTCTATTACTTCTCCTTGCTTAAGTCCTAAAGTTGAAAGCATAGATTGGAGTTTTTCCGATCCAAAAATTCTCATTAAGTCATCTTCTAAAGAAACAAAAAATATACTTTCCCCAGGGTCTCCTTGTCTACCTGATCTTCCTCTTAATTGATTATCTATTCTTCTACTTTCGTGTCTTTCAGTTCCTAAAATACACAATCCGCCTAAATCAATAACTCTTTGATAATCACTCTCATTATAATTTGTATCAATATCTGGGTTTCCGCCTAATTTTATATCAGTACCTCTTCCTGCCATATTAGTTGCTACTGTTACTTGAAATGGTTTACCTGCTAATGCAATAATTTCTGCTTCATTTTCATGATTTTTTGCATTCAGAACATTATGAGGAACTTTGTTAGTCTTTAAAATATCTGAAATATAATTAGATTTTTCAATTGAGGTTGTTCCTACTAAGATTGGTTGGCCTTTTTCATACTTATCTTTTACTAAATCTAGTACTGCTTTATATTTTTCATCAGGTGTTTTATAAATTTGATCATTTTGATCAATCCTGATCATTGGTTTATGAGTAGGTATTTCAATTACGCTTAAACCATATATCTCTAAAAACTCTTCTGACTCAGTAAGAGCAGTTCCAGTCATTCCAGATATTTTTTGATACTTTTTAAAATAATTTTGAAAGGTAATGCTGGCAAGAGTAATACTCTCTTCCTGTATCTTAAGGTTTTCTTTAGCTTCTAAAGATTGATGAAGACCTTCACCGAATCTTCGTCCCTCTGATAATCTCCCAGAAAACTCATCAATAACGATAATTTGTCCATTTTTGACAACATAATCTTTATCTCTTTCATATATAAATCTAGCTTTTAATGACTGATTTATAATTTGATAGGCCTCTAAATTTTCATTATCAAATAAACTATTCCCTTTCAAAAAATTTATTTTTTTTAAATTAAATTCTATTTTTTTAATCCCGCTATCTATAAGTAAAACATTTTTTCTTTCTTCATTTATCTCCACATCATCTTTTGAGAGATCTTGGGTAATTTCATAGCATAATTTAAATAGCTGTATGGGTGTTTTTACAGGTCCTGATATACCGAGAGGCGATCTAGACTCATCGATTAATACAGAATCAGCTTCATCTATTAAAGCTATATGATGACCTTTTTGCATTTTTGGTTGGTTGATACTCCTCAGGTTATCCCGAAGATAATCAAAACAAAATTCATTATTGTTTCCATAAACTATATGAGATTGATAGCTTTTAACTTTTTCTTCAATCGTCTGGCTGTTTTGAATATATGAACAACTAATATTTAAATATTCAAAAATTGGCCCCATCCAAAGACAGTCTCTTTGGGCTAAGTAATCATTGACAGTAATTAAATGAACTTTTTTATCTAAAACAAAATTTAATACCATAGGAATAGTAGCAACTAGCGTTTTACCTTCTCCTGTTTTCATTTCAGCAACAAATCCATGATAAAGGGCAATACCTCCTATAATCTGGGAGTCGTAGTGTCTGAGTTTAATCGTTCGTTGAGAGACCTCTCTTACTAAAGCACATATATAACTTATATCTTTATCAGAAAGTTCTGTCACTTTATTAGAAATATAATCCTGTTTTAATTCTTCAATTTGAGTAATCATTTGCTCTTTTGTTAAATTTGAAATTTGCTCCTCAAGTTGATTTACTTGATGTAAATATTTACTTGAAACTTCTTTTATTAAATTTGTATTTTTTTTTGATGAAAAAAAGTTATTAATTTTTTGAAACATTAGCTTACCAATATACTAAATTAATTTTATTTCCATGATGTAAATGTAGCAATCTCTATCTCAAGAGGAATATATTTATGTTTTTCGACTAGTTTTGAAAATATTTTATTTGTTAAACTTAAAAAATCTTTTTTAAATTTATATTTTTCATTAAAATAATTAGAAATCCCAAATTTTTTAAAATCACTCCTCAGTTTATTTAAAGAACTATAGTTAATTTCTAGATTATCTATCCCAACAACTACATCTTGAAATTTATTTTTATTCATTTCATCTATCAACTCTGAAGTCTCTAAAAATGGGCCAAACCTTCTATAAGCTCCTCCATAAATTTTTTCATCAATTTCTAAGAAGATATTTTGAAGAGTTCTCATTGAATTGTTAGTGATGACATTGAAGCAAAATAAACTGTTATCATTTAATTTAGATAAGATCTTAGTAAAAACATTTGTGCTATTTATAAATAATGGTATTTGCAATGAAAAATTAGAAATAACAGCATCAAATTTACCTTCAACTAAACTAATATTATTAATATCTACAATTTCTGAATTATTATGATTAATGAAATCTAAAATAATGTCCTCATCAAGAATTAAATAATTATCTAACTTCTTAGATATAAATTTAAATTTATTTGCTATTAAATCTGACCCATTTTTTGTTAGTAAATTAGATTTATCAAAATGAGCCTCTCTTCTCATGTTCTTCTTTTTTAAATTAAATTCGTTCATAATATGTTAAAGTAACGTAACATGATATCGAGATTTAATTTAGATCAAAAAAGATTATCCTTTTACGAAAATCCTGAAATATTTCATAAGGAATTTGCTGATATAGTCTCTTCTAATAACGAGAATGAATTAATGTATTCTGCCGAAGAGCCTATAGTAGTCCTCAATAAAGATAAGACCTTAAAGCTAACTCTAATAAAAGAGGATAAACAGTTAGACTATATTTTATTTTCTAATCATAGCATTTCAATTTTACCCAAAGAAAAAATAAAAATTCATAAAGCGATTAAGGATGTTTCAAGCTTTACTATTTATAAATTAAATATTTGAATGAAGGTTGCACTAATTCAGATCACTGTTGGTTCAAATTTTGATGAAAATTTTGAAAAATCAAAAAAATTTCTTAATGATAGTTTAGCCTTAAATCCAGATTTTATTTTACTCCCAGAGTGTTTTCTTTTTTTATCAAATAAATCCAAAATTTCGCTTGATATGCATCATTTCTCTATTGAATATTTCAAAGAGTTTTCAAAGATTAATAAGCTTTATTTATTATTGGGATCACTCCCTATAACTGAAAATGATAAACTATATAATCGATCTATTTTGATTAACCCTGAAGGCCATATAGTATCTATTTATGATAAAATTCATATGTTTGATATAATTTTAAAAAATGGTGAAAGCTATAAGGAGAGTGATTTTTATACATCTGGAAGTGAATTGAAAATGACAACAGTATTAGGTCAATTAATTGGTCATTCTATTTGTTACGATTTAAGATACCCGAAATTGTATCGAGCCTTAGCTAAAAAGGGAGCAGGAATTATTGTAATCCCATCTGCTTTTACATATACAACAGGAAAAGCTCATTGGCATTCTCTAATTAAGGCAAGAGCAATTGAGAATGGTGTTTTTATATTAGCACCTAATCAATGGGGGGTAAATAATGAGAATAGATCAACTTATGGACATAGCTTAATCGTAGATCCATGGGGAGAAATTTTAGCTGAGGCTGATGACAGTGAGATGATCATAACATCCGAACTTTACTTAAATAAAGTTCAAGAGTGTCAGAATGCGATACCAGTCTTAAATTATGATAGAAATTTTGACTAATAATATTGAAAATCCTAATTGAATGACTAATTAAAAAGTATGATTAAATTTGATTTAGTTTGTGAAAATGGACATATTTTTGAAGCTAGTTTTGACGACTCCGCGTCATTCGAAAAACAAAGAAAAAAAAATCAAATTGAATGTCCTTTCTGTTATTCATCAAAAATATCAAAATCAGTCATGGCACCAAATGTAGCTAATAAGTCAACAAGCTCGTCAAAAATAAATCGTAAAAAAAATAAGTTATTTTCAAATTATAATAAGCAATTAAATAAAATTAAATCTGAGATTGAAAAAAATTTTACATATGTTGGAAAAAAATTTCCAGAGGAGGCAAGAAAAATTCATTATGGAGAAACTAAAGATAAGCCTATTTACGGTGAAGCAACTGATAAAGAGAGTCAAGAACTAGTTGAGGAAGGTATACAACTAATCAAACTTCCTTTTAATCAAAAAGAAAAAAAGAAAAATTAATACTTTAAAGCACCAATATAATTTACTAAATCAACCTTACTTAATTTAAAGGACTTAATAATCGGATTATATTGCAGACCCTCTACGTTTAACAAACTTAACTTATATTTTTGACTAAAGGTCTGTAACTGACTTGGTGATAAAAAAAGATCGTATTCATGAGTTTTTTTGGGAAGTAACTTCAAGATATTTTCAGCTATATCTATTGCTAAATATTTAGATAATAAATTCTTATTAAGTGTTGATACAAAAATTAAAGCATTTTTATTTAGTATTTTAATAAGACTTTTAAAGAGTTTATGCTTATCTCCCTCTTCTAAATGTTCTAAAAATTCAAATAAAAAAATAATATCAAATTTTTTTTTACAATTTTTTAAAAAAGTATTTGCATCCAAGTTATAGAGATTAAAGTTTCTTTTATTTTTTAATTTGAAATTTTTTTCTATATCAATACCAGTGCATTGAGCTCCCATTTCGAAATAATTATTTAAGAACTCACCTGTACCACATCCAAGATCTAAGACTTGTTTATTTTTGAAAAAATTATAAATATCCTGATCAGTATGATCCCTTAATATTTTCGACATATACTGATGCCTTACAGCCATCATTTGCTCCAAAGGTTCGTAATATTCTTTATTATATTTAGCCATGTTCTTTACATCATAAATGTTAAATGTATATTACCGTAATTCATGAAAATTAAAGTTTTAAAATTTGGTGGCACATCAGTCGGAAGCGTCGAGGCTATAAAAAGATCAGCAAATATTATTTGTGATTGGTCAAAAAAGTCAAAAGTTATAGTTGTGCTATCTGCAATGTCTGGTGAGACTGATCGTCTTATCAATTTAACCAAATCTTTTTCAAAATCCCCAAATCCAGTTGACTTTGATAACGCCATTTCTACAGGAGAAAATCTTTCTTGCGCTTTAATGTCCATATATCTTAATAATCTAAAGACTAAATCTAAATCTCTTCATAGTTGGCAAATACCTATAATGACCTCTTCTGAGCATATGAAGTCAAGAATTTTGTCCATTAACAAAAACTTTTTATTAAATGAATTAGAGAATACAGATGTTCTAGTAGTTCCTGGGTTTCAAGGAATAAATGAGAAGAGAGAAATAACTACTTTAGGCAGAGGTGGCTCTGATACTAGTGCTGTCGCAGTAGCTGCAGCTATGGACGCTGAGTGTATTATTTATACCGATGTGGAGGGTGTTTTCACTACTGACCCAAACATAGTGCCTAACGCAAAAAAAATAAATAAAATTTCATATGAAGAAATGCTTGAATTAGCCTCTCAAGGGGCTAAGGTTCTTCAAACTCGTTCTGTCGAATTAGCTATGAGAAAAAATACTAAATTAAGTGTTAGGTCATCTTTAAAACCCAAAAAAATTGGCACAATCATAACTGAGGAGAAAAGTGTTTTAGAGAAAAATACCGTAAGCGGAATAGCTTATACTAAAGACGAAGCGAAGATTACTCTTTCGAGAGTTTTAGATAAACCTGGTGTTTCATCTAAGATCTTTGGACCTTTAGCCAAAGGAAACATAAATGTGGATATGATACTTCAAAATATTTCCCAAGACGGAAAGTTTGCAAACTTATCATTTACACTTCCAAGAGCGGATCTAGAAAAAGCATTAAAAATAATAAAAAAAGAGAAATCCAAAATAAGATACAAAAAGATTATTTCTTCTAATAATATTTCAAAAATTTCAGTAGTTGGAGTAGGGATGAGATCCCATGCTGGAGTAGCACAGACCTTATTTGATACTTTAGGAAAAAATAAAATCAATATTCAAGTTATTACTACTTCTGAAATCAAAATAAGTATTTTAATAGATGAAAAACATACTGACTTGGCTGTAAAAAAGTTACATCAAGCCTTTAATCTTCACAAATAAGAATTTTTGAAGAATTTAATTTCAATCAAAGAGGCAAGAGAAAAAAAAGGATTATCTATAAATGATTTATCCAAAGCTTTAAAATTAGACCCTGAAATAATCCGTTTGTTAGATGAAAATTTACAGTTACCTGATAAGTTTAAAGCTTACCAATCAACATATAAAAAATCAATATACAGATACTTAGGTTATGAGGTTAAATACAAAAAATCTATTAGTGATATTCCTATTGATAATACAAGACTTTCAATAGTTTACTTCTTGTTACTGCTTGTTTTTACAGTATTAGTTTTACTATCTTTTAATATTTATAATAAATTTAATAATCAAATTTCAATTAGAAATATTGATAAAGACCAAGTTTATATGGATGTTTTAAATTTATCTTCTCATTATGACTTAAATGAATTAAGTCATGATGAATTCATAAATAATCTCACTTTATCAAACAGGGTGAATTACTCGCAAAAAATATCATTTTTTTCAAAATCTAATAAGACTATCTATTATAAGATTCAAAATAAAAATAGAAAAACCATACAATTTGGCGAAATATTTCAATCAAGTGAACTTAATCTTGATTTAGACAATGATTTTTTGATTGATTTATCTAATATAAATAATGTCGAAAAGATAATATACAGAGGTATAGAAATTAAAGTTGGTGAGGGATTAAATTCTTATTTATTAAACTTTAATATTAAAGATTTAGAAGCTCTATTATGAAATATTCTCACTCAATAAAGAGAAAAAAAACAAAAAAAATTCAAATTGGAAATATTTACGTTGGGGGAAACTCGCCAATTACAGTTCAAACAATGACAAATACTCTTACACATGACATTGATGCAACGCTCGAACAGATATCGCTAATTGAAAAAGAAGGATGTGACATAGTCAGAGTTTCAGTTCCGGATGAAAAATCATCACAAGCATTAAAAAAAATAATTCCAGAAATAAATATTCCTTTAGTAGCTGATATACACTTTCATTATAAAAGAGCACTTGAGGCAGCAGAAAATGGAGCACATTGTCTACGAATAAATCCTGGTAACATTGGCTCTAAAGATAAGGTAAAAGAGGTCGTCGAGGCCGCTAAACAGAATAAAATACCTATTAGAATAGGTGTTAATGCTGGAAGCTTAGAAAAAACAATTTTAGAAAAATATAAAAGCCCAACCGCTGAAGCTTTATTTGAAAGTGCTAAATTAAATATTGAACTACTAGAGGATCTTAATTTTGATAATTTCAAAATAAGTGTTAAAGCCTCAAATGTTTTCAGTACTGTAGAGTCTTATAGAATGTTATCTAATTTTTGTGAATATCCCCTTCATTTAGGTATTACTGAGGCTGGAAGTTATTTTAGTGGTTCTATTAAGTCATCCATTGGTCTTGGATTACTCCTTTATGATGGTATTGGTGACACTGTGAGAGTTTCACTTTCTGATCATCCAACACAAGAAGTTAAGGTGGGTTTTGAAATGTTAAAATCATTAAATTTAAGAAACTATGGCGTTACAATAATATCATGTCCGTCCTGTGCCAGACAGCAGTTTGATGTGATTGAGACAGTTAAGAGCGTTGAAAAAAAACTTTCTCATATTAAAAAACCTATTACAGTTTCTATCATTGGATGTGTTGTTAACGGACCTGGAGAGGCCACCATGACAAACATAGGTATTACAGGGGGTGGTAATAATACTCATATGGTCTACGTGGATGGTGAAAAAAGTCATCGAATTCAAAATGAAGATTTAGTTGAGTACTTGGTTGAAACTATAGAAGATAAAGTTGAACAGATACATCATTTAAAATGAAAAATAATATTAATTTAGTTAAAGGCACACATGATATTTATGGAGCTGAGATGGTAAAGTTTGAATTTATTATTGAAAGTTTTTACTCAGTTTGCAAAAAATTTAATTTTCAATCTATACAAACCCCTATTATTGAACAACAGGAGTTATTTTCAAGGGCTGTTGGTGAACAAACTGACATTGTCTCTAAAGAAATGTATTCATTTCTAGATAAAGGTGAAATTAATATATGTTTGAGACCTGAGGCTACTAGTGGTCTAGCAAGGTTTGCTGCTTCAAATTATCATTCTGGTTTAATGAAATTAGTTACCCACGGTCCTATGTTTAGAAGAGAAAGGCCCCAGAAGGGTAGATATAGACAATTCCATCAGATAAATATTGAGACTATTGGAGAAAAAAGTCCTTATATTGATTTTGAACTAATTCTAGTTGCAAGGCTATTATTGGATGAACTTGGGGTGATTAAAAATAAATACAAGCTATTGATAAATTCACTTGGATCAAAAGAGGATCAGCTCAATTACTCTAAATTATTAAAAAAATATTTAAGCGATTTTAAAAATCAGTTATCTGAAACATCAATTTCAAGACTAGATAAAAATCCACTGAGAATTTTGGATAGCAAAGACCCAGAAGATACTGAAATTTTAAAAAATGCGCCAAAAATCAGTGAACACTTATCTACTGAAAGTAAAAATTATTTTGAGCAGGTAAAAAAACTTCTAAATAGTAATGAAATAGAATTTTTTGAGGAACCAAAATTAGTAAGAGGATTAGATTATTATTCACACACAGCCTTTGAATTTCAAACAAGAGAGGATAAAAGACAAAATGCAATATTAGCTGGTGGTAGGTATGACAAGTTAATTAGTATGATTTCATCTAGGGATATTCCAGGAATAGGCTGGGCAGCTGGTGTTGAAAGATTAATGGATTTAATAACGATTGAAGATGAAAAATTAAAGTCAAAGAATAAAATATTATTTGCTGTTCAAGATGAGACTTATTTAATTAATAATAGAATTTTAAAACAAATATATAATTTTAAATATAATCACGAAGTAAGAGTAAATAAAAATATCAAAAAACTTTTTAGCTACGCTGATAAAAATAATTTTAGCTTTATTCTTCTAATTGGTGAGGAAGAAATAAATTCTAACAAAATAATCTTAAAAGATTTAAAAAATAAAAGTCAACAAACTTTTGAAATTTCTAAATTTGAGCTAAAAAATGAAATTAGATAAACAAATTAATGACTTAAAAAGTAAATTCGATCATTTAAACGAAAAACTTTTAAATTCACAAAACTTAGATAACAAGGAAATCATTCAAATAAATAAAGACTTATCAAAATTAGAACCAATTATTACTCTATCTAATGTCATAAAAAATTTAAATAAGGAGATTAAAGATTACAAAGAAATTCTTGAAAATGAGAGTGACGAAGATCTAAGAGATTTAGCAAAACAAGAATTACCTATTTTTGAAAAGGATTTAGAAACTAAAAATAAAGAATTACTAATAGCTCTATTACCTAGAGATGAGGCTGATGACAAAAATGTAATTTTAGAAATCAGAGCTGGTACAGGAGGAGATGAGGCTGCTTTATTTGCAGGCGATTTGTACAGAATGTATGAGAGGTATTCTTCATTGAAAAATTGGAAGTTCCAGCCAATGGAAAAAAGTGAGACTGGTTTGAAGGGTATTAAAGAGGCAATAATTGAGATTAAGGGAGATGGTGTATTTAAATTTTTAAAAAATGAGTCTGGCGTTCATAGAGTTCAACGTATCCCAGAAACAGAGTCTGGTGGTAGAATTCATACATCAGCTGCCACGGTAGCTGTTTTACCAGAGGCTGAGGATGTAGATTTAGATATAAAAGATACCGACCTTAGAATAGACGTTTATAGATCAGGAGGAGCAGGAGGACAATCAGTCAATACTACAGATAGTGCAGTAAGAATCACACACCTTCCTACAAACATAGTGGTAACTCAACAAGACGAGAGATCTCAACATAAAAATAAAGCTAAAGCATTAAAAATTCTACGTTCAAGATTATATGAGGTAGAAAGAATTAAAAAACAGGAAGAGGAGTCATCAAATAGAAAAAATCAAGTTGGCTCTGGAGATAGATCTGAAAGAATTAGAACTTATAATTTTCCACAGGGCAGAGTTTCTGATCATAGAATTAACTTAACACTTTATAAATTAGATCAGTTCTTAACTGGCGAGGCATTGGATGAAATGATTGCAGCTTTGTCAGCAAGTGAACAAGCTGATAAGCTGAGTCAATTAAATGTTAAATAATGACCACTTAAATAAATCAGAAATAAAAAAAAGACTACTTGAAAAATTAAACACAATTTCAGGCAATCAAGCTGATCAAGAGTCTCAAATAATGATTTCATATTCTGCAAAAAAAGAAAATTATATAGACGTAAACGATAATGAGATTGATAAAGATTTAATTAATAAGATTTTAAAAGAAAGAATTAAAGGAAAACCATTAGCAAAAATTATTAATGAAAAAGGTTTCTGGAAGAATATCTTTTATACAGATGACTATACGCTAGATCCTAGAGCAGACTCAGAAATTTTAGTCGAACAAATTTTAAATGATTGCTTTAAAATTAAGAATAAGAAAAAATTTAATTTTCTTGATTTGTGTTGTGGAACTGGCTGCTTAGGTATCTCTATTATTGATGAATTAGAAAATTCTTTTTGTGACTTTATTGATATTTCTGAAAAAGCACTCAATGCTTGCAAAAAAAATATAATAAATTTTGAAAAACAAAAAAATTCAAAATTATTTCATTCAGATCTATTTGAAAATTATCCAAATAAAAGATTAAAAAATATTGATATTATTGTTTGTAACCCTCCTTATATACCAACAAGTAATTATCTGAGTTTAAATAATGAAACGTTATATGATCCTAGGATATCACTTGATGGTGGAGAATTAGGTATAGATTACTATGTAAAAATCATTGATCATTTAATTAATGTTAAATTTAAAGGATCTTTATATTTTGAAATTGATCCAATTATTACTGAAAATATGTATAAATATTTATTAGAAAAAGGTATAAAAATAGTCTATAAAAAGGTTGATTATCTTAGTTTAGATAGATTGATAAAGATAGTACTCCCTAACAATAATTGATGGGCTTCTTTTAGGATAATCGAATAAAAATTTATGAAAAATTTCGTCAAACGAAAACCCTACGGTGGGCAAAGAAAAATCAACTCTTCTAGAGGTGGAGTAGCAGATTCTCCTTACTTACAGACTAATGGAAATTCCAATGGTTATAAAAGAAACGGCAAGAATTCAAAAGACCAATATAATGATTTTCTTAACAAAGCAAAAGATGCTAAAGGCCAGGGCGATGACGTATTAGAACAGTTTTACCTTCAACATGCTGAGCATTATTTTAGACAAACAGATAACTCTAATAGAGGTTTTGTCGCTAGAAAAATTATTAATAAAGATAAATCTGAAAAAAATGATGTTGACACAAAAAAAGAAAAGACAGAGCAATCCTCAAACTCTGATTTTGATGATTTAGCTAGCCAATTAGCTTAGTTGATCATATTTTTATAAATACTTACCTCTTCATCTATCCTTAAAACTAGACTTTTAAACTCATTGAGCTGTTGTTCATTAAGCTTTCTTCCAGAGGGAAGTTTAAGTTTTGCAGGGTTAATTTGAACACCGTTGACAATAATCTCATAATGTAAATGAGGCCCAGTAGATTTTCCAGTTGAACCAACATAGCCAATCACATCACCTTGTTTAACTCTCACACCACTGGATATTCCTTTTTTGTAACTCTTCAAGTGAGCATAAGCTGTTTTGTAAGTACTATCATGACGTATTCTTATATATTTACCATATCCTCCGTTTCTACCTGCATACTCTATGACACCATTTCCAGCTGCAAATATCGGAGTTCCTGATGGGGCAGCAAAATCAACCCCTTTGTGCATTTTATTGTAACCAGAGATAGGATGTTTTCTCATACCATAACTAGAACTAAGTCTCGCGCCATTTATAGGAGTTTTCATTAAGCTTTTTGTCATTCCTTTTCCTTTTTCATCAAAATATTCACTGAATTCATCAGTATCATAAAGATAGTAAAATAGGGGCGTGCCCCTTGATGATAACATAAGATATTTTGGATCTTCAATTTGAACTGTCTCACCATCCTTATCAGTTTTTTTTGTAAATATCATTTCAAACTTGTCCCCCTCATAAATATCTCTCTGAAAATCTACATCAAAACTATAAATTCTTATAATTTCATTTATTACTATTTCTGATAATCCTTGATCTTTCATGGCTTTATACAAACTTGTTTTAATTTCTCCAGACACAAAAATTTTTTCAGAAATCAGAGGGATTTCTTTAATTTCGTATATAAAACTATCGTCTTGATAAGATATTATTAGCTCTTTTGTATCAGAATATTTATAAATCAGATTAAATAATTTTAATCCTTCACTTCCGTAATCACTAAAAATTCTAACAGTATCCCCAATATATAATTTTGAAAAATCATAATAATCCTCACCATTAAGAATTACTAAGTCTATATCTCTACCTTTTAAGCCACCTTTTTTTAATATCTTTGCAAAATTATCTCCTTTAGAAACTTTAATTTCGTTGAATTCATAAATATTTCCCTCATCCCATTTAACATCAGTAGAACTTAAATCATTTAAAGAATTTAATTCAACCATATTATTTTCTTTAATTATTTCTTTATCAAAAATATTAGATAAATTTTCTAGTGTAATATTTTCAAAATAACTATTAGATTTTTCTTTATCGAAAATTGGATCAGTTAAACTCTCAATACTTATTATTTCATAATATTTTTGAAATTTTTTTTTATCAAAATAATTGATATCCATTTCGTCATAAATAATAGTTTCTTCATCTTTTATTTTCATAAAATCTGAATAACTAATGTAAAAGCAAATTAGGCTAATTAAAAACAATAACGTTGTTAATGAAGCTTTTATTGTAAAACTATTTGTTCTTGCCATTTATTTCTTTATAAAGAAGTAAAATCATTTGTTTAATATCATAATGGAAAAATCTAAAAAAATACTAGTCAATATATTTCAAGAAACTACCAAAATTTTTTGGATTTTATTCAAAGTTATACTTCCGGTAGTTATAGTTATCAGAGCTCTTGAGCTTATTGGAGCTATCCCTTTTTTAGCAAAATTTCTTGAACCATTAACAAGCTTTATTGGAATTGATGGTTCACTGGGCTTAGTTTGGATGGCTGCGATATTGGTAAATATTTATGCAGGATTAGCTGCTTTTGCATCGCTTCATTCTATTTTTGATTATTCTGTAGCTGAGACTACAATTTTAGGTTTAATAATATTGATAGCTCACAGTCTGCCAATTGAGGTAGCTATTGCAAAAAAATCAAGAATTTCCTGGATATTCAATTTAAGCTTTAGATTTATAAATGCAATCGTAGCAGGCAAAATATTGAACTTAATATTTAATAAATATGAATTATTTAATGAGCCTAATCAGTCAGTATTACAAGTTCCAAATGAATTAGTTTCTAACTTTGAATGGGCTACCCTACAAATTCAAAATTTTTTTATAATTTTTTTAATAATATTTTTTATTATATCAACAATTAATATCCTTAAGGCCTTAGGTGTTTGGTCACTTATAATTAATATAATGAAAATACCTTTGTCCTACTTAGGCATGTCTGAGAAAGTAGCTAATATAATCTTAATTGGTTTAACTTTGGGAATATCGTTTGGTGGGGGTTTTTTAATTGAGGAGTCCAAGAAAAATAATATCTCAAAGAAAGATATTTTATTATCCCTGTCATTCCTTAGTCTCTGCCATAGCATAATTGAAGATACAATATTGATTTTACTATTAGGTAGCCATATTTCTGGCATTTTATTTTTTAGATTTATTTATACTGTAATTATAATTTTATTAATGAAAATATTGTTAGAAACAAAAATGCAAAAGTTTATACTAAGTAAACTTACAGATGGATAACTACATTCAATTTCCACGTTACTCAATTTACTTAATTCCTAATTTATTATTTATTGATCAAGTAAATGATTTACTTTTGAAAAATAATATTAAATTTGATAGCCAAAAATTGTCAAAATATGGTTTACATTATACAGTTAAAGCCCCTTTTTATTTAAGTCATCTTTATAGTGAGGAAAATCTAATAAAATCTTTTCAAGACTATTTTAAATCTAGTCAAAATGTTTCTTATAAAGATAAATTTAACATCTTAGGTCTTAAAAAACATAAAAATGTTTTTGCTTTAGAGCTGAATACAAATGATAAGTTTAATTTTCTATGTAACGATATAATGAGATATTTTGATCTTTTTAGAAAAACTCTTAATCAGCAAGAAATTCAAATTGATCTTAAGCGTTTCAATAATTTATCCTCTTTAGAGATGGAATATTATTTAATATGGGGCTATCCTTATTTGTTTGAGTTTAATACTCATCATGTTTCAATTGCAGATATGTCAAAAGAGATCATATATAACGATACTATAAGATCTCTAGAATATTCCAGTATTAGTCTTATGAAACAAGACGTTGTAAATGGAAATTTTCAGACCATTTGCAAAATTAATTAATCTAGATTTTTTAATAAAAATATATCTATTATTTACTCTTTAATAATACTCAAATATTATATTTTTCGACTTATGGGTATTTATGTAAAAAAAAGAAATTTTGCAGGTCTTAGATCGTTATTATTAATTTTATTAATAACCATAGTTATAATTGCCTCTTACTACTTTGTTTTTCAAGAAAATAATAAAATCATTCCAGATAATGATTTAAATAGTTCTAATACACAGTTAGAGGAAAATATTAATTTTATTCAAGAAAAAGATCTTAGTGCTTATCTAAAAAAAGAAGATATGAAAGAATACTTAACAAACTTTGAATTTGATCAGAGTATGAAGAAATTTATTGAGGAAAATCCAGATTTTATTTTAAATGTTTTGCGTGAATACCAATTAAATCAAAATAAATTAGAACAAGAAAAAATTAATAAAGAAAATATATCAAGCATACAAAATTTAAATTTACAAGCTCATCCTATGTATTTAGGTGATGCTAGTGGTACAAAAGTTATTTATGAATTTGTCGATTACAATTGTGGCTACTGTGAAAAATACCACCAGGAATTAATTAATGTGATGAAAGAGGATACTTCAGTAAAAATAGTTATAATACAAATGCCAATTTTAGGTAATTTTTCAAAGGATTTAACAACTATTGCTTTAGCTTCCTCATTACAAGGTGAATTTAAAACAGTTCATAACTATCTATATTCATCTGAAAGAAAATCAAACATGGAGGATATTTTAGCAGATCTATTTCTAAAGGGCGTTGATCTTCAAATACTTAAAAAAGATATGGACTCCCAAGAAGTGAAAGACTTTCTAGCAATTCATAAGAGTTACGTCGATGAATTTAAATTTACTGGAAGCCCAGCAACAATCATAGGAAATCAAATTATTCCAGGTTTTATTGACCAAAGTAAAATTATTGAGATTTTGGAAAAAGAATTTTCCTGAACTCAATGAAAATTAGTAATTTCTCTAAGATTTCAACTAATATTTTTGGATCTCGCGTTACAGGTTTCATTAGAGACATACTTTTTGCAAATTATTTAGGTGCAAACTTAATGTCAGATGCATTTCTTTTTGCTTTTAGATTGCCAAATCTATTTAGAAGAATTTTTGCTGAGGGTTCAATGAATAGTGTTTTTATACCCCTATATGTTAATCAAGAAAAAATAAATTCGAAAATGGCCAAAGATTTTATATGGATAATTTTTAACTTTTTTTTTGTAATTACATTATTTATATCTTTTTTAATATTTTTATTTAGTGAACAAGTAATTTCAATACTAGCACCAGGGTTTTTATTAAATAAAAGTCAATTTTTATTTGCAAATGAGTTGTTAAATATAACTTTTCCTTTTTTAATATTTGTAACTTTGTCGTCAGTATTGAGTTCAGTATTAAACGTTAAGGGAAAATTTTTTCTACCTTCTTTTTTATCAGTCATTCTAAATGTTTTTATGATTTCATCATTAGTTATTTTTAAATCTGAGTCTCACTTTGCACTTGCTTGGTCAATGATTGTTGCAGGTTTTACTCAATTAATACTTTTATTTATTAACATAGGCGCAATTAAAATATTTTGGAGTACTGGATTAAAAAGTATTAACGAGCTATCTGGTCAGCTAAAAAAATTCTTTAAAAGATTTTCATATACTTTACTGGGCTCTGGTATTATTCAATTAAATATTTTTATCTCAATGTTATTTGCTTCTTTAGTAGGTGAGGGTGCAATAAGCCAAATATATTACGCAGATAGAATAATTGATTTACCGTTTGCTCTAATTGCAGTTGCCATGTCTTTTACACTCCTTCCTTACTTGAGTAAAAATATTAGTGATGAGAGTAAGAATTCTAGAGCTTTCAATGAAACTGTTATTTTTTGTTTTCTCTTTGCAATACCTAGTGCATTTGGCATTTTTATCCTAAGTGAGGAAATTATTAGAGTGTTATTTGGTAGGGGAGAATTTAGTAATAATGATGTGCTAATCACATCGAAGATTTTACTAATATACTCTTTTTCATTGCCCGGTTATATGCTCGCAAGGATTTTCAATCAAGTATTTTACTCTTATGAGAAAGTTGAGTACCCAGTTAGGGCAGCAGTTCCTACTTTTATTTGTAATCTAATTTTATGTTTTTTATTCTACAAGCCTTTAGGTGTAATTGGATTAGCTTTAGCTGGTGCTATAAGCGTATGGTTAAATTTATTTATTCAAATTTATTATTTAAAAAAACATTTTAACAGTTTTTTCAAAAAAATAATTATATTGGATACTAATAAATTAATTAAGATTTTACTAAGCGCTTTTAGTATGTATATTTCAATATTATTCATTAAAAAAATTATATATCTAAATATATATTTTGACCTGTTAATTCAAATTCTTATTGGTCTAATAATATATTTCCTTATACTAAACTGGCTTAAATTAAGTGAATTAAAACTTGTTTTTCAATTAAAAAAATTTAATTAGGAATTTTATTTACTAATCTATTATTTAATTTAAAAGTATTTTTGCCCTAAATTTATGGGCGTGTAGCTCAGCTGGTTAGAGTACTTGCTCGACACGCAAGGGGTCACAGGTTCGAATCCTGTCACGCCCACCATTTACATTTTAAGTTGATGATGTATGGTATGTTTACATGAAAAAATTTTTATTAGCCTTTTTATTTTACGCTCTTTCTTCAAACTTAACTGTTAGTGCAAATAGCTATTCAATTTTTGGAGGCACTTATGATTATGACGATGATAATACAACTAATCTGTTTGGTCTAAATTATCACATATCTAATAACGAAATAGATTTATTGAATATTTTTACAATTAATCCAGTCATTGGAGGCTTTGTTACAGCTAAAAGTGCATCAATGTTTTATGGGGGATTTGAAACAAATCTTGGACCTGACTCAATATATTTGAACCTTTCTTCATCAGCGGGCATATATAGTAATGGTGATGGTAAAGACTTGGGTAATGCTCTTCAATTTAAATCAGAAGTGAATGTATTTTACAGTATATCTAAAGAATCTAGATTTGGTATAGGATCTCATCACATTTCAAATGCAGGATTAGACTCAGTTAATCCTGGTACAAATAATTTTTACTTGATTTACAATAGAAATTTCTAAATTTAATAAAAATAATCCAATTGTTAATTTTCTAAATTTGTTTATTTTTATATGTGATGACTAAAAATTTTCTAGCTTATCTATTATTCTCCATTTTAATTGTGATAATATTGGTAATAGGTTATGAGGAAATTAAAATTTATTTTGATGCTAATCCTTACATAAACGGGATAATTCTCCTAACACTTGTAATAGGGTTTCTCCTTTATTCCTTTAAAATATTTTCATTGAGTTCTGAATTTAGGTTCATGAATTCTGTGGCTTTTGGAAAGTTAAAACTTAACGATTCGTCATTAGATAATTACCCAATGACAAAATCAATTGCAAATAATTTAGGAATAACAACAGCAAACAAAACTATCACAAAAACACTTGATGAGATACTTGACGATCTTTTATCATCTATAGAAAGTGGCAGTGATATATCTAAGTACCTTATCAATTTGGCTATCTTTTTAGGATTAATTGGAACTTTTTATGGATTACTTTTGACTATAGGTAGTGTTTCAAATGTCATTGATGGTTTAACAATTGAACAACAGGACTTTGGGGCATTTTTTAACAATTTAAAAGATGGATTAAAGTCGCCTTTATCAGGAATGACTATTGCTTTTAGTTCTTCATTATTTGGATTAGTAACTTCTTTGATATTAGGGCTATATGAAATAATTACTAGAGGTGTCAAACAGAGTTACTATGAATTCTGTGAAAATCAAATTCGCCTTTTTTATAGATCTAGCCCAAATGTTAAAAAAATTAGTCAAAATTCTGATAATTCATCTTTGGCCCAAAACATTTCTTCTAAACTTGATGATCTAGTTGAAGGAATGAAATATTCTAGTGATGAATTAAGAAAAGAGGTTATTACAGAGCTTAAGTCTGTAAGTAAGTCTATAAAAGACCTAGACAAAAAGTGAGCTATCTCTCAAAAACTCAAAGTTCAGACAACGATAATATAATTTGGCCTGGATTTGTGGATGTATTGGCATCCACATTAATGGTTATAATTTTTATTGTTTTACTTTTTACAGTAGCGCAAGTTTATCTGGGTGACTTAGTTGTAGGAAAAAACCAGCAAATTCAAAGTTTAGAAAAGACTATTGACATCCAAGATGAGACTATAGTTGAACAAGATGTAACCCTAACAGATAAAGAGATTGAATTACTTGATAGACAAAATCTTATTGAAAAACTTGATGAAGAAATATCCTCTAAACAATCTCAAATTCTTGCACAAGACACTATAATTCAAGACCAGTCACTTGATATAGATAAATTAAATACAATTATTGCTAAAATTACTGAAGAGCTATCCTTATCTTTATCTGATAGAGAAACTCTTCAACAAAACCTGTCTGATTTAAATGAGCAACAAAAACAATTAAAGGCTGATTTAATTAAACTTGGTGGAGAAAATAGTGAGCTAGTTGGACAAATTGGAGCATCTCAAAGTAGAATAGAAAATCTACTTGAGTCTTTAAGTTCATCCGAAGATATTAATCAAGAATTACAAACCAAAATATCTTCATTAGAGGAAGAAACATTAATACAATCAACTGATTTAGCTGAGGCTTTAAATTTAATATCTAATTTAGCTTTAGATATTGAAATACTCAGTAATGAAATTAACCTTTTGAATAACTTATTAGAGTCAAAAGAAGCTGAAATAGCACAAAACGAAATGGAACTTGGGGAACTAGGAGATAGGTTAAATAGAGTACTTACAAGTGAGCTATTCAAGCTGCAAAAGTACAAATCAGAATTTTTTGGAAAATTATCTGAAGCCTTAGCCGATAGAGAAGATGTTCAGATCAAAGGAGATAGATTTATTTTTCAGTCAGAAATATTATTTGACTCTGGAAGTGCAAATTTTCAAGATGAAGGCAGGATAGCTTTATCTCTTATTACCAAAACAATTATTGAAGTTACTGAGTCAATTCCATCTGATTTAAATTGGATACTACAAATAGATGGGCATACAGATAAAGTACCTATTTCAACAGCTCAATTCCCCTCTAATTGGGAGCTTTCACATGCTAGAGCACTAGAAGTAGTTAAATTTCTTATTCAACAAGGTATACCTGCTAATAAACTCTCAGCAAATGGATACGGTGAGTATCAACCCATAAATTTAGGTGATACAAAAGATGACCTAAAAGAAAATCGAAGAATTGAATTAAAAATTACTCAAAACTAATTTTTTACTCAATCCACATTTTAATAATTTTATCAGGATCATCCACTAAACCATTTTTTACGGGATCACCCATCTTTATTGCATCAACAAATTCCATACCTTCGATTACCTCACCCCAAACAGTATATTGCCCATCTAGGTGTGGTGTATCTCCAAAACATATAAAAAACTGACTGTCAGCACTATTAGGATCTTGAGATCGAGCCATACTCAACGTACCTCTTTTGTGGGGTAAATCATTAAATTCAGCCTCAATATTTTTACCGGATCCACCTGTGCCAGCTCTTCTTAAATCAAAATTATCTGAGTCAGAGTTACCAAATTGAACATCTCCTGTTTGAGCCATAAATCCATCAATAACTCTATGAAAAACTACTCCATCGTAACTACCTTTTGCGACTAGATCAGTAATTTGCTTAACATGCTTGGGTGCCTTATCTTCGAAGGTCTTGATTTTGACGATACCGTCTTTAAGTTGTAAATTAATAACATCCTCCTTTGAATATAAATTATTAGAAAATAATATAAATGAAATTGAAATTAGTAACTTAATCAAACTCATACTGAGAAACTAACATACTTTATAATCAATAAAATTTATTTATTTGATAATTCTGTCGCGATAGATATTATTTTTTTTCTAAGTGAATTAAGACCATTTGACCTTGATTGTCCTAAATGATCGGAGAGGCCGATTTCTTCAAAAAAAGATAACGGATTATTTATAATAGTTTCAGGAGTTTCCTCATTGTAAGTATAATAAACTAAATAAAACAAACCTTTTACAATTACAGAGTCACTTGAGCCGGAAAGATTAATTTTTCCATCAATAAATTCTGGTACCATCCATAAATTCGATGTACATCCTTGTACACGATATTCCTCAGTTTTATAGCTATCATCAAGAACAGGGAGTTTTTTTCCTAAATCAATTAAATATTGATATTTGTCCTCCCAATTATCAAAAAACGAAAAATCCTCTTTAATTTTGTTGATTTTTTCATTAATTAACATAGATTTTGCCTTATTAATAACTAATACATTAAATTATGAAAATTAAAAGTTCTCTTAAAACAGCTAAAACCAGAGATAAAAATAATCAACTGGTTAGAAGAAAGGGTAGGTTATATGTGATCAACAAAACAAACCCTAGAATGAAAGCCAGACAAGGCTAAAAATCAATCTAGATATTTCTCAACTTCCAATGCTGCCATACATCCCATACCAGCAGCTGTAACAGCCTGTCTGTAAATTTTATCTTTTACATCTCCTGCAGCAAATACACCATCAATAGAAGTTTTTGTGCTATCTGGATCTGTGATGATATATCCTCCATCATCCATCTTTAATTGACCTTTAAATAATTGTGTTGCCGGATCGTGCCCTATTGCAATAAATACACCATCTATTTTTAGAGTTGAGGTTTGATTATCTTTTTTATTGAGTAAATCTATTGATTCTAAATCATCATTACCATTAAACTTAGTTACTTCACTGTTCCATATGAATTCAATTTTTGAATTTTCTTTTAGTCTATCTTGTAATATTTTTTCTGCTCTTAGTTTATCTCTTCTATGAATTAGATAAACTTTAGTTGCAAACTTTGTTAGAAATAAAGCTTCTTCAGCTGCACTATTTCCTCCACCAATTACAGCAACTTCTTTATCTTTAAAGAAAAAACCATCACAAGTGGCGCAAGCTGATAGTCCATGACCTTGAAATTTAGACTCATTTTCTAAACCAAGCCATCTCGCTTGAGCTCCAGTGCTTATTATCACAGTTTTTGCATTTAGAGTTGTGCCATTATCTAAATTTAATTTTTTTACTTCTTCATTTAAAAAAACTTCAGTTACTTGTGAATTGATAATTTCAGTACCAACGTGAGCAGCTTGTTTTTGCATTTGATCCATTAACCAAGGTCCTTGAATAGGGTCTTCATATCCTGGATAATTTTCTACATCAGTTGTTATTGTAAGTTGACCACCTGGTTGAAATCCACTCACTAAAATGGGTTTTAGATTAGCTCTAGCAGCATATATGGCAGCAGTATAACCTGCTGGACCTGATCCTATAATTATTACATTATTAATATCAGCCATTTATTGGCCAACTAGTTGGAAAAGTTACATAATTAATTTGCATACATCTTCTCTCAATTTTAATTTCTTTTTTTTCAAGTCCGTGCCATGTATTGTTGCCTGAAGCAAAAAAATATCCTGTATTATGTCTATAAGGGACGGTCTTAACAAGTTTCATATTGGTATCATAAAAATCTGTTCCAAGTTTCTCTGACTCATCATACGTGTTAATAAACAACATCATTGTCATAAGTTTTTCCTTTATGTCCAAATGTGGTTTTAGCCAAAATCCCTTACGATCAGAAATATATTCAATCCTAATAAAACTATTTGAGAGATCTTTTTTGATTTTATCTTGAATAGACTCAATAACATCTTTGTCTCTCAAATCTTCAATTAATCCCAATCCATTAGATAAGTTTTCTGAATTATCGCTTTCTAGGAAGACTCTCAGCTTACCATCCAAACCATCCCCACCAGCATCTGCAGCTCTAGTACCATCAAAAGACCTTGGTGCATCAGATATATTTACATCATTAAGCTCGTTTATAAGCTCATTTGTAAAAGGAGAGTCTAGTTCCCAATGAGGGAAAGGATCAGAGTATGTTACACAACGATTTAAAATTGATTCCTTAAGCATCTTCAGAAATAAACCTTAAATTAGATTGTATCTTATTCAAGATCTTAGTTTTTAGTGCTTTATTGTACTCACTTATAGAAATTTCATATGGTTTTATATTTTGATTATAGAATTGAGCAAAATTGTTACTTCTGATTTTATCAAAAAATTGATGATATCTTTTGGGGCACAAATCCTCTTCAAACTTAAATAAAAATGTACCAGCTTCAGATGATATAGCTTCAGATATCATAGATATTGAGTCCCAAGTTACAATTTGTAACTGAGCCTGTGATAAAAGCTTTCCATATTCTTTAGGGTTAAATAAATCATCAAATATACATACGTTTTTCATATTAATTTTTGATAACTCTTCTATGAAGCTATTTGGAGTTCTTCTGGATGGAATTATGTTTACTTTAAACTTTTCACCTAAAAATTTAATTTCTTTAAAAATTTTTTTCTGTGTTTGACTATTAAATTTAAAGTATTTATTAGGTCCACCAATTATAAAACTAATTGTTTTTTTGCTTCTAATATTTTTTTTAAATTTTATATTATGTAATGCCAGCATTGTTGAAATACAATTCTCCAAATCTAAATTGTCATGCTCTGGACAAATTATTAGATCAAATAAATTATGATTAACTTTTGGATTTTGAATATGAATATTAAAAATAAGATTTTTATATTTTTTTTTTAAATAAATCGATGCTTTTACACTTTTTTTACCACAACTAATAAGAATTGTATTTTTTTTAATTTTCAATAAAGATAAATTTTTATAAGCTAAACTACTTGTAGGTATTAATTCAATTGGAAGGTATTTAAAAAAAGATTTTATTTTTAAATCAAAGTTTTTATAGTCCTCAGATATTAAGCTCGCCAATCCCTCTATCTGGCTTCTCATACCAGCAGCACCTTCGCTGATGGTAATTATATTTAATTTATTCAAATTTAATTATTTAAATCTTACTGACTTAATTTCGTATGAAGTTATACCTTTTGGTGTAGAAACTTCTATGTAGTCACCCTTTTTTTTTCCAATTAGTGCTCTCGCTATAGGGCTAGTGACAGATATTTTTTTTTGTTCAATGTCAGCCTCTACTTCTCCAACTAGTTGATACTTTGACTCTTTATCGTTATCTAAATTAATTATCGATACTGTGGCCCCAAATTTTACTATATTTCCTGAAAGTTTTGATACATCTATCAGTTCAGCTTGAGCGATTATACTCTCTATTTCAGCTACTCTACCTTCAATAAAACTCTGTTTTTCACGAGCAGCGTGATACTCAGCATTTTCAGAGAGATCTCCATTACTTCTAGCATCAGCTATAGCTTTTATAATGATTGGCCTTTCAACAGTTTTAAGATGCTTTAGTTCATCAAGGAGTTTTTTTTGCCCCTCTTCTGTCATTGGTATTTTTTCCATTTTTATTAAGTTGTAGAAAATATTGAATTTTCTTAGTTATTACAAATGAATTTTTAAATTAATAAGAATGATGAATTTGTATAGGTTTTACAGAAATCGGCTTATTTTTTAATGTTATCAGTGATTTTATTAATATTTTTGCACTTCTCAGGTTGGTATAATATGGAATATTAAGATCCACAGATGTTCTTCTTATTGTAAAACTATCAATTATTGCCTGTTTGTCCTCAGTAGTATTGATTACTAAATCTATCTTATTTTCCTTAATATATTCGACCACATGGGGTGATCCCTCAGCCACTTTATTAACTAGATTTGAAGAAATTCCCTCTTTCATTAAATAGTTGTGTGTGCCTTTCGTAGAAAATAAATTATATCCATTATCTGTGAATGATTTTGCAATCTCAGATACACTTTGTTTATCCTCATCTTTAACAGATATAAATATATTTTTTATATCATTAAGTTTCTGACCAGCACCAATTTGACTTTTTAAATAAGCTAAATAAAAATCCTCATCAATTCCCATAACTTCACCAGTGCTTTTCATCTCTGGTCCGAGAATGACATCAGTATTTGGGAATTTGTTAAATGGAAAAACAGCCTCTTTGATTGCAAAATATGGCAAAGAGCTATTATCAAATTCCTGATATTCTCTAGATAAAGTTTTACCAACAATTAATTCAGCTGCTATTTTAATAAATGGTATTCCTATTGCCTTGGCAAGAAATGGAATGGTTCGACTTGCTCTTGGATTTGCTTCAAGAATAAAAATTTCATCATCTTTGATAGCATATTGAATATTCATTAAACCAATTGTCTTTAATTCAGTTGCAAGAGATATGCTAAATTTCTTAATATCGGATATCACTTTTCCATTAAGAGAGAAGGGGGGTATACTACAAGCACTATCACCAGAATGAATACCAGCTTCTTCAATATGTTCCATAATACCAGCTATCATAGTATTACCTTGACTATCTCTTAATACATCAACATCAACCTCTTTTGCATTTTGAAGAAATTCATCAATTAAAATTACATTATTTTCTAATGCCCAATAGTTTTGATCTATGTAATCTTGAACATCGTTTATGTGAGCCATTTTTTCCATCATTCTTCCACCCAAGACATATGAGGGTCTAAGTAAAATAGGAAACTTTAGTTTAGAGGACTTGGCAACAAGTTCTTTTGTCCCCAAAGAAATATCACTCTTAGGTTGTTTTAAACCTACTTTATTGATTAATTTTTGAAATCTCTCTCTGTCTTCTGATATATCTATTGCTTCGAAAGAAGTTCCGAGTATCTTATAATTATATTCTCTGAGTTTGTTGGCTATTCTTAGGGGGGTTTGTCCACCAAATTGTACTATTACACCCTCTACGTCTCCAGTCTCATTTTCTTTATCAATTATATTTTTGACATATTCAAAATCCAAAGGCTCAAAATACAGCTTATCTGAAGTATCATAATCAGTTGAAACAGTCTCAGGATTACAATTGATCATAATTGTTTCATAGTCAAGTTTCTGAAAAGATTTTACAGCTTGGACACAACAATAATCAAATTCAATTCCTTGACCAATTCTGTTAGGGCCAGAACCAAGAATTATAATCTTTTTTTTATCAACCGGTCTAGACTCGCAGCTAAATTCGTTTATTTCAGATGTAAAAGTTGAATAAAGGTAAGCAGTAGAAGAGTCGAATTCATTTCCACATGTATCTACTCTCTTAAATATTGTCTTTAAATTATTATTTTTTTGAAGAATGTAAATCTCATTTATATTTATTTTTGTTAAATTACTTATGTGGTAATTTGAAAATCCAGTTTTTTTTGCTATTGTATATAAATTTTTATCTAAGTTATTCCCTGCCTTTACTAACAGCTGCTCGATATTGATAATTTCATTGATTTCTCTTAAAAAAAATAAATCTATATGTGTTAACTCACTTATTTCATTTAATGATATTTTACGTCTTATAGCTTCTGCAACTATTAATAACCTATCAGGTCTTTGTTTTGTCAGTAGATTTTTTAAATTCTCATCTTTTAGATTTAACAATTCGTGACTAATATCCAAACCAAAGTTATCAGATTCTATCGAATAGAATCCTTTTAAAAGTGACTCTTTGAAAGTTCTGCCTATAGACATAATTTCACCTACTGATTTCATAGCAGTATTTAACTCACTAGGAGTTCCTTGAAATTTTTCAAAATTAAATTTTGGAATTTTTGTCACAATATAATCAATTACTGGTTCAAAACTTGCTGGAGTTACTTTAGTTATATCATTTTCTAACTCATCCAACGTGTAGCCAATTGCTAAGAGAGCTGCTATCTTAGCAATTGGGAAACCTGTGGCCTTGGATGCTAAGGCAGAAGACCTACTGACCCTAGGATTCATTTCTATAATTAAAATTCTTCCATTTTTTGGATTTACAGCAAATTGAACATTAGAACCACCAGTCTCTACACCTATTTTTCTTAGTATCGCGATACTTTGATTTCTCAATTTTTGATATTCTTTATCTGTTAGTGTGAGTGCTGGAGCTATGGTTATACTATCGCCTGTATGTATTCCCATAGGATCTAAATTTTCTATGGAACAGACTATTATTGAATTATCTAACTTATCTCTTACTACTTCAAATTCGAATTCTTTCCAACCAATTAGTGACTCTTCCACAAGAGTCTGCGATACAGGACTTAAGTCAATAGCGTTTTTGACTTTAGAAATAAACTCATCTTTATCGTAAACAATTCCACCACCTGTTCCTCCAAGAGTATAAAAAGGTCTTAAAATTATCGGGAAACTAACTTCATTGAGCATTTTATTTAGATCAGATTTATCATCAACTATAATGCTGAATGGAGTCTGAAGTCCAATTTCAGACATTGCCTCAGCAAATAACTTTCTATCTTCAGCAACATCGATAGACTTAGGGCTAGCTCCTAAGATTTTTATAGGACTATTTTCAAAATAATTATCTTTGTTTAATTCTCTTATGATATTAAGAGCTGTTTGACCTCCCATTGTTGGTAAAATTGCATCGGGTTTTTCTTTATCAATTATTTTTTTAACAATTTCTTTATCAATAGGTTCGATATAAGTCTTATCTGCAAACTCAGGGTCTGTCATAATGGTAGCGGGATTAGAGTTAATTAACACAACCTCATAACCTTCTCTTTTAAGAGCCTTACATGCCTGACTACCAGAGTAATCAAATTCACAAGCCTGCCCTATAACTATTGGGCCTGAGCCAATTACTAATATTTTAGATATATCTCTTCTAGCTGGCATTCTTATCCATTAAATTTATAAATTCGTCAAAAAGATATCTGCTATCGTGAGGTCCAGGACTAGACTCTGGATGATATTGAACTGAGAACAGAGGTTGATCTTTGCATTTCATCCCATCTATAGTTTTATCAAATAATGATTTATGAGTAATTTGAAGGTTAGATGGAAAATTTTTTTCTAGAACAACAAATCCATGATTTTGAGATGTAATTTCTACTTTGTTTGTATCTAAGTTTTTTACTGGATGGTTTCCTCCTCGATGACCTTTTTCCATTCGAGCGGTTAAAGCATTAAATGCTAGGCTTAGAATTTGATGACCTAGACATATGCCAAATGTTGGGATTTTATTATTAAGTAACTTAGTTAATTCTGGTTTAATATTTTCATAAACTTTTTTGGGATCACCTGGCCCATTACTTAAAAAAATACCATTAAACCCATTGTTTATTATTTCTTCAGCTTTAAAATGCATATCAAACTCTTCAATATTACAATCTCTAGAGGATAAATTTTTCTTAATATTATCTTTTGCACCAAAGTTCAAAAAAGCAATAGAGTATTTTTTTTTCTTTGTTTCTTGCTTTTTTATATTCAACTCTGATGTAAAATCTTTGATTACATCATTTTCTTCTAAAGGCAGACTTTGATCTATTTCATTACAAATTTCTTCGATATTTTTAGTTTTAAAGTAATCCTCAGAACACAACATAATATTTTTCGGTCCATAATTTCTTATAATTTTCGTTAAAGACCTTGTATCTAAATCAAAAAAAGCACAAGAATTTTGGTCCAGAATCCATTTTGCAAAACTAGTTTGAGCTCTCCAATTTGAACTTTGTTCAAATAATTCATTACTTATAAGACCAGAAGCATGTATTTTCCAAGATTCATAGTCTTCGTCGTTACATCCAACTATTCCTATTAACGGAAAGGTAAAGTTTATAAATTGGGATTTATATGAAGGGTCAGTTAAAATTTCTTGATAACCAGTCATACTGGTATTGAAGCAGATTTCAGCTATCTTAGAGTCTTCTTTTGATAGAAACTTACCTTTGAAAATATATTTTTTATTATAAATTAGGTAACCGTTTTGATAAATAAGTTTTATTTTATTATCTAATACGGTCATATTAAATCATGTGTATTAGTATATTATTAAAGGGGAAATTCAAATGAGTTTGGCAAAAAAAATTTCTGAAGACGTTAAAAGTGCTTTAAAAGGTGGAGATAAGAAAAAACTTTCAATAGCAAGGTATATCTATTCTGAGTTGAAAAATTTTCTAATTAAAGAGAATCTAGATAGGGATGTGATCAAGTTATCTGATGAAAACGTATACAAAATTATTAAGACCCAACTAAAACAAAAAAAAGAATCATTGGAATTTGCCTTACAGGCAAAAGTTCAAAGTAAAATCGATGACTTAGAATTTGATATTAATTACCTGAATGATTTTCTTCCTACTTTGATGGATGAAGACTCTACTAAAAATATTATATTTAATCATATCAAAGAAAATAATTTAGGAAATAAAGATTTTGGTAAAATAATGGGTTTTTTGAAGCAAAATTATAATAATAAAATTGATATGAATTTAGCTTCTAAAATTATCAAACATATTTTTAAAGAATGACAGATGATAACATCAAAGAAGTTATAAACAGAACTTCTATAGTTGAAATTATTAACTCATCAGTTCCTTTAAAGAAAAAAGGTAGTAATTATTTTGGCCTAAGCCCTTTTAAAAAGGAAAAAACACCATCATTTTCTGTTAATGAAGAAAAGAAAATTTTCCATTGTTTTAGTACAGGAGAACACGGTAATGTAATCGATTTTTTAATTAAAGTGAAAGGATATAGTTTTAAAGATGCTTTATATGAACTAGCTGATAAAGCAGGTATTGAATTAAGTTTTAAATCATCAAAATTAAATAATATTATCTACGAAATTAACTCATTCACAAAAGACATATTTCATCATAATTTATTAAATTCTAGCAAACATTTAGATTATTTATTAAAAAAAAGAAAATTCAATATGGATATGATTCAAAAATTTGAATTAGGATCATCAATAAATTCATTTGATCTTCAAAAAAAACTCTTAAATAATTTTGATGTAAATAATTTATTAGCTGCTGGTATTTTTAGTAAAAATAAAAATTCTAAATTATTTTTTTCAAATAGAATTATGGTTCCTATACTTAACATGCAAAATAAAACTCTAGGTTTTGGTGGTAGGGTGATTGACGACAGTTTACCAAAGTATATTAATACAGCTGAAACTAAAATTTTTAAAAAAAAACAAATATTATTTAATGAAAAAATACTTAATAAACAATATAGTAAAAAAATAATTATTGTCGAAGGTTACTTTGATGTTATTAAATTAGAACAATATGGTTTTAAAAACTGTGTAGCTCCACTAGGAACATCTATAAATCATGAGAAATTAATTGAAATAACTAAAAAAGGTTTTGAGATAATAGTATGCCTTGATGGAGATGTAGCTGGAAGAAATGCCACTATAAGATTAATGAATAATTTACTTGGTGATAAAAATTTTGAACTTGGAATTAAATTTGTATTATTGCCAAAAAATTTTGACCCAGATCAACTTATAGAGTTAGATATGTCTGACACATTAAGTAGACTTATAGATCAACCATTGTCTATCGAAGAACTAATAGAAAAGTATTTAGAGAAATTTAATAAAAGTAGAGACATAGAGAGGCAGTTTAAAGGATCAAAAGTATTAAAAAGTTTACTTACAAATATATCCAATCCTGATTTAAAAAAAATTCTTACTAAACATTTTAATAATATCAATTCAGGAAAAATTAGTAAAAATGCTAGTAATATTTCTAACACTCAAAATCTAGAACTTAAATTTGATTTAAAGTCAAAATTTTCTGCCGCTTTAATTATATTCTTTATTGAAAATCAATCTCAAAGGGAAAGAGTCTATGATTTAATAGCAACTGCTAAATTTGATGGTAAATTTAAAGAAATCCGAGATTTAGTTATTAGAAAAACTCTTTTCAAATCAACAACTATTGAGATTTATGCAGAATTAGACTCTAAGGGATTGAATTTTGCAAAAAATTTACTATTTTCTAATGAAGTTCGAAGGCTGTGTAGATTTGCATCACCTAAATTTAGTGAAGATCCTTATAATGAAATTGAAAAAACAATAAGTTTTATAAATAGTTAAAAAATGACTAAGAAAAAAGTAATATCAAAAAATCCAAAAAAGAAA
>CACKAZ010000008.1:0-63769 GCA_902598275.1 uncultured Alphaproteobacteria bacterium
CAACAAATTTGGATCTCTCTTTGAAGAGATTTATAAGATCTATGTAAACCTAAAATTATCTCTAAAGTATTTTCTTTTTTAAAATATAAAGTATCGGCAAAACTTAAATTCATAAGATATAAATATAATTATATTGTGAATTTTAATAAATAATATTACATTATTTCGAATTATGGAAATTATCCCCTTTGATAAGAGAATTGGTTTTATCTGGTATAACGGTGAATTTGTTGAATGGCAAAATGCCACTACTCACGTACTTAACCATGGTTTGCATTATGGAAGTTGTGTTTTTGAAGGTTTAAGAGTTTATGGGGAAAAAATTTATCAATTAGAAAAACATACTGATAGGTTGTTTTTTTCTGCTCAAAGAATGGGCATCGATGTACCTTATTCTAAAGATGAGATAAATAGAGCCCACGAGGAAACTATTAGAAAAATGAATATAAAGTACGGTTACGTTCGTCCTGTAATTTGGAGAGGAAGTGAAATGATGGCTATATCTGCTCAAAAAAATAAGATTAATGTAGCGGTTGCTACTTGGGAATGGCCTAGTTATTTTACTCAAGAAGATCGATTAAAAGGAATATCTCTTCAAACAGCTGTTTGGAAAAGACCTCCTCCAGATTGTATACCAACAGACACTAAAGCAGCTGGTCTATATATGATTTGCACTTTAAGTAAACATGAGGCTGAAAAGAATGGTTATACCGATGCTTTGATGCTGGATTATAAAGGAAGAGTAAGTGAGTCTACTGGTTCAAATATCTTTTTAGTGATTAATGGTGAAATTCATACCCCTGTACCTGATTGTTTTTTAAATGGTATTACGAGACAAGCTGTAATAGAAATTGCAAAAAATGAAGGTATTAACGTAATTGAAAGAGATATATATCCAGACGAAATTTCAAAAGCTGAGGAAATTTTTCTTACAGGATCTGCTGTCGAGGTAACCCCAGTTGGTAAAATTGATAATCAAAATTTTAAAGTTGGAGATATTACAACTAAGATTTCAAGTCTATATATGAAAGAAGTAGATCCTAATTATGAAGACAACGATTAATTAATAATTTCTCTCCATTTTAACATCTTTTTATTATCTTTATTTTTTTGATAGACCATTTCTTTCTCTTCGTTGTCTAATAAATGAAATTTCCAAAAAGCAACATCTATCTTTAAGCTATCAATTACATACTCACACGCCTCTATAGAGTTTGATCGGTGAGAAGAGGAAGTAATTACTAAAACTATTTTTTCTCCCAAGTTTAATCTTCCTATTCTGTGAATTATTAAACATTCACTAAGATCCCATTTTTTTAAAGCTTGTAGTCTAATTTTTTCAAGCTGAGATATTGCCAATTCTTCGTAACATTCTAAATATATTCCTTTAATTTCAGTATTTGAAAAACTTAAATCAGACCTTACTGTTCCCAAAAAAAAACTATACGCACCATTTTTATTAGAAGATATGTTTTTGAACTCATTTTCTAGATCAAAACTTTCTTTTACAATTTTTATCATTATCCACCTGTGACAGGTGGCAGAAAAGCCAAAACGTCACCGTTATTTAATATTCGATCATTATCGTTTAACTCATTCAAGTTAAGAAAGTACTTCACACTGTCATCTTTAAATATTTCCTGAAATATTGGGTCTTTTGAAATGAGGTTATTCTTTAATTCTTTAAAACTTATTGCTTTATCTAATTCAATTAGATCATGGCTTTTTTTTAGCTTAACCCTTATCCAGGAAAAATATTTTATTGTAATATTCAAATATGCTTTAGACCCTTTGCTACATAATTGTATCCTGATAACAAAGTAATTATAGCAGCAAGCCACAATGTAACTAACCCTAAATTCCATAAGAAATCGTTTAACTCAAAACCTAAGCTTATAATAAGAATAGATAAACTAACCATTTGAAAAGTAGTTTTATATTTAGCTAACTTACTAACTGGCATATCAGTATTCAATTTTGCTAAAAATTCTCTTAGGCCTGAAATTGCTATTTCTCTTAACAAAATAATTATAGCAGGAATAACATGAACATCAGCAATGACTCTTGTATCAATTAAAACAATGATAACCGCAGCAATTAAAAGTTTATCAGCAATCGGATCTAGTAACGTACCAAGTTTAGAAGATTGATTTAAAGTTCTAGCTAAATATCCATCAAAATAATCAGATATTGAAGAAACTATAAATAATAACCCAGCTATAAGAACAACATTAGAGTTATCTGAAAAAAGTAAATATAAAATTATGGGTATTAATATAATTCTAACAAAAGTTATTATATTAGGTATTGTGTAGATCCTAGCCATTTATCTTATCTAATATAGCCTTTATATTTTTTGAATTTAAACCTTTTATTTGAGTTAACTCGTCTCTATTTGCCCGCTTTAAATTTTGCACACTTCCAAAAAAATTGATAACTCTCATTTTTTTTACTTTTCCTATGCCATCTATGTCATCTAAAAAACTAGTTTTTAATGAATCGGACATCCTTTTCATACTATTTTTTTTAGATAGTTTGTGAGCTTGATCTCTCATTTTTTGAATAAATCCCTCTATTTGAGGATTATCTTTTAAAGATAAATTTTTCTCATCTATTAAATGATATCTATCAAACCTGAAATCCCTCTTAAAACCTTTAGAAACACCAATTAATTTAATATTTTCGTTTATACCACTTTCATTGATAGCTTCTTGACATATCTTTAAGTAAGGTTGCGCACCATCTATAATTATTATATCAGGTAAAATCTTATCATCTTTGGAAAAGCGAGATTTAAATACTTTTCTCATTAAGTCTGCATCACCAAATTTTTTTAAATCATAGTCTTTAAATTTATAAGTTCTTGAGTCCTTAATACTGAAACCCTCTTCATTAAATACTACATATGAAGCAACCGCATAATTATTTCCGAAAAAACTATTGTCATAGGCTTCTACTCGTTCAACATTATTTTTGATATTAAATTTAATCTTCAGTAAGTTTAAAATTTCTTGATTATTAACATATTTTTGTTTTTGAAGACTTACCTCTTTATCATTACGTTTAGCGGTAAGATTTGATATTTTTTGTATACCTACAATATTATTACTTTTTAGAGATACATCTATTTTGTAGTTTTCTTTCATAATAGATTTTAATTCGTTATATCCTTGAATTTTTTTTGATATAATTATTTTTTTTGGCCTAAAACTTTTTAAATAAAATTGTATAATTAATGAGGTAGGATCAATATCTTCTTCAAATTTATCAGAATAGTATATTAAATTTCCTCCTAGATATCTCCCATATCTAATAAAACCAATATAAATTGAAAAATGTTTTTTATTATCAATATGGATATAATCAAAATTAGTCTCTTGGGTACTTATTTTTACTTCTTCTCTAATAATATAATTTAATGATTGAATGCTATCTCTTAATTCTGCAGCTTTTTCATAATTTTGACTTTCACTAAAATAAACCATTTGTTTCTCTAGTTTATTAAATATTTTTTTCTGACTACCTTGAAAAAATTTTATGGTATCACTGACCTGATTTTTGTATTCATTTTCATCAACTTTGCTTACACATGGAGCAGAACATTGTTTAAGGTCATAAAGCAAACATGGTCTAGTTCTATTTTTAAACTCTGAGTCATTACAACTTCTAAGTTTAAAAGATTTTTGTAATATCTTTATCACTTTGTCAGTTTTCAAAGCCGATGTAAAAGGCCCAAATACTTTGTCCTCATTTGAAAAATCATTCCTGAATCTAGTTAGTCTTGGAAAAGCCCCATTTGTTATTTTAATTAAGGGAAAACTTTTATCGTCTTTTAAACGAATGTTATATCTAGGAGAAAATTTCTTAATAAGTAAAGCTTCTAATAAAAGTGCATTTCTCTCTGACTCAGTAAGTTCAAAATCTATATTAACCGTCTGAGACACCATTTTTTGCAGTCTCCTTGGTAATTTTGGTAGATTACCATAATTAGATAATCTTCTTTTAATATTAATAGCTTTACCAATATAGATTGGAATATCTTTTTTATTTTTAAAAAGGTATACACCAGACGTTTTAGGTGCATCTTTTAGCCTACTTTTTAATATTTCCAATCCAAACATTTGACTATTTTACACAGAATATATTAAGCGTAAGAAAAATATAGATACTTTTATTTTAAAAAGAAATATATTAAGAATTCCTTTGAAATCAGAACTAAAGACTCAATTATTATCACCATATAAATTTTTAAGTGATAAATTCTATAAAAAATCCAAGTCCCCAAGTTTTCCAGAATATAAGATAAGATTCCGTAACAATAATTTTGAAGAATTTACAAAACTTAATAACAAAGACTGGGTTAATCTTTTTGGAAAATTTGAGAGTGAATACTTACCATCTAACTCTAATTTAGCTATGAAATATCATGGCCACCAATTTAGAGTTTATAATCCTGAAATTGGAGATGGTAGGGGGTTTACTATTGCCCAGTTTTACAAAGATAAAAAGCTATTTGACTTAGGAACTAAAGGCAGTGGAAAAACAGTCTATTCTCGAAGTGGCGATGGTCGATTAACTTTAAAAGGAGGTGTAAGAGAGGTACTTTGTTCTTCTTATTTAGAAGCGATGGGCCTAAAAACTTCTCGACCTCTATCATTAATTGAAACAGGTGAAGATTTATATCGAGGTGATGAACCCTCCCCAACAAGATCTAGTGTTTTAGTAAGAATTTCTCATTCCCATATCAGGATTGGTACTTTTCAATATCATGCATATCACCAAGATAATCAGAGTTTAGAGAAATTGATAAAATCAGTTGGAAAATATTACTTTTCCTTTAATGATGTGGAGAATACACCTTTGAATTTTTTTTCTTTAGTCGTTCAAAATTGTGCAAAATTAGCTGCCTCTTATAACATTTTTGGCTTTGTCCACGGCGTTCTCAATACTGATAACATTAACATAACTGGAGAAAGTTTTGACTACGGGCCTTATCGTATGATGGAAAAATATGATCCAGAGAAAGTAGCAGCTTATTTTGATCATTCCGGTCTTTATAAATTTTCAAATCAAGTTGATTCTATTTTTTGGAACGTTCAACAATTAGCTTCAATCATGACACTATTTATAGAAAAAGAATTAATAATAGAAGAAGTAAAAAAATATATAGAGCTTTATAATGAAGAAGTTATAAAACTATTCTTTAAAAGATTGTCTCTTAAACCCAGCAAATTGCAATTGCATAATCAAAAATTATTAAATGATGTTTATGAAATATTACTAAAGAGCCCTTATCTTTACGAAGAGGTATACAACGACCTTAGAGGAGGAAGACAAAGATTAAATATTCAAACTGAAATTAAACGGAAATATAAAAATTATGATTTAGATTCAATTTTTAAAAATCATGAAATTTTCAATAATCTAGATGTTAAGTCTTTGACTCAAATTCCAAAGGAAACACTTCTGTATGATGAAATAGAAAAAATCTGGCATGATATTGATAATAATGATGACTGGTCATTGTTTAATAAGAAAATCGATAGTATAAATATATTTAAGCAAGCGAATATAAATCATGGACTGGGATAAATTAAAAATTTTTCATAATGTTGCTTTAGATCTTAATATATCTGAAGCAGCTCATAAAATGAATATTAGTCATTCTTCTATTAGCAGACAAATAAGTGCTCTTGAGAGAGATTTGAAGGTCTCACTATTTAAAAGACATGCAAGAGGACTGACACTAACTGAACAGGGAAAAATTTTATTTAAAACTGCTCACGACATATTTGGTAAGATAGCTCTCACTGAAGCTAAATTGACAGAGTCTAAAGAGAAGCCTACTGGGCCACTTACTATAGCTGCGACAGTTGCATTTGGCACAACATGGTTAGCGCCTAGAATTGAAAAATTTACAAATTCATACCCAGAGATAGATGTCTCAATAATTATTGAAAACAAGTATACTGATTTGGCCCAAGGTGAGGCTGATGTTGCTTTGAGGCTGACAGAACCTACCCAAATGGATCTGATTAGGTTTCCACTTTATGAATTTCAATTTAAGATTTATTCCTCCCCAGAATACATAGAAAAATTTGGAATTCCAAAGGATGTCAGTGAACTACCAAATCATAAGATTGTTGCTTTTGGAGATAGTGTTGAACCATCTATTCCAGATGTAAATTGTATTTTGGACTTACTTCCTAAAAATAAAAAAGTTAAAACACTCTTTATCTCAAATATGTATGGAGTTATGAGAGCTATTGGAGGAGGGGCAGGGATTGGAGCATTACCTGAATATATGAGAATATCCAATAATAATCTTGTTCCCATTTTGCCAAATGCCGACACTCCTAAGACTATTATATATTTTACATATCCCCCTGAACTAAAAGGTTCTAAAAAAATTGAGGCTCTTAGAGATTTTTTAGTTAGAGAAGTTAATAAAGAAAAAAAAAGTTAGTCTTTTTTGATAAATTTTTTATTACAATAATTACAAACAACTTCTTGTTTTTTATCGATTTTAAAATAAACAGCTGGATGGCCGAGATCACCACTACCACCATCGCACATGATTACATTTAACGTCTTTGAGACATACTCTACTTCTTGGGAATTTTCTAAATTAACTTGATCACTCATAGAGATACAAGTTTTGAGACTAAATTAGTATATTTTTTTGGGTCGTCTAGGTTTTCACCTTCCATCAGTTTTGCATGATCATAAAGAATTTCACAAAATTTATCTTTTTGGTTTTTGTCTAAAGACTTTAGCTTATTAACCAATTCATGATTAATATTAATTTCTAGAATTCTTTTTTCGTCAGAAATATTTTGATTATTAGCAGCCATCAATTTTTTTAAATGCATATCCATATCATTCTCATCAGCAACCAAACATGAAGCACTTGTAGTTAATCTCTTAGAAATTTTAACATCTTTAACTTTATCTTTAAGATTGTCTTTTAAAAATCCAACAAAATCTTTATCTTCTTTAGGTTCTTCTTTTCCTTTTTTTGAATCTTTTTTGTCCTCTATATCTACTTCACCTTTAGTAATAGATGTAAACTCATACTCTTTGAATTTCATTTTCATTGGCATCCAGAATTCGTCAACTGGATCTGTGATTAACAGAACATTTATTTTTTTATTTTTAAATAATTCCATTTGAGGACTGTTAAGAAGGTTGCCCTTATTTTCACCTGATATGTAATAGATTTTCTTTTTATCATTAGAAAAATCAGTTATGTATTGATCTAATGTAATCATCTCCTCTTTTTCAGAACAGTTAAATGTTGAGAACTCAAATATTTGATCATGAAAGTCGTTAAATTCATATAGTCCCTCTTTAATAACAGGTCCAAAATTTTTCCAAAATTCTTGAAATTCATTAGGTTTTTTTTTCTTTAATTCTTGAATTTCTTTAAGAACTCTTTTTGTAATAGCATTAGATATTTTATTAATTACTGCATTATTTTGTAAAATTTCTCTTGAGATATTTAAACTCAGATCCTCAGTATCTACTACACCTGGTATAAATCTCAACCAGGCAGGAATTAATGCATCTAATTTATCAGAAATAAATACTTTATTTACGTACAGCTTTAGTTTGTTTTTTCGATCTGGATGATAAAGATCTTGAGGCTGTGTTTTGGGTAAATATAGAAGTGCAGTGTAATTTACGACTCCTTCAGCTTTAAAATGAATTGTTGTTAAAGGTTCATCATAGTAACTTGAAACTTGGTTATAAAAAGATTTGTAGTCATCTTTCTTTATCTTCGATTTTTCTTTTAGCCAAATAGCTTCAGCAGAATTAACTTGCTCTTCAGGTTTTTCATCTTTTTTCTTTTCCTTTTTATCGTCTTCGGACGTCACAAAAATTGGGAAAGGAACAAAATCAGAATATTTTTTTATTATTTCTTCTATTTTGTATTTACTTAAAAACTCATTTTCATCCTTCTTAATGGATAAAGTAATTTCAGTTCCAATTTCATTGTATTCTGTTTCTTCAATTGAAAATGTACCCTTGCCATCTGAAGTCCAGAGGTAACCATTAGATGAGTCATATTTTTTTGATCTAACTACTACTTGATCTGAGACCATAAATGATGAATAAAAACCAACACCAAATTTACCAATTTGATTTATATCGCCTTTCTTATCCCCCATCTTTTTTATAAAATCTTCTGTTCCAGATTTCGCAATCGTGCCTAAATTTGATTGCATGTCCTTTTCGTCCATACCAATCCCATTATCTTTTACAGATATGGTATTGTTCTTTTCATTTATATGAATCTTAATTTCAAACTTATTTGTTTTTGCAGCTTTAGAGTCGGTTTGACTGACATACCTAAGTTTTTCACAAGCATCTGATGAATTTGATACTAATTCACGTAAAAATATTTCTTTTTCTGTATAAAGTGAGTTAGCTACTATATCTAAGAGCTTTGATACCTCTGTTTCAAATTTTACTGTTTTCTTTTCCGCTTGTTGTTTATTCATTTTTTTCTAATATCCTTATTATAAGCAATGTTTACCAATGACAATACTGAGTGTTCTACAAAAATATCTATCATTTCACAAATCAAATTTGATAAATGGCTTTTAAAACAATCATCTTTTATTAAAAATTGGTCTTTATCTAATAATTTCAAGGCAGAATCTGGAAAAATTCTTAAAGTTCCTTATGAAGATGGAAGGCTAAAAGAGGTTCTGATCGGAGAGGGGGTAGATCAAAATCTTGAGGGGGTCAGTTCTTTTTCCTCATTAAATAACGGTAACTACTACATATTTGCTAAATTTGCTAAATCAAAAGAATCAGAGATACATAAAGCTTGGGCATGGGGAAATTATAACTTTCAGTCAAAACCTAAAAAAAATTTATTGTATATCAAAGACCAAAAAGAATTAGAGTTTCTTACTTTTTACACACAGTGTATAAATTTTTCTAGAGATTTAATCAACAGTCCTGCAAACAAATTAAATCCATTATCTTATTACACAAAAATAAAAAATAATCAGATGTTTAAAAAATTTAATTTTGTTGAATATTCTGAGAAAGATATAGGTACACAATTTCCTCTTACTTATGCTGTTGGTAAATCCTCGTCTGTTAAACCAAAAGTAATAGAAATAACAAATAAAAAAATTCTTCAAAAAGATAAGCCTCTCGTCATTATTGGTAAGGGAGTCACATTTGACACTGGTGGTGTAAATATTAAACCAGGAAACTCTATGAGAAATATGAAAAAAGATATGGGTGGTTCTGCGATTGCAATATCATTATTTTTATTGGCAAATTACTTACTAAAAAAAACTAAAATAGTTTTAATTGCTCCTTTAGCTGAGAACTCAGTATCCTCTAAATCAATGAGACCAGGTGATGTCTACAAATCAGCATCAGGGAAGTCAGTTGAAATTTCACACACGGATGCCGAGGGAAGACTTTTATTGGCAGATGCTATTGAAAAAGCGATGTCTTATAACCCAAGTATGATTATTGATTTCGCAACCCTTACTGGTGCAGCTAGGGTTGCTTTAGGTGAGGACTTACCTGCTTATTTTTGTAACAATGAATTAATTGCAAAAAAAGTAGATAATTTAAATAAAGAAAAACTGAGATGTTGGAGATTACCCTTGTACCAACCCTATTTAAAAAAGATTAAATCGCAAGTTGCAGAATTAAGTAATGCTTCTTTGGATGGTATGGCTGGATCTATCACAGCAGCACTTTTTTTAAAAGAATTTTTGAATAAATCTGATACACCCTGGCTACATTTTGATACCTATGCCTGGTCTCAAGGCTCGATATTAGGATCTAATGGTGCAGCATTACAGGGATTGGAAATAATGAGTGAATTCTTAAGGAAAAATTTCAATTAGTGAAATATTTAATTATCCTTACTCTGTTACTATCGGGATGTATCACAACAGATCGATCTTTTAATACCTCAAATATTTGTGATATTTTCAAAACTAATCCTAAGTGGAAATCATATGCAGAAAAAACGAAAGAAAAATGGGGTGTCCCTGTTAGTTTACAATTAAGTTTTATCAAACAAGAGTCTTCTTTTGAAAGAACGGCAAGACCTCCGAGAAAAAAGGTATTAGGTTTTATACCAGGTTTACGACCTTCGAGTGCTTATGGTTATAGCCAAGCTTTAGATGGGACATGGGAAGAATATAAAGTTTCTACAAAAAACTTTAATGCTGATAGAAAAAATTTTAAAGATGCGAGTGATTTCATTGGATGGTATGTTGATGGAAGTTACCGATTATTAAAAATTAATAAAGGTGATGTCTACAATCATTATCTTGCCTATCATGAGGGTAAAGGAGGATTTCAGAAACAATCCTATAATAAAAAAAAATGGTTACTTGATGTGGCAAAAAAAGTAGAGCGCCAGGCAAAAGACTATTCAAATCAAATAACAAAATGTAATTTCCATAAAAATAGTGTGTTTTAATTGTTACAAAAAACAGATCTTATAAATTATTTTCATTCCAGTTTTACCAACCCTGAATATAAAGGGATAGGAACAGAGCACGAAAAATTTATTTTTTATACTAAAGATCATAAAAGACTTAAATTTGATGGTGAGGTGAGTGTTCAAAATTTATTTCAATTTTTCTTATCAAAAGGCTGGCAGAAAAATGAATATAACAGCTTTAATCAACTGATATCTTTATCTAAAAATGGTGCAAGCATTACTCTAGAACCAGGTTGTCAGTTGGAATTATCTGGGAAAATATTAAAAAATGTTCATCAAACATGTACCGAGTCCTACGAGCATTTAAGAGAACTAGAAGAATATGCTGAGTTAAATAAATTATGCATATTAGGTCTTGGTTTCGACCCAATAAGTAAATTAGAGGATTTATCTTTTATCCCAAAAGAACGTTATAAAATTATGAGAGAATACATGCCAAAAGTTGGTTCTAGAGGTTTAGATATGATGACAAGAACTTGCACAGTTCAAGCTAATTTGGATTATTTTAATGAAAATGATTTAATTAAAAAATTTGTTGTTGCTAATAAGATCCAACCAATTGTAATGGGTATATTTTGTAATTCTCCTTTTCGTGAGTCAAAACATAATGACCTAGTCAGTAATCGAATTTTCACTTGGCAAGACACAGATAATCAAAGGTGTGGAATTAAAAAGTCATTTTTAAATAAAAATTTTACGATTGAAGAATATGTTGATTTTGTTCTAAAAGTTAAAAACTATTTTTTAAAAATAAACGGAAAATATATTGATACTACTGATTACACATTTGATGAATTACTTAGTAAAAGTGTCTTAAATAAAGAAATTTTGGATTATAATTTGACAATTCAAGATTGGATAAATCACTTATCTACAATTTTTACTGAAGTCAGATTAAAGTCTTATATCGAACTTAGGGGAGCAGATGCAGGAAAATGGGAAATGATTTGTGCATTGCCTGCTTTTTGGATTGGCATACTTTATGATGGTGAAAATCTCGACTCCTTATGGAGAGAAACAAGCACCTGGCAAGAAAATGATATATTAAATTTGTATAAGGATGTTCCATCTGAGGGGTTAAACAGTAACTTTATGAATTTACCCCTATATGAGCATGGTAAAAAACTATTAAGTATGTCAAAAAAAGGATTAGAAAAAAGAGGGTATCTCAATTCTGATGGTAGAGATGAAAGTATTCATTTAGAAAAATTAAATAACATTATTGAACAACAAAAAAATCCCGCAGATTTGTTAATTGAAGAGTTCAAGGACAAAAAAAATATATTATCATTGCTAAATAATACTTATTATTAAAATTATTATGAAATTTCTTTTTCAAATGGACGATCCTCAGAAAATTAATATCAACGAGGATTCTACTTATATGCTTATTCGTGAGTCTTTAAGAAGGGGGATAGAATGTTATTATAATGATCCGAGCTGGGTTTTTAGTGAGATTAATAAAGTTAATAAAATAAAATCTCATGTATTAAGCTTAAAATTAAATAAAAATAATAAGCTCTCATATAAGAAGATGTATCTAAAAGAGATTGATTTAGAAAAAATGAATGCCATTTTTATTCGCCAAGATCCACCATTTGATTTAAATTATATATCCAATACATACTTGTTGGATCGATTAAAAAAACCATTACTAGTCAACAATCCAAAGGAGATTAGAAATTTTCCAGAAAAGCATATTATGATGAATTTTCCAGAGTTAACTCCACCAACATTAATATCTTCAAATATAGAAATAATCACAAAGTTTATAAAAAAAAATAAAGAAGTAATTATAAAACCAGCCTATGGAAATGGAGGGCTTGGAATACAAAAAATTTATTTTAATAAACCAAATCTCAATCTATTTATCAAAAACTATCTTAAAAAATTTTTTAATAGCCCAATCATTGTTCAAAGATTTTTAAAAAATTTTAATAAAGGTGATAAAAGAATTATTTTAATTAATGGAAAAATAGCAGGTGGAGTATTAAGGGTACCAAAAACCAATAGTATTAAGGCTAATTTTCACGCTGGTGGCAAGCCTGTAAAAACGAATATCACTTTAAAAGAAAAGCTTATTTGTAAAAAAATAAAGTCATTTCTTATAAAAAAAGGTTTAATTTTTGTTGGTATTGACGTAATTGATGGTTATTTAACAGAAATAAATATTACATCTCCTACAGGAATTCAAGAAATCAATAGATTGAATAATAGCAAGATTGAAAAAGATATTATTGATTTTGTATTTAAATCACTGCAGTAAATTTTCAAAGAGCTTATTAATATTTTTTTGAATTAATTCTTCAATAGGTTTTTTTATCGTCCCATCTGGTATTATTCTTTCATATGAATAACTTCCATTTTGATATTTGATTACAAAATCATCGCTATCAATAATATCAAAAATTGTAAGTTTAAAATTTTCTTGTGCCAATTCTAGTTCTGCTTTTAGCGTTTCACTGTCCGGTGATGATAAGATTAAGTCTTCAATTATTAATTTATTCAAATCTTTATTTATAATTTGTCCGCTGATAGAGCTACTTTGATTTATAAAAGAATTTGTAAGTGTATTTAATAACTCATTTATTTGTTCAAAATCTGAAATATCTTGAGACAAAGATTGCATAAATAAAACTAATGCAAATTCTTCCTCTGAAACTCTAATATTTATAGTTCCATTTATATTTCCAGATATATTTTGAATTTTACCAAGACCTACAGGATCTGGAACACTTAAAGATAGATCAATATTACCTTTGATTCGTGATGTATTTAAAAATAAATTATCTAACTTTGATAAATTTATTTCTTTCAATTCAATTAATCCTGTAAACATATTGTCATTAATTGAACCAGATATATTTGAAATTTTATCTTTATGGATAAGATCTAAATTTTCGATTGAAAAAATATTATTTAATGGTTCAATTTTTAAGTTCGTTTGTAAAAAATTAAAGTCGACTGTGTCTATAATATTTGAAAAGTCATCCGCAGAGAATTTAGAGACTATTTGTAATAAATTAGTTTTATCTAAATTGTCAATTCCAATATTTATTGAAGCATTGTTAAAGTTAACTAAGTCTAGATAACCGGTTATTGATAAATTTTTATCATCTGAACTAACAAATTCTAAATCTTCAATATTTAATATACTCCCATCAATAATTCCCTTCATATTTACATGATCTGAATTTAAAATTGATAAAAATTCTTTTAAGCTGTCTGATGGAATTAAGCTGAATTGGTCAAATTCGTCTAATTGAATATCTAATTGTGTGTTTTTTATATCATTAAACTCATATTTACCTTTGATTTTTGCATAATTTCTATTGTTATTGGTTATGTTTAGCTCATTTAATTGCAGAATATTATTCACAAAATTACTAGAAAGTTGAATTTCATCAAACTTAAGTTGTTTTAATAATTCTGCGTTAGGTAAAAAATTTAAAAGTTCTAAAATATCAGCTTTAGAGTTTGATTTCAGATTTGTATTAATATTAGCATTATCAATATTTAATTCTTCTATAGATCCGTTTATACTTATGATTGTCTCATTATTGGATTTATAAGAAATATTATTTATAGCTAAACTACTGGCATTATAGTTCAAGTCAAAAGTTTCAATTATTCCTTTTGGAATACTTGCAATAATATTTAAGACTTGAATATTACTAATAAGCTGAAACAAATTATCTGTAGAAATATTCTTTCCACCTATATTTAAATCTGAGTTAATTAAATTATTTAAATCGATAACCCCTTTAATATTAATTTGTGATTTATCTGCAAGTGTTATTGATAAGCTTTCAATATTTATAATATCTTTAGAATATTCACCACTTACACTTAAACTTTGAAAGTTTATCTTTTTTAGTAATTGTTGATAATTTTCTCCTAAGAGTAATACTAATTCGTCTATTTCTAATTCATCTATAGTAAAACCAATTTTTTTTACATCAGAGTCAATAGTATAAATATCAAAATATAAATCAGAGCCTTTATAATTAAATTTATTTGTAACAATACGAGAAGTATTATCCTCAGAAGAAATGTTTATTGTTAAATTATCAATATCACCCTCTAGTAAAATAGAGTTATTTATCAAATTAGAATTTATGTTCTCTATTCTTGCTTGATTAAGCTTAATTGAAATTTCATCTTCATTAAATAGTGACCTGGAAATTTCAACATCTTTTGCCACAATGTCACTTTGAAAAGTATTATAATTAATTTTAAAACTTGAATTGTCTATAGATAAAATGGGTTTTGGCAAAATTTTTATCGTTTGATTAGATAAACTATTTAAACTAACTAAACCCTTTGTTTCTCTTTCAATTATTTCCTGAGAAAGTAAATTAATTGGTAATCTTAGAAAACTTAATCCAAATAAAATAATTATTAATAAAAGAACTATAATTGGAATAATGACTTTTAATTTTTTCATTTATTTCTTTTATAAATACAAGAACGTAAAATAGATTATATAGGCTAATATCAAGCTCAGAGAAATTAATTTACCAGCTATTTTTTGTGAAATTATGACAAAAAATAATAATGAAGTAGCCAGAAATAACCATTTATCTATATAACCAAGTAATTCATAAAAATTTATGCTCCCATTAATAAGTATGGCAATAGTCGTTATTCCAAAGATGTTAGCAATGTTTGAGCCCAAAATATTTCCAATTGCCAAATTATTTTGTTTTTTGACAATTGAAAGAATTGTAGCAATTACCTCAGGTAAAGACGTCCCAAAAGCAACTATTGTTATCCCGATAGTTGTTTCGGCCACTCCAAATATACTAGTTAAGTTTTTTGCATAAACGATAAAATATTTAGAACTATAAAATAAAGCAACAAAGGCTAATAATATTTTTAAAAAAATAATGTAAGTTGATAAATTTTTTAAATCAACTTTTGTAGAGACTTCATCAATAGGTTTCTTTACTTCAAAAAAAATAAAAACACAAAGTATAACAAAGAGAAAAAATCCAGATAGATATCCAAGGTTAAAGTTAAAAATAATAAAAATAAAAAAAGTAAATGAAAAAATTAAGAAAAATAAAAAAGTACTTTTATCTCTTTCCTCAGTTACTAGCTTGGTAATAGGGTAAAGCATAATACCACCTACTAACAATATATTTGCTATGTTGCTACCTACAAGATTACCCGCAACTATTCCAACAGAATTTAATTTTAATGCTTGAAATGTTGCTGCAAACTCAGGTAGAGAGGTGCCAATAGCAATAATAAATATACCTACTAGTATAGGTCTGATTTTATATATTTGTGAAACAATTATTGAATTTTTAATAGCTAGATCACATGACCATATTAGGATAATAAGACTTATTAATACTCCTATAAAACTTTCAATCAATTCATACCCATTTGATCTTTTTTAAGTTTTCTAATTTCATCTCTAAACATTGCAGCTTTCTCAAAATCCAAATTTTCAGCCGCAGTTAACATCTTTTTCTCTAATTTTTGAACATGTTTTTCAAACTTATTTGGACTCAATTTCTCAATTTCAGATGTACCAACAGTATAGCTATCTTTCTCGTATATGCTTTCAATAATTTCACCAATGTTTCTTTTTACAGATTGAGGTGTAATGCTATATTTTTTATTAAATTCAATCTGTTTAGATTTTCTATACTCTGTCTCTTCCAGAGCTGCTTTGATACTTTTAGTAATAATATCTGCATATAATATTACTTTGCCATTAACATTTCTTGCTGCTCGACCTATGGTCTGAACTAAACTTGTTTTTGACCTTAAGTATCCTTCCTTATCAGCATCAAGGATAGCTACCAAACCACATTCGGGTATATCTAGACCCTCTCTCAGTAAATTTATACCAATCAAAATATCAATTTCTCCTATTCTCAAAGAGCGAATAAGTTTTATTCTATCAATAGTCTCAACATCAGAGTGCATATATTCAACTTTTAAATTATGTTCTTTTAAATAATTTGTTAAATCCTCTGCATTTTTTTTAGTAAGAGTTGTAATTAGCACTCTATTTTTATTATTAATAGTGGTTTGTATTTCACCCATTAAATCTTCCACTTGGTTAACAGTTGTTTTTATCACGCACTCAGGGTCAATTAGGCCAGTTGGTCGAATAATTTGCTCCACGTATTTGTTTTCAACCTCATTCAATTCCCAAGGACCTGGTGTTGCAGATAGAAAAATAGTGGGGGGTCGCATCATATTCCACTCCTCAAATGTTAAAGGACGGTTATCTAATGCAGATGGAAGCCTAAAACCATAATCAGAAAGAGTTTTTTTTCTTGATCTGTCACCTTTATACATTCCAGTTATTTGAGGAACAGATACATGAGACTCATCAATTATCAGTAGCGCGTTTTCTGGTATAAACTCGTATAGAGTAGGTGGTGCTTCACCAGGTTGCCTACCACTTAAATATCTAGAATAATTCTCAATTCCAGAACAAGTTCCTGTAGCTTGAATCATCTCTAAATCAAAATTAGTTCTTTCTTTTAACCTTTGAAATTCTAGTAATTTTTTTTCTTTATCAAATTCCTCTAGTCTAATTTTTAAATCTTTTTTAATTTCTTTAATCGCATTCTCTAATCTTGGCTTGGGAGTTATATAGTGACTATTTGCAAAAATTTTTACTTCTTCAAAGTTTTGAATAAATTCTCCTGTTAAGGGATCAAACTCTTTTATTTCCTCTACTTCGTCTCCAAAAAAACTTACCCTCCAAGCAATGTCTTCTAAGTGTGCTGGAAAAATATCAACACGATCTCCAGTAACCCGAAACATACCCCTTCGAAAGTCAATATTGTTTCTTTTATATTGTAACTCAACTAATTCTCTTAATAATTCCATTAAATTAATGTCTTGACCTTTTTTTATTTCTAGAGTCATTTTTGAGTAAGAGTCTACAGACCCAATACCGTAAATACATGAAACGCTTGCTACAATAATTACATCTTCTCTTTCTACTAAAGATCTTGTGGCAGAGTGCCTAAATCGATCTATCTGTTCATTAATAGAGGACTCCTTCTCTATAAAGGTATCTGATCGGGGAACATATGCTTCTGGTTGGTAATAATCATAATAACTCACAAAATACTCAACGGCATTTTCAGGAAACAATATTTTTAATTCCTCATAAAGTTGGGCAGCTAGAGTTTTATTAGGAGCCATAATCAATGTAGGTCTGTTATACTTTTCAATTACATTGGCAATTGTAAACGTTTTCCCAGAGCCAGTTACACCCAGTAATACTTGACTTTGTTTTCTGTTATCTAAACCTTCAATTAATTTTTTGATCGCCTGTGGCTGATCTCCCTTTGGTTTATTTTCACTTACTATTTTAAATGCCATGCTTGTAGAAATTTATAAATAAGTTTATAGATAACTAAATAAAAAAAATGATTTCAAATAGAGTAAATAACATAAAACCCTCTTTAACAATAGCCACAAACATGAAGGCACAGGAGTTAAAAAGGGCTGGAAAAGATATAATTGTTTTAGCAGCTGGAGAGCCTGACTTTGATACCCCAGATCATATAAAAAGCGCTGCTATTGAGTCAATTAATAATGGTTTTACAAAATATGTACCAGGTAAAGGTACCCCAGACTTACAGCTTGCAATTCAAAAAAAATTTCAAAGAGACAATAATCTAGATTATGAACTTGGTAATATTACAGTTGGAGTAGGGGGTAAACATATAATTTATAATGCTTTTTCTGCGACAATTAATAGTGGAGATGAAGTCATTATTCCTGCACCTTACTGGGTGAGTTACCCAGATATTGTTATTTTAAATGATGGAAAACCTGTGATAGTTGAATGTGGTGAGCAAAATGGTTTTAAAATTACACCAAAAGATTTAGAAAAGCATATTAATCCCAAAACAAAATGGTTAATGCTTAATAGCCCAAGCAACCCAACTGGATCTATGTACTCTAAAGAGGAATTAACAGCCCTAGGTGATGTTCTTAAGAAATATGAACATGTTTTTATTCTATCTGATGATATTTATGAAAAAATTGTATACGACTCTAATGAATTTAAAACAATAGCTGAGGTTTGTCCTTTTTTGAAAGAGAGAACTTTAACTATGAATGGATTATCTAAGTCTTACTGTATGACGGGTTGGAGAGTGGGTTATGCTGCAGGTCCAACAAATCTCATCAATGCTATGAACAAAGTGCAATCCCAAAACGTATCCTCAACAGCATCCATTTCAATGGCTGCATCTGTTGAGGCTCTTAATGGTGACCAAAGTTTTATCATGTCTAATAACGAGTCCTTTTTAAGGAGACGTAATTTAGTTGTTAAACATTTAAACGAAACTCCAGGTTTATCTTGTAGAACACCTGAGGGTGCTTTTTATGTTTTTGCTTCTTGTAAGGGAGTTTTAGGAAAAACAACGCAGTCAGGTAAAAGACTCACAAAAGATGCAGACTTTATGGATTATCTTCTAGAAGAAGTTGGAGTTGCGGGCGTACAGGGTTCGGCTTTTGGATTAGAGGGTTTTTTTAGAATTTCTTATGCAACTTCTGACTCTATATTACAAGATGCATGTCAGAGAATTAAAGAAGCTTGTGCTAAACTAAGTTAATTTACTCTCAGAGATTATTTTCGCTATTCTAAGAGTGTTAGTCGTTCCAACTTTTCCAAAAGGAATACCAGCAGTGATAATTATTTTATCGCCATGCTTTAATATTTTTCTTGTTTTTGCTATTTTACATGCACGATCTACCATCTCTGTAGACGATGAAATTTCATCAACTACATCCATAAAAGTACCCCAAGTCAATATATTTTGACGAGCTACTTTTCTGCTAGTTGTCAGTCCTATTAAAGTTACATCAGGTCTCATTCTAGCTACTCTTAAAACAGATCTTCCTGTTTGAGAGAAGGTAGCAATACAATTGCATTCAGCTATATTTGCAACTTCGAGTGCAGCTGTTGCAATAGCCTCAGTAGATGTCTTTACTACATTTAAATTGTAGTTTTGAATATTAGCTAAATATTTAGGGTCACTCTCAACTCGCTTTATAATTTTATCCATCATTTCTACTGACTCCTTTGGATAATTACCTGCTGCTGACTCTGCAGACAACATGACAGCATCGACACCTTGAAAAACAGCTGTTGCAACATCAGAGGCTTCAGCTCGCGTTGGTGTTGGTGAGTCAATCATACTTTCTAGCATTTGAGTTGCAACAATACATGGTTTTCCAAATTTTCTACAAGCCGCAACCATTGTTCTTTGGTGAATAGGAACATCTTCAGGATTTGTTTCCACACCTAAGTCTCCTCTAGCTACCATTATTCCATCACAATTCTCAGTTATCGACTCAATTTCTTCCATAGCAGATGGTTTTTCTACTTTAACCATGACTTTAAATTTTGCAGGAATGAGTTTTTTTGCTGTAACTAAGTCTTTAGTGGTTTGAATAAATGAAAGAGCAATCCAATCAACATCAAGCTTAATTGCAAGCTCAAGATCTTTTTTATCTTTTGGTGTAATAATTTTTAAATCAAGTTTTGTATCTGGTATATTTAAACCTTTATTATTTGAAATTTCGCCACCGTCGGTAACAACACATTTAATTGCAGATGAAGATTTTGATTTTACTTTTAATCTTACTTTACCGTCATTAACTAAAAGCCTTTGTCCAATAGCAATAGATTTAAAAATTTCTTTATGAGGTAAGTAAACACGAGAACTATCACCATCTTTTTTATTTTGATCAAATGTGAATATTTGGTTTTTCTTTAATTGTTCTTTAACATTAAAAAACCTACCAACTCTAAATTTAGGACCCTGAAGATCTCCTAATATACAAATATAGCGGTCATGTTTTTTTTCTAAATCACGAATGATTTTAACTTTTTTTTTGTGATCCTCATGATCGCCATGACTAAAATTTAGACGAAATACATCTGCGCCTGATAAAAATAATTCTTCGATTGCTTTTTCAGTTTCACAAGCAGGTCCTAAAGTAGCAACAATTTTAGCTTTTCGATTTCTTAATTTCATTTGATTTGTTTAGAAATTAATAAATAACATGATATTAGTAAAATACCATGAGTAAAATATCTAAAGAGCAAGAATACAAAATCAAAGCTAATGTGCTTGATCATTTGATTAAACATTTAAGAGAGAGAACCGATGTGCAAAACATAGACTTAATGAATCTAAGTGGATTTTGCAGAAACTGTCTATCAAAATGGTATGTAAAATATGCAAAAGAGGAAGACTATGATCTAGACTATGAAGAATCAAGAAAGATTATTTATGGAATGTCTTATTCTGAGTGGAAAGACAAATATCAACTAGAGGCAACAAAAGAACAAAAAGAACAATTCAATAAAAAATAAACAATAAATTAATGGCTGACAAATTACCAAATTGGAACTTAGAAGATTTCTATTCTTCTATTAAAGATGAGCAAATAGAACTAGATACAGAAAAATTTAAAAAATTTTCAATTTCCTTTAACGATAAATATAAAGGAAAATTAATTATTCAAAGTCAAAAACTTGAGAGCATTATAAAAGAATACGAAGATGGTAATGAACTCGGAGACAAGCTCGGAAACTATGCTTTTTTAATTTATGCAACAAATATGAACGATCAAGATACTGTTCAATTTTACCAAAGTATAAATGAAAAACTCACTGAAATATCATCTAGCTTAATTTTTTTTACCAATGAAATAAATGCAACAGATGACTTGGAATTTCAAAAACTTTTATTAAGTGCAGGTAAATACAAAAATTGGTTAATAAACATTCGCCGATATAAACAACATCAACTTGATGAAAAAAGTGAGATGATTTTTTTAGATAAAAATTTAACCTCTAATTCTTCATGGGTGAGATTTTTTGAAGAACAAATTAACGATTTAAAATTTAAAATAGATGATAAGGAGCTAAATAGTTCTGAGGCGTTAAACCTATTATCTGATCATAATGCAACGACGAGAAAAAAGGCTGCTGTAAGTATTGAGAATGTTTTCAAATCAAACGTAAAAACTTTTTCTTTTATAACAAATACTTTAGCAAAAGATAAAATTACTAATGATAAGTGGAGAAAATATAACTCCCCCATCGACTCAAGAAATCTAGCAAATAATGTTGAAAATGAGGTTGTCGACGCATTAACAGATAGTGTTACCTCAAATTATAAGAATATTTCACATCGATATTATAAAATTAAGGCAAAACTTTTTAATCAAGAGAAATTAAATTATTGGGATAGAAACGCTCCATATCCTGACTCACCAAATAAAAAGATTAATTGGTTAGAGGCTAAAGATATCGTGCTTCGCTCATATGCTAACTTTGATGAGAGTTTTAGAGACATCGCATTATTATTTTTTAAAAATAGTTGGATTGATGCAGAGTTAAAATCAGGCAAATCACCAGGTGCATTTGCTGCGTCTACTATTCCCTCTATCCATCCTTATATTTTGACAAATTTTCATGGAAAAACTAGAGATGTAATGACTTTAGCTCATGAGCTTGGTCATGGATGTCATCAATATTTATCTGCAAAGCAAGGATTACTTTTATCGAGCACACCCCTTACACTCGCTGAAACTGCAAGTGTCTTTGGAGAAATGATGACGTTTCGAACACTTCTAGATGACAGTGACCAAGAGGCAAGAAAATATCTATTAGCCTCAAAAATAGAAGATATGATTAACACAGTTGTTAGACAGATATCATTTTTTGAATTTGAAAAATTAGTTCATAGCGAAAGAAAAAAAGGTGAGCTATCATCAGATCAACTTTGTGATTTCTGGATGAAAACACAATCTGAGAGTCTGGGTCCTAATATCGAATTAACTGATGGATATAAATATTTTTGGACTTATATCCCTCATTTTATCCATACCCCTTTTTATGTCTATGCATATGCATTTGGAGACTGTTTAGTTAATATATTAATCCAACTTTATGATGAGGGACTCCCAGACTTTAAAGAAAGTTATATTGATCTTTTAAAAAGTGGTGGTTCAAAGCACTACAGTGAAGTACTTAAACCCTTTAACGTTGACCTTAAACAAAAAGATAGTTGGCAAAAAGGACTTTCAATGATTTCTAGTTTAATAGATGAATTTGAAAAGACTATTTAAGATAAAATGAAAGAAGATAACAATTTAGTTTCCAGAGTTAAAAGATACTCCAAAGTAACTACATCTATGACTTCGCTAGCGACTAAGTTTGCTGGAAAAAAGTATTTAAATTTTGATTTAAGTGATCAAAAATATGCAGCTCAGATAACTGAGATATTGGGTAATCTAAAAGGCCCTTTAATGAAAGTTGCACAATTAAGCGCTACTATTCCTGATTTACTCCCAGAAGAATATGCAAGAAAACTTGCAGAATTACAATCTAATGCCCCTCCCATGTCATGGGTCTTTGTTAAAAGAAGAATGAAAGCTGAGTTAGGAGAAAATTGGGAGAAAAATTTTATGGATTTTGAAAAAGATGCAAGTTTTGCAGCTTCCTTAGGTCAAGTTCATAAAGCTAAATTAAATGATAATGAAATTGTTGCCTGTAAATTACAATATCCAGATATGTCCTCAGCAGTAATTGCCGACCTCAACCAATTAAAAATAATTTTTAAAATTTACTCTAGTTATAATAAATCAATTCAAATTAGAGAAATCTATAAAGAAATTGAGGCAAGGCTAAAAGAAGAATTAGATTATAAATTAGAGCATCGCCACCTCAAGATTTTTGAGTACATGCACAAAAAAAATACATTTATAAAAATTCCTAAAGTTCATAAAAAGCTTTCAACCCAAAGATTATTAGTTATGGAGTATCTTGATGGTAACAAACTCATAGAATACAAAAATTCTTCTCAAAAAGTAAGAAATGATCTTGCAAAAAAATTATTTATGGCCTGGTACTTTCCATTTTACAAATATGGAATTATCCACGGTGACCCTCACCTTGGTAATTACTCCGTAAACAAAGATAATAATATAAACTTGTTTGATTACGGCTGTGTAAGAATTTTTCCTGCTAAATTTGTAAAAGGTGTAATTGACTTATATTTTGCTCTAAAAGAAAAAAATAACGAAAAAATTAAACTAGCTTATAAGGCCTGGGGATTTAAAGATATTGATGACAAGCTGATGAATGTTTTAAATAAATGGGCTCTTTTTTTATATGACCCTATTTTAAAAAATGAAGTTAGAAAAATACAAGACTCAGACAGCGGAATATACGGTGCTAAAATTGCTGGAGAAGTTCACAAAGAATTGAGAAAATATGGTGGAGTTAAACCACCTAGAGAGTTTGTATTTATGGACAGAGCTGCAGTTGGACTGGGCTCTATTTTTATCCACTTAAAAGCAGAAATTAATTGGTATAAGCTTTTTCACGAGTTAATTAAGGATTTTTCTGTTAAAAATCTTGAAACTAATCAAAAAAACGCCATAGCTTTTTCTAAAAAAACCTGATCTTTTTAATCCGTAAAAGACTCCATTAAGTACTTAGAACTAAATAAATTCAAGCTGATTTATTAAACATTTCAGCTTTTAATGAAAGAAACATAGTTTATCTAAAATGTTGACCAACGACCGTATAGTTTTAAAGATATTAAAAAATAATAAAAAAAGACCTTTGTCTGCATACGATGTTTTAGACAAGTTTTTGAGAATTAAAAGGGTACAGCCTGCAACAGTATATCGTTCTCTAAGAAATTTATTGGACCAAAATCTTGTTTTAAGACTAAATGTTTCAAAAAAGTATATTGTGAGTAGTGAACCTCGTAATGAAAATGAGGTTTCTACAATCGTTTTGTGCAAAAATTGTAATGAATATGAAGAAATTAATATAAATAAAAATAAGATGAGTTTAGCTTATAACATTTTAGATTTACAAAATTTTGATCTTAATAATTTTAGTGTTGAGATAATTTCAAAATGTAAGAAATGCTAATGTTACGATATAACATAATTTGTATGAAAAAAATTTGTTGTCATTACTACATTTTTTAAGAAAAAGTAAAAAACAACAATTTTTTTTTTATTTTATCCACAGGTTTAATTTCACATTTTTAACCATTTCATATTTGAAAGGTCAATGAAATAATTTTTTTACTGTTTTGATATAACATAACAAAATATTAAAATTATTATAAAAAAAATATTCTTTTATAATACTAATAATAAAATTTATTTTTTTTATTCTTTAAAATTAAAAGTTATCCACATAGTTTATTCTTTATTTTCTAAATTTTTTTTCTATATTCATACTGCTTTAAAATGAAATCAGTTACAAAAAACTTTTATTTTTGATCTAAGTAATGAATTTTTTTTATAACGTTTACAGGAATGAGTTTTATTCTCAGATTACAATCTGGAATAAGAACAAAAATTATAATAGGAGGGACATTTATGTTCAATAATTTGAAACGAAAGTTTCTTGTTATCGCAACGATAATAGGAAGTTTATCAATGTTCTCTATACCACAAAACGTATCTGCTGGAGCACACGAGCAGTACTTTCCAATTGCAAGTAGTAGGGTTGGTCCTTACTCAGCCATGGGAACAGGCTATTACGGTGCACAAATTGACTACTTAAATTACGTCAATATGAACGGTGGGGTTAACGGTGTTATGCTTACATATCAAGAATGTGAGACAGAATATAATGCTGTGAAAACGGTTGAGTGCTATCAGAGACTTTTAGAAAAAGACGGTCAAAGAATCGTTGTTTTTGATACATTAGGCACACCAGGTGCTTATGCTGTTATTAATAGAATGGCTGAAGATAATGTTGTTTTAGCTCAATATGGTTATGGTAGAACCGATGGTGCTGACGGAACTGTATGGCCATGGGTCTTCAACGCAGCAAGTCACTATTGGTCACAAATCGCAGTTAAATTAAAGTTTATGGCTGAAATTGAGGGCGGTATTCCTAATATGAAGGGCAAAAAGATTGTCCACCTTCACATTGACTCAGCATACGGTAGAGAGCCTTTACCAGCTATGAGAGCTATCACTGAAGAATGGGGAATGGAATTAGTTGAAATTTCAATTCCACCTCCAGGATTAGAACAGCAGTCTCAGTGGCTCCAAATCAGAAAAGAAAAACCTGATTGGGTTACTTTCTGGGGAGCAGGTTCTGGTATGAACTCAACTGCTATGACAAACGCAGCTAGAGTTAATTTTCCAAGAGATAGAATGATGTACGTAACATTTGGAGCAGCTGAAGAAGATATGTATCCTGCAGGTGACTCAGCTATTGGAACATACGCTGTTGCAAACGCACTACCAGGTGACGACTTTCCTCTGGTTGCAGCCATTAAAGAACAAGTATACGGTGCTGGTAAAGGAAACCTTGCTGACGAAAGTAGAGTTGGTTCAGTTTACTGGAATCGTGGTCTTGGAGCAGCTGTCATGTGGATTGAAGCTCTAAAGAACGCTCAAGAAATGCATGGTAAAGTTGGTAAAGCAGTTACTGGTGCAGAATTCAGAGATGGTTATGAAGCTCTTAACATGACTACTGAAAGACTTGCAGAAATAGGAATTGAAAATATGGTTGCACCATTCTCAATTTCTTGTGAAAACCATGAAGGAGCAGGTAAGTTTGCTGTTATGCAGTGGGATGGAGAAAAGTTCAACCAGATTACAGGTTGGGAAGCTCCTTTGGATCCTGGATACATTCGTAGTTTAGTTGAAACTTCAGCAGCAAAGTTTGCTGAAGAGAACAACATAACTCCAAAAGAATGTTAATCTGACTTAAACAAATCTACGGAGGGGGCTTTTGCCCCTTCCCAAAATGGAAAAAATTTGAAATGAGTGAACAAAATAATTCTGAAAATATTCTTGAAATTAAAAATATTGAGGTTGTTTACGACGACGTTATCCTTGCAATTAGTGATGTATCTTTAGATGTTCCAAAAGGTAGTATTGTTGCACTTTTAGGTGGTAATGGTGCTGGTAAAAGCACAACCCTAAAATCTGTTTCAACCATGTTAGCCTCCGAGAGAGGTAAAGTCACCAAGGGCTCAATAACATATAACGGTCAACAGGTCGAAAAATTAAATCCAAGTGACATGGTTAATCTAGGCCTTGTTCAAGTACTTGAAGGTAGAAGATGTTTTGGACATCTCACAGTTGAGGAAAATGTTATCAGTGGAGCATATACTAGAAAGTTATCTAAATCTGAAATTAAATCTGAATTAGAGAGAATGTATTCTTATTTTCCAAGACTCAAAGAAAGAAGAAAAAGTCAGGCAGGTTTTACATCTGGCGGGGAACAACAAATGATTGCAGTTGCAAGAGCTATGATGGCCAAACCTAAAATGCTTTTACTTGATGAGCCGTCAATGGGTTTAGCTCCTCAACTTGTTGAAGAAATATTTAATATCGTAAAAGAACTAAATGAAAAAGAAGGCGTAAGTATTCTGCTTGCCGAGCAAAATACAAATATAGCATTAAGAAATTCTGATTACGGATACATCATTGAAACTGGTCAAGTTATGTTAGATGGATCTGCAAAATCTCTTTTAAATGATGATAAAGTTAAAGAATTCTATTTAGGAATATCATCTGAAGGTAGAAAAAACTTTAGAGATGTTTTAAAAGAAAGTAAAAAAAATAAAGGTCTTCAAACATGAACACAAGTGATGAAAGAAACTTTAAAATAGGAGATCCAATTTTAGAAGTTAATAACATCTCATTAAGCTTTGGAGGAGTTAACGCTATTACTGATACCTCATTTAACGTTCTTGAACATGAAGTAAGAGCTATTATTGGTCCCAATGGTGCTGGTAAAAGTTCTATGTTAAATTGTATTAACGGTATTTACAAACCTCAACAAGGATCTATAGCTTTTAAAGGTAATACTTTAAGTAAAATCACCCCTAACATTATTGCGCAAATGGGCATCTCAAGAACATTTCAAAATTTGGCTCTTTTCAAAAGAATGTCAGCTATAGATAATATTTTAGTTGGACGAAAACTTCATTCTAAAGCAAATTTTTTAGATGTTGCTTTACAGCTTCCTAAAGCAAGAAGGGAAGAAAAAGTAAATCTAAAAAAATGTGAAGAAATAGTTGAGTTTTTAGAAATAGAAAAAATTAAAGATACGCCAGTTGGTAAACTTCCTTATGGATTACAAAAAAGAGTTGAGTTGGGTAGAGCACTTGCTACTGAAGCTTCTCTCCTTCTTTTAGACGAACCAATGGCCGGAATGAATGTCGAAGAAAAAAGAGAAATGTGCAGGTTCATTTTAGAGGTAAATGAAGAGTACGGCACAACAATGGTTTTAATTGAACACGATATGGGAGTTGTGATGGATATTTCAGATAGAGTAGTTGTTTTAGACTATGGAAAAATAATTGGTGATGGACCTCCAGAAGAGGTAAGAGCTAATCAAAATGTTATTGATGCATATTTAGGAGTTTCACATGGGGAGTGAAATATTATTTTTCTTTGAAGTTGTAGTCGGTGGATTATTAGCTGGCACAATGTACTCATTAGTGGCTCTTGGTTTTGTTTTAATATATAAAGCTTCTGCAACATTTAACTTTGCTCAGGGTGCTATGGTTTTCTTTGCTGTTTTATCTTTTGTAGGTTTTATGGAGTTAGGACTCCCATTTTTCTTTGCTTTCATAGTTACAATTGGACTTATGGTCATCGTCGGCCTAAGTACGGAAAGATTAGTTATAAGACCTTTGATGAACCAAAGTGAGGATACACTTTTGATGGCCACTATTGGTTTAGGATATGTCTTAGAGGGACTAGCACAGGCTGCTTGGGGTGTTGAAGTTAGAAGATTAGATTTAGGTATTCCTGATTTCCCTATAATGTTTATTGCAGATGCAATTGGCATATTTATCAGCGCGCTGGATTTAACTGCAGGTGCTGTAGCAGCATTCATGGTTATCTCTTTGGCAGTCTTATTTACTCAAACTAAAATTGGCCTAGGTTTAAGAGCTGTAGCTGATGATCCAGGTGCGGCAAGTTCAATTGGTATACCATTAAAACATATTATGCTTCTTGTATGGTCTGCAGCAGGTGTTGTTGCTTTAGTTGCGGGGTGTTTATGGGGAGCTAGAGCTGGAGTTCAATTTGCTTTAGTTGATTTAGCTTTAAAAGCTTTACCAGTTCTTATTATAGGGGGCTTTTCATCAATACCTGGCGCAATTGTTGGAGGATTGATTATTGGTTCGACAGAGAAAGTGTTAGAAGTCTATATAGGTCCTTTCTTTGGTGGAGCAATTGAAGGTTGGGCTCCATATGTTTTAGCGGTTTTCTTTCTCTTAAAAAGGCCAGAGGGTTTATTTGGCGAGAAAATTATTAGGAGAGTTTAATGTCTACAGCAATTTCAACATATTCAAAAAGTGATTATATTAATTTTATAGTTTTAATGGTTTTGGGATTTTTAGTAATTCCAATGACAGTTAATTCTGATTATTGGTTTACATCAATATTAATTCCTTGGCTTTGTCTTGCACTAGCTACAATTGGTCAGCAAGTGATTATGGGATATACAGGCCAATTAGCTTTAGGTGCAGCTGGTTTTATGGCTGCCGGAGCCTTTGCATGTTTTAATTTAATTCTTCGAGTAGATGGACTTCCATTTTTTGGAGCCCTTATTATTTCAGGATTAATTGCAGCTGCAATTGGTATTGTTTTTGGATTACCAAGTTTGAGAATAAGAGGTATTTACCTTATGGTAGCAACATTAGCTTCACAATTTTTTATTATTTGGGTGATTGATAAATTTGGTTGGTTTAAAAACTATGACTCATCAGGAATCATTACTGCACAAGATATAGTTATATTTGGAAGACCTTATACAACTCCGGTTGATATGTATCTTGTAATTCTGGTAGTAGTCACGGTCATGACAATTCTTGCAATTAACATGGCCAGGGGAAGTACAGGAAGAAATTGGATGGCTGTTCGAGACATGGACGTAGCAGCAGAGTCAATGGGAGTATCGTTGCTGAAAACTAAATTACAGGCCTTTGCTATAAGTTCATTTTTTTGCGGTGTTGCTGGAGCTCTTTTTGCATTTACATATTTGAAATCACTGGAACCTGTCGCTTTTGATATAAAATTATCATTTAAAATTTTATTTATGTGTATTCTTGGAGGTCTTGGAACAATCAACGGCGCATTTATTGGTGCTGGTTTTATTTTGTTATTTCCTGTGTTACTAAATTACCTTGGTAATAATGTTTTTCATGGTGCGATTGATGCAACCATCATTTCTGCAATGGAGCAAGTAGTCTTCGGTGTTTTGATGATAGTATTTATGATCTATGAACCCTTAGGTATGGCTAGATTGTGGGAAAATACAAAACAAAGACTTTTCAAAAAAAAAGATAAATAGTTTTCATGAAACTTATGATGAGTGTTTAATTTGAATAGGAATTTAAAAATTATTTTAGCTCTATGTGTTGGAGTAGGTCTTGGCTTGCTCATGGATAACAACTTTCTAATATAAAATGATAAACATTGAAAAATATGGCTTTTTTAAGGACTTTAATCCCATTACATGTACAGTCGTAAACTTAGTGACATTTAAAAATATAATTGATAAACAATTACCCCTTAGTAAGGAAATCCTGAAATGATTATTGGAACAATCAAAGAAAAAAAGAAATTTGAAAACCGTGTAGCTATTAGCCCCGAGGAAGTAAAATCATATCTTAAGTCCGGACATCAAGTGTTTATAGAACGAGGGGCGGGCAGCCTATCTGGTTTTACTGATAAGTCTTATAAGGAAGCTGGCGCTACTATTTCAAATTCAAAAGATATTCTAAAAACATCGGATATTGTTATTAAAATTAATTGCCCCACACCAGACGAGTCCAGACTTATTAATAACAAGTCAATGGTGGTTTCTCAAATTAGCACACAAAATAATCAAGATAGTATAAAAATTTTAAATTCTAGAAAAGTATCTGCATTTGCTCTGGAGTTAGTTCCGAGAATTACACGTGCTCAAGATATGGATATATTATCCTCTCAGGCAAACCTAGCTGGATATCATGCAGTCATTGATGCTGCACAAGAGTTTAACAGAGTCCTTCCTTTATTCATGACAGCTGCTGGAAAAGTTACGCCTGCAAATGTCTTAGTTATTGGTGCTGGTGTAGCAGGGCTGCAAGCAATAGCTACTGCAAAACGCTTAGGAGCAATTGTTTATGCAACTGATGTTAGAATTGCGTCCAAGGAACAGGTTGAGAGTCTTGGTGGCAAGTTTGTAATGGTTGAAGATGAAGAATCTAAGAATGCTGAAACAAAAGGCGGCTATGCAAAAGAAATGAGTGCAGAGTACCAAAAAAAACAAGAAGCACTACTAGCTGAAACTTTAAAAACTATGGATATAGTCATTTGCACCGCTCAAATACCTGGAAGAAAAGCTCCTTTAATTTTAAAAAAAGAAATGTTGGAAAATATGCAGAACGGTTCAGTTATCGTTGATTTAGCAGTTGAATCCGGTGGAAACTGTGAATTTAGTCAGGTCGGAAAAGTAGTATCAAAGAACGGTCTTAAGATTGTTGGTCATGCCAATGTCCCTGGAAGAGTTGCAAACAACGCCTCAAGCCTTTTTTCCAAAAATATTTCCAACTTCTTAAAATTAATGAATTTTGAAGATAAGAAAAAATCTATGATTAACAAAAGCGATGAAATTATCAAAGCTACGATGATTTGCTCAGCTGGAAAGATACTAATTAAATAAAGGAGATAATATGTCAGAAATTTCAAATCAATTAGAAAATTTATCTTATAAAGCACAACAGATTGCAAATGAAGCAAGTCAGCTAGCATCGAGTGTCGTGGATACATCAGGTGGTCATAGCGACTTCATTATTTTTGGTATTACTGTTTTGGTATTAGCTTGTTTCGTTGGATATTACGTTGTCTGGTCTGTTACTCCTGCTCTTCATAGTCCTTTAATGGGTGTTACTAACGCTATTTCATCGGTAATTATAGTTGGTGCTTTACTCGCTGCAGGTCCTATTGATAGCACGATATCAAAATATTTTGGATTAGTTGCGGTGGGTCTTGCTGCTGTTAATATTTTTGGGGGGTTCGTTGTAACAAATCGTATGCTCTCAATGTTTAAGAAGAAATAATAGGGGAAATAGATGTCAAATTTAACAACTGCTGCGTATTTAATTTCCTCTGTATTGTTCATACTTTCGCTTAGAGGTCTGTCTCACCCCTCAACGGCTAGAAGAGGAAATTTTTTAGGTATTTTAGGAATGACAATAGCAATTGTCACTACCTTAGCTAACCCAGGAGTTTTAAGTTATAAAGAGATTGGAATTGCATTTTTAATTGGAGGTTTAATTGGAACCTCTATTGCAGTGAGAATTCAAATGACTGCATTACCACAACTAGTGGCTGCATTTCATAGTTTAGTCGGTTTAGCTGCTGTTTTTGTTGCTGCATCAGCTTACTACAATCCTAGTGCGTTTAATATAGGAGTTGTTGGTGCTATTCCTATGGGAAGTCTCATAGAAATGTCTATTGGAACAGCTATTGGAGCTGTAACATTTACAGGATCTATAATTGCTTTTGGAAAGCTCCAAGGTTTTGTATCAGGTAATCCTTTGGTATTTAAGGGTCAACATTTTTTAAATTTACTCTTAGGTTTGGGCATTATTGCGTTAATTGTAAAATTTTGTATTGATCAAAATCAAGAGTTATTTTGGCTAATAGTAGCTGCCTCTTTCGTCATAGGAGTTCTTTTGATCGTACCTATCGGTGGCGCAGATATGCCTGTTATAGTTTCAATGTTAAACTCATATTCAGGTTGGGCTGCAGCAGGTATTGGTTTCACACTTTCAAATAATTTATTAATTATTACTGGTGCTCTTGTTGGCTCCTCTGGTGCAATCTTGAGTTATATCATGTGTAAAGGAATGAATAGATCTTTCCTAAATGTTTTACTAGGAGGTTTTGGTGGGGAGCAAGCAGCTAGTGCAGACGGGGTCAAAGATGATCGTCAGGCGAAACAAGGTAATGCTGCTGATGCTGCCTTCATGATGAAAAATAGTAAAACGATAATCATAGTCCCTGGATACGGAATGGCAGTTGCTCAAGCACAGCATGCATTAAGGGAAATGGGTGACTTACTTAAAGCAGCAGGAGCAGAGGTAAGATATGCAATACATCCAGTAGCAGGAAGAATGCCTGGCCATATGAACGTGTTACTTGCTGAAGCAAATGTTCCCTATGATGAAGTTTTAGAACTCGATGAGATTAATAGAGATTTTTCAGAGACTGATGTTGCATTTGTGATTGGTGCTAACGATGTTACAAACCCTGCAGCTAAAACAGATAAGACAAGCGCCATCTACGGCATGCCTATCTTAGATGTAGAAAATGCTGGACAAGTATTTTTTGTAAAAAGGGGAATGGCAAGTGGTTATGCTGGAGTCCAAAACGAGTTATTCTTTAGAGACAACACTTTAATGTTATTCGGTGACGCTAAAAAGGTTTGTGAGGATATTATTAAGGGTTTAGAGAATTAATCGAACTTCTTCTTACGCATAAGCTTTTTAAATCTCTTAATTGATTCGGCTTTTTCACGAAGTTTTCTCTCCGATGGCTTTTCGTAATTCTTTCTAAGCTTTAGCTCTTTGAAAATACCTTCTCTTAAAAGCTTTTTTTTGAGCACACGTATAGCTGCCTCAACATTGTTATCTCTAACTTGAACTTCTATTGCCAATCTAGTAACCTCATAAGAGCGTAATTTATATATAATAATGAAGTCAAAGCAAGAAAAATTAGCTAATTTATTTGTTCAGGACGTGCCGAAATTTGGTTGGTCAAGAGACACTTTATTGCAGTGCGCTAAAAAGCAGAGAATTTCAACCTCTGTTCTCGCTAAATTGTTCCCCTCTTTTGAGTATGATGTTTTGAAGTTCATAATTGCTCAAAATAACAACAAAGTTGAAAAAAATTATAACTCTTTTAATAACTCACGTTTAAAAACTAGAGACAAAATTAAAACTATTATGGAGTTAAAATTTGAAAATAATAATCATTTAAAAAAAGCATTACCCGAAATGCTTAAATTTTTACTTAGACCTGGTAATATTTTTATGTCAATCAAAATGCTTCATGAAAATAGTGATTTTATCTGGAACCTTTCTGGCGATAAATCAAATGACTTTAGCTACTACTCAAAACGTGGCTTACTATCTACAATTTATTTAGCTACATTAATATATTGGCTTAATGACAAATCAGAAAAAGATATAGCAACTAAAAATTTTATTAGTAAATCTGTTGATGGAATAGTTGATGGTGTTTCAAGACTCAAACAATTAAGTTTGCTAAAAGGCTTAGCTGAAAATTTTATGTCTAGGTATGCCAAAAAGACATCATAAATTACTCAGAAAATAATTTAATAAACTCTAAAAAAGTATAAAAATAAATTTCTAGTGAATCTCATATTTATTTTTACAGAAAGGTACACAATGAAGAAAATTTTCATTACATTAATTTTTTCGATTATTTCATCATTTGCTTTTGCAAATGGCCATATGCAGCCAGACTCTTTCGCAGTAACTTTAAAAGTCCCCTCAGCAGATATAGAGAAAGTGGAGGCAATTTTACAAAGCCATCATCAGTTTATGCATGATAAACACTCATTATCCGGTGATGATAGATTAAACTCTTATTCTATTGTTAAAGGTTTTGAGCCAGTAGATTTAACTGACCCTTCAAAAGGTGTAACTGATAATGTCTTTTATTTTTTAAGCGAGCATTATCAAACTCCGGTTGGCTTACAGCTTCATGGACAAAATTCTGAGACTTGGGAGGATGTACAAGAGTTTAGATCGCTAATATATCAGTATGGTATAGCAGTTGCTTTTCCAGGCGAAGTCATAGCTAAGATGAATCGTTAGGAAATTAAAATAATCTCTCACGGTCATTCAATTGGCCGTGAGAAAATAAAACCTCTTCAGGAACTATTTAAATACACTATAATACATATCAATTGGAGGATTGATGAGTATTCAAAAAACTATTACACCCATAAATAATACTGTTTATCTAGAGAGAGAATTAGCCTCTGATAGTCAAATAAATTCAGTTATAGAAAAAGGATCAACTGGTTTTGAAATTTGGAAAAAAATATCACTTGATGATCGAATTAGCATTGTAAATAAATTTATTGATAACTTAATTGATCTTAAAGATGAAATATCCAAGGAAATTTGTTGGCAGATAGGTAGACCTATATCTCAGTGTGCGGGTGAACTTAGAGGTTTTGAGGAGCGTTCAAGACATATGGTAGACATTGCGAAAGAGTCTTTACAAAATCTTCCTGCTACTCAAAATGATGAATTTGACAATTATATTTACAAATCACCTCTTGGAATAATATTTGTTATGGCACCTTGGAACTATCCAATTATCACTGCGACAAATACAATTGTTCCAGCAATAATTTCAGGCAATAGTCTAATTTTGAAACATTCATCCCAAACACCTAGATGTGCAGAATTAATCTTTAGTGCTTTTGAAAATACTGGAATCCCTGAAGGTGTTTTTCAATTTATTCATACCGATCACAAAGCATGTGAAAAAATAATTTCAGACTCTAGAATTGCTCATGTTGTTTTTACAGGTTCTGTTAGAGGAGGGCAGGAGGTAAAAAAATACATTGGAACACGATTTATTAACGCAGGTCTTGAATTAGGAGGAAAAGATCCTGCCTATGTCAGGGCAGATGCAGATATAAATCATGCTATTGAAAATCTCGCAGATGGGGCTCTATTTAATTCCGGTCAGTCTTGTTGTGGAATTGAAAGAATCTATGTTGATAAAAAAATTTATAAAGAATTTATAGATGGCTTCAAAAGTATTACTGAAAATTATAATTTGAATGACCCTTCAAAATCAGACACTAACTTAGGCCCAGTGGTAAGACAATCAGCTGCTGATTTTATTAGAACACAAATGAAAGAAGCAGAGAACGAAGGAGCAAAACGTCTTATTGAGGAGAGTAAATTTACAATATCTAAAGAGAATAATTGTTATGTCTGCCCCCAAGTCATGGTTGATGTAAATCATAATATGAGATTTATGATGGAGGAGACCTTCGGTCCTGCTGTTGGAATAATGCCTGTGAATGATGAAGAAGAAGCAAAAAATTTGATGAATGATAGCCCTTATGGTTTAACAGCATCTGTCTGGACAAAAGATACTGAATTCGCAAAAGATTTTGGTAAATCAATTGAAACAGGAACTTTTTTTATGAATAGGTGTGATTATTTAGATCCTGCCCTCGCATGGACGGGTGTAAAAGATACAGGTATTGGCTGCTCATTGTCTACACTCGCTTTTGATCAATTTACAAGACCGCAAAGTTTCCACATTAGAAAGGTTATTTAAAAACTACAAAAATGAATAATATGAATTGGAACTATCCTACAACGGTTTGGTTTGGAGAAAATCGATCTAAAGAAATTCAAAACGCTTGTGATCATCTCAAAATAAGCAACCCTCTCATAGTCACCGATCCAGGCCTACTACAAACTTCAATAATTGAACAAATTAACTCAGATTTAAAAGAAAAGACAAACATCTATTCTGAAGTACAAGGTAATCCTACTGGCTCCAATGTCATAAATGGTGTTAAAATTTTTAATGAGGGTAATCATGATGGCGTCATAGCTATTGGTGGAGGTTCTGGTATGGACACTGGAAAAGGGATTGCTTTTATGGCTCATCAGACACGCCCTCTATGGGATTTTGAAGATATAGGTGATTGGTGGACAAGAGCTGACTCAAATGTAATTAAACCTATTATAGCAGTACCAACAACCGCAGGTACAGGTTCAGAAGTAGGAAGAGCTTCAGTATTTCTTAATGAGGAAAACTTAAAGAAGAAAATTATATTTCATCCTAAAATGCTTCCTGAAATTGCTATTTTAGACCCAGTTCTTACTGTCAATTTACCAAAGAATATTACTGCGGGCACTGGGATGGACGCACTAGCCCATTGTATAGAAGCATATTCCTCTCCTTTTTATCATCCTATGGCAGAGGGAACAGCTTTAGAGGGGTTAAGGTTAGTTAAAGAAAACATTCAAGAGGTTTATCACAACGGAAACAACATTGAAGCAAGGGCTCATATGTTGGTTGCATCGATGATGGGTGCAGCTGCGTTTCAAAAAGGTTTAGGAGCTATTCACTCGATTACTCATCCAGTTAACTCTTTATATAATACCCATCATGGAACCACAAATGGAACAGTTATGCCTTTTGTATTGAACTATAACCGCAGCACAATTGAAAAAAAATTTATAAGACTGGCAAACTTTCTAGATATTAAAAATGGTTTTGAAGGTATTGTGGATTGGATTATTGAACTAAAAAAAGAAATGCAGATACCTGAAACTCTTAAAGATATGGGTGTAAACAATGGGGATGAAGTGAAATTAGCACCATTAGCTCAAGAAGATCCAAGCACAGGCGCTAACCCACTAGAGATGAGCGAAGAAAAATTTAAAGAACTCATTTCAAATTGTATTACAGGACAATACTAAATCTTTATAAACTGTTGATGGGCTTTTTTCGATATTGATGCAATTACATCACCATTGGATTTAAAATCTAAAGGATTACCTTTCCAATCACTAATTATTCCACCACTTTCTTCAACAATATTTATTAAAGGAATATAGTCATAAGGTTTTAAAAAAGACTCTACTACTAGTGGTATTCTTTTTTCAGCTAAAAGTCCGTACTGTACACAGTCACCACCAAAAGTAGCATATTTAGTTTTTTTAATCAGAGTATTATATTTTTTATTTTTAGTATTTGATTTGAAGGCGGTCATACCAGAGGTGCTAAAATAAAGTTTTGATAAAGGTAGATTGTTTGAAGATTTACTTATTTTCTTTCCATTACAATAGGCACCGTTATCTCTTATTCCAATCCAGGTTTTTTTAATTTCAGGGCAGTTAATTATTCCAATAACAGGTGTGTAATCTATACATAAAGAAATTAATGTGCCAAAATTACTATTTCCATTAATGAAATTTTTAGTGCCATCTATTGGGTCAATTACCCATAAGAATGGAGAGTTATTTGTTTTATTTTTGTATTCCTCTCCAAATATTCCATGATCAGGAAATCTTTTATTAATCATTGAGCGTAATTTTCTCTCAATTGCCATATCAATTTTTGTAACTGGTGATTTATCTGATTTAAAATTTATTTTTATACGATTTGAGGGTGTCTTTTTCAAAATCTTCTCTGAAGTATTTGAGAGTTTTTTTGCAAAACTTAGATATGAAGATATATCTTTGAGTTTTAAAGGCATTTAAAAAATATACAGAAAAAAAGCATTACTACTAATTATTTTTAATTAATGGTATTTGTAAGTTTTTTAAAAATAATATCGAAATTTTCTGATGTTTGGGCACCATTGATAACTATTTGTTTATTTACTATAAAAGTTGGCACACTATTAATACCCATCTTTCTCGCTTCTAGTTCTTCATTAGCTAAAGGCTCAATATTTTCTTGATCTGATAAATAAGTTTTAAAATCTTCGGCATTAATTTGATGTTTAATCGCAATGTCCAGCAATGTATTAGGGTCACCTATATCTTCGCCATTTAAAAAATAAGACTCAAATAAACTATCTAAGACATTTTCTTGAATACCTTGTTTATATGCTAAAGCTAATAGCCTATGGGAATTAAATGAATTTGGAGTTGTTTGAATAGAATCAAAGTTAAAATTAATACCCTCTACAAGTCCTTCATCATAAATATTGTCATAGATTGTTTTTGCTGCATCGGCACTACCAAATTTAGAAATTAAATACTCCTGTCTATCCATACCATCAGGTGGCATGCCAGGATTCAACTGAAAAGGTCTCCATGTTTGTTTGAAATCTAAATTTTTATGATTACTGATTGCTTTCTCTAACCGTTTCTTACCAATGTAACACCAAGGACAAACTGTGTCTGAAAATATATCGAGTTCGATCATAGATTTATTTAAATATTCATGTCATAAAAAATTAAAAAATAATAGCAATTAAATTTCATTTTTATTATGAAAACAAAGTAACAATGAAATTAAAAATCTGTTAAAATTAATGGTAGGAGATTCATATGTTAGAAAATTTTAATGGTATATTTTACTTAGTAATATTTTTAATAATTTTGGCCATGAACGCTTTTTATGCTTACAATTGTTTGTTTAACACTAAAAACTTTATAAGCAAATATGGTGTTGATGTGACAGCTGCCTTTTTTGCAAGATTTGCTGGTGCAGTAATTTTAGGAGCTGTGCTAATGCAATTATATATTTTATTCAGAGGAACAGCTGCAACTTGGGCATTTTTTAATTTTATGTTTATTATCATGACCATAATAGCTATAGCAGCTTATTATACTGGTGAAGTCGATAAATTAGGCAGAACAGATCAATATTCAAGAGAGGGATATCTATCTACCGGTGGACTTGCAATTGGATGGGCTATTCTTTGCTTTGGACTAGCAGATAAAATTTATATTTAGCGATTTCTGATAAAGTAAATAAATAATAAAGACGTTAAATACATAATAACGCTATAAGTAGCCGCTGGAATTATGTAAAGACCACCTCCAAAGACACTTGTGCCAACAAAAATAGCTAGAGTTCCATTTTGAAGACCACACTCTAAAGAAATAGCTTTTTGTTGGGAGGCGCCAGTGCCAAATATCTTTGCCCAATAAAAAGCAATGATCATCATTATTAAATTTAAAATAAGAACCACTAGTCCAGTTTGAGCAAAATATTCTATTAAATTTTCTCTTTCAGCCAAAATAGCCCCAATTAAAACTAAAACAAACAAAGCTGTTGAAAGAATTTTGGCAAATTTCTCTATTCTTTTTGTTAAATAGGATAAGCTTGCTCGAAAAGTCATTCCAATTATAACAGGTAATGTCACTATCAAAAACATACTGATAGCAATTCCAGTTAAGGAGACTGAACCTAGAGAATTATCAGATATTAATCCCATTGAAACACCCAAAACTAAAGGAACAGATATAACACTTAAAAGACTCATAACTGCAGTCAAAGATATAGACAATGCAACATCACCTTTTGCAAAAGATGTAAGAATGTTTGAAGTAACACCTCCCGGTGCTGCAGCAATTAGTATTAAGCCTATAGCTAATTCAGGTTGAAGTGGCCAAACAAAAACAATTATTAAAGCAACTATTGGTAGAAAAATTAATTGGCTAATTAGTCCTATAATAAAATTCTTAGGTGTCTTCGCAACTCTTGCAAAATCAGAAAAGGTTAAACCTAAGCCTAAAGTGAACATTATAAAAGCTAAGGCTAAGGGAAGAATTACATCAGTTATGAAATTCATAGATAAATAATATCAAATACCCCAAATTATCATATCTCATAACCAAGGCTTTTTTCCTCATAATCCACAAGCTCCTCTGGATACCCCTCAGCTCTAAATTCAATATTGTGTTTATTTTCAAGTCTTTTAACTACCATAGAGGACCAAGCACGATCACCAAAAGTTTTTCTTGCATCTTTGATAATGTCTAAAACAATAGGAGAAATTTCTAATTCAACTCCAAGTTTAGTTGCAAGGCTTTGAAATAGTCCTACATCTTTTTCTACTAAGTCCATAGTAAAATTTATATTATAAGACCCGTTTAATATAACTTGACTCTCAGTTTCATGGACAAATGAGTTACCTGATGAAGCTGCAATACCTTTAAATGTTTTAGCTAAATCTAAATTTGATTTACTGGCTATAGTCCAAGCCTCTCCTAATGCTACCAAGTGAACTGTAGCCAAATAATTAGTAATAACCTTCAATACAGAAGCACTTCCAAAATCACCTGTATACAAAATTTTTCTTCCTAGACATCTTAAAACAGGCATAGTTTTATCAAATCCTTCTCTACTTCCTCCAACAAAAATAGAAATATTTCCAGTTGCAGCTCTATGACAACCCCCACTTACAGGTGCCTCTAAGGCTATTGCATTTTTTTGTTGAATTAATGAAGCATGTCTTTTTAATTGCTCATCTTCAGTTGTGCTCATTTCAATCCAAATTTGATCTTTTTGTATTGTGTCTATAATACCCCCTTTAGATTCTAAAACTTCTGCACATATTTTAGGGGAGGGAAGGCAAGTTATCAAAATATCAGCGCTCATTACTAGATCTTGTATTGATTTAGCTGTGTTAGCACCTTTTAATTTAAACTTATCCATTAATTTATTATCTTTATCTAAAACTGTAATTTGAAAATTATTTTCAAGAAGGTTATTAGCAAGTTTTCCTCCTACATTACCCAATCCAATAAAGCCTATTCTCATTCTTACCCCCTTTAATTTTATAAAAATATTATTACTTTATTTTTCAATGTTAATATTTAATAATTTTTATAATATCAACTAATGTCAATATATCTTAGAACAGAAAAAATTATCCCAGATTGGACAGATTATAATGGCCATATGAATTTAGCCTTTTATATTCATTTATTTGATCAAGGGTGGGACGTACTACTGGATAAATTTCAAATGGGAGGAGAGTCGGCAAAAACTGAACAAAGATCTACATTTGCTGTAGAGTCTCATACTAAATATATCCAAGAAGTTAAAGAGGGCGATGAGGTTGATATAAATTTATTATTTTTAGATCGCGACAAGAAAAGATTTGTTTATCAACTGGAAATTGTTAGTAAAAGTGGAAATTTCAGAGCTGCAACTTCAGAAATATGCTCTCTTTATGTGGATTTAAGTATCCGCAAAGTTATTGAAATGGAAGATCATAAGTTAAAGTTAGTTGATGACTTTATATCAAATAACAAAAGTCAATTTTCACCAATAGAATTTTACCTTTTAGACAAATTAAAAAAATAATGAAAGTTGCTATTATCGGCTCTGGAATAGTAGGCCTAACACTTGCACATACATTGACAGAAAAGAATATAGAAGTAACTATTTTTGAAAAAGAAAAAGACTCACTATCTCATGGAACTGGAAGAAATAGTGGCGTCATTCATTCAGGAATTTACTATCAACCTAATACTTTAAGATCAAATCTTTGTATTAAAGGGGCAAAATTAATGAAAAAATTTATTGTTGATAATAATCTTTATATAAATAATTGTGGAAAATTATTACTCCCCAAAACAAAAAATGATATTGAAACTTTGAATTTATTATATGAAAGATCAAAGGAAGTGGGGGTCGAAGCTCAGAAATTAAATAGTATAGAGGAAATTACAAGAATAGAACCAAATTGTAATCCTTTATACAATGATGCTCTTTTCATAAAAGATACTGCTATAGCAGATCCAAAAGAGGTATCTAATAAATTAATTGAGATTCTAAAAAAAAGAAATGTGATTATAAAATATGGCTTTAAGGTAGATGATATATCATCGGAAAATACCTCTATCAACATAAAAGGTAATGTTAATAAATTTGATTTTATTATTAATTCTGCAGGCTTGCACGCTGACCATTTAGCTAAAAAGGCAAATTTAGAAACTGATTATACATCTCTGCCCTTTAAGGGAAAATATTGGAAAATTAACTTTAGTGATAAAAATGAAATTCCCAATAGATTAATTTATCCAGTACCTAATTTAGATTATCCTTTTTTGGGAATTCATACCGTATATGACAAAGCTGGAAACTTTTATTTAGGTCCTAGTAATACACCAGTATTTGGAAGAGAGGCCTATAAGCCCTTTTATAAATTTAATTTTTTAGAGTTTTTAAATTTAAGTTATAAATTTATTTTAAAAATATTTTTTAATGAAAATAACTTAAGAAATCTAGCAATAAGTGAGTTCAAAAATTTATTTTTATTTAATGTTAGGAAATCATCTAATGTTTATTTTAAACATAATCCTTCTAATATTGAATTGAGTAGTAAAGTTGGTATCAGATCTCAAATATTTGATAAAAAAAGTAAAAAACTATTTAATGATTTTGTAGTTATTAAGCAAAATAATATCATACATATTCTAAATGCCATTTCTCCAGCATGGACATCATCTTTTGCAATGGCAGACTTTATATGTGAGAAATATAACTTTAAATAGAATTTAATTATGAAAGCTCCTAATTTTAAATTACCCAGTACCTCAGGGACATTTCATCTACGTGATCACCTTGGGAAAAATATAATTTTATATTTTTACCCTAGGGACAATACATCTGGATGCTCTCTAGAGGCCAATGATTTCAATAATTCTCTCAAAATCATAAATAAACTCAACGCAATAGTGGTGGGTGTTTCTAAAGATTCAATTGAAAGTCATCAAAAATTTATTGAAAAAAATAATCTAAGATTTGATTTATTATCTGATGAAAAAACAACAGTTCTTAAAAAATACAAAGCTTGGGGGCTAAAAAAATTTTTGGGTAAGGAATTTTATGGAATAATTAGATCAACAGTATTGATAGATAAAAAAGGTAATATTATTAAGACCTGGAGTAATGTTAGAGTAAAAGATCATGTTAAAAATGTTATTGAAGAGTTATCAAGTATTTAATATCAAATAAAACTTATTCACAAATTATAAACAGAAAAATGTAAATAATTAATTTTTATAATTGTCAAAAAAAATTAATTAATTTAGTATTAAAAATGTAGAGGGTAGGAAACTTCCCAAAACGAGGAAAAGGACCAAAGAAGTAGAGGCCGCGAAGAGGGAAACCAAAGCGAGGTCGAGACATCGGAGGTCCTTTTCTGTTTTAATATTAATTTAGATATTAATTAACTAAGATTATCACTAAAAATTGATATAATGGATCATTGAAAAAATTTACATCATATCTTTTTATAATTTTAATTTCTTTTAATATGAATTCATTTGCTGGACCATTTACAGACGATTTTGCTAAATGTTTAGTCACTAAAACTACAGCCCAAGAAAAAACTGATTTAGTGAAATGGATCTATGTTACAATCTCCTTTCATCCTCAGTTAAGTCAAATGTCAAACCTTACAGCAGAGGACGTTGAAATGGCAAATATAAGAGTTGCTGATTATATGACTAATGTATTCGCCTACAAATGTAATGATGAATTAAATCAAGCTATTAAATATGAGGGTGAAGAAAGTGTATTTTATGCATTTGAGCTTTTGGGTGAATTAGCAATGGGAGAACTTATGCAAGATCAAGGAGTAACAGCTGCAAGTGAATTATTTATTCAGTATGTCGATCTGAGTATTTTTGCTGATTTGTTTTCAGATTTCTAAACTACCTCATAATAAAAGGATTAGTCATGGGGCCATCAGATATATTAATCCACGTTGTCTTTGTTCTTGTGTAATCTAAAATGGACTGCTTTCCAGCTTCCCTTGCATAGCCAGATTGATTAAAACCTCCAAAAGGTGCAATAGGTGAAATAGCTCGATATGTATTTATCCAACAAATTCCTGCTTGAATTTGTCTGGATACTCGATGTGCTCTAGCTAAATTATTTGTAAAAATTCCTGACCCAAGTCCATATTTTGAGCTATTTGCAATATTGACTGCTTCTGCCTCATTCTCAAACTCTATTATTGAGATCACTGGCCCAAACATTTCAATTTTAAGTGTTTCGATTTCACTATTTGGACAATGTATTAAAGTTGGCTCAAAGTAATTACCTTCTCCACTAATTTTATTTCCACCAATTATAATTTCTCCTCCTTGTTGAATTGATTTTTTTAGTGTTTGTTCAATTTTTTGAATTTGATTTTTTGTGCAAAGTGGACCTAAATTAGTTTTTGAATTTTCAGGATCTCCTACGATAATTGACTTTGATTTTTGTACAATTAAATCAATTATTTTTTTTGATATTTTTTTATCTACTATTACTCTACTTCCAGCTACACAAGACTGTCCAGAGGCACCAAAGTTTCCTGCAATTATTCCATTTGCTGCACTCTCGAGGTCAGCATCATCAAAAATAATCATGGGAGACTTTCCTCCGAGCTCTAGATTAGTTGCAGCAAAATTATTTGAGGAGTTTTGTATAATTTTTTTAGCTGTATCAGTCCCTCCAGTAAAAGCTATTCTATCAATATCAGGGTGTGAGGTTAAAGGAGCTGAACAATTTTCCGCATCACCAGTTACTATCGAGACTACTCCTTTTGGGAAGCCAGCTTCATGGATTAATCTTGATAATTCAAACATCGCACATGGGGCTATTTCTGATGCTTTTATTATAACACTGCATCCTGCAGCTAGTGCAGGTGCTAATTTCGTAGCAGTTAGAAACATTTGTGCATTCCAAGGAACAATGGCAGCCACTACACCAATTGGATGGTGTGTTGTGTAAACATGCATATCCTTCTTATCAATTGGTAAAGTAGAGCCCTCAATCTTATCCGCTAGTCCTGCAAAATATCTATAATATTCAGAAACATATTTTGTTTGTGTAACTGTTTCGGCTAATAATTTTCCACTATCCTTTGTTTCTATCTCTCCAATTTTATCTGCATTTTTTTCAATTAAATCTGCAAGTTTAAATAATAATTTTCCTCTTTCAGTGGCATTTAACGAACCCCAAGCTTTAGAAGCTAGAGCGTTTCTTGCATAAACTATTGCATCTTCTATATCTTCTTTACTAGCACAATCAAAACTAGCCCACGGTTTATTATTGTGGGGATTTTCTGAGTGCATTATTTGACTTTTGGAACCAGATTGCCATTCTCCATTAATGTAAAGCTGATAGTGATTAGTTAATTTTTCCATTATTGAAACTGAGGCATTACATCAGAGATAAATCTATCTAAAAAAACTTTTTTATCTTCTATACTTAAGTGAGAGTCAATCCAAATTGAGTACTCATCAAAGCCTAAATCCTCATATCGTTTAATATTATCAATTACTTCGTTTAAAGTCCCAATATTTTGATTTTTTTTCATCTCATTTGGCGAACACATTTCATTATTATCTAATTCCTCTTGAGTAAGAGGGTCCATTGTTCCTTGAACAACTGATCGATTGTTTTTAAACCAAGCACCAAAGTTATTATAAAATTTTGATACAGCGACAGCACCTTTTTGTATGTCATCATCATTATTACCTATATAACAATGATTGAGAACCATAGATAATGGTTTTGGTTTATCGGAATATTTCGTGCATATATCATCAAATATATTTTTTAATCTTTCAATTTCATCAAAGCCTTTCCATAGTGGTGTTACTTGAACATCCCAATCATTAGCTATAGCAAATTCATGGCTATTAGGGTCTCTGGCTGCTATCCATATTGGAGGTCCTTTGTCCTGTAAAGGTTTGGGAATAGAAGTTGTGCTTGGAAATTGAAAATATTTTCCATCATGAGCATAGTCACCCTTCCACAACTTTTGAAGAGTTGGAACTATTTCTCTCATGCGTAAACCAGCTTCCATTGCGTCCATTCCAGGTACAATCCTATCGTATTCATACAAGTAAGCCCCTCTAGCAAGACCTAATTCTAATCTGCCGTTGGACAAGACGTCAGTCATAGCTGCTTCGCCAGCTAACTTAATTGGATGCCAAAAAGGAACGATCAATGTTCCTGTTCCCAATTTTATTTTTTTTGTGTATCGGCAAAGATCTGCTATCGTAATAAATGGATTTGGTGCAATCGCATAGTTCATCGCATGATGCTCACCAGTCCAAATTGCTCTCATGTCACTTTGATCCGCCATTTGGCATAGACTAATGAAATCCTCATATAATTGAGTGTATGATTGATCAGCATTATCCCTGATCATATGAACGAATAAGGAAAATTTCATAATTTGATTAACCAGTTAATACTCTAAACCCTTAATAAATAGATTTAAATGGAAATTAAATTGATTGAAATGAGTTAAAAATAAAGCATGTTTTGCATTTTTAATAATCAATATTTTACTGTTATGAAAGTTAGCTAATTTTTTTGACATCAAAGGAGAGGAATTTTTATCTTTTTCACCTGTAATGAACATCATTGGACATTTAATTTTTTTAATTTCCTCATTAGTATTTCCTTTAATTTCTGAAAAAGTTTTATAACCAATCGCGTACCCTTTATAATTAAATGCTCTTTTATTATTTTTAATTAAACGTTCAACAAATTTATAATTATCAAGAGCAATTTTAGTATTAGATGAACCAAACCATCTTGTAAGAGGCTCCTTGGCAATATTTTTTTTATTAGTATTTAATTCTAATTCTTTAGCTCTAACTTGAACTCTTTTTAATGCTAATTTTGATCTATTAAAAATCGGTGATACAGCAATACCAGATTTTAATAGTTTTGGATTTTGACCTGCTATTTGTATAGTTATCAAGGCTCCCAAAGAGTGCCCAATTAAAATTGGTCTAATAATTTTTTTATCTTTAATAAAATTTATTATTTTATTGCTGTAGTTTTTTAATTGAGGTTTTGCTTGTGATAAAAGATCACTTCTACCATGTCCAGGTAGATCTAAAGCATAAACAGTATAATCTTTTTTTAAAAAAGAAATTTGTTTGTACCAACACTCTGCACTGAGTCCAAGACCATGAATTAAAATAATCGGATCTCCTTTGCCAGATTTATAAAAAGCAATACCGTTATGAGATTTATTTTTTTGCAGGATCATCGATATCATTACCAAGTTCTTTTAAATCTTGATATCGATCTCCAATTCTATGATGGGGTCTTCCACCGTCAGCTCCACCCAAAGCAATAACTATTTCGTTTGCAGCTGGACTATCTGAAATTGCAAATTGAATTGTGTGATAATGAGATCTTTTGCCAGGATCGTGTTTGTCCATTAAGGGTATCATTATAGGGGCATTAGCTGGCCCTCTGGTATTTGTAAAAATTAGATAAGTTTTTGCATCAACTGCATTTCGAAAAAAGTTTCCAAATCTTAGAGTGTGAGTAAACGCAGAACCATGCTCAATTTCCCCCTCAGCTCCAACTACTGCAGCTTTCCCGTATGCTTCAATGTGATCAGGGCCTCCAGCTATTTTAAGTATTCTATCTGATAATTCTTGTCCAAGAATGGGGGCAAATGAATGTATTTCTGGTTTTAAATCGTCAATATATTTACCAGACCAAGGATTTGTTATGACTGCTGCAACAGCAAATATATGTAGAGGCTTATCAGCTTTTTTAAAACCTTCTATATGAACTAATTCAGAGTAGTTTACAAACTTTCTAATTTCTAAACCCATAACTACATTTAATACTAATTTATTAGCAATTATACAAAAAACTATATTTGAAGATATTATTAGTTAGATCTTATTTGATCTAATAATTGATTTGAGGTTATTATTAAAATCATTGAAATTCTCTAATCTTTGCACAAGCTCTTTCCAAAAAACTTTTTCATTTTGAAGTTGTGTATTGAATTTTATTTTACAAAAAATATGAGTATCCATTAATCTTTTCGATCCAGAGATGATATAGTCACCTCCATTAAAACATCCATCAATTAAAAATATAAGCCCAGTTAAAAGTTCAGGATACTTCGATAGAAAGGATGATGTAAATGGCCATAACCTATGTTTTAATTTGTCATAACCTAATTCATGCTCATCAGCGTATTGACTAAATAACAATATTCTCTCCAAATTTCCAATTTCTTTTCCAAATTTAGAAATCTCCATACTTTTCATTGCAAAGGCATGTTTGTCATGTCTCATGATTAAATCTTTTCCATGAATATGACTTAAATATTCACCTTCTTGAATAGTAGAAATACCAAAAGCTTGATCCTCAGCTCTATTTATAAAACTAGGGGTAAATGGCACCCATTTTTTTAAACTATCTAAAGTTATTCCAGTTGTACCACCAGTTACATGAATTCTTTGAATATCATCTGAACGGTACATTAGTTCAGTTTCAGTAGAAACTGATTGTGGCCACTCTGGACAAAAAATTTTCTTTGAAGTTAGTTTTGAAAATAAATCATTATGATCAGGTCTTTTAACATCGGGTGTAAATAGGCTTTGAGAAATATCTTTTTTGTTTACTAGAGCACCAGCTAACAGTCCAAGATCAACTTTTTTTCCATCTTGATCAGTAGCCATACCACCCCAATATTTCTGGTTTTTAAAAATCTCAAAAATTGAAAACCCTGTTGTATTTAATAGAACCTCTTGATCAAAAATTTGGTCCAGATCTATTTTAAAACTATACCTAATGTTAGAGTCTACAAATTTATTCCAAAATAGTAGTATGTATTTTAAAAACGTGAAATGACGTCCATAATTTCCATTTACGCCCATTATGTTATTTGTCTGATCTTTATCTGGAAATACTATTGAAGTAATCTTATTACAGGTATCCTCATCAAACAAAAACACATCAATATGCTTTAATTTTAAGTATGTTTTGATGATGGATTTTAAATATTTAAGAGCAATTTTCTCTAATCCTTGATGAGTGACAGAGACTGATAAAACGAGAGTAATTTTACCTAATTTATCAATATTATTTCTTTGAACCTCAAAAGCAATTGCATTATCAAGATTTTCTAGACCATAGATAATTTCATTTTCAATTTTTGATGCGTCTAATGGAATCGGATGGTCATACCAAAAACTTTGATTAAGATTTTTAAATTCCTGTACTTCATATTTTATTTCTTCAGGTATATTTGGGGAAGAAAAGTCCGAAGGAGTGGTAACTAACACATTGCTAGAAAATAACATTTCCTTTGATGGATTTGATAAAGAATTTTTACTTTGATTAAGATTACTTAATTTTCTTTTTTTTAATAATTTTTCCTTTAAAGCATTTGGATCTTCAGAAGCTTCTGACGCTTCTGGACAAAATAAATTCCATAAATTTTTCTTTGATAGAGCTTCATAATTATACGAAATACTCTTAATATCCATGCCAAAGAATTTTTCAAATAAATTTAAAGATGGATTATTTTCTTCAGACTTTAAAACATCTAAAGAATTTTTGTAATCAGGGCTATTTTTAAAAAATTGTATTATAAAAGCTCTAAAAATTTTTGAAAAATCATCATTTGATTTATTTAGAGACAAATTTGATAATTCTCTCTCAGAAATGAGATTACTTAAAATTTTTTCTATATGTTTATATTCACGCATTCAAAAAAGACTAACTAAAGATTTTGATTTGTTGGAAGAATAACTAAGTCTCTAATATTAGCTCCTCTATCCCTAGATAATGCAAAATCAAAACAAGAAACAACCTCTTTCACATCTAATGCATTTCCCTCTTTAATCATGTTATTGATATACTTTTTATCCCTTATCGGATCTAAATCCCATAATTCTGTCATAATCATTCCAGGTGCTATTGAAATAACCCTAATATTATTTTTAGAAACTTGTGTTCTTAGCCCATGAGCAAATGATTGAATTGCATGTTTTGATGCACTATATATCGGTTCCCAGTGTATAGCTTGGTGACCTGAAATTGAGCTTGTTATTGCAATATCACCAAATTTATTTTTTTTCATGTGAGGTAAAACTAAATTTATAAGTCTAAAGACACTTGTTACATTTACACTTATTACACGATCCCATCTATCTGGGTTACCAGATATTATTTTATCTGGTTCGTATAACCCCGCATTTGCTATTAAGATATCAATTTTTTTAAATTTCTTAATTGAGTCATCAACAATTCTTTTTATATCTTTTGATTTTGTCAAATCAGCACAAATAAATAGTGTATTTTTCTTGTACTTAATTGATTGTTTTTCTACTTTCTCTCTTGAGCTGCCAACAAGTATTAATTTGTAATTTTTCTTAAAATAATACTCAGCTAAAGCTTTACCTACACCAGAAGTGGCACCAGTAATAAGCATAACTTTATTTGTTTTCATTTTTCAAAAATTCTCTAATTATATTCAATATATCATTGAAATATGGTGCCGCCGAGAAGAATTGAACTTCCGACCCCACCCTTACCAAGGGTGTGCTCTACCACTGAGCTACGGCGGCATAGTTAAAAAACAATATATTTATATAGCTTTTTAACAACTTACAATTTATTTAAAAAAAATTATCCACTTTTATGCAGTTTTTCTTATAAAGATAAAAATTAAATTTCTCCTCCTTCAATAAGTTTAAAATTAATTTCATATTTAGAATGGAATTTTTTTTTGAGGCCATCCTGAATTTGTACATTTAGTGTCTTTATTCGGAGCAGTATTGCATATTATTATAGCATGAGCAAAATGTGCCTGGGGATTTGTAGATAATTGATCTATAAGTTCTTTGCATCTGGACCAAAAATCATCGCAATTATTAGATTTACCAATATTAGCATATTTAATTTTTAGATCAGGTATCTCAATATTTTTAGATGTGGCGTCATCCATATAGTTACGATAAGGGCCAAATTTTAAACGAATTTTTTCTGTTCCAGCTAAAGTGCTGCCATAGTAGCTTGAAACTAATTTTCCATCAATCCAAAGATGTAAAAATCCTTCATCAGCCCATTTAGCATTAATTAAAATATTAACCCATTTACCTTTTAACTGAATTTTACTCTCATTAAGGTCAAGTCCAAATGTATCAAAATAATATTGAACCCCAACTTCATTTTTATCTTTATAAAAATTTTCAGAATTAAATATCCAAGCAAATCTTCCATTTGAATAATTAAATGATGGGCCAACACCAACTTCTGTTTTGCCATTTATTATTTTAAAATCGAAGATACTTAAATTATGATTATTAGTATAATATTTTTCATCTAAGAAATATTCTATGCGGTACCATTTTGTTTGATTTTTTTTTGCGACCTCATTAATTGTTTCCATAATTTGAAAACGTTGAGCATGTCCTGGATTTCCCCATCTAATCCAATCATTATCATGGCCCTTATCCGAATATTTAATATTAAATTCTACACCTTTTTCTTTAACACCTAGTTTATCTTCAAATTCTTCAAAAAAATTTACTAGTCCTTTTTTCTCTTTAATATTTCTAGTTGTAAAAACCATATTACCGTCCAATTCACCTCTTAAGACGAAATCATTATAATTTTTTATTTCTATTTTTGACATCTTACCCTCGAATTCGTTAGCAAATAACAAAGACAAGGGAGATACAAATATTAATAACAATAGAGCTATGAGAGTTTTCATTCTCATAATTTTAGTAAATTCTTATGTGGGTATCTAGAATAAACAATTACTAATAAATATATTTTAGAGGTTAAGGAGTGCCAGATAGACACCCCTTAATTTATCCAATTTTGTCCAATTTAGCTTTCCTGATTACTACAGACAATTCTTATTTTTTAACGATTTGTCTAACTCCTTCCATTATTTTCCACATTAGAACATAATTACCAAGGGTGTGCTCTACCACTGAGCTACGGCGGCATGTTAAAAGAGTATTATAACTTATTAATACATATTGAAAAACATTAACAAAAGACATCCTGCTGTAAGGTATTTAAAACATTCATAAACAATTTTCCATTTATGGTTATTTTCGCTTATACGCCATGTAGCAAATGTTATTGCTAAACAACCAAATGAAACAAACCACAATAAATTAGGGTTTTTAGTTAATTCAATGATAGCTGACATAATTAATTTACAAGATAAAATTTATCTACTAGAAAGTTGATTAACAAGACTAATCCAATCATAAATACCCAATATAATTTTTTGTTTTTTCTTATGAATGGTATTCCAATAGCGCTGTATCTAAATAACTTATGAAGTCCCCAAATAGCTAAGGGAATTAAAAATAACCAAAATACAATTTCCCAAATCATTTTTTAATTAATAAGACTATCCTAATTTTAATATTTGAACTAAAGTCTTTATTTTTTGGGAGGTAATTTAAAGGTCTGGATTTATATATCAAACCAAAATCAGATCTAGATTTCAATATATTTTCAAAATTGAGATCTTTCCATAGATCTTCTCTTTGAGTAAAAATAAAATATCCTTTTTTATCCAAATAATAAGAAACTAAATTAAAAAGTGATTGATGGTTTTCACAATATGTCATTGCTCCAATTAGACTTACTATGTTGTATTTATTAATTATGTTAATCTTTTTTTCAAAACTCTTTTTATATAGACTTCTATATTTTCCATTTTCTTCTGATTTGTTTAAAATCTTTTTTGAAATATCTGAGCCATCACATATGCAATTTGGATAAGTTTTTAGATATTCTTTAACAAAAAGCCCTGTACCACATGCTAGATCTAAAAGATATCTTGGTTTCTTTTTAACAAATTTTTTTAAGATATTTACTGATTGTTTTGGAGCTTTATAATTCCAATTATACAAAGTCTGATCGTAGGAATTTGCCCATTTATCATAAAATATCTCAACATCTTTTGAGTTGCCAATACCTTTTCGAAGAGATTTCATAATTTTAAATTATGATTTGAATTTATTTTCCAAAAATTCCAATTTTAACTTCATAGTCTACCGCTACACTATAATCAGGATCATCATCACTATCTACCATCAACTGACCTGTTTTAGACAATAGTCTATGACAGTCGCGCGTTAAATGTCTTAATTTTACTTTTTTGCCTAAATTTGAATATCTATTTGCTATATCCTCTATTGCTTTTAAAGCAGACTGATCAATTACTCTTGATCTTGCAAAATCAATAATAACTACCTCTGGATCTTTTGAAGGTTTAAATATATCTAGAAAACTGTTGGTTGAGCTAAAAAATAGGGGTCCCTCTATTTCATAAACTTTAGCTCCACTCTCCGTGGTAGAAGGTCTTTCTACAGCATTAATCCTAGAAGCTGACTTCCAAGCAAAAACTAAAGCAGATACAATTACACCAACGACAACAGCTATGGCTAGATCTTCAAGAACCGTCACAATAGTTACTAAAATTATTACCAAAGCATCTGATTTGGGTACTACAAATAATAATTTTAAAGAATTCCAAGCAAAAGTTGCAAGAACAACCATAAACATCACTCCTACTAATGCAGCTATGGGAATTAATTCAATATAAGAGGATGCAAATAAAATAAAAATCAATAAAAATAAAGCTGCTGACACACCTGACATTCTAGTTCTTCCTCCTGATTTAACATTTATCATAGATTGACCTATCATTGCGCAACCACCCATGCCTCCAAAAAAACCAGTCACAGTATTAGAGATACCCTGAGCTAAGCACTCTTTACTAGCTCCTCCTTTTTTATTTGTAATTTCTCCAACCAAATTTAATGTTAACAAGCTTTCAATTAATCCTATAGCTGCCAGTATAATAGCATAAGGAAAGATAATTATTAAAGTCTCTAGATTTAAAGGAACCATTGGTATTGAGAAAGACGGAAGGCCACCAGCAACACTTGCTAAATCGCCAACTCTGGGTATAGGAATATTAAAACTTATTACAAGCCCTGTGCTTAACAAAATAGCAACTAGAGTTGAGGGAAATACTTTTGAAAATTTAGGTAATATCCAAATTACAATCATCGTAATCACAACGATACAATAAGAATATATTAGGGTATTACCTGACATCCAAACAGACTCACCAGCCGAGTTGATTGTTTTAAATTGATTTAATTGAGAGATGCCAATTACAATGGCTAGTCCATTTACAAATCCAAGCATAACTGGTTGGGGAACCATTCTTATGAATTTACCTAATCGAAATATTCCAGATAATATCTGAAGAATTCCCATCAATACTACAGTAGCAAATAAATACTGGGCACCGTGGTCGACAACAAGGGAAACCATCACAACGGCCAAGGCTCCTGTGGCTCCTGATATCATCCCGGGACGACCACCAATTATTGCGGTTATTAAACCTACAATAAAAGCAGCATAAAGCCCTGAAAGGGGGGTGACACCTGCAACAAAAGCAAAAGCTATTGCTTCTGGCACTAATGCGAGGGCAACAGTTAAGCCAGATAAAATCTCAATTCTAAATAATGAAAAAGATGGACCTTCTTCTGGTATGTAGTCCTTAACCAAAGAATTTGCAAATGATGAAATATTTGTACTTTTCATTACTTATTAAAATTTATTAAATATTAAGAAAAATTAATGAATTTTGAGAATTCTTCATTATTTTTTTCAAATTGATCAGGTATTTTTTCACCAAATTTTAAATTCTCTAAATCTATGACTTTATAAAAATCTCCTCTCAGTTTGTCCCATTTGTAAAAACCGTAGTAAACAAGCATTACATTATTTACGAATGAATTAATCCACTTTTCTAAATCTTCATTTGGTAGTTTTATCTTTTCAAATTTCATATGATTAGTAATTTCTTCTTTTAATTTTGCATGAGACTTTGCATAACTAGTCTCTGTTTTGCTTTCAGGATTAGGAGTATGCTTAGGGAAATTCTTTCTAATGACAATATTAATAAACCTATTTCTCATATAACTTGTTTCAGGAAGAGTAGATTTATTCAATATCATCCATCTGTGATATTGAATTTGAAAAGCTAGTGCTTGACCATCGGTTGTATAACGATATTCATCTTTGAAGTTTTCAGTTTGTAAATTATTTTGTTGATTGGAATTTTCAATATTAAAAATTGCTTCATATATAAGCTCAGAAGCGTTATCTAGTACTTTGTTATCAAGATTTTTTGGAGCAGATTTTTTAAATGCTACAGCTAGTGATATTAAGTAAGCATTTTTTGTTTCAATAGTTTCAAAAATATTATTGGCTAGGCTTATTGCTGAGGAAATATCAGATAAAAAATCTTCTTCTTTATCTCTCCATATAAACTCTAAAGGATGACTGTCAAATATAGGATTTAACATCACTTCGTTATAAATAGAATTATATTCCTCTTGACTGGCAACTTGGTTTTGAATGTCAGGATTAGAATAAATTTCTTTTAAAGATAAAGAAAATGTTTCAAGTAGTTTTTCTTTATCTTTAATTGGGTAGTCATTAATAGACCATGTTTCAATAGTTGCTGGAGATTTGTTATACATATATTCTTTAAGTTGCAGAATTTAGCTAATTAATCTAAATTTATCAACTAATTTCATACAATTGTAATTATCCAAAAACAATGGTATCAAATATTAATGGATACAAACAAACCAAAACCTGATTGTGGATGTTCTTGCTCATGCTGTTGCACATGTGGCGACGGTTGTTGTCAGTAAATAATTTTTAACAGAACAACTATTGCTAAAATAAAACCGAATACAATATCTACATATTTACCTTTCATCTTAAACATTAAAAAAAAAGAAAATAAAGCTAAACTAATTACTACTATGCTTGCTAAGTTTGCTACAAAAGGAGAAGGTTCCATATTTTAATCTTCCCATTTAAAGCGATCGAAAGATTTAAAAATTTCAAATATTCCTTTTTCCCATTGTTTTGAAACATATTGATAATCATCATCATTGATTTCAAGTGACTGTTGGTAAACAATCTTTGACATATTGTTTTTATAAACAACTAGATCGATTGGTGGTCCAACAGATAAATCTGCTTTCATTGTGCTATCCATACTTATTAAAGCACACCTGGCAGCATCACCAAGATAAGTATCAGACTTTACAACTCTATCTAGTATTGGTTTTCCGTATTTTATTTCTCCAATAACAAGGTAGGGTTTGAAATCGCTCGATTTGATAAAATTTCCTTGTGGGTAAACTAAGTAAAGATCAGAGTCTTGATCTTTAATATGTCCTCCTACAATGAATGTTGACCCTAACTCTAATGTTACCTGATTGATGCCGTCTGGAGAGGAGTGTCGGACTGTTAATCTACCAATATATTTCGCAATCTCATTAAGGTTATAGAGATTGTTCAAACTATTTCCATTTGTGGGATCTTCTAAATCTTTGTTAATTGAATTAAAAACAGCTTGAGATGTTGCCAAATTACCAGATGTTAAAATAACAATATTTCTATCAATACCATTGTGGACATACATTTTGGAATATGAATTATAATTGTCTAGTCCCGCATTAGTTCTTCTGTCTGAGGCAAAAACCATTCCCTCATTTACTTTAATGCCTACACAATAAGTCATAGATTTAATTAAATAGCTAATTTTAAGTAAATACAAACGAATATTTACATATTAGCAATCTAAACTATGCATAACCGGCAATTATCATTTAATGTATTCTGTTAGGGTGTCTATTAATTGGAATGATTATAATTCTAAGAGTAGTTATGATGAGTATCTCACGTCTGATAGAAAGTTAAGAAAAGAGGCAAGAGTAATATCAAAAATATTAAATGGTTATACAAGTAAAGATTTAGCAAGAATAGAACAAAATTGTCAAAGCACTATTAGCTCTAGAGGCATTAATTTTAAAGTTTATTCTGCAGATAAAAAAGCTGCGGAAGAAAAAAAATGGCCATTAGACATCATACCAAGAATAATATTAAGATCACAATGGTTGAAAGTTAGAAAAGGGTTAATTCAAAGATGTAAGGCTTTGAATCTTTTTATTAACGATGTTTATAATGATAAAAAAATATTTAAAGACAAGGTATTACCTTACGAATTAGTTTTTGACTCAAAAAATTATTTAAAACAATGCGATGGATTCAAACCTAAAAGAAAAATTTGGTCTCATATCTCCGGAATAGATTTAATAAGAAATATAAAGGGGGAGTTTTTAGTTTTAGAGGATAATTTAAGAGTTCCCTCAGGCGTATCATATATGTTAGAGAACAGAATGGTAATGGGAGAAGTTTTCCCAGAGTTGTTTACTCGCTACAGAGTTTCCTCAATCAATCAATATTGCAATAGGTTATATCATTGCATGGTAGATGCCATTCCATATAAAAAAAATACACCAACAATGGTTGTATTAACTCCTGGAGTTTACAATTCTGCATATTTTGAACACTCTTTTTTAGCTCAGCAAATGGGAGTTGCATTGGTCGAAGGAAAGGATTTGTATGTAGAAGATGATAAAGTTTATGTGAAGACAGTTAAAGGGGGACTAAGAGTAGACTGCATATACAGAAGAATAGATGATACTTTTTTGGACCCTAAAACGTTTTATAAAGAGTCACTTTTGGGGGTTGCTGGCTTATACAAATCCTATCGAAAAGGAAATGTGGGTCTAATCAATGCCCCAGGTAGTGGTGTTGCTGATGATAAAGTTATTTATTCGTATGTCCCAAAAATAATTAAATATTATTTAGATGAAGAGCCTAAACTTAATCAAGTAGAAACTTTTTTATGTAATAATAAAAAGCAAAGAGATCATGTCATAGCTAATTTGTCAAAAATGATTGTAAAACCAGCTGATGGCTCTGGTGGTTATGGAATATTAGTTGGACCTAAAGCTACAAAATCAGAGAGGGATACATATGCTAGAAAGATCACCCACAGCCCAAGAAACTACATAGCTCAACCTTTGGAAATTTTATCAACTACTCCTACAATTCAAGGAAGTAGTATGGAGCCCAGACATCAAGATTTAAGACCATTTATATTATCTAGCAAGGAAACGTACGTGACTATGGGCGGTTTAACTCGGGTCGCTTTGAAAAAAGGTAGCACTATTGTAAATAGCTCACAGGGCGGTGGCTCAAAAGATACAATGGTTGTTGAGGACTAGTGGTTCGAAGTTTTACTTAGGTATTAATACTCTATTGGTTAAATGAATAATACCATTAGAAAACTTAATATTGGACTCAACAACTTCAGCACCATTCACATATAAAATCCCATTAATTTTTTTTATTTCTAAATCTAGACCATTAATTGATTTTGTGTTGATTGAATCTTCAACATTTTCAGTTGTGAATTCGCCTTCAACAAAATGAAAATTAATTAAACTTTGAAGTTGATCTTTATTTTTTTCTTTTAGATATCCATAGTAAGTCTTTGCACTTAAAGCAGCAAAGGCATCATCTAAAGGAGCAAATAATGTTAAATTTTCATAATCTAATAAAGTATTTGAAAGTTCAGAAGCAATTACAAATTCATTTAATTTTTGTAATCTTTCATTCTCAGATATTGAGTCAACAATATTTCTTTCGCTAGCATGTAAAAATGAGAGTATAAATATTAAAGATATTGAAAAAATTTTAGTCATAATGTTTGTTTTACGATAATTGTTTCATTTAGATTTTTCACATCAAACAAATCCTCATCACCGTTGGTCCATTTAACCTTAAATTTAAATTCAGTTTCATTTTCTCTTATCCCATAGTGAGCCACTGGCTCCATTTGACAAAGATAACCAGATCCAGCATCAATTGTTTTAGAGTGCTCTCTTTTATTTGTCATTAGCGTAACTGTTGCTCCCCTTGCAGGTGCACCGTGCATATTTAAAGGCCTTATCCTCAAATAAGACGTTTTTTCATCTGAATTATATTTAAATAATGAGAGCGGTTGTAATCCTGACTCACCGTGCGAAATAAGTAGCTCAAGTAAACCGTCATTATCAATATCAGCAACTGCAGCGCCAGTTCCAAGTCCTTTTGGTTCTAAAGCATTGTTTAATTTAATTTCCTGAAACACACCATTTTCAACTATTTTGAATAATTTATTGGGTTCGCCAATATTATTTAAAAAAACTTCATCGTAACCATCATTATCAAAATCTGCAGATATAACAGTTCTAATTCTTGAGGGTTCATCAAAAGAGGGAACAGCTATATCTTTAAATTTGTATTCATCATAAACATAAGCTCTGTGATAACCACCCCAGTTACCATTGAGTATATCCAGCCTACCTCTGTACAAGATATCAGATAATGCTGTGCCTCGACCATTTTGATAGATATCTCTCACATTCATTTGACCTGCAACATCCAAAAATTTTCCTTCTTTATTAAAATATAAAAAATTCGGACCTCTTTCATTGGCTGCAAAAATATCCATTTGATTAGAAAGTATGTGCCCCGCAACTACAGCTCTTCCACCTGTTATTTCATCTAACTTAAGGCTTTTAGCTAAGTCTACAACTCTGTTGTCTATATACTCGTAAAAACGAGTAGGGCCCCCATAGTTAGCAACATAAATTCCATAATTACCTTTGCCTTCTCTATCAACACAAACAACTGATCGACCAGCAGTTAAGTTTAATTCATCTTGATTAATGTCTTTTTCAAACAAGTCCTCAATATTTTTATCTACAAATTTTAATAATCTATCAGAGTACATTTTTTGGCCACTGTATGTATCAGTGTTCAAAAAATATATTTCTTCTTGACCATCTTTATCGATATCACATGCAGCAACTCCTATAGTGGACCTATTAAAGTCACTAAATATATTTTCTTTAATTTTATTTTGAAGACGGTTACCTTCGTAACCTAGAGCAAGATTTTCATATCCAAAACCTGTAACTATAAACTCATCTGCGCCATCATTATCAAAATCAGTAACTGCAACACCGTAGCTCAGTCTTGGTTTTTGGTCAGGAAGGAGATTGCTTATATCTTCAAAAAAACTTTTTTCAGAAAATGATGACATAGAATAAAAAACGAAAAAAACAAAATATAAAAATTTAGCAAGTTTCATACATTTGTTACTCAAAATTCTATGATCTAGATTTCAATCACATGTGTACTTATGAAATATGCAAGCTGCTCAGTTTTCTTTAAAATTTAACAAATATCTAGCTCTCATTATCTTTCCATTACTTATGTCAATTTTTTTTAGCTCAGTACAGGCTAATGAAAATACTATCAAAAATGAGGAATATTATTATGAAATACTAAGAGTTAATTGGGGAGATATGTTTCCAGACGGTAACAGAAATGCTGCGGGACCAAAGTTTTTTAAGTATCTAATTGATCAAGACCTCGATTTTAATGATTTTGTCGAATTCAATAAGCGATATTGCCCAGTATCTGGTTCACTCATTCGACCAGGTTCTGTACCAGATTTTATCAGTATGCTTGAGGAGTCAACTAATAATAAAACTTGTGGGTATATGTATCGGTGTTGTTGGCCCTGTACTTGTGACTCAATGAAGTATGCAAAGGCTATGAATATTTCACATAAATTTAAAGGTGTTGAAGAGCAATTTACTGTTATGACAATTGATAATCCTTGTGGTAAAGAGGAATTTCCTTTAGAAGTCAATCGAGATTATTTTTGCAATGGCGAAGAAATGAATATGGATCAAGTATTTGCAGTTGATGGGAAAATGGTGATTGGTTTTTTGCACAGCCCCACTAGTTGTAGAAGCAGTGATCTTTTAGCTATAAAAAGCCATCCTGTTGTTGGTGAACAATGTAATGTTAGAAATAATACAAACGAAGAGGAATTAATTTCTGGTATGGGTGATATTTTTATAAAATTATCCAAGTAATATTTATTTTATAATTCTATAGTCAGCATAAATAATTGTATTTGCATCTTGGGCTCTATACTTTTTTAAAAATTTAATTTTTTTATATTTTAGTCTTAATTCTTTCAATTCATTAGCTGCCTCTCTTCTATATTTCCTATTTTTCCACCACGAAGTGTTTCCAACTTCTAATGTAATTACCTTCATTTTAGAACACTGTTTCTGCTTTTAAAATATCTAGGATCAACATAAATGTAAAATATCCAGCATTTATAAAAACAATAAAGCTAAACATGTAAATAATTTCTTTTGATATATTCTCACCCACAAAGTTTGGAAAAAAATATTTCCCTAAAAGAAAGCTAATTTCTGAGTAAATTACTGTAATTGTTGCAGCTATAAATAAGACATATGTAAATTTTCCAAAAAAATTTACAACTAACAAACTTGATAAAGTAATTAATAATAAAAAAAGTGAAGAATAGATTGATAAATTTGAAATAGTTAATTTCTTTTTATAAATTTTTCTGGTTAAAAGCAGTAAAAAAAAAATAATTGTTAAAATGGAAGATACTAAAAAAATCTTTGTATTATATAAAGAGTCTGAAAAAAAAATGTCCAAAAAATTATTTTTTTCTAATTTTTCTTATAGTCATAACGGAAAGATACAAAACAAAAAAAATTAAAGCGAAAGCTCCAATTAAAAATATCCACTTCATTACTCAATTATACTAATTTTATATTAAGTTGGAAGTTATGATCTCAAAACCTTGAGATTTTTATTAGCAATTGCTAACCCGTATTTATCTTTAGTAAAAATTAATTTATCTGGAATATTCTCACCAATATCTAATATTACCTCTGACAGAGGATTTAAAACCTCATCTTGTAATAATCTTTTTAAAGGTCTTGCACCGAACAACGGATCAAAACCCCTTTCTTTAAGATAGTCTATGGCCTCATCGGTAAAACCGATAGATATTCCTTTAGAGGAAATTCTTTTTTCAATTAATTGAATTTGATTATTTAAAATCGAACTTATATTTTCTTTTGTTAATTTGTTAAATAAAATTATATCATCAATTCTATTTAAAAATTCTAATCGAAAGTGATTTTTAAGTTCCTCGAGAGCTAAATTTTTCTTAGTCGTATAGTCAAAATTATCATCTATAGGTATTTGTGAACCAATATTGGATGTCAAAATAATAAGTGTATTTTTAAAATTCACTATTTTACCTTTTGAGTCAGTTAACCTACCATCATCAAGAATTTGTAATAATATATTAAACACATCAGGGTGTGCTTTTTCAATTTCATCAAATAAGATTACTTGATAAGGACGCCTTCTTACAGAGTCGGTAAGTTTGCCGCCATCATCGTAACCAACATAACCTGGAGGAGAACCTATCAACTTACTAACTGAGTGTTTTTCCATGTATTCAGACATATCAAGCCTTAGCATTTGTTTTTCATTATCAAAAACGTACTCTGCTAAAGCTTTCGATAATTCCGTCTTTCCAACACCTGTTGGACCTAAAAAAAGAAAGGAACCAAGGGGTTTATCTGGATCCTGAAGACCTGCTTTTGAAATCTTAATAGCTTTAGAAACCTTCTCAATTGCATCTTGTTGACCGATGACTCTTTTTTCTAAAAGTTTTTCAATATTTATTAATTTATCTTTTTCTCCTCCAATAAGTTTTTCTAAAGGAATACCTGTCCATTTGGAGACTACACTTGCAATATCTTCTGCATTAATTACTTCATTTATAATAGTAGCCTGCTCTTTTTGATTTAACTCCTCATATTCTTTTTCAAGACTTGGGAGTAAGCCATACATAAGCTCACTTGCTTTTGTCAAATCCCCAGTTCTTTGAGCACTCTCAAGGTCTTCTTTTGCTTGATCAATTCTTTCATTAAGATTTCTTTTTGTATCTAAAATCTTTTTTTCTGACTCCCAAGTGCTATTAAGGACATATAGTTTTTTCTGTATGTTTGATATTTGCATATCAATTTGCTCATTTTTTTTATCATCTTTATCATTTTCTTTCGAGAGTACGTTTTTTTCCATTTGAAGCTTGATAAGATCCCGGTCTAATTGATCAATTTCTTCAGGTTTACTATCAATTTCCATTTTAACTTTACTTGCTGCTTCATCCATTAAATCAATGGCTTTATCAGGAAGAAAGCGGTCAGTGATGTAACGATCAGATAATTGAACTGAAGATAAAATAGCCTCATCACTAATTCTAATTCCGTGATGAATTTCATACTTTTCTTTCAAACCCCTCAAAATAGCTACCGCGTCAGTAGAGGAGGGCTCGTTAACAAATACCGGTTGAAAACGCCTTGTTAAAGCAGCATCTTTCTCAAAGTATTTTTTATATTCATCAAGTGTTGTGGCTCCAACGCAGTGTAATTCACCTCGTGCTAATGCAGGTTTTAACATATTAGAAGCATCCATTGCACCGTCTGTCTTTCCAGCACCAACAAGTGTATGAATTTCATCAATAAATAAAATAATTGAGCCATTTTGTTTATGAATTTCCTTTAAAACGTTTTGAAGTCTCTCTTCAAATTCTCCACGATATTTTGCTCCAGCAAGCAACAAACCAAGGTCAAGTATACGAATAACTTTATTCTCTAATGATCGTGGAACGTCTTTGTTCACTATTCTTTGAGCTAAACCCTCTATCAAGGCAGTTTTACCTACACCTGGGTCACCAATTAGTATTGGATTATTTTTAGTTCTTCTTGATAAAACCTGAATGGTTCTTCGAATTTCTTCATCTCTTCCAATAACAGGATCTAATTCTCTATTTTGTGCTTTTTGTGTAACGTTAATAGTATACTTTTCTAATGCATTAAAATTATCATCAGAGTTCTCACTGTCAGATTTTCTATCTTTTCTAAATTCTTCTATTTTAGATTTTACAGATGAGTGACTCAGACCATTTTTTTTTAATATACTTTCAATTTGATTATCTGATTTAATACAACTCAAAAATAAAGTATCAATTGACACAAAACTATCTTGATTTGTTTTTGCTATTTTTTCAGCACT
>CACKAZ010000009.1:0-54224 GCA_902598275.1 uncultured Alphaproteobacteria bacterium
ATCAGTACCCGAGTTATTTATCAAAAGGTACTTTTTTTCCAAATATTAAACTAAATAATAAAAAGCATATTCATGATCTTCTTAAGAACGATGATACTTATATCCTCTCTGATAAATACAAGCTTAAAAACACAATAAATATCATTTTACTTTCAGAGATTTCAAACAAAAATACATATCAAATTAGCAAAAGTTCATATGATTATTTAAATTTAGATAAATGTTATTATATCGTTGATAATCACGGTCTAATTACAACTGTTGATATAGTTGACAATATTGGAATAACTAATGTTTCTGATAGTAATTTGAAGTACTCAGATAATAAACAATCAAGTATTGATAATTTTTATGCCACAGGTTATGAGCCATCATTGCCTAAACTAAAGTTACCCAAAATTTGGCCTTTTAAATCGAAAATCTAATAATCTCTTTTATTTGATATATATAACAATATAATCTCTGCCTCATGAAATGGACCAAAGATAGTTGGAAGAAATTTGAAGCTAAGCAAATGCCTGCTTACGCTGATCAAAACAAATTAGACTCCGTGATAAATGAATTATCATCTATGCCTCCATTAATATTTGCTGGTGAGACTAGATCTTTAAAATCTCAAATCCATCAAGTTCAAAAAGGTGAGTCTTTTTATTTACAAGGTGGTGATTGTGCTGAAAGTTTCCAAGAATTAAATCCTAATACAATTAGAGATAATTTTAAATTACTTTTACAAATGTCCGTAGTTTTAACTTTTGCAACTAATAAACCAGTTGTTAAATTAGGAAGAATGGGAGGTCAATTCGCAAAGCCTAGAAGTTCAGATTTTGAAGAAAAAAATGGTCAGAAATTGCCTAGCTATAGAGGAGATATCATCAATTCATTTGAGTTTAATGAGTCTTCTAGAGAACCAGATCCTAAGAGAATGATTAGAGCTTATAATCACTCAGCATCAACTTTAAATTTATTAAGAGCTTTTGCTCAAGGTGGTTTTGCTAGCTTAACACAATTAAATAAATGGAATTTAGACTTTGCTGATAATTTTGACACAACAAAAAAATTTAAAGAATTATCTGAAAAAATTGCAGACAGTATTAAATTCATGAACGCATGTGGTGTAAATGAAAAAAATACAAGAGAACTAAGAGAAACAGATTTTTACACTAGTCATGAGGCTCTTCTTTTGCCTTATGAACAGGCTTTTACCAGAATAGATAGTACAACAGGGGAATGGTACAATGTTAATTCTCATTTTTTGTGGGTAGGAGACAGAACTAGAGATCCTGACGGGGCACACATACATTATTTAAGTGGTATCAAGAACCCTCTGGGTTTAAAAGTAGGACCATCTACAACAGTTGATGATTTAAAAAGAAATATTGAAATACTTAACCCCGAAAACGAAGGCGGTAGATTAACGCTTATTATTAGAATGGGAGCAGAAAAAATTAACGCATACTTCCCTAATTTATTGAAAGAAATTAATAAACTTGGAGTGAACCTTACTTGGATATGCGATCCTATGCATGGCAATACATCTACAAGCAAATCAGGTTATAAGACAAGAGCCACTGAGAATATATTTAAAGAAATTCAATCTTTTTTTGAAATTCATAAATCAGAGGGCACAGTCGCAGGAGGTGTACACTTAGAATTAACTGGTTTAAATGTAACTGAATGTGTCGGAGGACCTGATGATATTAAAGATGAAAACTTAGGGGATAGATACCATACTTTTTGCGACCCAAGGTTAAATGTAAATCAATCATTAGAACTCTCATTTTTACTAGCTGACTTATTATCAAACGGTGAAATCAATTAGTTTTCTTATTCATTATGAATAAAAAAAAAATTTAGACTTAATTAATAATTACACCGATAATTACTTTTTAAAAACAAAAAAAATTATTCAAAAGTATGGAGACATAAATGTTACTTATGCCATCTTTATTCGTAGACCAGGTATCATAGCATTAAAATTAGCTATCAATTGGATAAAACAAATATCTAAAGATAGAGGTATAAAAGTTAAAACTTCAAGTCCTTTTAAAGAGGGAGATCACTTTGGAGCTGGCGAACCAATACTTTATATAAGAGGTTCGTTTAAACATATTGTGGATCTAGAGACTTTACTCCTCCAAAAAATTGGTCCTGCTTGTATAGCAGCTGCAAATGCATATCAAATGTGTTTTGACCTACCTAAAACCTCTTTTATAGCAATGGATGCAAGACATTGTGCAGGCTCAGAGATGTCAGAATTAATGTCCTATGCAGCATCAGTTGGCTCTAAATCAGCAAAAAAAAAGAAAGCAAAAGGTTTTATTGGAACCTCTATTGAAGCAACATCACATTTTTTTCAATCTAACAAAGCATTAGGGACAATGCCTCACGCACTAATAGGATATGCTGGATCTACTCTTGAGGCAGTAAAAATGTTTCATCAAACATTTCCTAAAAATGATTTAGTGGTTTTACCAGATTATTTTGGCAAAGAAATTACTGACTCAATACAAGTATGTAATTACTTTGATAAGCTGTCTAAGGCTGGAAAAGTAATGATTAGATTAGATACACCAAGTGGAAGATTTATTGAGAATCTAGATACTTCAAAATCTTATGAAGTCTTAGAAAAACATGCGCCTGGATCAATAAAAGATTATAGATCTGATAAAGAGTTAAGACACTTAGTTGGCCCAGGAGTTTCAGCTGCTTCATTATGGTATTTAAGAGCTCAACTTGATAATTTTGGCTTTAAAAATGTTAAAATTATTGCCTCTAGTGGTTTTACTAATGAAAAATGTAAAGCAATGTCGCTAGCAAAGGCCCCAATTGATATAATAGGAACGGGTAGTTACCTCCCAGAAAAATGGTCAGAAACTTATGCAACAGCTGATATTATAAAATACGGTAATACCTCTAGAGTAAAAGTTTCAAGAGAATACCTACTTAAAAAAAGTTAAATGATAGTTACGCGTTTTGCACCAAGCCCAACAGGTCACTTACACCTTGGAAATATGAGATCATGTTTCTTAAATTGGGCGTATTCAAAAAAAAATAATGGTAAATTTATTCTAAGATACGATGACACTGACCAAGAGAGAAGTAAAGATGAGTATGTAAAATCTATTGCATCTGATTTAGAGTGGTTAAAAATCAATTATGATGAAATTTTTTATCAAAGTAAAAGAATTGATAGATACAATGAACTTTTTGATCAGTTAATTTCTTTAAAATTAGTTTACCCATGTTTTGAGTCTACGGAAGATTTAGATATTAAAAAAAAGTTATTACTAAAGGCTGGTAAACCACCAATCTATGATAGATCTTCTCTGAATTTATCCAAAGATGACATAGAGAATAAAATTTCAAACGGTAACCAGCCCTATTGGAGATTTAAGCTCTCACAAAGTAAAATTAAATGGAATGATTTAGTAAAAGGAGAAACAGAAGTAGACTTATCTTCGCAATCCGATCCTGTTTTAAGAAGGGCAGATGGTAGTTACCTTTACCACTTCCCTAGTGTAGTTGATGATATAGATATGAATATATCTCATATCATAAGAGGTGAAGACCATCTCACTAATTCAGCTATTCATCTAGAATTATTTAAAAGTTTAAATTCTAATTTACCCTCACTTGGACATAATCCATTAATGCTTAATGAAGATGGTACAAAACTAAGTAAAAGAAATTTAGACTCAATTTCTCTAAATCAATTTAAAAAAAAAGGTTACACGGTCAATAGTATACTATCTTATTTATATTCTCTTGGTCTTAACTCTGACTATGATTTTGAAAGCATATTAATTAATAATTTTAAAGATTTTAATTTAGAAAATATTTCTAAAAATTTACCTAAAATTGATATTCATAAAATCGATTTTTTCCAAAAAAATTCATTAAGATCAATGAACCTCAAAAACTTAAATAAAGAATTTCCTGAACTTAAAAAGTTAGCTTTAACAGAAATAGAATGGGAACTAATTAAACATAACGTTGATAAATATGAGGATATTGTAAATTTATGGAATATTATTAATAGAAGAGAAATCAAAACTAAACCTTCAGAAGATTTTATAAAACTTTTAATTAAGAATTTAAATGGAATTTCAAATCTAAGCTTTGACGAATATGTAAATCATATGATGAATATAGACAAAACCTTATCAAAAAAAGATATTTTTACTAATACACGTTATATATTAACAGGTAACCAAAATGGCCCATCTGTAAAGGATCTATATAATTATTTTGGGCTTGAGGGATTAAGAAAAATTCTAGATGAATATTAATCTTTATAATACTTTAACTAAAAAAAAAGAAAAATTTATACCTATCAACTCATCATCAGTTAAGATGTACGCTTGTGGACCTACTCTTTATAGTAATCCACATATAGGTAACTTTAGACCAATAATAATTTTTGATGTCTTATTTAGAGTTTTAAGACTTACTTATGGAGAAGATAAAGTGAATTATGTCAGAAATATCACAGATATAGATGATAAAATTATAGATAAAGCAAACGAGCTTAATATAACGACAGATCAGTTGGTTGAGCTTACTCAAAAAACATATCATCACAATCTAAATTCTTTATCAATTTTATCTCCAACTCACGAACCAAAAGCTACAAATTATATTTCAAAAATGATCGAAATGATTACATCGCTCATTGACAAAAAATTCGCTTATATTTCGAATAGGCATGTATTATTTGAAGCAAAAAAATATAAAGATTATGGCTCTCTTTCTAAGTTTTCATTAAAAGACATTATTAGTGGTGCAAGAGTTGAAGTTGCTGAATACAAAAAAAATCCTGAAGATTTTGTTCTTTGGAAACCATCAAAGACAAATGAACCCTCTTGGGATAGCCCTTGGGGGAGAGGAAGACCAGGATGGCATATAGAGTGTTCAGCTATGATTTCTGAATTACTTGGAGAAACTATTGACATTCACGCTGGAGGTATTGATTTAATATTCCCCCACCACGAAAATGAAATAGCTCAATCAACATGTTGTTATGATAAAAAAATGTCAAACTTTTGGCTCCATAATGGTTTTATCAACTTCAAGGGAGAAAAAATGTCTAAATCTTTAGGTAATACAACAATTGTTAATGATTTGTTAACTAAACATGATCCAACTGTTTTAAAATATTCTCTCTTAACTACCCATTATCGGCAACCAATAGATTTTTCAAATGATCTATTAAGTTATAGTCAAAACATTATAAATAAGTGGGAAAACTTCATACAAGAGGTTAAAAGTTCAGAATTAGACACTGAATTTGTCAATGCACTTTTAGATGATTTAAATACCCCAAAAGCACTAATGAGATTGCAGCAAATTATAGCAAATTTGAAAAAAGATAGTAATAATGAGGTTTTATTGGCTCATTTTAATAATGGCTTAAGTCTATTGGGTTTAAATCCTAGTTTTCTAAAAAAAGATTTAGACCTTGATAAAGAATATATTGAAAATATGATATCTCGCCGACAAATAGCTAAAAGTAATAAAGACTTTGATCTTGCTGATAAAATTAGAGATGAGTTATTTAAACAAGGAATTGTTTTAGAAGACACAAAAAAAGAGACGACATGGAAGAAAAACTAGAAAATAAAATTTATTTTTTTGATACAACATTAAGAGATGGGCAACAAACAACTGGTGTTGACTTTAGTGTTGATGATAAAATCAAATTTTCTAAAGCTCTTGATGACCTTGGTTTAGATTATATCGAAGGTGGTTGGCCAGGTTCTAATCCAACTGATGATAGTTTTTTTAATTCTTTTAATAAATTCGAAAGATCAAATTTAGTTGCCTTTGGAATGACTAGAAGACCTACTACTAGTGTTTCAAATGATCCTGGTCTAAATACTTTAACTAATACTAATGTAAAACATATATGCATTGTAGGAAAATCATCCTCTTACCAAGTTGAAAAAGCTCTGGGTATTTCAAAATCAGATAATTTAAAAATGATTGGTGAGAGCATAGCTCATATTAATGAAAAAGGTATTGAGGCTATGTATGATGCTGAACATTTTTTTGATGGTTACAAATCAGACCCAAAATTTGCTATAGACTGTTTAACTGAAGCTCTCAGAAATGGAGCAAGGTGGATCGTTTTATGTGATACTAATGGTGGCACCCTTCCTCATGAGGTAGAAACTATAGTCAAAGATGTTACAAAAAGCATACCTGGTGAAAAATTAGGTATTCATGCCCATAATGATACAGAAAATGCAGTTGCTAATTCACTTGCTGCTGTTCGAGCAGGTGTTAGACAAATTCAAGGTACAATTAATGGTTTGGGAGAAAGGTGTGGAAATGCTAATTTAGTATCTCTAATACCTTCAATAATTCTGAAAACGGACTTTGATACTAGTATCCCAAAGAAAAAACTATCAGACTTAAAGAAAACCTCATTGCTTTTAGATGAAATTTTAAATCGCATGCCAAATACTCAGCAAGCCTATGTTGGTGAAAATGCTTTTTCACATAAAGGCGGTTTGCATGTTTCTGCGATTAACAAAGATCCTAAAACTTACGAACATGTAGATCCAGAAATAGTAGGTAATACTAGAAAGATTGTTATATCTGATCAGTCTGGTCGATCTAATATCATTTCTCTTTTGAATACTGTTGGTATTAATCCAGATGATCATTCTGACAAACTAGACTTTCTTCTACAGAAAGTTAAAGAGAGAGAATTTAAAGGTTATGCATATGATCAGGCAATTGCTAGTTTTGAAATACTTGCAAGACAGACTCTATTTGGTATTCCAGAATACTTTGAGTTGAAAAGATTTAAAGTCATAGACGATAGAAGGTGGAATGCAAAAGGGGAATTAGTAACTGAGTCAGAAGCAACTGTAAGAATAGAAGTGAAAAAAAAGGAATATATGAATGTGGAAGTTGGTAATGGACCTGTAAATGCTTTAGACAAAGCATTAAGAAAATCATTAATGGGTTTTTATCCTTCTTTAGAAGATTTAGAACTAACAGATTTTAAGGTAAGAATTTTATCATCAGAAAAAGGAACAGATGCAATAGTTCGTGTTCTCATTGAGACTAAAGACCAAAAAGGATCTATTTGGACAACAGTAGGTGTTTCCACTAATATAATTGATGCTTCTTATAATGCCTTAAGAGAGAGTTTAATTTATAAATTAATTAAGTCCTCTTGAAAAAAAAAATTCAATTTATACTTAATAAACCTCAATTATCTGAAAATGTTGGAATGTCTTTGAGATCTATAGGGTGCTTTGGTTTTGAAAACTTATCATTAATCAATTCTAGAAAAATTTGGCCAAATGAAAAAGGTCTAAAATCTGCTAAACATTTTTCATTTTTATCAAAAAAAGTAAAAACTTATAAATCAATACCGGAAGCAATGAAAGACAGTGATATTTTAATAGCAACTACTGTTAGAAAAAGAGATTTCCATATACCTTCAATAAAATTGCAAGATATATCTAAATTAAATCCAAACAAAATATCTATTTTGTTTGGTCAAGAAAATAACGGTCTGACAAATAAAGAGATATCTCATGCTAATTATATCTTATCTATTCCTACCAAAAGCAATAGTTCTCTAAATTTATCCCATACAGTGGCTTTAATTGCTTATGAATTGAGCCAAATGACTTTTTCTAAAATTAGCTCATCAAAGGTTGTCACTCCAGCTAGTGCAAAAGATATTGAGAAGTTTTTGTCATTTCTTATGAAAATATTGGAGAAAAGAAAATTTACATCTATTTCTTCAAAAAGAGATAATTTAGAAATATCTTTAAGAAATTTTTTAAAAACATCAAAAATTGACCAAAAACAAATAAAAACGGTATATGGAGTACTGAAATTTATAACAAAATAAATTGACTTAAAATGCTAAATCTATATAAATCACCAATTCATGACTAAAAGACTATCGTCAAAACATAAAATTGATAGAAGACTTGGCTTAAACTTATGGGGTAGGCCAAAAAGTCCCTTTAATAGAAGGCCTTATGGTCCTGGACAACATGGACAAGCTAGAAGAAGAAAGCCATCTGATTTTGGAATTCAATTAGCGGCAAAACAAAAGCTCAAAAAATATTACGGTGATATAACGGAAAAACAATTCTTAAAAATATATCAGGCAGCATCTAGAAAAAAAGGTGATACTAGTCAAATTTTGATCGAGCTATTAGAGCGAAGACTTGACGCTGTTGTATTTAGATTAAAATTCGCCCCAACAGTATTTTCTGCACGACAACTGGTAAACCATGGACATGTTTTAGTTAACGGAAAAGTTGTTAATAAAAAATCATATCGGGTTATGGATGGAGATGAAATATCTCTTCAGCAAACTAGCCAAAATATTCCAATGATTATTCAAACATTAAGCTCTAATGAAAGAGATGTACCTGAGTATTTGCAATTAGAAATTTCAAAATGCCTGGGAAAGTTCGTAAGAGGACCCCAACTAACAGATGTTCCATACCCTGTCCAAATGGAACCCAATCTCGTTGTTGAGTTCTATTCAAGATAATTATTTATTTACCAAATTAATCTAATAACATTTAAATTTCGAATGGATAGATATGTATATTAAAATATTAACAGTTATATTTTCTTTGTTTTTTTCTAGTCTTTATGCTGCTGGTACTGACTCTGGCGATAGCGCTAAAACTAATTACGGAAAAGATTATAAGTCGGCCATAAAGCTAATTAGAAGTAAAGATTATGATAAAGCAATAAGAAAGCTTAAGACCCTTACAACTGCTAGTTCGACAGATTTTACCCGTGCAGATGTATACAATGAGCTAGGTTTTGCGTACCGAAAAAGTGATGATTTTGATAATGCAGCAAAATACTACAAAAAAGCACTTGAACTAGATCCAGAGCATCTAGGGGCCATTGAATATCAAGGTGAAATGTATGTCGATCTCGGACAAAAAGACAATGCCTTAAGCAATCTAGAATTACTTAAAACATTAGTAGGTGAAAATAATTCTTATTATAAAGAATTAAATAATTATATTTCTAATAACTAACAAGAGGGGCTAGAGTCACTTGCCCCTTTTTTAACTTACTTCAGTTTTTATCCCTTTGGTGTTAAGCAGTTCTAATAATTCCCCAGACTCAGCCATTTCTTTCATAATATCGCAGCCGCCAACGAACTCATTTTTAATATATAGTTGAGGTATCGTAGGCCAATTTGAAAAGGTCTTAATGCCTTCTCTAATATTATTATCATCAAGCACATTACAATGACCAAATTCAACTCCAGTTTTTTTTAAAATTGCACTTGCAACAGATGAGAAACCACACATAGGGAAATCAGGGTTCCCTTTCATAAAGAGGAATACCTCATTATCACTAATCATTTTTTCAATTTGTTCTTTTGTGCTACTTTCTAATTCCATTATTTAGTTCCTTTCGTTTTTAATTGCATAGCGTGAAGCTCTTTATCCATCAACCCATCTAATGATTTGTAGACTAATTGATGCTGTTGTATACGAGATAAACCATTAAATATATCACTTTCAATTTGAACTGAATAATGATCGTTATCACCAGCAAGATCTTCTATTGTAATTGTAGAATTTGGAAACTTATCTTTGATAAGATCTTCAAGTTTTTTTTGTTCTATAGGCATCTAATTTATAATTATTTCAAAATTATTATGATAATTATTTATAATATCAAAATAGTCAAATTTTTTAGAGTTTATTTCTATATTTTCTCTAATTATCTCTCCAATTTCGAAGTAACCAACACCATTTTTGCTTAGAAAGGATGTTACATTGTTTAGATCTTCGTTCCTAATTTCAATCACATACCCAGCACAGTACTCACAAAAAAGATCAATTGGATCAGGGATATTAATTTTAAAGCCCATATCCTTATATTGCATTTTTAATAAAGATAAAAAGACACCACCTCTTGAAATATCATTACAGGACATAATATATTTGAAATCTGACATCTTCAAAACACAATCAGCTACTTTTTTTTCATAATCCAAATCTAATTCCTCTAAATCATTATACTCATTTATGTTTGAGGCAAGATTTTGATCCTGCAATAGATAAGGACTTAAATTTTTTTCTAATTGTTTTCCTAAAATAAGGATCTTATTACCAATATTACAAAATTTATTAGAATTTATTTTTTTTAAATCCTGATTTAAGCCTACCATTCCAATCACAGGTGTAGGCTTAATAGGTATTTCATTTGTCTGGTTATATAAAGACACATTACCTGATACAATAGGAGTATTGAATTTGACTGCTGCTGTTTTTAAACCATCAATAGATAAGACTAATTCACCCATGATATTTGGGTCTAAGGGACTAGCAAAATTCAGATTATTTGTGATAGCTAAAGGATTTATGTTACATGCAATTAAATTCCTGTAAGACTCAGCAACTGTATACTTCATACCCTCGTATGGATTAATTCTTATATATAAAGGATTACAGTCTGTGGTAGCGCCAATAACTTTTTGTGTTCCATGAATTTTAACTATACCAGATGATTGACCGGGTTCTCTGACAGTATCTCCCATGACAGTTGAGTCATATTGATTAAAAACCCAACTTTTATCCAAATAATTCAAATTAGATAATAAAGTATTTATTATATCTTCCAATTTAATGTTGGAAAAATCAAAATCTTTGCCTTTTCTTTTTCTTGGCATATAAAATTCTCTGTCGTATTCAGGCGCATCATCAACAATTATATCTACAGGTAGGTCTACCACTTTCTTATTATTTGACTCAAACACAACTCTTTTACTATTAGTTATTTCTCCGATAACTTCATAATCTATTTGCCACTTTTGAAGAATTTCTTTCACCTTAAGATTATTTTTTTCATCTATGACTGCCAACATTCTTTCTTGGCTTTCGGATAGAAGTACCTCATATGCGCTTAATGGTTGTCTCAATGGGACTTTATCAAGATTAATTAATACACCCACATTGCCCTTCGAAGCCATTTCTACACTTGAGGAGGTAATTCCTGCAGCTCCCATATCTTGCATAGACTCTATCAACTCTGATGACATTAATTCTAAACAACCCTCCATTAAAAGTTTCTCCATAAAAGGATCACCGACTTGTACAGAGGGTCTTTTATCATCCTCGTCGTCTTCTGAAAAAACATCTGAAGCCATACTGGCGCCATGAATTCCATCTTTTCCAGTTTTAGAACCAATATAGACAATGAGACCTCCAATAGACTTAGGCTTTGAGTAAAAAATTTTATCTTTTTGAACATGACCTACAGCCATAGCATTAACCAAATTATTAAAACCATAAGTTGACTCAAACTCGCACTCACCACCAATATTAGGAATTCCTATACAGTTGCCGTAGTGGCCAATTCCATGAACCACACCGTTTAATAAATATTTTGTTTTTTCACTTTCTATCAAACCAAATCTAATTGAGTCAAGAGTAGCTATGGGTCTCGCCCCCATTGTAAAAATATCTCTTAGTATTCCACCAACACCAGTTGCAGATCCATTAAAAGGTTCGATATAACTAGGGTGGTTATGACTTTCAATTTTAAAAGCAATTCCGTCATTATCTTGTATGTCAATTATTCCAGCATTTTCTCCTGGCCCCTGAATAACTATTTCATTTTCTGTAGGAAGTTTTTTTAACCATTTTTTTGATGTCTTATAACAACAGTGTTCGTTCCACATTGCTGAAAAAATTCCTAACTCTTCCATAGTTAAGTCTCTATTTAAATAGTTCTTGATGATCTTGAATTCATCTAAAGTTAAGCCGTGCTGAAGTATTAAATCTTCGTTCATGTTATTAGTGACTCTATGATTAGCCTACCATCTTGTGAAGGATGATAGTCAGAATAAGCTCTTTCAGGGTGAGGCATCATACCAAGAATATTTTTTTTTTTGTTTGTGATGCCCGCAATAGCTTCTATTGAGCCATTAATATTTTCTTCACTATCTAAAAATTCACCTTTGCAGTATTCAAATGCAATTTGTTCATTATTTTTAAGTGATTTTAAAGTTTCATTATCGCAATAAAAATTTCCCTCATTGTGAGCTACAGGGATTTGAAGCACTTGATCTTCTTTAATCGATAAATTAAAATTATTTTTAAATTTTTTTTTAATAAAACAGTTTTTCCCCAAAAATTTAAGGTTTTTGTTTTGTATCAAGGCTCCTTCAAGGAGCCCAATTTCAGTTAAAATTTGAAAACCGTTACAAATACCTAATAAATATCTATCATCATTTGCATGTTTTATGACGTCATTGATTATTTTACTCTTTGATGCCATGGCCCCCGATCTTAAATAGTCACCAAAACTAAAACCTCCAGGTAATATTACTAAATCAACTCGTGGCAAAGATGCTTCCTCATGCCAAATATTATAAACAACACCTTTTGTTAAATCCCGTAAGTAACATAAAGCGTCTCTATCACAATTAGATCCCGGAAATGTAATGACAGCAGACTTAAAACTCATCCAAGTACTTCGTACTCTTCAATAATATCATTCACTAAAAGCTTTTTGCATGCAGAGTCTATTTTTTGGTCTTTTTCTTCTTTACTTAAATTATCTGGTAGGTCTAACTCAATGAGCTTTCCTTGCCTGATATTATTAAATTCATTAAATCCTAAATTATTTAGCGATTGTTCAATAACCTTTCCTTGAGGTTCTAAAATTTGACTCTTAAGTCTTATTAAAATTTTTATCCGCATTAAATCTTTAAATTTAATCTATCAAGCACCTCTGCATATGCCTCTTCAATATTTCCTAAATCTCTTCGAAAGCGATCTTTATCAAGTTTTTTATTTGTTTTTAAATCCCATAATCGACAAGTATCTGGTGATATTTCATCAGCTAAAACAAGTTCATTGGTTTTCTTACATATTCCAAATTCTAACTTAAAATCAATTAAATTAATTCCGATAGAAAAAAATGTTGATCTTAAGACATCGTTAATTCTCAAAGAATATTCATCTATTAATTCTAATTCATCAAAGTCGCATAACCCTAAATTAAGAATATGCTCAGAACTTATATGCGGATCGCCAAGTTCATCTGATTTTAAACAATACTCTATTAGTGTATCGGATAATGGAGTGCCCTCCTTAATGCCAAATTTCTTTGACAAAGATCCAGCAAAGAGATTTCTAACCAAAACTTCAATTGGTATAATATCTACTTTTTTTAAAAGCTGAGATTTTTTGTCAATTTTTTTGATAAAGTGTGTTGGGATATCACAGTGATTCAAAATTTGAAATAAATAACTTGAGATAGCATTATTAATAGCACCCTTATTTTTAATTGAACCTTTTTTTAAATTATTAAAAGCAGTTGCATCATTTTTATATGTAGCAATTACTTGGTTGCTATTTTTTGCATATATAATTTTGGCTTTTCCTTCATATAGCTTTTTTAATTTTGTTGCCATCAGCTAACTCTTTTAAATATCTTATCTACATTTGTAAAAAGACTTTTATTATTGAAGATATTATCGATTTTACTCGATATCTTAAATTTGGCTAAACTTGGATGGCTTAAGAGATTATCTTTAAAAGACAAATTACCCTCCCACGTTTTTAAAGCACAATCTTGGACAATTTTATAAGCATCCTCTCTCAGAACTTTATTATCAATTAGAAAAATTAAGACGTTTTGTGAATACGGTAGGCCTTTTAAAAGGTTTAAGTTTTTAACCATATTCTTTTTATGTATTATTAAATTGTCAAGTACGGCAATCATTCTTTGAACTGCAAAGTCAAGAGTAATAGTTGCGTTAGGAGCGTTTATTCTCTCAACACTTGAGTGACTAATATCTCTTTCATGCCATGATGTTATATTTTCTAAAGCAGGAATGGTTAAAGACCTTACTACTCTTGCTAGTCCTGTTAAATTTTCTGATAAAATTGGATTTTTTTTATGAGGCATTGCCGAACTACCTTTTTGACCTCTTCCAAACCCCTCTTCAACTTCCAAAACTTCAGTTCTTTGTAAATGTCTAATTTCTGTTGATAAACGTTCAAGAGAACTTGCTATTATTGCAAAGGAACAAAAAAGATCTGCATGCCTATCTCTTGGTATAATTTGTGTGGAAACTGGCTCGACTGAGAATTTTAGTTTTTTAGCAATCATTTGTTCAACCTTAGTATCAATATTAGAGTATGTTCCAACAGGACCAGACATTTGGATTGTCTGTATTTGTTTAATTGAATTTTTAAGACGATCTATGTTTCTATTGTTTTCAGCAAGATAACCAAGGATTTTTAATCCAAAAGTTGTTGTCTCAGCATGAATACCATGGCTTCTGCCAATACATAATGTGTATTTATGTTTTTTTGCAATACGAAGAAGAGATTTGCTTAATTTTTCCAAACCTCCAAGAATTATATTACTTGATTGATTGAGTTGGATTGAAAAAGAAGTATCTAAAATATCACTGGACGTAAGTCCTTTGTGAACATACCTAGACTCAGCGCCTACATACTTTGCTACATTAGTCAAAAAAGCAATTACGTCGTGCTTAGTTTTTTCTTCAATTTTTTCTATTTCTTTTACTTTAAACTTTGCTTTTTTTTTAATTCTATTTGAAGTTCCTTTAGGTATTTGGCCTAATTTTTCCATTGCCTCGCAAGCAAGTATTTCTAAATCAAGCCATATTTGGAATTTATTATTATCCTCCCATATTTCTTTAAGAATTTTTCTAGAGTATCTCGGTATCAATTATAAAAAGCCTTATTTGGAGACTCTGTTAGAATCTCAACATTATCACCATTAATATATATCGTATGTTCGTACTGAGCGCTAAGTGTTTTATCTTTAGTTACAGCTGTCCAACCATCACTTAGTATTTTAGACTGATATTTTCCAGCATTGATCATGGGTTCAATAGTAAAAATCATTCCATCTATAAATTTAATATTATCATATTCGCTATCGTAGTAATGCAAAATACTTGGATTTTCATGAAATTTCAAACCAACACCATGTCCACAAAAGTCTCTAACAACACTAAAATTATTTGATGTGGCGATATCTTCAATTTTTTTTCCAATACGACTAATAGGCTCGCCAACTTTTATTTCATCAATACTCTCTATTAAACAATCGTGAGTAACTTTACATAGGTTGTTTGCTTTTATAGAGACATCACCAACCTTATACATTCTTGATGAGTCTCCATGCCAACCATCAATTATTGTTGTAACATCTACATTCAAAATATCACCCTTTTGAAGATTTCGATTATAATTTGGAATTCCATGACAAATTACATGGTTTAAAGAAGTACATGTAGATTTTGGAAAACCTCTATAAAACAAAGGGGCAGGAGTGCCACCTAATTCTTGAATTCTAGTTAAACAGAATTCATCAATTTCAGAAGTTGTAATTCCCTCTTTAATTATATTATTAAGCTCGTCTAATATAGTTGCAGTTATTTTACCTGCCTTTCTACAAGACTCTACTTCAGCATTTGAATATGATTTAATCTTCATCAATTTTTATCTCACCTAAAATATTTATACCTTTTATAGAAACATTACATTTAAATGCTCTAAATTTTACACCACTTTTTTTGGCAATAAGAGAATTTTCATAATAATCATTATCTAAATCTTTAGCTATCGAAAATCTATCTACATCATCTCGTTGAATAAGATATATCAGAAAACAGTTACTACCTTTTTTTGACATATTGCTTAATTCTAATAAATGTTTTGATCCTCTTGAGGTAATAGCATCTGGAAATTCTGCTAAATTTTTTTCTCTTGATAATGTGACTGATTTAACTTCAATAAAACTGTCGCCTTCTGGGTGACTAGAGTAAATATCAACTCTAGAGTTTTTTCCATATTTCACCTCTTTTTTTAAATCACCCTTAATTTCATGAAGAATTTTTTTTTCTTTTATTGCATTAAAAACAATATCGTTTGGTAGGGATGTATTTATACCAACAAATGTTTTAAGATATTTGATTGCTTCCAATCTATATTTTAATTTAGCATTTGGATTTTCTACCTTTGCAACTAAAACTTTTGAACCCTTGTTCAATAGACCAAATAGAGAACCTGTGTTTGGACAGTAAGCTGTGACAACTTTAGCACCAATCTTTATATCTACAAAAAATCGTTTATAGCGTTTTATTAAAAAACCCTCTAAAATTTCCTCTTTATAATTCATCTATGGCAATTAAAAAAAATATACAATCAGCTTGTCTTATAATCATCGGCAATGAAATATTATCAGGTAGGACACAAGATAAAAATATAAATCATATAGCCAAAGAGCTATTTTTATGTGGTATATCTTTGCAGTTAGTAATAGTTATACCTGATTCAAAAAAAATAATTATTTCCCAGGTCAGAAAATTAAAAACTAAGTATGACTTTATTATTACTACTGGTGGAATAGGTCCTACGCATGATGATATAACCTCTGAGTCAATTAGTTTGGCAGTTAGAAAAAAATATAAATTACATAATGGTGCGTACAGTGAATTAAAAAAATATTACAAAAAAATTAAATCTGAATTAACTGATGCTAGGAAAAAAATGGCATACATGCCCCAAGGTTCCAAATTAATTCTTAATAAAGTTAGTGGTGCACCAGGCTTTAAAATTGAGAATATATATGTTTTTGCAGGAGTACCTTCAATAGTAGAAGCAATGATGAAAGAATTTAAAAAAATGATTAAAATTAAAGATAAATTTTATTCAACTTCTATAACTACAAAACTTTTTGAAAGTAGAATAGCTCATATCCTTGTTAATGCAGAAAAAAAATTTAAATATATTTCAATAGGTAGCTATCCAATTTTTGATGGCAAGCCCAGAGGAGTGGAGATTGTCATTAATTCACAAGTTAATAAGCTGGGCGTATATAGCTCCAAAAAATTTATTCTAAGAGAGATAAACAAAATTATTTAAGAATACCTTAATTTAATATAAAACAATATTTCCTTTTGGCGGAGTAGCTCAGTTGGTTAGAGCGGTGGAATCATAATCCATGTGTCGGGGGTTCAAATCCCTCCTCCGCTACCAATTTAAGATTCAAAGATCAAATAAATAATATAATCTTTATTAATGGAGTTTCAGACTATCACTCTAGCAGCAGGACTAGGCTCAAGATTAAAACATCTAACTAAACAATTACCTAAAACTCTTTTAAAAGTAAAATCAAAATCTATAATTGGACATCAGTTAGACGCTTTTCATAAAAACAAAATTTTTAAAAATATTATTATTACAGGCCACTATTCAGAAAAGTTTCCTAAGAACAATTGTGTATATATCAAAAATAAAAATTATAAAAAAAATAATATTCTAAATTCTTTATTTTATGCAAAAAGATTTATGAATACTAATACTATAATCTCATATTCTGATATCCTATTTACACATAAAATAATATCAGAATTAATTATTGATGATAAGGATGTTACCTTAGTAGTTGATAAAGATTGGAGTAGAAACTATCAAGATAGACAATTACATCCTATTCAGGAGGCCGAAAAAGTATGTTTTAAGTCTGACCAAATAATAAACATAGGAAAAAAAATATCATTCGTAGATGCTAATGCAGAGTTTACAGGGCTCTTAAAGTTATCTAAAAGAGGATGCATAATATTTAAAAAGTATTTTGAATTGGCTAAACAAAAATTTTCCAATAAAAAATTTTATGAAGCAAATGATTTTAGCAAGGCATATATAACAGACTTTATTAAATATTTAATTGATAATGGTCTAACAATTAGCTACCTGAACATAAATAGTCCTTGGATGGAAATAGACACATTGGAGGATTATTTAAAATCTCAAAATTTCTTTTAGTAAATAAATGTATTTAAAAATTAGTTTCTATATTACTAGCTTTTTTTTTACTTTTATTTATATATTTGAAGCATTTTACTTTAAAACTTATGGCATTTTCTCTAGTCTAAATGTCGGTAGATTTGTATTAAAAGATTTTTTAAGTGAATTTTCTTACATCAATAATTTAATTTCTTTTCTTTTTATATTTTCAATTTTATATTTCTTTCAAAAAAAATTGGGTCTTAAAATTAGAGACAACTTAAAAATTATAGATATTTTTTTTTTTACTTTATTTTTAATTTTTATAACAACTAATATTTTATCTCAGATACAATATCTAAAAGATATTTCTCTTTTACATGATATTTATAAGTTTATTTATTCAATTGTTAAAAATATTGTTATTTCTAAGTTATTACTTGTAATATTACCTTTATCTTTTTTTATAATTGCTCTTCAAAGATTTAGTTTGCCTTTAGTTAAATTAAGAGAATTTTTTAGATATTTTATTATCTCTCTTGGTATTATCTTTATATTAGAGTCAATAATTTCTGTTATAAATCTTTATCCAAGATCCATTTATATTAATAATGATAATAATTTACATCAGGAAAAAAAAATAAATTCTAATACGGATGAACATAAAATTATATTAGTTGTATTTGATGAATGGGACTATCATGATACTTCAGATATCCTTAATACATTTCTAAGTAATTATGATAAAAAAAATTATTATTCTGGTTTTTTATCAAGTCGGTCAACAAATACTTTTTGTTCAGTAATGCAGATACTTATGCCCGTTGATTTAGACACTAATTTATTTTGTATAATTACTAAAGATAACCAAGGAGTCCAAAATCACAATTTAGAAATTTTTAATCAACCTAATTATTATAAAAATATTTTAAATAATTTTCATAATATTAATATTTATCATGACTACTATTTCCCTTATTGTAGACTGGTATCATCTAATTCAAATAAGTGTTATGAAAATTCAATGAAAATAGAAAAAAAGAGTTTTTATTTTTTTACAGATAACTTGTTACAAGATTTTAAAAATATTTTCAAATTATTCTATATTAAAACAATAGGAAAATTAATTCAAAAAGATTTAACATATAAATATTCTAATCCTGAGTTTAACTTAAACTCTAGAAAAACTCTCATAGACGATTTTTATCAAGATATTTCAAAAAAAGAAAATGGATTATTTTATTCTCACTTATTAATTCCACACATGCCTTATTTTTATGATGGCTTAAATTTCTCTAATTATGTTGGAGACTATCAAGGCAACACTATTTATTTGACTAATGTAATCAAAAATATTGAAAAATTAACTAATTTCAAAAATCAAAATAACGTTACTTTAATTTTTACTTCAGACCATCATAATAGATACCCTGAAACTAAAAAAAAAGATGATAAAAACATCGTACCTATAATTATTTTTTCAAAAGATTTAAATAAAGATTTTAATATAAAAAGTCATTCTTCAATTAACACATTTATCAACAATTTTTCAAATATAATAAATTGAATAAAAATATTAAGATTATAAATTTAGCACTGGGTTCTTATGAAGAATTTAATTTAGTTATTTACAACGAATCAAAAGAATACACTTTTATATTTGAGGATATCTGTAACCAAATTAATTTGAAAAAATTTATATATTTATATTCAGATAAAGATGATTATTTAAACAAAAAATTATCTAGCATTCAATCTTGTAATATTGGAAATGGTATACTTAGAACTATAATTTTAAACAACATTAAATCTAAAAAATTTCTTACAACCACTACTGATTTAAATAAGTATCAAATAAAAAAATCAAAATTCTGTAATAATTATTGTTATATATTTCACTCCTTGGTGAGTATCAATAAAGCTTATGAAGATAAGGCTTTTTATTCATATGATACTATCTTTGCACCAACTATTAACCACGCTAATGAATTAAATAAATATAAGAATATGCATAATTTAAATATAAATATTTTAAAGGCTGGTTATCCATTAATAGACAAAATAAGTCAAATTAAATTTAAAAATAATAACAATGATCAGATAAAGATTTTACTAGCCCCTTCTTGGGGTGATAATAATTTTTTTACTTTTGATTATGTAGAAATTCTAAAAGATATTCTTAAAGATACTAAATATCAAATCACACTTAGACCACATCCTCATTATTATAGAAAAAATAAAAAAAAAATCTTAAAAAAATTAGAACAATTAAAAAAATTTGAAAACTTTAAATTAAGTACAGAATATAATTTCTACGATTTAACTGAAAATGAAATATTAATTTCTGATATGTCAGGAATAACAATAGAATTTTTTTTACTCAATAAATTAAAAATAATTTATTTAGATGACTCGTCAAAAGTTAAAAATAAAAACTTTGCCAGTATAGCCAGCATTACCTTAGAAGAAAGAATAAAAGAAAAAATTGGTATTAAAGTAATTACGAATAATCTCAGTTCATTTCTAAAAGATTTTAATAGAAACGATTTATTGCTTGATAATCAAACAATAAATCAGACTATTAATATAATTGGTTTATATAATTTCAAAAAATCTGCAAAATCAATTACTGATTATTTAGAAAATTATTAAATTTTAATGCCATGATTTATAAATTATTTGCTTTATAATAGTCTTATTTACTGGTGCTATATTATTTAATGCTCTTTTTTTATCTAGCATTTGATCAATAAGGTTTTCTATATTTTTAAAAGTCTTTATCTTCTTTTTTACTTGAGATTTTACTTTTAAATTTTTAAGTATTATTTCTAATTTACTATCTAGACTTTTAATATTTAAATCATTTTCTAGTTCTATGAATAAATTTTCTTTATGCGTTCTATTATATCTCATTACTTCTAGCATAGTAAAAGCGCATGCCATGCCATGATTTACAGAGTATTTAAGAGTTAATGGGTATGATAATGAGTGGCATAATGCTGTCTTTGTAATATTAATTAAACAACCTGATAAAACACTACATTTAGATATATTTTTAAAAAATTTTTTCTCGTTACCCTCAAAATAGCCAGAAAAGGCATTTAGTCCCATTTTGATAGCAATACTTGAATAAAATTTTGTTTTTCTAGTGGCATTTACGTTCCATATTGACTCAAATGACTGATTTAAGGCATCAAGAGCAGAGGGTAAGAATATTTCTTTAGAGCTTAGAGAAGTTAAACTCGGATCCACAATGGCAATTTTTGGTAAGTTATTTACGCTATCATAAGAGTATTTCTTTTTATTCTTCTTATCCCAAATTGTAGCAAATGATGTAGCCTCACTACCAGATCCACTAGTTGTTGGTAAAGCTATTATTTTTTTTGGATTAAACTTTTGTATGAGAGAATTTTTTTTAGTAAGAGCTTTTATATCAAATTCTTTTTTTCCGGAACATAACATAGCATTATAAATTTTAGTAAGATCAATAATTGATCCACCACCTATAGCAATAAAATATCTAAAATTTTTATTGACTATTTGTTTATATATAATTTTTTTTTGGTATAAGCTGATTTCACTTGAAGGAATAATTACCTTATCTACATTTTCTAAATCAGTTAATGGTTTTAAAAATTTATCTTTTCTAATTTCATTAACACATCTTTTTGTACACACTAATAAACATTTATAATTTTTTATATGATTAAAAATATTTTTTTTTTTATTTTTACCATAAATAATCTTAACGTTTGAAATATTTTTATAAGCAAATTTCATATAATTGATTAATCAAAATTTTTCATAAATAAACTTTTACTAACTTTCAAAGGGAGAGATGGCCTTAAGAGCTTTCCTGAACTTCCTTTTTTTGTGAGAACTTCTATAAATACAGAGCTTTTAACTTTATTAAGATTTTTCAAAAAAAATTCTAATTTTTTTTTATTATCTATTCTTATTGCTTTTTTATACCCACATGCTTTTGCTATATTAGATAGTTTTAAAGATTTTGCAGCGTTTTCTTGTCCACCAACGGAATCATGAACACCATTATTTATAACAATATGAACTAAATTATTAATTTTAGATGTACCTATATTAGTTAATGAACCCATATGCATTATCATAGACCCGTCTCCATCAATACACAAAAACCTCTTTTTACTTCCAAGACACATACCAAGAGTTAGGCTAGAAGCATACCCCATAGCGCCTACATTAAGAAAATATCTTTGTTTAATAGTATTTTCAGTCTCAATATTAATTAGTTCTCTTGATGTATAGCCAGTTGTTGCAATAATTGGTAAATCTTTATTTACATATTTGATAATACTTTTAATAACTTCCTTTCTGCTCATCAATTTATAATCTTTTTTAATCCTATCTACTTTTTCTTTAACTAAAAATGAGTCCCTCTCAATTAAAAAAGCAACTGATTTTTTTTTATTTTGGTTTAATTCAAAACCTTTTTTAAATTTTAATTTATTTTTATAACTATTTTTTTTTATAATAAAATATGGCATATCAATAATTTTAAGTAAATCTTCAGTCTTTTTTCCTTGAGGTCTATGTTGAGGTTCATCTTTTTTATTTTTGTCCCCTCTCCATCCAATTATAAATATCATAGGTATTTCATAGATATCTTTGTGAATTAATGAAAGCACAGGATTAATTATATTGCCCAACCCAGCATTTTGTAAGTAGACAACTGGTGTCTTTTTAGTTGTTAAATAATATCCTGCGGCAATTCCTACTGCACTACCCTCATTAGATGCAATTAAATTTTGAAATTTGTTAATATCGACTAAATTTGAAAAATGTTTTAGAACTGAGTCAGGTACCCCAGTAAAAAAATTAATTTTATATTTATTAATTTCTTCGAAAAGAATATTCAAATTTTTATTCATTTAATTTAGTTTATTAACTTAATAATTTTTTTTATTGAACTTATATTTTTATCAGCCTCATAAGCTCTACCATTCTTTAGAATTTGAGAAGCTGTTTCTTCCATGGCTTTGTGAGCAGATCTCAAAAGTTGATTAGCATAAATAACTATATTAGCACCACCAAAGAAAAGTTCCCTCTCTCTGGTAGAAGAATATGTAGATGGAACCACCATTACGATTGAGTCCTCACTAAACTTTCTAAATTTTTTTAGAAAATCTAAAATTTCTTTAGAATCCTTTTTTTTACTATGTATAAATATTCCATCTGCACCAGATTTAACATAATTTTTAGATCGTCGTATTGCGTCTTTCATACCGTTTCCTAGTATTAAGCTTTCAATTCTTGCAAAAACCATAAAATCTTTTGAAATTCTCGAGTTACAGGCAACTTCAATTTTTTTTGAAAAATTTTTAACAGTATCTTGGAGTGATTTAGACTGATCAGCAAATAAAGAGTTTATTTTTAATCCAGTTTTATCCTCTAAAACTACTGCTGATACACCCGACTTTTCAAGAGATTTTACAAGATAGGGCAAGTGCTCAATTTTTCCACCATTATCGGCATCAAATATTATTGGTTTAGATGATATGTTTGTAATTTCATTTAAACCGTTAATTCTTATTGAATAATCTACAGATTGATTATCTGGCATAGCCCTAATAGTGGAGTCTGTGAGACTAGAGGACCATAAAAGATCAAATGCTTTAGTTTTATTTTTTTCTTTTAATTTTGTGTTCTCAATAATATGAGCGCTCATTCCATTATGGGCCTCAATGCCAATCAAATTTTGTCTTAAGACAAGCATTCTTTTTAGTAACGACACTCTTGATGATATTGAAAGGTTTAAATCTATTTTATCTTTTATAAGTTTTCTTGAAATATTTGATGTGAATGGGACTTCAATAAGTTTGCCACCCCAAGATTTCATCTCATTAATGACAAACTTTCTAACTTGAGATAGATTACCTTTTTTCCAATCATCACCATGCACAAAGTAATCAGGTTTTATCTTCTTTAATGTTTGTTTATAATCCCAGTCATCTTGCTTTATAATTTGACTAATTCCAGATAATTTAGATACTAAATTATATCTTTCATTGTAACTTAAAATTGGAAATTCTCTGTATTGACTGATGGCTTTGTCAGATAGTAATCCAATAATCACATCTCCATACTTTCTTGCATGTTTTATAATATTTAGGTGACCTGAATGAACTATATCAGACGCCAGAGGAACATATGATATTTTTTTTAAAACCATTGGCTAGTATCAGACTCTATTCTAAGAATATCTTTGGGTTTCATTTGTGATATTTGTATTTTAATATCACCAGATATTTTATTATCAATTCTTAAGATAAGAAACTTACTACCAACTTTGGGAAAACTATGTTTTACAAAAGGTTTAATATAAATAGTCTCCATATAACTCATTTTAATTTTTTTTGAATTGATAGAAATTGAAGAAGAGTCCACAAGTGCATAAATATATTGGTGTGATGAAATACTAAAAAATTTATTATTTTTTTTTACTACTTCTAATTCAAGACCTTTTGAGGAAGGAACATTTGGAGAAGATGCAAGAAAAAATAATTTGAAAATTTGACTTTTTAAATTTGGAAAGAAATATTTTTGATAATTTATCTTCTTTAAAACAACAACTTCAGTTTCCTTTTTGACTGAAAGAATCTCTCTAATATTAACATTTAAAAAATCTGATATTTTTATCAAATCATTAATACTGAAGTCTATTTTGCCCTGAATTTTATTATCATAATCCTTTATAGATACTCTCTCTCTGAGATTATCTTTGCTTAAAGACATATTGTCTAAAAAATTTAATATTTGATTATGTGAATTAGAATAATTAGACACCTTCTTAAGGTAATTTTTATCTTTCAAGGAAGATAAATTTAATAATTCTTTTTGTGTTTCAAAGTTTATTTTATCTTCAAAAGTTACAGCTACTATGTAAGAAATTCCTTTCTTACTTCTTGTTGTAAATGAGTGAGGTACATAAGGTGGAATATAGCAACTATCACCAGATTTCATTTTTGATAATGTTTTTTTTCCATTCTTTAAATAGTAAAAATTAACATCTCCAACAAAATATGTGAACTGATGGAGTAAGTGACCTTTGTTCCAGGCAACTAATTTATTATCTGGTTTATCATCTTTAGTATAGCATAGAGTTCTTATCCATTCTGGCTTATATGGAGCATTTCTTTCAGTAGCTGTATCTTTGTATTCATAATAATCAAGACCATTACGCTGCATAAGTCGCGCTGATTTATTGCTAATATTATTCTTTATATAAATAAATTCTGAGTCATTGATTTGGGGGTTAATTAAATCAGAAATTTTAATTGGCCAAATCTTCGACATTGAATTTATAATTTCGAGTGTTATTGGTTTTTTGCCATTTAAAATTTTTTCAAATTCTTTTTGAGATAAATTTAATTCTTTAGCAGCATCCTTGTCTCTTCTTTTAATATCGTTAAGTATCTGTTTGAGCCTAACGTTAGAAAATACGTTATTTTTTTTTGACATTCTTTTTGTTCAAATTTTTTTTGAAAATTTTATTATAAATATTGATTATTTTATGTTTAATTACAATTAATGAAGCTATGCCAGATGCTATCAAAACACCAATCATAGAAAAAAGTCCTCCTGGTTCTATATATGCAAATGCATTTTTTGAAAAAACACAACCCAAAGACAAAATGAGTAATAAATTTTTAAAAACTATTATAATTTTAAACATGCTATTAGAATTTCACATATATATTGAAATTCAACAATAATTATATATCTTTCGTCTCATGGCGCGGGGTAGAGCAGCTTGGTAGCTCGTCAGGCTCATAACCTGAAGGTCGTAGGTTCAAATCCTACCCCCGCAACCAATATTTTATCTCTAATTGTTTTAATATATTTTCACTGTTAAATTATAATTAAGCTAAATGTTTTTTTTTCCAATATTGTTATCTCAGCTATTGCTAGTAATTTTTTTTTTATATAGTTTTTCAAAAAAATTTTTAATAATTTTTGATTTTAAAAATATCATTTTACTTTTCATTCCTTTAATTTTAATAATTAGTTCAGGTTTTCGTTTTTATGGATATTCAATTTATGATGATATATTATTAATTTTTTTAACCTTATATATACTTGTAAATTATTCAAAAATAAAAATTAAATTTTCCTTAAATGATAAATTAATTATTACTCTTTTATTAATACTATTGCTGCATTCATTTTTTGGTCTATACACTTATAAAGAAATAAAAATTATTATTTATCCTGCGTACTTTGTTGGATTAATTTCACTATTGTGCTTTCTTAAAATTAACAAAATTAATTATGAGGAAAAAAAAGCACTTTTATATTTTGATATCGTAGTCATTTATTTTCTTATACTAACAGTTTCTACTCTTTACCTAGATTTCACTCCAATTTTATTTGAAGATTTTATAAGTTACGTCAATAATGATAGATGTCTGGGTCTTTATGATGAAGCATTATCTAGACATAAGCATTTTCATCAATGCTTGCAAAATGTATTAACATCTGGATCAACATTATCTATTTTACCAATAATATTTGGCTACCTCCTTATTTATAGTAATTTTCATAAACAAAAAATAAGAACAATCATTCTAATTTTTTTATTTATTTCTTATACTGATATTACTAATAGCGAGGCAGGGCACTTAATAATAATTTTCAGTAGTATATTAATTTTGATATTAAAAAATTTTAAATTCCAATTTATTGTTATTAACCTTATATCAATATTTTTGTTTTTATTATTCAGTTCAGCGAATCTATATATCAAACATAAAGTTTTATCTGAGAATCTACAGATCAAACATAGTGTTTTAAATGATAATAAATTACTAGAAAACGTCTTTGATAAACAAAGTAAAAGATTTAATTACTCAAATAATTACTTTAATCACATCAATAAAAAGACACTCAATGATGTAAATCATATGCTTGCGGATAAAAATTATATTGATCAATTCAAAATTAATAATTATGGCGACCCTGAGCTTTTAGAAATAATAACAATCATAGAGAAAAATATAAAACTTCTTGATTCATATAATAGAGATATTCTCAATTTAATGTACCAAGATGTAAATGAGGATAGATCAAAATACCCCATATCAAATTATGAATATAAATATCTTGACCTAAAAAAATATTTTGGTTCAGGTGATACTATAAGAATTTCAACAGGTTCTATAGGCTCCAGATTAAGGGATATTATTATATTACTTGACACTAAAATCACTAATACTGAAAAATTATTCGGGAATGGCATTTATTCATCAAGATATAAACTTCCTAAACAAATTGAATTCTCAGATATGAATTTATCTCTTTTCATTGGTAAAGAAATAAATGATTATGGTGTTGGGTATTCATTAAAAAAAATTTATAGCCAAGGTCATAAAATTCTAACCTTCGGTGAGAATATGGTAGTTTACAGTAATGCATACGATCAAATACCCACAATGATTTTTTTTTCAAAATTTATTTATGATTTTGGGTTAATTGCTTTTGCTATTTTCCTTTTCATAATCTTTATTAATATTTTTAAAGTTTACAAAGAATATATTTTTAAAGATTTTATTTTTTTAACTTATATTTTATTATTAATATGTTCTTGGTCATTTTTAACAGATTTAACAAATAATCTTGTATTTTACGCCTTACTATTTTATTCATATATTATTAAATTTTTCATAAAAAATAAACTTAGTTGATGAAAACATTTTATGTTCATGTAGGGTTACCAAAGGCTTTTAGCACCTCAATACAAAACTATATTTTTAAAGTTGAAAATCAATTTAAAGACTTTCTTTTTATAAATGATACTTTTGTTTCAAATGAAGTGTCTAAATATTATAAGTCACTCAAAAATAGTATTTACGGTTATGGCGGAGTAGCTATTTATGATTATAAAAAACTTAATAAAATTGAGATTCAAAATTTTAAAGAAAAAATAAATAAAATTGCTTACAATAAAATTATAATATCTGATGAGTCACTATTTGGTAATCCATATACTGATTATAATGACAGACAAAATATAATTAAAAATATCAAATCTTTATTCGATGGAGAGATAAAAATTTTGATTTCTTTAAGAAATCAAAAAAAATGGTCTAAATCATTTTTTAATACTTCTATTCAACAGGGTACAAGCAAAAGTTATAAAAAATTTATTGATAAAGCTGGTCACCTCTCAATTAATTTAAAAGAGATGAATTTATCAAATCACATTAAGGATTTTAGTATTAATTTTGGTAAAGAAAATACTACAGTTACTTTTTGCGAAAAACAGATAGAAGAATTTAAAAATGATATAGATAATTTTTTTGGTTTTAAAAATAGTGAAATTCAATTTCCACGAAAAAATATCTCTTTTAATAAACATTATCACACAGGAAGATTAATTATTAACAAGCTCATTAATCAAAAAATTTGTCAATTTTTCAATAATTTTAGGATTATATATTATATAAGTGTTTTTTTAGGCTATTTTATTGATTTATTAAAATTATATAAAGAGGATTACTCCATTCCTAATCAGACTGCTAATCAACTAAATGATTATAATAAACATCTTTTTAAAGACTTAGATTCTAAGGTATCAAAAAACTATATATTTTAGATCTATCAAAAATATCAAAAAATAAGGATATTTTATCATTATATAGCATTTGACAAAAGCACAAGAAAGTGTAGTTATACTTCTACAAAAATTACGAGTTACAATGCCATTTATTGTGCATTAGTATCTCTTGCTCTTTATTAATTGTTAATATGAAATGAATAGACGGTGGGTTTATACAACGTCGAATATCGGTTAAGCTTTAACTAGTTAATAATTATAGCTCGGTATTTGTCGTATAACCTACGTCAATTTAAAACTTTGTTTTTATGAGTAGGTAATTCAACTTAAGAGTTTGATTATGGCTCAGAACGAACGCTTGCTGCATGCTTTATACATGCAAGTCGAACGGAGGCCCTAGCTTGCTAGGTGTCCTTAGTGGCGCACGGGTGAGTAACACGTGGGAACATACCTTATAGTACGGAATAACTGCGGGAAACTGTAGCTAATACCGTATACTCCAGTAATGGGAAAGATTTATCGCTATAAGATTGGCCCGCGCAAGATTAGTTTGTTGGTAAGGTAAAGGCTTACCAAGACTACGATCTTTAGCTGGTTTGAGAGGACGATCAGCCACACTGGGACTGAGACACGGCCCAGACTCCTACGGGAGGCAGCAGTAGGGAATATTGGACAATGGGGGAAACCCTGATCCAGCAATGCAGCGTGAGTGACGAAGGCCTTAGGGTTGTAAAACTCTTTCATCGGTGAGGATAATGACAGTAGCCGAAGAAGAAGGACCGGCTAATTCCGTGCCAGCAGCCGCGGTAATACGGAAGGTCCTAGCGTTGTTCGGAATTACTGGGCGTAAAGCGCATGTAGGCGGAACAGAAAGTTAGAAGTGAAATCCCTGGGCTCAACCTAGGAATTGCTTTTAAAACTTCTGTTCTGGAATTCAGGAGAGGAAAATGGAATTTCCAGTGTAGAGGTGAAATTCGTAGATATTGGAAGGAACACCAGTGGCGAAGGCGATTTTCTGGACTGATATTGACGCTGAGATGCGAAGGCATGGGTAGCAAACGGGATTAGATACCCCGGTAGTCCATGCAGTAAACGATGGGTGCTAGTCGTCGGACTTTTGTTCGGTGTCGTAGCTAACGCGTTAAGCACCCCGCCTGGGGAGTACGGTCGCAAGATTAAAACTCAAATAAATTGACGGGGACCCGCACAAGCAGTGGAGCATGTGGTTTAATTCGACGCAACGCGAAGAACCTTACCAGCGTTTGACATGGAAAGTATCGGTTACAGAATGGTAACCTTCAGTTCGGCTGGCTTTCACACAGGTGCTGCATGGCTGTCGTCAGCTCGTGTCGTGAGATGTTGGGTTAAGTCCCGCAACGAGCGCAACCCTTATCGTTAGTTACTAACAGTTCGGCTGAGGACTCTAGCGAAACTGCCGGTGATAAGCCGGAGGAAGGTGGGGATGACGTCAAGTCCTCATGGCCCTTACACGCTGGGCTACACACGTGCTACAATGGTAACTACAACGGGACGCAATACCGCGAGGTGGAGCAAATCCCCAAAAGTTATCTCAGTTCGGATTGCACTCTGCAACTCGAGTGCATGAAGTTGGAATTGCTAGTAATCGCGGATCAGCATGCCGCGGTGAATACGTTCCCGGGTCTTGTACACACCGCCCGTCACACCATGAGAGTTGGTTTTATCTTAAGTCAGTGCGCTAACCTTCGGGAGGCAGCTGCCCACGGTACGGCCAGCGATTGGGGTGAAGTCGTAACAAGGTAGCCGTAGGGGAACCTGCGGCTGGATCACCTCCTTTCTAAAGGAAAAAAAACTTTGAACTAAGTGTACGTTTAAAGTAACCACCGTCTATTTGTTTTGCTTTTTTCAACTAAAGTTGATAAAGGGCATCGATTGGGCGTGTAGCTCAGTTGGTTAGAGCGCGCGCTTGATAAGCGTGAGGTCGGAGGTTCAAGTCCTCCCTCGCCCACCAACACTGTTGGGGGATTAGCTCAGCTGGGAGAGCGCCTGATTTGCATTCAGGAGGTCAGCGGTTCGATCCCGCTATCCTCCACCAACTTTTTTAAAATCGTAAATATGTAAGCTGATAACACAGACGAATAACTTGCACGAGTTGTTCGTCAATTTAACAACTAATATAACAACAAATAACTACAAAAAGTTATTAACAACAAACTTTTCACTGTGTGTTAATAATTCAAGCGCGTAAGAGCATTTGGTGGATGCCTTGGCATAAAGAGGCGACGAAGGACGTGACAGACTGCGATAAGCTCGGACTTGCTGTCAATAAGCTTAATCCGAGATCTCCGAATGGGGAAACCCAATAACTTATAAGTGAATACATATCTTATAAGGGCGAACCTAGGGAACTGAAACATCTAAGTACCTAGAGGAAAAGATATTCCGTTAGTAGTGGCGAGCGAAAGCGGATCAGGCCAGTGCTACTTTTTACTAAACCAGAACTGTATGGAAAGGCAGGCCATAGTGAGTGATAGCCTCGTATGGGTAGATAGTAAAAAATAGACATGAGTAGGGCGGGACACGTGAAATCCTGTCTGAATATAGGAAGACCACTTCCTAAGCCTAAATACTACTTTATGACCGATAGTGAACCAGTACCGTGAGGGAAAGGCGAAAAGAACCCCTAGCAGGGGAGTGAAATAGACCCTGAAACCGGATGCTTACAAGCAGTTGGAGCCTCTTTATGAGGTGACAGCGTACCTTTTGTATAATGGGTCAGCGACTTAATCTCATTAGCAAGCTTAAGCCATATAGGTGTAGGCGAAGCGAAAGCGAGTCTGAATAGGGCGATTTAGTTAATGGGATTAGACTCGAAACCGGGTGATCTAGTCATGAGCAGGTTGAAAGTGAAGTAAAATTCACCGGAGGACCGAACCCACTAGCGTTGAAAAGCTACGGGATGACTTGTGATTAGGGGTGAAAGGCCAACCAAACTCGGAAATAGCTAGTTCTCCGCGAAAACTATTTAGGTAGTGCGTCGTGTGAATCTTATTGGGGGTAGAGCACTGAATGGGCTAGGGGGAAGCAATTCCTACCAAACCTAATCAAACTCCGAATACCAGTAAGTCTGCACGGCAGACAGTCCATGGGTGCTAAGGTCCTTGGACGAGAGGGAAACAGCCCAGATCAACAGCTAAGGTCCCCAAATAATGATTAAGTGTGAAAGGGAGTGGGAACTCCAAGACAGCCAGGAGGTTGGCTTAGAAGCAGCCATCCTTTAAAGAAAGCGTAACAGCTCACTGGTCTAATTAAGAGATCCTGCACCGAAAATGTAACGGGGCTCAAATCATTTACCGAAGCTTTGACAATTACTTTTAGTAATTGGGTAGCGGAGCGTTCTGTAAGCCTGTGAAGGTGATGCGTAAGCATTGCTGGAGGTATCAGAAGTGCGAATGCTGACATGAGTAACGATAAGAAATGTGAAAGACATTTCCGCCGAAATCCTAAGGTTTCCTGCGTAAAGCTAATCTGCGCAGGGTTAGTCGGCCCCTAAGGCGAGGGCGAAAGCCGTAGTCGATGGGAAGCAGGTTAATATTCCTGCACCAGCTGGTAGTGACGGATGAAGTAAATTGTGAGTTCTTACTGGATTGAACTTGCAGTGAATTTGTTCCTGGAAATAGCTCCAGCATTAGACCGTACCAAAACCGACACAGGTAGGAGGGTAGAGAATACCAAGGCGCTTGAGAGAACTATGTTGAAGGAACTCGGCAAATTACACTTGTAACTTCGGGATAAAAGTGACCTGCTATTGGGCAACCAGTAGGAGGTGGCACAGAAGAGGGGGTAGCGACTGTTTACTAAAAACATAGCACTATGCAAAGTCGAAAGACGACGTATATGGTGTGACGCCTGCCCGGTGCCGGAAGGTTAATAGGAGGGGTGCAAGCCCTGAATTGAAGCCCCGGTGAACGGCGGCCGTAACTATAACGGTCCTAAGGTAGCGAAATTCCTTGTCGGGTAAGTTCCGACCTGCACGAATGGCGTAACGATTTCCCCACTGTCTCCAACATAGACTCAGTGAAATTGAATTCTCGGTTAAGATGCCGAGTAACCGTGGTTAGACGGAAAGACCCCGTGCACCTTTACTGCAGCTTTGTATTGGTATTAGGGAACAGATGTGTAGCATAGGTGGGAGACTTTGAAGGAGTGGCGCTAGCCGTTCTGGAGTCGCAAGTGAAATACCACTCTTCTGTTCCTTGATGCCTAACCATACACCGTCATCCGGTGTTGGGACCATGCATGGTGGGCAGTTTGACTGGGGCGGTCGCCTCCCAAAGAGTAACGGAGGCGCGCGATGGTAGGCTCAGAACGCTTGGAAACCGTTCGTCGAGTGCAATGGCATAAGCCTGCCTGACTGCGAGACCCACAAGTCGAGCAGAGACGAAAGTCGGTCATAGTGATCCGGTGGCACTTCGTGGAAGGGCCATCGCTCAACGGATAAAAGGTACGCCGGGGATAACAGGCTGATCTCTCCCAAGAGTCCATATCGACGGGGAGGTTTGGCACCTCGATGTCGGCTCATCGCATCCTGGGGCTGAAGCAGGTCCCAAGGGTTTGGCTGTTCGCCAATTAAAGCGGTACGCGAGCTGGGTTTAGAACGTCGTGAGACAGTTCGGTCCCTATCTGCCATGGTTGTGGAAGCTTGAGAGGATCTGCCCTTAGTACGAGAGGACCGGGGTGGACGTACCTCTGGTGTACCTATTGTAGCGCCAGCTGCATCGTAGGGTAGCTATGTACGGAATGGATAACCGCTGAAAGCATCTAAGCGGGAAGCCAACCTCAAAACTAGGCTTCGTTATAGGATCGTGGAAGACTACCACGTTGATAGGCTAGGTGTGGAAGTGTGGTAACACATGAAGCTAACTAGTACTAATAATCCAATGCTTGAATTATAATACACAGCGAAAAGTTTTAACTATATGTTATAAAAAGTTTGTGGCGGTCATAGCGGAGTGAAAAAACCCGATCCCATTTCGAACTCGGTCGTGAAGGCCTCCAGCGCCGATGGTACTAAGTCTTAAGGCTTGGGAGAGTAGGACGCCGCCTGTTTATTTTCTCACATATTTATTTTTTTTTATTTTTTGTCGCATATTATGCTAGAATTATAGAATATGGTTTCAATTAATTCTAAACAGAGAGCTAACGAGACAGAAAAAGAATACTCAAAAAGTATTGAAGATTATTTATTTGAGCATAATGGAAAAAAACTTGAGCAATTAAATGTTGATTGTTTTCCAAACTTTACCACTACAAATTTAATAAGAAAATTATTTGTAAGATATGAACTATACAGAAAAACTTTTAAAATTCATGGTGATATCTTCGAGTGTGGAGTAGGTTATGGTCCAGGTTTTTTTTCTTGGCTGCATTTGAAAAATATTTTTGAACCATATAATCACCTCAGAAAAATAGTCGGTTTTGACACATTTGAGGGCTTTGAAAAGATATCGGATCAAGATAAATCAAGTTTACATAATGATGACCTAATAGAAAAAGGTCTCAAAGCAGATGTTTTTAATAAGCTTTTAAATTTATTAAGTATGAAATCAAAATTATATCCTAATCCCCACTTAGAACAGGCCTTTTTAATTAAAGGCGATATAATACAAACACTTGATCAATATCTTGAAAAAAATTCCCAAACAATTGTCTCATTATTATTCCTAGATTTTGATCTTTATGAACCTACTCTCCATGTTTTAAATAGAGTCGTTCCTTTGATGTCAAAGGGAGCAATTATAGCTTTTGATCAGATTAACCATGATTTTTGGCCAGGTGAGTCTGTCGCAGTAAAAGATTATTTTGGAAAAAATTTTGGAGATATTGAAATTAAAAGGTTAGATATATCAGGGACAACTTCATATATAGAAATTTAATCTTTTGTGTTTACTTCTTCATCAACAATGACTTGATTTAAATTTTGATTTTGAGAGTAAACTCTATTTAAATATTCACCAATCACTCCCAACATTATTGCATTAATGCCCATAGATATTAATATTAAGCATACTAATGTTGCAAAACCAGAAACTTCGATTCCAAAATAAAATCTCTCAAATAAGTAATATAAAATCAAACAAAAAGAAGACATTGTTATAAATATTCCTAAATAAAGAATGAATCTTAATGGTATTGAGGAATATTGCGTTATGCCTGTAAATGCAAAGTCAATATATGAAAATAAATTAAATTTCGATTTTCCAGCTTTTCTTTTTTCTCTTGTGTATTCAATGCCCTTTTGTTTAAATCCTATTTTTGCAATCGCACCTCTTATATACAAATCGTTAATATTATTCTTGAGTAGAAATGTAATAATCTTTCTTGAAACAAGCCTGAAATCTCCTGCATTTACAGGTATAGAATTATTGCTCATTTTGAATAATAAAAAGTAAAATATCTTTATCAAAATATTTATTATAAAACCATCACTTCTATTTTTTCTTACACCATAAACTACTTCATAACCATTCTCCCATTCAGCTATGAATAATTTAAAAAGCTTTGGGCTATCTTGTAAATCACAATCAATTTGAATAACAGCATCTCCTTTAGCTACAGAGTATCCATACATCAGTGAGTTTTGAATACCAAAATTATTTGAATATCTATAAGCTCTGACATTAGAGTCCTTTTTACAAATAACTTTTATTTTATTAAAGGTATCATCAAGACTTCTGTTATCTAGAAAGATTATTTCATAGTCATATAGTTCTAAATTATTTAGTTCTCTCTTCACTTCTTCATAACATTTTAAAATATTTTCACTCTCATTAAATGTTGGTATTAATATTGATATAATTTTTTTCATAATATTTTAGAAATTTGAAAAACAGATTTTTTAAATATATCACCATTAGAGTAATATGTCTTATACCAATCTACTGTATCTTTAATGCTTTGTTTAAAGCTAAAAGTATTTTGATATTTAATTTTTTTTCTAATATAAGTCGAGTTTATTCTAAGATGAAGATCTTCTGAAACATAATTCTTTTCAAAAGTCCAATTTATATTAATGTGAGGTTTAATTCTTTCTATTATTTCTTTTATAGAATAACTTTTAAATTTTGAAGAAAAATTTATTGCATCATGATCAAATTTAATTTTATTTTCATAAATTATATTTGTAACAATTATTAAAAAGTTTAAAAGTTCAAGAATATATGTCCATGGTCTAGTGCTATTTATAGACCTTATCTTTAACTTTTTATTATTTGAATAAGATTCAAATAGGTCAAAGAAAAATCTATTTGTATTAAAGTCACCTCCGCCATATAAATTACCACATCTAATATTAAGAATTTTTAAATTATAAAGTTTCTTATAGTTCATAGAAAGTAAGTCTGACATTATTTTTGTGGTACCATAAATAGTGTTACTTCCAAAATTAGATTTTTCATTATGACTTTTATTTTTATTTTCGTATACTTTATCTGATGTAAAATTAATCAGATTAATATGTTTATTTTTTTTTATATACTCTAAAACATTTAAAATAGATAGAGTATTATTTTTGACTGAAACATCTGGAAAAGTATTACAAAAATGAACTAAAGAATGAGCAGCTAAATTTATGATAATATCAGGTTTAAAATCATTCAGCACAGTAAATAAATTTTTTCTATTAGTAATATCTATATACTTAAATTTTATTTTATTTTTTATTTTATTATGAAATTTATTTTTTTTTTCATTTAAACCAATTCCAAGATATTTATGATTTGTCTGAGAAAAATAAAGGCAAATCCAACTACCGACAAAACCTGTAGCTCCAAGTACAACAATTTTTGAATTTTTAAATTTTTTACTCATAAATTGTCCATGGACTAATTTTGTAATCTTCAAGTATATTTTTATCTCTTATCGTATCACAAGGATGCCAAAAACCATTATGTTTGTAAGCATTTAATTGTTTATTTTGGCTTAATAAAGGTAGTGTATATTTTTCAAAAGATAAGTCTTTATTTGAAGGAAAATAATTAAGTAATTTTTTTCTATCTGCAACAAAGAAACCACCGTTTATCCATGAGTTTTTATTTACAAATTTTTCTGAAAATTTAGTCACTAAATTTTTATTATTTAGAACCATTGCACCAAATCTGGCAGGTGGATGCACAGCTGTCACAGTAACAGCTTTTTTTGATTTAATATGTGAATTTACAACTTTTTTAATATTCACATTAGATAGCCCATCGCCATAAGTAATCATTATTTGTTCATCATCTATTTTGTTAAGAATCTTTTTTATTCTACCACCAGTCGTCGTTCTTAGACCCGTGGGCTCAACAGAGATAACTAATTTTTTTTTTTTATTTATTTGTTTGAGGTTTTTAACATATTTATTTATAAGTTCACCTTTATAACCAGTAAGAATTATAAATTCATTAAATAAATAATTGGTATAGTGGTTAATAATATGCCCTAGTAGTGGAATTTTATTTATTTTAACTAAGGGTTTTGGTTTTTTAATTGTTTCTTCACTCAATCTTGTACCTAGACCACCAGCTAATATTAATACCTTCATTTTATTTATCTAATCTTTGAAGAGAAGTTTAAACTCATTTATAAAGGGTTTAGATCTGGATAATACTTTTCTAAGATCATTTAGTATTTTTTCTTGAACTTCTGGGTCTATGTCATTTTTATCTTGAGAAGCTTTATCAAGCTCGTGTATTATTTTATCGAAAAAGTCACCCCCTCTTGAAAATTTTGAATAATTAACTTTTAACACCTCACTTTTTATAAAACTAAAAATTACAATTAATGTAATTATAAAAAAGAATAAATTTGAAATAAATTTCAAAAATGTTTTTTTAAAAATTGAAAAATACTGATCTTTATTTGTAAATGAGTTATTTAAAGGTTCATATTTTCTTATTTGTTTAAATTTATTTTTTTTCAAAAATTCCAAATATTCTGTGTATTTAACTTTTAAATTTTTTAAACTTTGGTTTTGAGTTTTTCCTTCAGCAAGTATCCCCAAAGATTCTATTTCAGATATAAAAATATTATTTTTTTTTCTTAAAGTAATTTCTTCTTGATCAAATTCCATTTTATCTCCGAACAAATATATTTAATTAAAATAATATTAAAAATAAAAATATAATTTAGTGTTAGTATCGAGTATCTTGGTTCAAAATGAGTCAACATTGAATAAATACCATAATGATAAACTAGTGGTAAAGAAAGAGCTATTATCAGAAAATTAAATCTTGTTAATCCATATAATATTCCAAAAAACATAATAATGAAATTTACAAAAGTAAAATATCTATAAAATACTGTTTTGATGTCTTGATAATCTCCCAATCCGTTAATAACATTTAACGTGCCTCTTTGAAGGAATAAAGGAGTTAGGTATAAGTGTTTGGGTAAATTTTCAATAAGAACTCTTAATGACTCATCTTTAATCTCATAAAACACTTTCCTGTTTATAGGATCAATTCTTTTTAAAACTACTCCTTCATCTGTGAAAGCTTTACAATACCAATTCTCAGTATTACTACAGCTTAATTCAAATCTTTCTAGGTTTTTGAAATCAATGTTACTTAAAGCTTTGTCCTTTAAGTTACTTTTAAAATAGTACAACCAATGACCAGCTTGTTTTTCGTCCTCATTCATAGTGAGATATTCAAGCCTTTGCATAATAGCTCCGGCATATCCTCTGGGGCTTAATTCAAAAAAACCTAACTCATTAAAATTCCTTACTTTCCAAAGTGTTGGTATAATCATAGCTATTACTAGAAAAGTTGAAATTTGTTTATAATTTATTGCTATATGGAGGTTGGTTTGTAAATTATTTTTTTTAAATAAGTAATTAAATATCATAATTAGTAATAACATAATAAAACAGACATAAATTGAGAAAAAATATACAAATTTTGTCATTATTAATAATGAAAATAAAAAACCGTATATTATAATTTTATTTAAAGTTAGGTTTTTATATATAAAAATTTTATATATACAAAATGAAGAAATTATAAATAATAAAGATCCTAAAACTTCAGTCAAATATTCATTTAAGTATTTTATTAAAAGAGGATTATTAAGCATTATGAATAAAGAGAGAAGAATTATAGTGTCGTGTATCTTAAATTCTTTTAAAAATATGAATGCAGCAATTAAAGTTAAGATCAAGTATATAAAATTTAAGTACTTTCCACTTAAAATATATTTAGAGCATTTTGTTTTATCTTGAAAAAGACAGTCTAAGTTAGTGTCATCATTTAATCCCATAGCTTTATAATTCAGTGATAGAAAGAAAGGGTATAACGGTTCTCTATAAAAACTTGGTTTAGGTTTTTCATTTCTGTCATAATCGTGAATATTATATTGAGCTAAATTATAGGCAGTATTAAAGTATTGATATGCATCCCCCCCTGGTATTGGTAATGAGTATTCTATGCTTTTATTCTGTATAGAAAATAAAGAGAGAATAATTAATATAAGAACGGATAAGTTAAAAATTTTTAACAATTTTATTTAAATATTTAAATTTTAGACTAAGGTATCGATTTTAAACAATTATGAAAGTATTAATTACAGGAGGAGCAGGGTATATAGGTTCATTATTGATAGACTATATATTAAAAAAAAATTTTAAAATAACAGTCATTGATAACTTTAACTATGAAGAAACAAGCCTATTACAATATAACTCAAATCCTAATTTTAGTTGTATTAGGGGAGATGCTAGGGATTTAAAACTCATTGAACAACACATTAGAACTCATGATATAATAATACCTCTTGCTGCTTTAGTAGGAGCCCCTTTGTGTGACAGAGATCCACAATTAGCTTATAGTATAAACACTGATGTAATATCTGAGATATGTAAAATAAAAAGTAAAGATCAAATAATATTATTTCCCATGACTAATAGTGGTTATGGTATAGGTGGCCAAGAAATGTGTACTGAACAGAGTAGATTAAATCCTATCTCAATTTATGGTAAATCAAAAGTTGAAGCTGAAAAATTTATCACTAATTCAGAAAATTTTATTTCATTCAGATTGGCAACTGTCTTCGGTGTATCTAATAGATTAAGACTTGATTTGTTAGTTAATAACTTTGTATGGCGTGCAATTAAAGATAAATTTATAGTTCTTTATGAGTCTAAATTTAGAAGAAACTACATTCATGTTAGGGATGTTTGTAGATGTTTTTGCTACTCTATAGATAATTTTGAAAAAATGAAAAATCAAATTTTTAATTTAGGTCTATCATCAGCGAATTTATCCAAAATGGAATTATGTGAAAAAATTAATCAACACACAAAAAATTTCACAATTTTTGAGTCAGAAATTTCAAATGATCAAGATAAAAGAGATTATATCGTATCTAATGCTAAAATTGAGTCTATGGGGTTTAAAACAGAATATGATCTTGATTATGGCATAGATGAATTAATTAAGGTTTATAATTATATAGATACAAAGTTTTACTCAAATTATTAATGATAATTACCAGAGCACCTTACCGTATCTCTTTTTTAGGAGGTGGTACTGACGTAAAAGAGTGGTATCTGGGTAATGGTGGCGGAGTTATTAGTGCAGCAATTAATAAATATGTTTATGTTCAATTGAAAAAACAATATATTTTTTTTCCTGATGATTTACACCATAGGGTTATTTGGAGAAAAATTGAAAAAGAAAAAAAGATAAGTAGTATTAAAAATCCAATTGTAAATGCAATATATAAATTTAATAATTTAAAAAATTATTATGATTGTTTTTATTCAGGTGAGTTACCTTCTATGTCAGGATCTGGTTCTTCATCAGCATTTACCGTAGCTCTTTTAAAAAGTTTGAATGAAGCTCAAAATATTAAAAAAACCAAAAATCAAATTTTTAAAGATGCTATTCATATAGAAAGAAATGTAATAAAAGAGCATGGGGGCATACAAGATCAGTTTAGGAGTACTCATGGAGGTTTAAGTTATATGAGAATAAACAGTAAAGGTTCTATTAAAAATATTAATTTAAAAATCAAAAAAAAGAACCTTCTTGATTTAGAAAAATCAATAGAGTTATATTTCATCAGAGGTAATAGATCCTCATCTTCTCTAATGCGACAACATAAATCAAATATCAATTTAAATAAGGACTTGTTAACAGAAATGAATCAATTAACTAATTCAGGCTTTAATACTCTTAGTTCAAATAATAATAACTTTTTAAATATTTTTGCAAATATTATAAATGAGTCTTGGGAAATAAAAAAAAATTTTCATAAAAAAGTTTCATCTGAAAAAATAGACTACGTTATTAATAAAGCTTTTTCATTAGGTGCTTTAACTGGTAAGTTAATGGGAGCAGGTTCAAGTGGTTTCATATTTTTTTTAAAAAATCCTGATCACGAATTAAAATTAAATAATTTTTTTAAAGACGTTGTTGGCCCAATTGATATTAAATTTGATCATTTTGGAGTTAAAACTATTCACAAAAATTAAAAATTATCTCTTTTAGATACAATTGGTTTACTTTTACCCCAATTAATATTTAGTCTCTTATCTTTCCAAGAAAATGTGAATTGAGTTTTTCGATTATAATACCCTGTTTGCTTGTAGTGAAATACCGCATTAGCTGATCTGACTTGATGACATATACCATACATTGGAGGAACAAATACTTGAAAATTGTCATTTCCTGATAAAATTATAGAAAAATAATTTAAGTAATCTTTATGATTTGGTTTATTACAAAAAATTACCAATTTAATTTTACCTTTTATACAGGATACTATCTTATAAATTTTTTTTTCACCATGAAAACCTCTAATAACATTTTTTTTTGAATAAGAAAAATCGTCTTGTACAAAATCTATATTAGGTGGTAAAAGTTTTTTGTATAGCTTTTGATTAAAAGTTTCTATAAATTTTCCTCTATGGTCTTTAAATTCTCCGTGTTCAATAAGGATTACATCATCTAAATTAGTTTTGTTAAATTTTATCACATATGAAAATAAATAGCTTAATAAAAAAATGTCAAGATTTAAGACTAAAAAATTTAAATATTTGTTACAAATATGGAGGACATATCTCAACTTGTCTTTCTACTATTGAAATTTTGGTTGGTATATATTACTCAAAAATATTTAAATTTAATGCCTCCACAAAAAATTTCGTAAATTCTGATACTTTTATTTTAAGTAAAGGCCACGGTTGTGAAATAGTATATTTAATTTTAGCTGACAAAGGTTTTTATAAAGAGGATTATTTTTACAAAAATTATAGAAAAAATAATTTCAATTTTGCTGGGCATATTAACAGTAAAAACCATGGTGTTGAACTATCTACTGGTTCTTTAGGCCATGGCCTTGGTTATGCGGCTGGTATTGCTTTAGGAAATAAATACTTAGGAAAAAAAAATAAAGCTATTGTTTTACTTGGTGACGCAGAGTGTACTGCAGGATCAGTTTGGGAGGCTGCAAATTTTTCTTCTTTTCATAAACTTGATAATTTGATTGCAATTATTGATTTTAATAAAATAGGTGCAACTGAAATGATTAATTCTTTTACTAATACTAAAATGTTAAAAAAAAAGTGGATATCTTTTGGATGGTATGTTTTAGAAGTATCAGATGGGAATAATCTAAGTTCATTATTAAATTCTTATAAAAAAGCATGTATGACAAAAAATAAACCTGTCGTCATTATTGCAAATACTACAAAGGGTAAGGGTATAAAAATGTTAGAAAATGATCCAATTTGGCATACTAAACAAATCGATGACTCTAATTATGAACACGCACTATCTGATCTCAAAGAGAGCTTCAAATGACATTTAATAAATATCAAATGGATATGAGGGATGAATTTTTCACTTACTTATATAGATTTATGCAAATTGATAAAAAAATTATTATTCTTTCAAATGATTATGGTTCTCCAAAATTAGATACAATAAAAAGAAAATTTAAGTCAAGATTTATTAATTGTGGTATAACAGAACAAAATATAATCTCTGTTTCTGCGGGTCTCTCAAGTAGAGGTTTTAAACCAATTATATATAGTATTTCTACATTTATAACACTCCGTTCATTTGAGCAATTAAAACTGGATGTTTCAGTCATGGAAATGCCTTTATTAGTTTTGAGTGTAGGGGCTGGATATGCCTATTCGATGGATGGACCCACTCATCATGCAATAGATGATATTTCAATTCTAAATACATTGAATAATTGTGAAATTTACTCACCATCTGAGAGTTCATTTTTTTTAAATAAGAACACTCTAAATTTTAAATTTAAAGGTTTGAAATATTTAAGGTTAGATAGAGGCAAGTTAAATAAACTTGGTAATTTTTATAATCTAAAAAGAACTAATTTTCGACTAAGAAAATTTAATTTCAAATGCTTAGTAATATCAACAGGATTTATGTCACAAATAATAGTTGAAGGAATTATTAACAAAAAAATTAGAGAAGTAAGCCATATGGATATTTACAAGTTAAAACCCATTGACATATCAATTTTAGATCAAATTAAAAAATTTAAAAAAGTAATTATAATTGAAGAGCATATAAGAAATGGAGGATTATTTTCAATTATTAATGATCTTATAACTTTAAATAAAATTAAAATTAAAATTGTTTCTCTTAGTTTAAAAGAGAAAAAAAGCTATAATTATGGAGAAAGAGAATATTTGCATAAACAAAATAAAATTGATATTTACTCGCTTAATTCTGTAATATGAAAAAAAAATTACTTATTACAGGAAAATCTGGAGTAACTGGTGCTGCTTTTGAAGCTTTGGAGAAAGAGATTTCACTTAATTATGAAATATACTTTTCACAAAGTAATAGATGTGATTTGACAAATTTATCTGAAAGCATGAATTTTATTGGAAAAATAAAACCTGATTTTATTATCAACTTAGCAGCTAAAAGTGGAGGCATTGGTATGAGTGCCTCTTCCCAGGCTACTCTTTTAAGAGATAATACTTTAATTAATTTAAATATTTTAGAGATTTCAAGACAGTTAAATGTAAAAAAACTTTTACTCGTTTTAAGTTCGGGTATATATCCAGAAAATGCAGATATGCCTTTTAGAGAGAGTAGTTTACATAATGGTGAGCCTCACATATCCGCATTTGGATACTCTTTTGCAAAAAGATTAATTGAACCTGCTATAAGAGCCTACAGAGAGGAATTTGGATTGGACGTTATTGGCGCCATTCCAAATGGGATTTTTGGAAGTAACGACAATTTTAGCGATGATGCACCAATGTTACCCTCAATAATTAGAAGATTTTATTCTCACAAAGACTTAGATGATAAAATCGAGGTATGGGGTGATGGCTCACCTTTAAGAGAGTACACTTATTCAATTGATGTTGCTAAAAGTTTTTTATGGATGTTAGAAAATTATAGTAGCGAAGTTGTTTTGAATACTGGGTCAACTGAAGAAAATTCGATTAAAGATATAGCATTTATGGTTGCTGATAATTTATTAATTGATAGAAAAAGAATTTATTTTAATACAGATAAACCATCTGGTATTTTTAAAAAGTCTACTGATAATAGTCTTTTTTTGAACAAATCTGCTTTTATTTATACCCCCTTTAAAGAAGGGTTAAAGAAAACAATAGAGTGGTTTGATCAAACATATAAATCAGATAGAAGTAAATTAAAACTTAGTAATAAAGTTTAGTGAGATACAATAAACTTCTACGATCAGATTTGCAAATTAGTGAAATAGGCTTTGGTTGTTGGGGCCTAGGTTCTGACTCTTACGGTATCATAACTGAGAGTCAGTCACTAGATATTTTAACCTTTGCATCAGATATTGGTTTTAATTTTTTTGATACATCTAGCCTTTATGGAAATAGAATTTCTGAAAAAAGACTTGGTAAATTCTTAAAAAGAAATCAAAATAAAATTGTTATATCGACAAAAGCAGGGCTTTTACCTCATAAACCATTTCAAATTAAAAGAAATTTTAAAAAAAAATTTATTGAACAAAGTATCGAAAAAAGTCTTCGTTATTTGAATAAAAACATTGATATTTTTTTTCTTCATTCTCCATTACCAAGGGATATCTTAGAAAATGATGAACTTTTAAGTTTTTTATCAAATAAAAAAAAAGAAGGTGATATTAATTTAATTGGTTTATCAGCTGACTCACCTTACGATATCCATAAGATACTTAAACACATAGATTTTGATATTGTTCAAACAAATTTTAATTTAATGGATCAAAGATTAATTGAATTAGATTTAATCAATTATCTTAATTCAAGAAAAATAAATATTATTGCTAGAACACCTCTTGCATTTGGTTTTTTAAGTGGCGAAGTAAATATTAAAGTAATTATGAAACAACAAGACCACAGGAAGCATTGGTCTAAAAAACAACTAAATATTTGGGCCAATGGTTTTAAAAAATTTAATAAAATAAGAAATAAATATTCTCAAAACCCATCACAATTTGCTTTAAATTTTTGTAGGTCTTTTAGTCAAATTCAAACAGTAATTCCTGGTATGATGAATAGAAATAATATTATTGAAAACTTTATTTGTTCCCAAACAAGTCAAATCAATGAGGAAGATCTTAAAAAAGTTTTTAATATATATAAAAAAAATATTTTTTTTCTTAAATAATATGAATTTAAAGTATTCATTTATAATTCCTACTTTTAATAGTGATAGATATCTTATTGATTGTTTAGACTCTTTACAAAATCAGTCATATAAAAATATAGAAGTTATAATTGTTGATAAATCATCTAAAGACAGGACGCTTGAAATTATCAATTCCTATAACAATTTAAATATAAAAATATTTGATCAAATAGATCATAATCCTGAAAATGCTGTTGCTTTAGGTTTTAAAAAGTCCAGTGGTGATTTTATTCAATTTCTAGGATCAGACGATTTTTTGTTTGATAAGGATACTTTAAATAAGTTAAATAAAAAAATTACTATTGAAGATATGCTTGTATGTTGTAATTATTGTAAAATAAATGAAAAAGGCAAAATCATTGAAAAAATAATTACTAATTTTAATTACAAAAAATTATTAAATTTTGGTAACGATATTTGTGCCACATCTTTTCTTTTAAATAGAAAACTTTTTGATATACATGGCTTTGACGGGCTAGAGGGTTTTGATTTACATTTAATGCTACGTTTTGGAAATAATTATTTAGTAAAAAAAGTAAATATTTATTATTCTTGTTTTAGAATACACGATCAAAGTCACTCTGGTAATTTTAAAAAAAATCTAAGAAATATTCGTTTAGATTATAAAATTTCTATGAGTCATGATGGATTCAAATATAACAAATATGCCCAGAGATTATTAATAATAAATGTATTGAGTAAATTTAATCTGTTATGGATCGCAAATGTGAAAAGATTTATAAATTGGAAATTAAAAAGGATAATCTAACTATAATATTTTTGGATTTCCGTATTTTATTCTTATCTTTTGTGATATCAAATGAAATATAATGCTATGACAATCTTCTGAAATACCATAATTATTTGTTTTAATATTAATATTTATATCTGATTTTTTTTTTACAATCCCTCCGTCAAATCCAGTAAAAGATAGAACTTTTAAACCTTTTTCTTTTGCTACTTTAATCGCATTTAAAACATTCTTTGATTTTCCAGATGTACTTATTACTATTAATAAATCATTCTTATTAGAGTTTATATTAAGTTGGTAGCTAAAAATTTTATCATAACTTATGTCATTCGAAATTGCAGAAATTAATTCAATATTATTTGATAGAGAATTTAATTTAATTTTTATTTTAGTATCCTCATAAACACATTTAATCAAATCACATAAAGCATGGTTAGCAATTGAGAATGATCCCCCATTACCACAAATAAATATTTTATTTTTTTTTGAAGTTTTAACTATCAAATTAGTAATAAGATTGATTTTGTCATCTGTAATTCTGCTTATTTCTTTAAAAATTTCAGATATATAATAATCTTTAAATTCCATTATTTGCAAATATAAATTTCTTTATAATATTAACAATATATTTTATTTCATTTTTTTTAATAAAAGGATTTATTGGTAAGCAAACAACTCTATCACTAATAAATATTGAATTTTTATGTTTCTCTTTATTCATGTATTTCTTAAAAATTGGTTGTTCAATTAATGAGTATGGATAATTTATGCCAGTTTCAATTTTAAATTTTTTCATATAGTTAATAAATTTTTTCCTATTTGAAACTAAGATAGGAAAACTAGTACATGTATTATCAGTTAAATCTAAATCTATTAATGAGATGATATTTAATTTATCAAAAACATATTTATATTGTTTGGCTATTTCATATCTTTTTTTTAAATTTTTTTTATAGTAGCCTAGCTTAGATAATAATACACATGCTTGGTAACTATCTAGTCTTGAGTTAACTCCTAACAATATAGAATAGCTTTTTTTTTTCTGTCCAAGAATTTTTAATAAATTTAGTTTATTATATATACTTGTATTATCTGTAAAACATGCACCTCCATCCCCATAACATCCTAATGTTTTCGCAGGAAAGAAACTAGTGCACATAATCTCTATATTTTTTTTTACTTTTTCATTATTAATAGATCCAAAACTTTGAGCTGCATCTTCAATTATTTTAATTTTATTTCTCTTACATATTTTTATTATTTCATTATAGTTAGGTTTATTACCGTATAAGTTAACTGTAATTAAGCATCCGGTATTTTTGCTTATTTTTGACTCAATTTTTTTATAATCAACACATGCATTCTCTCTGTCTATATCTAAAAAAACAGGTTTAAGTCCTGCTAATAGTATTACAGATGCAGACGATATCCATGACATTGCAGGAACTAAAACTTCAGATCCCTTTTTAATATTTAAAGATATTAGAGATAAGAAAAGTGCATCTGTTCCATTACCTACTGTTACACAATATTTGTAATTTGAAAATTTAGATAGTTTTTTTTCTAACTCATATATTTCAGGTCCCATAATATATTTATGATGTTTGTAAAGTATTGAAATTTTTTTATTTAATACATTTCTAATTTGCTTATAGTCTGCATCGAAATTTTGAAGTTTAATCATCTTTTTTCTAATAAATAATTATAACCAAATTTTTCATAAGTTTTCTCTTTTTTTAATGACTCAGTAATACTAATCTTATAATTATTCATCTTTGCAAAATCTATTAAAATTTTTGATAAAGATTTAATATATTTATCATCATATAGATAACCCTCCATTTTTTTTAGAAAAGTATTATAACTAAAGTCATGAATTAAAATAGTATTAGGTTTTAATTCAAAAAATTTTTTTAATGTTTTTCTTGTATTGTTAGTATTCATATACATTAGAACTGCATCTACAAATATAAAATCAACATTTTTAATACTTTCATCAATTGATTTAGAATAATATAAATTAAGATGATTTTTATTAACTTTATTTAAATTATTTATAATTTTTTTGAAATAATCTATATCTTTATCAACTAGATAAACAGAATGTATTTTCCTATTTTCATTATTATATTTTAAAAATGTTATTGCAATTCCGCAACCAAAATCTAAAAAAATTTTTGGAGATTTAAATTTTATTAATTTAATATGCTCTTCTCTGTATTTTTCTGAGTCTATAGTAAATATTTTATTTAAAAGTTCTCTATGATTTAATGAAGGCTTTTGTATATCATTGTTAATATTAAAAAAAAATCTTAAAATTCTCTTTATAGGATTTTTAAAAATAAGTTTGAAATTTTTAAAAAAATCATTTTGGATATAAAATCTTCTTAAAATTGAATAATTTTTATAATTTAGATCCACAAAAATATATACAGCTGAAAAAATTATTATTTTAAAAATTATCTGAAATAAATTATTAAATTGATTAAAAATATTAAATTTATATAAAATTAAAAACAATATAATCATTAGAAAAATATTGAAAGAAAGCCTTAAATAATCATGTTTTTTAACTTCAAATACATTTTTTAACTTTGTGATCATGATTAATATAATGAATGATACTGACAATAATTTATAAAAAATAATTGAATTAATATTTAAGGGTTTGAAAATTATAATTAGTGTTATGTTTATCAGTAATCCTAATGTTATGTAATAAATGTATTTTTCAGGCTTATTTTCTATATTCAGTAGATTTCTAAAAAATAATATAAAATTAAATATGAACTGAAAAATACTAAAATAAATAAATGTTAGTAAACTATAATCAATTTTTGATAATGAAATAATTTCAACTAAATTCTTTCCAATAAAGTTTAGCCCCAATGTCATTGGCATCATCCAAAAAGTAATAAATAATAACGCTTGATTAACTTTGCCTTTATATTCTATAAAGTTATTGCTATTAAATGATTTTGATAAGTCTGGTATAAAAATCTTACTCGCTGTTGAGATAATAATAATTAAGATTCCATTTAATCCTAAATATAGAGAATAATTTCCAATAAGAAGATAATCAAATTCTTTTACAATGTAATAATTATCGATGAATAAAAAAACTGATGTTAAACAACTCCCTATAAATATAAACTTTGACTGACTTGTATTAATTTTGAAAAAATGTCTTAATCGTAATTTTGATATGTTTATTTTAATTTTTGAAGTTATTAATATTATAAAAAAGTTAAAAAAAGTTAATATAGAATCAATTAATATATAATAAACAATTAGCTTAGATATATCTATCTCATCTATAAAAACTAAAATTAAAATTATTTTAATAATTTGTTTGAAAATTATAGAATACGATACTACTAAATACTTATCTCTTACTAAAAAATAAGACTCAAATAATTGATAGTAAATGTTAGTAAATATGTGGTAAATTAAAAAAAATAAAAATAGATTTCCAAAATTAAAATTAAATAATTGTTTTATGATAAATCCTTGGAAAGGTGATAATAATGTAAGAGCTACAAAAAATAATAATAAATAAAATAGAATTAATAATATTAAATTATTGAAAGAGCTATTATTTGATTTACCTGACTGCCTGTATAAAAAATTTGAATTTATTTCAAATGATAAAATTACAATTAAAATTGAAGCTGTTCTTATAAAGTGTGACCAAACACCATAATCTTCAACTGTGTAATGAGTAATTAAAACATGAGCGATTATAAATGAAATAGCAAATTCTATTATCTGAGAAACAGATATTAGATTAACTTTAAGGTGCATAAATCTTATTTTTGTATTGCTTTAAAATCCACTCTAGTGACTCAAGACCATCTTCTGCATAAATAGCATTATTTTTTTGGCCATTAAGGTTTTTTTGAATTTCATCATAAAGCTTTAAATGACCTTTCCCATATATATCAGATATAGAATATTCTTTATTTAAAATTGATTTAATAGCTCTGTTATTTGTTTGAATATAATCAATTTTATTTAGAGCTTGACCTCCTATTTTAAGTGTACAGTTTTTTGAACAAATAGTTATTGATCCCTCAAGATTTTTCTTATAAGCGGTTGTGGTTGCATTAAAAGAGCAATGAATATTATTTTTAAGAATTAATGCAGCTGAAAAGGAGTCTTCCATTTCTATATTAGCTTTAAATCTTGATCCAAGTGAAATAGTTTTTATAGGCTTACCAAATAACCAAATCATTAAGTCAACATAATGCGATGCTTGGTTTAGGAGAGCACCACCATCTAATTTTTTAGTTCCTCTCCACTTATCAGATCTATAGTATTCTAATCCTCTGCTCCATATTACATTTATTTGAACAAAATAAATTTCTTTCATTATTTTATCTTTAATTAATTTTTTGAGGTAAATAATTGTTGGATTAAATCTATTTTGTTTTACTAAAAATATTTTTTTTTTGAATTTTTTATTAACTTCAAATATTTTTTTAACACTATTTAAATTAGTACCTAAAGGTTTTTCAATTAATATATTATTTGCCTTTTTGATACATTTTTTAGCATGATTAGGGTGAAGACCACTGGGCGTACAAAGAGAAATTAAATCAAATCTATGTGAATTAAGCATTTGATTTATATCACTATATTTTGCTATATTATCTCCTTTAATTTTATTTAATTTTTTTTTATCAATATCACATACAGCAATTATTTTTGTAAAAGAATTTTTATTTATGGCATCAAAATGCTTATTAAATATTCTTCCGCAACCAATGATACCGATGTTCAAAATTTTACTCATAAAAAAAATGATTTAATAAAGATTTAAATGTATATTTAATTGTAAAAATCTCTATGAATTTCTTCCAAAATAAAAAATATATTAACTTTTATGAAGTTTCTACTTTTTCAAAAAAAACTAATTTTAAATTTTCTGACTCTCTTTCAAAAATAATTTTTGGCTCTGGCACAAATATTAGCTCTTATTCAACTATATATTTTGGCAATACATTTGGTAACAATTGTTTTGTAGGACATCACTCTCTCATAAGAGAAAATAATAAAATAAAAAATAATGTAAAAATTGGTTCATATACTGAAGTTGCATTTAATTGTCTTATTAAAAAAAATACAAAAATCCATTCTCATTGTTTTATCTGTGAAAATAGTAAAATAGGTGAAAATGTTTTTATTGGACCTAATGTTACATTTACAAATTCCAAATATCCAAATAAAAAAAATTCAAAACAAAAACTGCAAAGCCCAATTATCCATAATAATGTAATAATAGGTTCAGGTTCCATTATTATGCCCGGCGTTAAAGTTGGCAGAAATGCAATAATAGGTGCAGGATCATTAGTAATAAAAGATGTTCCAGCAAATAAAATTTTTTATAATTTAAGATATAATTCCTAAATAATTTTTGATGAGAATTAATTTTTTTGTAAATGGTGAGCCTTTTATTTTTTTTGATAAAGATGCACGTTTACACAGAGTTGGACATTTAATTGAATTATGTAAAAAATTTAATATAGATTACAAAGTCTGGACATCAAATTTTTACCATCAAAAAAAAACCTTTTTTTCTGAAAATGATGATAAATTTGAAATCATAAAATCTATTGGATATAAAAAAAATATTTCAGCATTTAGAATATTAGACAATTTTTTATTAGGTATAAAGATATATTTAAAGTTAAGAAAGAGTAAATTTAAGGATGATATTTTTGTATGTGCATTTCCAATTCCTGAAGTTTGTTTTGCTGTTTCGATTTTTTGCAAACAAAAAAATATTCCCTTAATTATAGATTTAAGAGATCTATGGCCACAAGTCTTTTACAACTTATTTGAAAATAAATTTTTATTAATATTAGTAAAAATTATTTTTTATTATCAAGAATTAATGAATAGATATATTTTTAAAAATGCTACTTCAATTTTTTCAATTACTGAAACATTTATTGGATACGGTTTAAAATATGCAAAAAGAGATGCTAATAAAAATGACTCAGTTTATTATTTAGCACACTCAAGACCTATTTATGATAAATTTAGTACAAAATTTAATTTTCTTATTCCAAATGATAAAATTATAATTTGTTTTTTTGGAGTTCTTAGTAATAAAAAATTCGATTTTATAACACTGTTTGAAGCTCTAAAAAATAATAACCATGAAAAATTTCATTTTTTAATCTGTGGTGATGGAGATGATAATAATTTCTTTAGGTATAAAGATAATAAAAAATTTACTTTTCTTGGTTGGAGAAACCAGAAAGAAATATCCTACATAGCAAAATACTCACACTTTGGGCTTGCCAACTACAAACCCACCATTGATTTTAAATCATCAATACCAAATAAAATTATTGAATATTTTTCACATGGTTTACCCATAATTCACTCTCTTAAAGGAGAAACATATAATTTCTTAAAAAAAAATAATATTAATTACTACTATGAATACGGAGATGTCAATAGTCTTAACCATCTTCTTAAGAATGTTAATAAAAAAATAAGAGAGTCAAAAGAAAATTTAATTAATAAAATTTTTGAAAGTAAATTTAATAAAGATATTGTGTACAAAAAATATTTAAACAAAGTTCAGGATATATATGAAAATAAAATATAATTATATCTTTGGTAATTTTAATTCTATACATATGATTAAATGGTCTAAATATTTTGAATTTGATAATACATATTTAAGTATAAGTTACGAACAAACTAAAAATTCTAAGAAAACTAAAAATTTATTTCGAAATAAAAATATTTTATTTCTTTCATCTTTGTTTAATTTTATTTTTTTATACTTTCAGTTTTTAAAAAAAAGACCAAAAAAAATTATAATTCATTACATAAATGAAATTTCTTTGATAATTTTAATATTAAAATTCATCTTCAGATATAAACTAATAATAATTCCTTGGGGATCAGATCTTAATATTAATCAAGGTAGAAAAATAACTTTTTTCAAAAAATTAATTTGTAGAAATTGCGACTTAATTATAACAGATGGATATCACATTAAAGAAAAGTTGGTAAATTTTTATAAAATAAATAATAAAAAAATAAAAATATATAATTTCCCCATTAATTTTGATGATCTATCTAAATTTAAAAAAAATTTTCGAACAAATCCAAAAAGAATGATTTTCTCAAATAGATCTTTAGATAAAATATACTCCATTGACATACTAATTTATGCTTTTAAAAAATTTTTAAAACGAAATCCTCAATATAAATTAATGATAGTAGGTGACGGTGATTTAAAAACTGAGTTAATACTATTAGTAGAAAAATTAAGTCTCTCAGAGAATGTAGTATTTACTGGTAAATTAAATTTTAATGAAATGATTTTAAATCTTCTCAATTGCGAAATTTATATATCTTCTTCTACAACAGATGCTGGTCTTAGTTCAGGTATAGCTGAGGCTATATATTACAAAAAAAAAATTATTGCTGCAAATAATTCAGACAATCATATATGGATTAAAAATTTCGATAATGGATTACTCTTTAAGACCGATGATATTGAAAGCCTTTTTGAGAAGATGATAATTATATCACAAAATAATTTAAATTTTACTGAACATATGTATCAAAATTTTATACAAAAATTTTCATATAATTTAATTATGCCAAAAATTAAAGATACCATTGATAATTTATAGTTTCAAAGTATGTTGTATTCTTAATGATTGTAAAATTCTTTGATTATCCAAAATTATACTCTGAACACAAATTGCACTATGACAAAATTATCAAATCTGTACTCAATAGAGGGGCATATATTTTACAAAGAGATTTAGAAAATTTTGAATTAAATTTAAAAAAATACCTCAAAACAGAAGATGTTGTAGGTGTCGCAGATGGAACTAATGCTTTAATATTATCTTTAATGGCTTTAGGTGTTTCCTCTGGAGATGAGGTTCTTCTGCCTTCTCATACTTATATTGCTACAGCTTCTGCAGTAAAGTTTCTTGGTGCAAAACCAATTTTATGTGAATGTAACGATGACTCTTCCTTGGATTATAAAGATGTTATAAAAAAAATAAATTCTAGAACAAAAGTTTTAATGCCGGTAAATCTCAATGGTAGAGCTTGTGATTTAGATCTGTTTGTAAAATTAAAACAAAAGTATAAAAAATTATTGATTCTTGAGGACTCCGCTCAAGGCCTTGGTTCAAAATTAAATAATAAACACTCAGGAACATATGGTGATTTAGGAACAATTAGCTTTTATCCTGCAAAAACATTAGGTTGCTTTGGAGACGGTGGCGCAATCATTGTAAATAAAAAAAAATACATAAATCAAATTAGAATGCTTAGAGATCATGGAAGAGACAGTAGGGGTGATATAAGAATTTGGGGAAACAACTCCAGATTAGACAATATTCAAGCTGCAATTCTAGATTTTAAACTTAAAAAATTAC
>CACKAZ010000010.1:0-48646 GCA_902598275.1 uncultured Alphaproteobacteria bacterium
ATTGGAATAGGTATTTGATCCAAAGGTATATCTATTTTGGGAGCATTTTTATTTAACACAGAGTCTGGGCCACCTGATAAAATTAATATTGAATGATTTAAAATATTAGTGACATTATTGAGATATTTTGGAGGATAAATCTCAGCATAAATTCCTAACTCACGAATTTTTCTTCCAATTAGGTGCGTATACTGAGATCCAAAATCAATAATTAAAACTGATTTATTCAATTGGAACGATAGTTTGGAGCTTCTTTAGTTACTTGAACGCCATGAACATGGCTTTCGTTAATACCAGAATTAGTCAATCGAACAAATTTTGCATTCTTTTTGAGTGTTGTAAGGTCTTTTGATCCCGTGTATCCCATTCCAGATCTTAAACCTCCAGTAAGTTGAAATAACACATTAGATACCTGACCTTTATAAGGAATTCTTCCCTCTATTCCTTCAGGAACTAGTTTAATGGCTTCATTAATTTCGTCTTGAAAATATCTATCAGCAGACCCTCTAGCCATAGCACCTAACGAGCCCATGCCACGGTACGATTTATAAGATCTACCCTGAAAAAGAAAAACCTCCCCTGGTGACTCATCGGTACCGGCAAATAAAGAACCAGCCATAATACAATTAGCACCCGCTGCTAAAGCTTTAACTATATCGCCGGAGTAACGAATACCACCATCTGAGATCATTGGGATTTTATTTTTATTGGTAATGGAAGCTATGTCTTGGATCGCAGTAAATTGAGGGACCCCTACACCTGCAACAATTCTTGTAGTACAAATAGAGCCAGGGCCAATACCAACTTTTATTGCATCTGCTCCTAGTTTTATCAAATCTTTTGCAGCTTCAGGAGTTGCAATATTTCCAACTACTATGGGTAATTTAATTTTTTTTCGAATTTGTTTAAATGAATCTAATACTGCGGATGAATGACCATGTGCTGTATCTATAAATAAAATGTCAACACCCGCTTTGTCTAATTCTATAGCTCTCAATAAATCATTAGGCTTGCTTCCTATAGCGGCACCAACTAATAATTGGCCATTTTTATCCTTAACAGAGAAAGGAAATTTTTCTCCTCTTTGAATATCTTTAACAGTAATTAAGCCAATGCATTTTTTATTATTATCAGTGACTACTAACTTTTCTATTCTATTTTCTTGTAAGAGTTTTTTAGCTAAACCAAATGAAGACATGGCTTTAGACTGAGTTTGTGTGATTGAAATAACTTTTTTAGTCATTAAATCTTTAACTTTAGTTTTCTTATTAATTACAAAACGTACATCTCTGTTAGTTATTATACCTTGAAGTGTATTGTCTTTATCCACTACAGGAAATCCTGATATATTTTGCTCTTTCATTACACTTAAAACATCTTCAATTGTATTATTTGGGCTCATTGTAATAGGGTTATAAACAATGCCTGCTTCATATCTTTTCACTTTTTTCACTTCATAACTTTGTGTTTCAATATCAAAGTTTTTATGGATTACTCCTAATCCACCATTTTGAGACATAGCAATAGCCATTTTGGACTCTGTAACTGTGTCCATAGCAGCTGAAATAATAGGAGTGTTTAAGACTATATCGTTTGTAAGATTTGCAGATATATCAACGTCATTAGGGAGGATATTAGATACTTGGGGTTTTAATAAAACGTCATCAAACGTTAAATATTCTTTTACTTGGGCCATGGCCAATACTAGATTTTTTTATATTAAAATCAAGGACTGAACTAAGAGAGTTTTCTTCCGTCATTAAGACCAGCATCGTAATCTAGAGGATCGACATCGTCTAAACATCCTAAATTTATACCCATACCATTTGGATCTGTTCTTCGATTATGATGAGTATAAATACCACAATGTTTGCAAAAAAAATGTTCAGCTAAATTTAAATTGAACTGATAAAGTGATAAATCGCTCTCTCCTTTTAAAAGTTTAAAATTATCCTTAGGAACCATGATCATCTTTGCATTTTTTCTTATGCATATTGAGCAGTTACATTGCATAATTTTATCGAGATCAGATTCAATTTCAAATTCAATTGCCTTGCAATGACAAGAACCCTTATGATGCACTTCTATGTTCCCTAAAAAAGTTTTTTAATAAATTTTTAGTTTCACTTGCTGTTTCTAAAATTGCCATATGCCCAGACTCTTCAAGAACAATAGTCTTTGAGTCTTTTATTTTAGATGCTAATTCTAATCCAACTTTTTTAGGTGTCATTTTATCATGCTTACCAACAATACATAAAGTAGGATGCTTTACACTTTCTGCAGCTTTCAATCCATTTGTGTAAATATCACATGCATTAAAGTCTGTGCCTAATGTTCCATTATTATTAGATGAAACTAATTGACCGCCCATTCCTAAATGGCTTAACCCTGGAACAGGATGGCCACCTTTATGTCCTAAAGGTCCGTGTACCCAATCCATCATTAAATCGACAGCTTTTTGATCTTTATTTAATGCTAAATCTAAAAGCTCTGTATTCATTTTCATGGATATAGATCCATTAATTAAAGCCAGAAGTTCTAATTTATCAGGATGTCTTTGAGCAAATTCTAAACCAACTAAACATCCTTGTGAATGACCGACATAAGATGTCTTCTCTATACCTAAAGAGGTTATTAGATCAGCAATCCAATCAGCCATTTCCTCAATTGTTTTTAAAGCAGGACCCTCGGATTCACCATGACCTGGTAAATCAACAGCTATCGTATTGTATCCGTGAAAAGCAAAATACCGTGTTTGAAGAACCCAAGTAACATGAGTCAAACCACTTCCATGAACGAATACAATAGTTGGTTGTTTTTTATCTATATCTCTTCCACTAGAAGTATAATAAGCATCTTTGTCGTTTATCTTTATTTTCATTTAGAAGCAACAAGTCTTGGTCTTTGCGATGCCTTAAAACCCATATCAAAGTCAGTCATAATATCTTCCATGTCCTCTAGTCCTACAGAAAATCTAATCATATCCTCAGTCAAACCAGCTAACTCTAATGATTCCTTATCCATTTGAGAGTGTGTTGCGGATGCAGGATGAATAACTAGAGATTTTGCATCTCCAACATTGGCAAGGTGAGATGTTAGCTTCAAGGAATTTATAAATGCATGACCTGCCTCTTTTCCACCCTTAATACCAAATGCTATCATAGAACCAGCTCCTTTTGGCATTAACTTAGAAGCTACTTTGTGATCTGGATGATCAGGCAAGCTTGGATGATTAACCCATGATACGTTCTCATTGTTTGTTAAGTAATCAAGCATAATTTGAGTATTGGATAAATGTTTTTCCATTCTTACTGATAAAGTTTCAATACCTATTAAAATATTAAAAGCATTTGTTGGACTCATACATGGTCCAAAATCTCTCATTCCTTCAGCTCTAGCTCTCATTGTAAAAGCAGCGGGTCCAAATTCCTCTGCAAAAGATAAACCATGATATCCTTCATATGGCTCTGTCATTGTTGGAAATTTATTACCTTTAGTCCAATCAAAATCACCCTTCTCTACAATAATACCACCCATTGAAGTTCCATGACCAGCCATCCACTTTGTGAGAGAGTGAGTTATGATATCTGCGCCTAAATCAAATAAATTACATAAATATGGGGTATTAAATGTTCCATCAACCATAAGAGGTATATTTGCTTCCTTTGCAATTTTGGAAATTTCAGGTAAATCCATTATTTCAATACCGGGATTTCCTATAAGCTCTCCCCAAATACATTTTGTATTTGGTTGGATGGCATTTTTAAAACCCTCTGTGTCTCTTGGTTTTACAAATGTTGTATCTATTCCAAATCTTTTTAAAGTTAATCTTAATAAATTAAAAGATCCTCCATAAAGCTGTGATGAGGAAACTACATGATCACCAGCACTACAAACATTTAAAATGGCAAGAGTCATAGCGCTCATTCCTGAAGCAGTTGCTAAAGCAGCTGAACCACCCTCAAGTGCAGCAACTCTTTCTTCAAGTACTGAGATAGTAGGATTTGATATTCTACTGTAAATATGTCCACCCTCTTCAAGATTGAACAATGCAGCAGCATGGTCCGCGTCTTGAAATAAATAAGAGGTTGTTTGATAAATTGGAACAGCACGTGAGCCAAAATTTTTATCTGGCTGATGCCCACTATGTAAAGTTTTAGTGTTAAATTTGTATGTTTTAGGATCTGTCATGATATCCAAAACATATCATATATTTATATATGAAAGTAATGGAAAAAAAGTCTCAGATAACCTGATTATGAATAAATTACATGTCTTAATTAATAGTTTGTAATCCACATAGTTTGGTAAGCTTTAAGAGTAATTGTAGATTTAATATCTATAATAATTTCATTAGAAATTAAATCCCACCACTCATTAGATGAAATTAAATTTAGTTCTGATAAATCTAAATATTGAAAAACATTAGTAACATTGCTGATACAAAAAATAGATTGTCTTTTATCGTGACTTTGTCTCCAAAAACCAAAAAAGTTTTTTCCTAAATTAAATGTAAATTGAGTGGCATTCGGATGAAAAGCTGGTTGATCTTTTCTAATATCGATTAATTTTGATAATTCACTATAGATTTGATTATTTAAGGAGTCTTTGTCACTTAGTAGTTTATCAATTTCCTCAAACTTCCATGATCTTCTGTTAATAGATCTCTTGTTATTTGTCTTCTCAACTTGTTTATAATCATTCGTAGACCCAACGAGACTATGTATATAAATAGCTGGTATTCCCTCAATACCTAACATCATTGAATGACAACATATAAATCTTTCTAATTGCATGTGATCAGTTCCAAAAAAAGTACCTTTGAGAGCATCAAGCAGGGAAATGTTTATTTCATAGACAGATTCTGTGTTATCAACTTTTTTTCTTTTGGTAGTCTGACCACCAAAGTCAGTCATGATATCTACTAATGTGTCTCTTTCTTTATCAGTTAAAATACCCTCTGTAGGTCTTAGACCAATTCCATCATGTGAAGCTATAAAATTAAAATAAGAGGTGTGATCTTTTGCAGGAGGCATGCCCATTGACCATTTTCTAATAGCTGTGCTGTCACCCATTACTAAAGTCCAAAGCAATAAAGGAGGTAAAGCAAAGTTATATATTGCATTAGCCTCATCATTTTCTCCAAAATAACTAAGATTTTCTAAATTTGGTAAATTCGTTTCAGTGATAAGAAGAGTATTTTTACTATATGCATTTAAAAGAGTCCTTATGAGTTTAACAACTTCATGTGTTTGAGGTAAATTTAAACAATTAGTTCCATATTCTTTCCATAGAAAAGCAATAGCATCTAATCGAAATACTCTGATACCATTTTTTAAATATAAATGGATTAATTTGATAAAAAAGAAAAGAACCTTAGGGTTTTTGAAATTAAAATCTACCTGATCATGGCTAAATGTGCACCACAAATAGAAAGTCTCATCATTGATTGCATACTCTTTAAAAAGATCTGAGCTTCTTGGACGTACAACACTCTCATATCCCTCTTGTACATTTTTCAGTTTGATAAAAAAATTTTGTGTGTCTTCTTTATTTTCAATAAAGTTTTTAAAATATTTACTTTTTATAGAGGCATGATTTATAACTATGTCGCTCATAACTCTAAAATCTTTTGACAATGATTTCATATCTTGCCAGTTACCTAAATCAGGTCTTACAATTTCATAATCTGTTATAGAAAATCCGTCATCAGAGCTATATGGGAAAAAGGGCAGAATATGAACATTATTAAAGTGTTTCTTACAATATTTATTTAAAAATTTAGATAGTGCTTTTAATTTATTATCAGAGGTTTCAACTACAGAGTCACCATATGATATTAAAAAAATATCTTTTTGTGACCAATTAGGTTCAGTAATACCCTGATCTTTGTTTTCAAATAAATCTAAAACTTTATTAATTAACTTTAAGATCTCATTTTGATCTAAGATATCTTTATAAATAATTTGAAAATGGATATTTAAATTATTTTTTAATTCTTCTCTCAACTTATGCGTTATCTTCTTTTACAGCTTTGTTAAAACTATCTAGAATTGTTGGATCTGCACTGTCAATTCTTCTCCATGTTGGGATGTTGGGATTTTCACTTGGAGACTCTAAAAAAATCTTACCTGCTTCAATAATATTTTGTGCAAACAGCTCAACCATTTCCTCTTCTTTATGTACATCAAATTCCAAGCCATTCATTTCAGCATCTGTTTTGTATATCTGAACCATATCAAGAGCCATACGAAAATATGTAGCTTTTAATGAACGAAATTTTTCATGAGAAAATACCTGACCTTGTGTAGCCAGTTTTCTAAAGATAGCTTTGGATATATCAATGGTCATTTTAGATAAACCTTTCTGTCTATTATTTTTTGAAACTTCTTGGTGTTTATGCTCATAGGTTTCTGCTAAATCAACTTGGCAAATACGATTATTAGCAAAGTTTCTATACATTTCAGAAAGTATACCAACCTCCAAGCCCCAATCGTGAGGAACTCTGATATCATTTAAAAGATCATACTTAAATGAGAATTCACCAGCTAAAGGATATTTAAATATATCTAAGAAATTAAGATATTCATTATAACCAACCATTTTTTGTAAAGATTTTACTAAAGGTGTTACTAGTAATCTTGTAACTCTTCCATTCATTTTTCCTTGAGCAACGCGAGGGTAAAAACCTTTGCAAAAATCAAAAGAAAACTTTGGGTTTGCAACGGGATAAAATAACTTAGCTAATAAATTTTTATCATAAGTAACAATATCACAATCGTGCATAGCTACTGTTCCAGAGTCTTTTAAAGAGATTACAAAACCCATACAGTACCATATATTTCTACCCTTACCTTTTTCTGTCGGAGATAAATCAATGTTGGATAAGACCTGGTCTATTTTCTTTAATTTAGGACCATCGTTCCAAAGGATATAAGTTTTCTGTGGAAGGACTGAAAAAAACTTTTTAGCTTTTAAAAATTCATTTTTATTTGCTTGATCTAAACCAATAACTACATTTTTGATATATTTTACTTTCTTTAAAGTATTAACAATATAAGTCAAAGCTGGTTTTTCTAACTCAGAATAAAGAGAAGGTAAAATTAACGTCATAGGAGAAGTTTTTGAAAAAGATAAAAGATCTTTTTCAATTTGTTCAATTTTTTTTGTATTAAAATTATGAAGCGTTGTTATGACACCATTTTGATGGAAATCAGGCATATTTAAAAAATTTTATTCTCCAATGTATTGTTCAATTTATATAGGACTTGACTCCAACCGTCAGGTGCAAACTTTGATGATTTAATTATATTTTTTTTATTTAAACGCAACTTAGGGAAAGATCCAGATGGATTTTTTATAAGACAAGAGTAACTGGCAGAATTTAACATATCAATATCATTTTTACTGTCTCCAAGAGCAATAGTATTTTTAAAGTATGTACCATAAAATTGAAGATCATATACATGAGATATTAACTTTTTAGCTATTCTTTTGTTGCATACAGATGAAACTTGCATAAATCTACTCCCTTGTATTAATACTCCCTGTTTTTCAGATTTAAGCTCATTTTTAAATTTTTTTAAATTTACCAAGCTATCTTCCCAAAGAATAATTTGGCTAGCCTCTCTATTGAGCATCTTACTAGTATTATCTAAGTTTGTGTATTTTTTTAAAATTTTAGAGGTAAGATCTTGGGCTATTAGAAGTTTGAATTTTTTTTGTTTTTTTAATAAAAATTGATACCAATTCTTAGAGGATAATTTTGCAATTCTAATTTTCCAATATTTACCGAAATCAGATGAGTTCGTAATTTTCTTAAAACGATTTTTTGGAAAATATAATAGTGCCCCATTCTCTGTACTAAAAGGCATATTGGTTAAATTTAATTTTTTTAATAAATTTATAGACTCGCTAAATGTTTTACTTGTATTAAAAATAACATCATTTTCATTATTAATAATACTAGTAATAGTTTTTTTGTTATTACCGTAGGAGTAATTTTCATGATCTAATAAAGTTCCATCAAGATCAGTAAAGATTAGATATTTTTTCATTTATATAAGATCTTTTTAGTTTTTTGATTTTTATCTAATGTAATTAAAACGTTACATATATCAGGAGAAGTAAAAGACATCCATTTTGACAATTTTTCATAATATTGGATAAATAGAAAGAGTTTCTTTTTAAGATGATTGTCACTTCTCAATGAACGAAGACCTAATTCTTGTTTGTATTTCCAATTAATAACATATTGCCAGTTAGGTAGTTTGATAAAAATATAATAGTTAAACTTATTAAAAAGTTTTTGGTATTCAACTAAGGCTTGATTGTACGCTGTTCTCCATATCATATTGGGATCATTTATTTTTTCTAAGTCATTGATATTTTTTTTTAAATACTCAAGATTAATTGGTTTTGAGCCAACACACCAACCCTCTAAAATTATTAAATCTGCTTTATTAATTTTTCTATTATGTTTTTTTTTATTATCAGTTACCTTGTCAAAGATCGGAATATATACTGGAAAATTATTTCTCTTTAATTTATCAACTGTCTCAATAAGTAATTTTAAATTATGTGTACGTGGAACTCCTCTGGTATCAAATAAATTAGTTTTCAATTTTTTTGCCAACTGTTTTCTTTGAATAGATGATAAATAAAAGTCATCAATGCTAAGAATTACAACATTTTTAAAATAATATTTTTTAAAATATTTTTTAATTTGTATCGATAATGTCGATTTACCAGAACCTTGTGATCCAGCTATCATTAATGTTTTTTTATTTTTTATTTGATTGAATAAGTCTAAGTATGATTTAGCTATTTTATTAGATAGATCAGATCCAGTAAGCTCTTTGTGTGATTTTGATAAGAAGTCTAACTTATTTTTTATATCAGACATGATTAAGCATTGGCGCGCTCTGCAGGATTCGAACCTGCGACCCTCTGCTTAGAAGGCAGATGCTCTATCCAGCTGAGCTAAGAGCGCATTTATTGGAATATTTATCACTTCAACTTTATATTTTCTACTTTAATATGCATTAATTTTTAAATGAACAACACATTAATAAAGGTAGAGAGTTTAGTAAAAACTTTTGGTGGTTTAGTAGCGCTTAATGACTGCTCATTAGAAATTAAAGATAAAGCTATTACTGGTATTATAGGGCCTAATGGCTCAGGCAAAACGACATTATTTAACGTCATAACTGGTAATCTTAAACCAGACACAGGTAAAGTGTTCTATAATGGTATTGAAATCACAAATGAAGAGTCTCACGACTTGTTTCATTTAGGCGTATTAAGGACATTTCAAATAGCGCACGAATTTTCAAATATGACAGTTATTGAGAATTTAATGGTAGTTCCAGGTAATCAAAAGGGTGAAAAACTTCTCTACTCACTTATGAATAATCAACAAATTAAAAAAGAGGATGAGATTATAAGAGATAAGGCTATGGATGTTCTAAAATTTCTTAAGATAGAACACTTAAAAAATGAAAGAGCAGGAAATCTCTCTGGAGGACAAAAGAAATTATTAGAATTGGCGAGAACTATGATGGTTGATGCGAAGATAGTTTTCTTAGATGAAGTTGGAGCAGGTGTTAATAAAACTCTTTTAAAAGATATCAGTGAGTCGATTTTAAAACTTAATCAGGATAAAGGTTACACGTTTTGTATGATTGAGCATGATTTTAATTTTATAAGTGAGTTATGTGACCCAGTTATTGTTTTGGCAGAGGGATCAGTTCTCTTTAAAGGTTCTGCTGAAGAAGTAAAGTCAAATGAACAGGTTATTGAGTCCTATTTGGGTAAGGGATTAAAAAAATAATGTTTTTTTCAGCGACAAATTTAACTGGAGGGTACGGTGGTGTAAATATTATTAAAAAGTGCTCTTTCAATGTAGATCGTGGAGAGATTGTGTCAATTCTGGGCCCCAATGGTGCAGGAAAATCAACGGCAATGAGAGCAATGCTCGGTATATTAGACTTAAAAGATGGTAATGTAATGCTAGATGGTAAAGATATTACAAATCTTAAAACACAAGACCGTATAAAACTAGGCTTATCGTTCGTACCTCAAATTAAAAATATATTCACAGAGTTAACAGTAAAAGAAAATTTAGAGATGGGAGCTTTTATTAATGACGATAATCTATCTTCTAGAATAGAGGAAATGTATGATCTATTCCCCATAATTAAAGAAAAGAAAGATCAGTTTGCTGGTAATTTATCTGGCGGACAAAGGCAACAAGTGGCAATAGCAAGGGCATTAATGACTAATCCTGATGTTTTAATGCTAGATGAGCCCACAGCAGGTGTCTCACCTGTTATTATGACTGAATTATTTCAACACATCCTAAATATTAAAAAACAAAATATTTCTATTCTTATGGTTGAGCAGAATGCGCGACAGGCTTTAGAGGTATCTGACCGGGGTTATATATTAGTGACAGGAAAGAATGCATACGAAGGTAAAGGTGACTATCTACTAAATGATAAAGAAATTAGAAAAGCTTTTTTGGGGGGATAAATGGATTTTTTAAACTCTATAATACTTCTAACTAACTTTATTATTGTACCTGGTATTACTTATGGATCTCAATTGGCGCTTGGTGCAATTGGAGTAACTTTGATTTATGGAGTATTAAGATTTGCTAACTTTGCCTATGGAGACTTAATGGCTTTTGGAACTATGGTTGTAATTCTTATGACATGGTATTTACAATCAAAGGGAATTTCATTTGGATTGCTTCCAACGGCTCTTCTGGCTTTACCTATTGGAATCTTATTAACAATTGTTGTGAGCTTATTCTTTGACAAGACAGTTTTTGAATATTACAGAAATAAAAAAAGTAATCCTGTAACTTTTATAGTTGTGAGCCTTGGTATTATGTTTGTTTTAAATGCAGTGGTAAGAATTATTATTGGGCCAAATGATATAAATTTTATGGATGGACATAAATTCATAATGAAAGCTAGAGAATTTAAACAATTAACAGGTTTAAATGAAGGTCTAGCAATAAAGTCTACACAAGTAATTACATTGGTAACAACATTAATCACCTGCTCAATACTGTTTTATTTTTTAAATAAAACAAAGACTGGAAAATCGATGAGGGCATATTCAAATAATGAAGACCTCGCCCTACTCTCAGGCATTGACCCAAAAAAAATAGTTTTAATAACATGGGTAATAGTTTCTATTTTAGCGACTGTTGCAGGAACATTATATGGATTAGACAAGAGCTTTAAGCCCTTTACCTATTTCAATAATCTTCTTCCTATCTTTGCAGCAACAATAGTTGGAGGGATAGGTAATCCTTTAGGGGCATTCTATGGAGGCTTTTTAATAGCATTCTCTGAAATAGGTCTTACTTATGCATATAAAAAATTCTTTAAATATATTATGCCAGAAAGTTTAGAGCCTAATACGCTTATACAATTTATCTCAACTGATTATAAATTTGCGATCTCTTTTGCAATATTGATAATTGTTCTCATATTTAGGCCAAATGGTATTTTTAAAGGGAAAGTCATATGATCAAAAATATAGACTTTAGAATTTGTTTTTCAGTGATGACTATATTAACAGTTTTAGTTGGCCTGTTTCAGTCCTGGGGCATCGCTCTATCAATGTTAAATCTTTGTTTGATCTCTGCTGTTATGGCAATGGGGGTAAATATACAATGGGGATTTGCGGGGTTAATAAACTTTGGTGTTATGGGTTTTTTAGCTATAGGAGGACTTGCAACTGTTTTAGTTTCCGTACCACCTGTGCATGAAGCATGGAGTGCTGGAGGTATAGGTATTTTAATATCAGGACTATTTTTAGCTGTAGTTGTAATTAGTATATTTATTATTAATAAAAAATTATCAAAACATAAATATAAAAACTATTTTGTATTCTTAATTATAATTTTATCTATCCCTTTACTTAAATTCATAGCAGGACCATCAATTAGTAAAATTGAGTCTATAAATGCTGCTACTTCTGGTTTCCTTGGAGGTGCAAATTTGCCAATAATTTTTTCTTGGTTTGTAGGAGCGATTTTATCTGCCTTAGTGGCTTTTGTTGTAGGTAAAGTATGTTTGGGATTAAGATCAGATTATTTAGCTATTTCTACTCTGTTGGTATCAGGAATTATAATTACGATTGTAAAACATGAAGAGTGGCTATCAAGAGGTGTAAAGAATGTTATTGGTCTAAAGAGACCCGTTCCATATGAGGTGAATTTACAAAAGTCAGAATGGTTTATTAATTTAGTTCAGTTTTTTAACTCCTCTAAGTTATCAAATATTTTAGACCCCGAAGTAAAAATTTCTTTACTTAATCAATTAGTAATCACCTCTTCAGGTGTTTTTGTAAAACTTTGCTTTAGTCTGATTTTTTTAATCGTTGTATTTGTAATTCTATATTTTTCAGAAAAGGCTTTAAATTCTCCTTGGGGTAGGATGATGAGAGCTATTAGAGACAATGAAGAGGCGGCAAGGGCAATGGGTAAGAATGTTGTCAAACAGCATTTATTTATTTTTATGCTAGGGTCAGCAATTATTGGATTTGCAGGTGCAATGCTAGTCACTTATGACGGCCTTTTTACTCCATCAAGTTATCAACCACTAAGATATACTTTTTTAATATGGGTGATGGTCCTCTTGGGTGGCACAGGGAATAATTACGGAGCAGTACTTGGAGGGTTTGTAGTATGGTTTATTTGGATACAATCAGCTCCATTTGCATTGGTTGTAATTAATTTATTCACAAGCCATTTAGATGAAACTAGTTACATCAAAGATCATCTACAAAATAGTGTTCCATACTTTAGATATTTAATGATGGGGTTGGGCCTACTATTAGTTATGAGATACAGACCAAAAGGATTACTTCCGGAAAAAGTTATAAAAAATTAGAGAAAGTTACTTAGCCCCACCAAAAAGATGGGGCTAAATTTTAATATTTATCTTTGAGCTACGTCTACGAATTGACCTCCTTCAATTCCTTTTTCAAGGAACGCTCCAAATGCTTCTCCAACTTCTGTGAAGTTAACATCTGTTGCTCCGTCATAGTCAACAGCAAATCCAGCACAAGCAAGATCAAGACCTTTTTTAAGCTCTCCTGCATAAATCTTTGTTCCAGGACCATTAGCTACACTCATAATATTTGCAGCTACAGTTGCACTGTCATCAGATCCACCTTTACACATTGCTAGCATTATTAATGCTGCAGCGTCATATGACTCGCCAACATAAACTGAAGGGTCAACACCATTTGCTTCGGCGTATGCTTTAAACTTCATCGCACCGGCGCCTAATGAACCAGGCATAGAACCAAAAGATCCATCAAGATCAGAACCAAAAGTATCTGTTAATGAAGCACCTATCATTCCATCAGAAAGCACAAATGTATCAAAAGCACCACTATCAAGTGAACCCTGGATAATTTGGTTTCCACCTTGGTCTAAATAACCAATAACAACTAACGCATCACCACCAGCAGATGAAAGAACACCTACTTCAGCACTATAGTCAGCTTTATCACCTTCGTGAGCAGTTTTCGCTGTAACTTCGATACCTCTAGCATTAGCTGCAGCTTCGTAAACATCGGCTAAACCGACACCATAGTCGGTGTTAACATATGTAATTGCAACACTTGTAATGCCTCTGTCGTTAGTAATGTCTGCTAATACTTCTCCGCCTCTAGCATCAGAAGGAGCTGTTCTAAAAAATAAACCATTATCCTCTGCTGTAGTTAAAGCAGGTGAAGTCGCAGATGGTGAAATCATTGGTACACCATTAGGAACGGCTACGTTAGAAAGAACTGCACCTGTAACACCAGAACAATCTGCTCCCATGATAGCAGTAACGCCTTGAGATATTAAAAATTCAGCCGCAGATGCAGCTGCTGCTGAGTCGATACATGTTGAGTCAGCTCTAATTGAGCTAACTGTTGAACCACCTAGAAGTGCACCAGAGTCTGAAGCTTCGTTAAAAGCTAACTCAGCGCCTGCAGCCATACCTGGCGTTAATGATTCAATAGGTCCTGTAAAACCTAAAATAATGCCAACTTTAACTTCTTTAGCGTATGACGTGCTAAACATAAATAAAGCAAGCAGAGTTGTAATGAACTTAATCATTTCTTTCCCCCTTATTAATTAATAATTATGCAGTGATAATAGTATTATATTTTGAAAAATGAATATTTAATTGTTAGTGGGTCCAGGAGGTTTTTCTATTATTTGAGAAATTACTCGCATAACTCTTTGGTTTTACTTGTTTATAAGTTTGATCTACAACCTTGTATTCATATGAGTTCTTTTGACACCATAAGATAGCATCATCCAGAGTATCAAAGTTGAGTTTTAACTGTTTGGTTGTGTTTTTGGAACTATTCCATCCCATTAAAACATCTTTTTGAAGGCTAGGGTCAAATTCAAATTCAATAATCCATAATTTAGTTTTTTTAAGACCCGATTGCATATTTGTTTTTGAAGGTCTTTTAATTGTAACTTTTTTCATCATTTACTTTTTGGTCGGGGAGACAGGATTCGAACCTGCGACTTTCTGCTCCCAAAGCAGACACTCTACCAGACTGAGCTACTCCCCGAGTATTGAATATATATACTTTTGTCTTATAAATAGTCAAACAGTTAAATTACATGCAAAAAGTAAGTAAAATAAAAAAAACCCTTTTATCAAAAAGTTTTTTCAGATTTTGGAAATACCAGTTTTTAATCAAGAGCTATAACAAAAAAATTAAACCTTACAAAATTAATAGAGAAATTTTGAACATTGGTGATGTTGTATTTGCATTATGTTTTAACTCAGAGGAAAAAAAATTTTATTTAATAAAACAATTTAGGCCATTTTACTTTGTTAGAAGTAAAAATTTAAAATATGAAATTGTTGGTGGTCTGGTTGATAAGGGTGAAAATTTAATAACAGCCTTAAAAAGAGAAATTAAAGAAGAGATTGGAGTTAAAGCAAAAAAAATAGTCAAACTAACTACATACTGCCCAGTGCCAGGTTACTCAGATGAAATCGTTCATGTTTACTATGCCGAGGTAGAAAAAATTAAATTTAAATCACTCTACAATAAGAATGAAAATGAAGAAATAAAAATTTTTAAACTAACACTTAATCAATTAAAAAAAATTAATGAAAGTAAATCAATTCAAAATGTTCTCACAAAAATTTCGATATATGAATATTTAAAAAAATTTAAAAAGAGTTAACGTTATTGACTATTTTATTATCTATTAAGAAATCAGCAACTTGATTTGCTACATCAATGGCAACATTAGATTGCGCTTCTTTTGAAGATGCGCCTAAATGTGGTGTTAAAAGTAAATTTTTAGCACCAAACATGACGTTATCTGTTGCAGGTTCATTTTCATAAACGTCGATAGCTGCCCCTGCAATAACTTCATTGTTTAAAGCATCTTTTAAATCAGCTTCATTAATTAAACCACCCCTTGCACAATTTATAATAACTGATGTGGGTTTCATGGTAGAAAGTGTTTCTTTATTAAACATATTTTTAGTTTCATCATTTAATTTTGTATGAATAGAAACTATATCAGCTTCTTTTATTAACTGCTCAGTTGAAACTTTTTTTGCTTTAAATCTAGATAGATCTTCATCACTAGCTGATTTAGAGTTAGTAATAATGTTCATACCAATTGTTGAGCAAATTTCAGCAACTCTTTGGCCAATATTACCATAACCAACTATTCCAAGTGTTTTTCCTTTTAATTCAGTCCCAATAAACTTAGGTTTTTCCCACTTTCCTTGATGAGTCGATTCATTAGCTAAATGTATATTTCTCATAAGTGAAAACATTAACCCCACACTTAACTCAGCAGTTGCCTCAAGATTTCCTAAGGGAGTGTTCATTACTAAAATTTTATTTTTAGTTGCTTGATCGAGATCAACATTATCAACACCTACTCCTGCTCTTCCTATAACTTTAAGGTTTTTGCAGTCAGCAAGTATATCAGACGTTAGTTTAGTGGCAGATCTGATTAAAATACCATCATATTGATCAATTACTTCTTTGAGTTCCTCTGGAGACATTCCAGTCTTTATATCAAAATTAATTTGTTTAGATTTAAGAACGTCTTCAACTTTATTACTCATTTTATCTGAAATCAAAATCTTCATTATTTATACCTTTCCATTGTTTCAAAAAAGGACCACTCAATCCATGGTAAAACTTTTTCAATATCAGAGGCTTCTACGGTTGCGCCTCCCCAAATCCTTATACCAGCTGGTGCATCTTTATATGCATTAATATCATAACCAGCATCTTCTCTCTCTAATGTAGAGCAAACCTCTTTTACTAATTTTTTTTGTTTGTCACTGTCTAAAGCTACAAAATCAGGATGTGTAAACTTAAAACATATGCTAGTTGAAGAATAGGTATTTGGATCTACAGCCAAAAACTCTACCCAATCCCTTTGCTCAATCCAATCTCTTATGACTTGAAGATTTTTTTTTGATCGTGTTATAAGCTCTTTTTGACCACCTATTTCAATACACCAATTCAAAGCATCTAAAGCATCCTCAGCAGCAAGTAAAGATGGTGTGTTAATTGTAGCTCCCTCGAAGATATCTTTAGCAAATTTTTTATTTTTAGCTAATTGAAAAATTTTTGGCATTGGCCAGGAAGGTTCATAAGTCTCTAATCTTTCAACAGCTTTTGGAGATAAAGCAATCATTCCATGTGCAGCCTCTCCACCTAAAACTTTTTGCCAAGACCAAGTAACAACATCTAATTTTTTAAAATCCATGTCCATAGCAAATACAGCAGATGTTGCATCACAAATGGATAGACCTTCTCTCTCGTCTGGGATCCAATCGGCATTAGGTATACAAACACCAGAGGTTGTACCATTCCAAGTAAAAACAACATCATTATTGAAATTTACTTTAGTTAAGTCTGGAAGCTCACCATAGTTATCAGTTTTATGAACAGTGACATTTTCTAGTTTTAACTGTTTTGTAATATCTTTTACCCAAGTCAATCCAAAGGTTTCCCAACCACAAACCTCGACACCTTTTAATCCTAAAAGACTCCACATAGCCATTTCTATAGCCCCTGTATCTGAAGCTGGTACTATGCCTACTAAATAATCATCAGGTAATTGGAGTACCTCTTTTGATTTAACTATAACTTCGTTTAATTTTGCTTTACCACTTTTTGCTCTATGAGATCTTCCTAATACCGCATCACTTAATGCCTCTAATTTCCAACCAGGTCTTTTAGAGCAAGGTCCTGATGAAAAAAATGGATGATTTGGTTTGATAGTGGGTTTTTGCATTGTTTATATTACTCCTCAGTTTTTAAGATTTACTCAATAATTTTATAAAAAAAAAGCCCATCTAGTGGCTTTGGCTCAAACCAAGTAGCTTTGGGTGGCATAAATTTCAAATTTTTTGAATAATTTATAACTAAATCCATACTAACTGGTCTCATCAATGTTGATAGATCTGTTATACCTGTATCAACTTGATTAATCAAATAATCAGTCCCTAGAGTGGGTGGGACGAATTCTACTCTTTCATCATTAGTCTCATCATGAATATTTAATATTTCTTTTAAGACAAACTCTCCAAAATCTACGCAATCTGCACCATTTGTAGAATAGTCATCTTTCAAATCGATTTTAAAAAATTTACCATCGAAGTAGATTACAAAAAAACGGTCTATCTTCTCGTGATACTTTAGCTCCTCAACATGAAAAAATTTTTTTAAATCAGTCAAAAACGAATCTTTTTTATAATCTTTAGGAAACTTAATGCTTCTATTATAAGACAAGTTTAAGCACTTAGATTTCGGGAAAACTATTGATAAAAACTTAGTATCTTTATCAACATCTAATTGTGCAAATCCTTCAATCCTATGATGACCATCTGCAACAAAAAGTTCCTTAAAATTTATACCACTAAAATCAGTGTTAGTTTTATATATAGAGTGAGTATACTTACCTGATTTAAACTTTATAATTGGTTTTTTGTCATGATGGATATCAAGGTTTAGATCAATATTTTCATCATCATAAAAAAGATAAATAGGGCTTAATTGGAATTTAACTTTAGATAATTGTTCAGCTCTTTCTTTTCCTTTACTAACTAAGATCTTTTCGTGGGGCTTAATATTTCTATTAATATAATCTTGTATATTTAATAAGGAAATTAACCCAGTCTGAGAATGATTTTCTGAATCAATCCTATATAAAAAATATTCTTTTTCTGATTTGTAAATAATTTCTTCATCAATAAGTTTTTGGTAGTATTTCTTTGATAAGTCAAAAAATTCTTCCTCAGAAAGATTTTTGTTAAAATAAATATCAGGTCTTAATATTTGTAAGAGATTGAGTTTATGTACTTGTTCAGAGGTAAAGTTGTAATCAATTATATCTGTGCTCGGAGATATAATTGATTGTAGATATTTATTGTTTAGTACATAAGTATTTGGTAATAATGGCTTCATTTATGAATAAGAAAAAAATGCCTTACTATTTAGCTTTAATGATTGCGTTGATATTCTTTTTTTATGGAATATTTTCAGTTTTAATACACTAATCTTCTTTATTTGTTGAATTAGGAAGGCTCTTCTCTTCATACCAAATTGATTTATCAGGAATATTTCCATCCCATAAATAACTTTCATAATCAAATTTAGGCATGCCCTTATCAGACCTTTCATAATAAAGTCCAAACTCTCTACAGTACTCTGATAGCTGATCAGCTTCGATTTCTAATATATTTAATTTTTCCCATTTTTTAGATGATGCTACCCATTTAAAGCCTTTTGATTTAAGCCAATCTTTGTGGTAGTAAGTCTCAGAACCCGATACTGAGAATGTAATATTTTCACTCATAAAGAACCTCTTGAAATAATTTGTACGGATAATATGTAAAAATAGATAAGTTTTCAAAAGAATTCTTTGAATTTACAAAAGAATTTAGATCTTCAGAGTTATAAAGGGTTTTATTTGTGTCAAATGACCTCTCTTTTGATTTAATTGCTGTATCAGTACTAAAAACATTACTTTTTAACATAATTTTTATTTTTAATTGTTCATTTATTTCAATCTCGCATTTTAAACTGTTTATTTTATTTGTTATTTTATCGATACTTTTATCCTTAATAAGAATTGTAATTTTTTCATTACGGTACTTATAAATCAAATAAAAGAGATCTGGGCACAGGTCAAACAAAACATCTTTGGTATCTAAACTATTTTTAAAATCATTAGAATACTGAAAATTTTTTACATAAGTAATTGCATTTTGATTAGTAGACTCTTCATAAAGCTTTTTGAAATTTATTTCGTTTATTAAAAAAAGATTATTTATTAATTTAGACTCGACTAATTCATTGAAATACTTCAAGTTATTTGAACTACTAATAATTGGGTAATCTGTTATAACTTTGATATTATTTTTCAAACAAAGATAAATATACTCAAACTTAATGCCCGAAGGTAAAAAATTTAAAATAAAATTTACATTTTTATCATAAATGAGATCTTCATATGAACCATAATATTTATTAAAATTATGAGACTTACAAAATACTTGAGCGACCTCAGTGTTTCTTGAACTATTTGCATAAAGGTTAAGCGTTTTAGATAGTTTATTTTTTTTTATAAAGTCAATTGATTTTTGATCTGAGCTTAGTATAGCTAAATTGCTTTTCATTTATTTTTTATTATAATCCTTGGATGAAACAGGTTTATTTAAGCTATCACGATATACACACAGATTGTATAAAATTAGCAAAACTAATAAAAAAAAAATTTAAACCCCAAAAACTTATTTTGATCTCTAGAGGTGGACTTATACCAGGCTCTATAATAGCTAATTATTTAGGTATACAGGATATTGATGTAATTGCTCTTAAAACCTATGCAGATAGGAAAAAAAATTCAGATATTAAAATTTTTAAAAGAATAAAATCAGAAAAAAAGTTAGTTGTTATTGACGACCTAGTAGATAGCGGCGATACAGCTAAAATAGTCAAAGAAATGATGCCTAATTCAAAGTTTGTAGTTTTATATGCAAAAACCTCGGGAAAAAAACAAGCCGATCTTCATCTGTATGATTTTAGAGATAAAGACTGGCTTGTTTTTCCTTGGGAACAGGATTAATTAAATATTTATTTACCTATATAATTATTGAGGTACCTCTCCGTCTATACCCTGAACATAGAACATCATTCCAGCGAGCATCCCATCATCAGCAACTTCGCCTTCTTTAACAACTAATTCTCCAGCTTGGTTGTATATTGGGCCTTCAAATGAATGAAGAGTTCCATTCTCAATAGCAGTCTCCATATTTTTAGCTTCTAAAATTAAATCTAAAGGTAAAAGTTTTGTATTATATGGTGACATTTCTACCATACCATCCTTAAAACCTTGCCATGTGTCCTCAGAACCCCAAGTACCATCTACTACAGCTTGAGCCTTTGCAGCATAATAAGGGCCCCAAATATCTTCGATTGAAGTCATATGGGCATTTGGACAGAATGCTTCCTGATTTGAAGCTTGACCGAAAGCAAGTACTCCAGCCTTTTCGGCAGCTTGGCAAGGAGCGTAAGAGTCAGTATGTTGAACAATTATATCTGCTCCTTGATTGATTAATGTATTGGCAGCATCTGCTTCCTTTCCTGGATCATACCAGGAGTAATTCCATATAATTTTAATTTTAACGTCTGGATTTACTTTTGCAGCAGCTAGGTAAAAAGCATTAATACCCCTGATTACTTCTGGTATTGGAAATGAAACTATGTAACCTATTGTATTTGTCTTGGTCATTTTACCTGCGATATGCCCAATAATAGTTCTACCCTCATAAAATCTTGCAGAATATGTTGAAACATTATCGATTCTCTTAAACCCTGTAGCATGTTCAAATTTTACGTCTGGAAATTCCTCTGCTACCTCAAGAGTTTGGTCCATGTAGTTAAATGATGTAGTAAAAATCAAGTCATGACCAGAAGCAGCAAGTTTTCTTATGGCTCTTACAGCATCAGCATTTTCTGGAACATTTTCTATATAAGTTGTTGAAATAGAGTCTCCTAAAGCATTTTCCATATAAATTCTGCCTTGATCATGCATATAAGTCCATCCATGATCTCCTGGAGGACCTATGTATATAAAACCAATTTTCTTTTGATCAGCGTGAAGAGCAGATACAGAAATTATGGTAAAAAATGAGAGAATAGTCAGTATTTTTCTTATCATATTTAAAATCCTATCTTTTTAAAATTTAATATTTTTATTATAAAACTATTTTCAGTAATAAATAATGAATCTAGTTAATAATAAATATGTAATAAATTTATAACAAAATAGAAATAGATGCCCTTAATATGAAAAAAATAAGTGGATAACCTATTGATTTTTTTCAAAAGGCATATTCAGAGAAGCAGGGGCACTCAACTTAAGTCTTAATTTATTGGATGAGATAAAAACTAATACTATAATTGTTGCCAAATATGGCATCATATTGAAAAATTGTCCCGGTAATTTGACACCAATAGCTTGAAGGTTCATTTGCATTATAGCTACTCCACCAAAAATATAGGCACCAACTAAAAGCCTCCAAGGTTTCCAAGTAGCAAAAACTACCAGAGCTAAAGCTATCCATCCCCTTCCAGCTGTCATTCCCTCTTGCCACATAGGTGCGTAACAAATAGAAATATAAAAACCTGCAAGAGAGCTCATTACTCCTCCAAATATGATAGTCATGTATCTAGTTTTTATTACATTATAACCAAGAGCATAGGCAGAATTATGATCTTCTCCAACTGCTCTGACAATCAGACCCGATTTAGTTTTAGATAAAAAATAACTCACCATAAATACTAATAAGAACGAAATGACTATGAAGTAATATGGGTTTAACCCTTCAATAGGAGTTCCACTAAATTTTTTTCCAAACATTGCACTTAAACCGATACCAAATATTGTTAAGGCAAGACCAGTTGCTATTTGATTAGTCATCAAATTTAGAACTAGAAAGGCAAATATACCTGAAAGAATAACTCCAGATATAATTGAAAAAAATAAAGAATAAAAATAATTACCCGTTAAAACTAAAGTTATAAAACCTGTAACAGCGCCTACTAACATTAAGCCTTCAAGTCCAAGATTAAGAACTCCACTTTTTTCAGTGACTAATTCTCCAATACCAGCAAATACTAGAGGTGTAGTTGATATTAAAACTATATTCAAAATACCAATAACAAGATCTATATTCATGATATAGAAACCTTATATTTATTAAGAAAGTCTGTGCCCAATAAAAAAAATAAAACTAAGCCCTGAAAAACAAATCCAACGGCTGAGGGTATTTTTAAAAATAGTTGGGCATCTTCAGCGCCCAAATAAGTTAAAGCGATTAATAATGATGATAAAATTATTCCAAGAGGATTTAATCTTCCCAAAAAAGCAACGATAATTGCAGTAAAACCATAGTTCGGAGAAATATCTCTGTATAACAATCCTATTGGTCCAGAGACTTCAAATAACCCAGCTAATCCTGCACAGGCTCCACTGATTATGAAAGTATAAAAAATTAAATTTTTATATTTAAAACCTGCATATTGAGATGCTTTTGAACTGAAGCCAGATACTCTTAATTTAAAGCCAAATAAAGTTTTGTTATAAACAATATAAGTGATTAAACAAATCATTATAGCAAAATACACACCAATGTGAATTCGAAGACCATCAAATAATACCGGTAGTCTTCCAGCATCTGGGAACGGCATTGATTTTGGGAGACCATATCCAGCTGGGTCTTTCCAAGGACCAACAACAAAATAATCGAGTATAAATAGAGCAACATAAGTCAGCATCAAACTAGTTAAAATCTCATTAGTATTAAATTTTGTTTTTAAAAGAGCTGGTATCGTAGCCCAAAAAGCACCTCCGATAGCTCCAAATAAAATCATCAAAGGAAGTAAGAAAATACTTGTAGAGTCATTAAATAAGAGTCCTATACCTCCTCCAAAGATAGCACCCATGGTTAACTGTCCTTCAGCTCCAATATTGTAAATATTATTTTTAAAGCAATATGATAAACCAAGTGCGATAATAGCGAGGGGAGTAGCTTTAACAAATAATTCTGAGACACCATAAGAATTTGAAATAGGGCTTATAAAAAAGATTTTAAAAGAATCGATTGGACTTAAATCTAATATTAAAAAAATAAATGAGCCAAAAAATAATGTTAAAAAAACTGCAACTAATGGAGATAAATAAAATATTAGATTAGAATAATCCTCTCTTAATTTAATGTTAATCAAATAGACCACCCATATACTTACCTAATTTAGTAATATCTATGCTCTCAACATTTAAAGATTTTGATAATGAACCCTCATATAAAACAGAAATATTATGACAAACTTCAAGGAGTTCATCCAAATCATGGGAAATAATGATTATTGAAACTCCTTTCTGTGATAATTCTATTAAAGATTTTTTAATAAAAGCCTCAGAACCTGCATCTATACCCCATGTTGGTTGAGATAAGATTAACAATTCAGGATTAGACATGATTTCTCTTCCAATTATAAATTTTTGAAGATTGCCACCTGACAGTTTACCAGCTTTGACATTAAATGACGGAGTATCAACATTAAAATTTTTGATGACATCATTAGCGTAGGAATTAATTCTATCAAAATTAATAAAATCACCTTTTTTAAAATAACTTTTATGATTCATACTTAGTAAAATATTTTCACTTAAAGACATTTCAGGTACTGCGCTATGACCCAATCTCTGTTCAGTCACATAAGAAATAGATAAAGATTTTCTTTGAAATGTAGATAATTTATTGATGTTAATATTTTTAAAAATAATATCTCCATTAAACTCAAAATCGTTCTCATTTAGTAAAATTTCCATTAACTCTTTTTGGCCATTACCAGCCACTCCAGCAATACCTAAAATTTGTCCCTTTTTTAAATTGAAATTAATTTTATTTAAATTAGTTGTGAATGGATCTTTAGAATATGAAGATAAATTACTTAAACTTAATACATTCTCTGAGTAATCAACATTATTTATCTGTTTAGTTTTAGTTACTTTATAACCTAGCATTTTATAACCCAAACTTTCAGGATCTTCATTCTTAGTAGTTAAATTACTTATTACTTTTCCATTTCTCATAATTGTTACATGATCTGATAGATTAATAATCTCATCTAATTTATGAGATATAAAAATTACAGTTAAACCATCGGCTACTAATTTTTTAATTATTTTAAATAATTTATTAATCTCCTCTGGAGTTAAGACAGAGGTAGGTTCGTCCATTATTAAAATTTTTGGATTATTTAAAAGAGATCTAACAATTTCTACAGATTGTCTTTGACCCACTGAAAGTGAACTTATAGGTGAATTTAGATTTAAATTAAAGCCATACTTATTGCATATAGTTTCAGATTTTGATTTTAGTTTACTTAATGATATTTTTTCACTCATACCTAGTATTAGATTTTCTGCTATTGTCAGTGACTCAAATAAACTAAAATGTTGAAACACCATATTTATACCTAAGCTTTGTGCCATAGTTGGTGAATTAATAGTCACTAAATCAGAATTAATTATGATTTGACCATTATCTGGTTTAACGTGTCCATACAAAATTTTTACTAAAGTTGACTTACCAGCACCATTTTCACCTAAAATTGCATGTATAGATTGTTTTATAATTTTAAAAGAAACATTATTGTTTGCAACTACTCCTGGATACTCTTTACAGATGTTCTGAAATTCGATTATTGGTTGCATAAATATTAATAGATTCTTTTTTTTAAAGATTAAATTGTTTTTTTTGATTTAGACTAAAATTTATTTATAGATAAAGAGGTTCTGAGTCATAAGAAGACCAGAGATACCAAGTAACAATTGTCGAATAATTCCCCCATTTTTTTGAATTATAAGAAAATTTTTTTAACTTTATATCATTATAATATTTCTTATAAGCGTTTATAAAGCCAAGATCACCCAAGGGCATGATATTTGGTAATCCTAAATAAAAAATAGAAAACATTTCAGCGGTCCATCTACCTATTCCAAAGATTTGTGTTAAATCTTTATTTACCTTATCAAAAGAATTTTTATTTAATTTAATTTTAGATACTAAATGGTAATTCTCTAAAAGAGAAATTAAACACTTTTTTTTATTATTACTTAAAGGTAGTTTTTTTATCTTATTTTTATTATTTCGAAAATTAGTAAAATTTACAGGACCAATAATATGCTTAGAATTTTTATAGATTGACATGGCTGCAGAAACAGATATTTGTTGGGAACAAATAGACTTAAATAAAACATCAAATTTATTTTTATTAGTTTTTAGTTGATGCTTTGGATTATAATATTTTTTAAATACTGGATCACATTTCAGTAAGTGGTTACAACCTTTTTTCCAGTAATTCATTTTTCAATAAAAGATTTTACTAAACTAGAAGTGTCATAGTTTTTATATACAGTACTTTGTAATTTTTTATATTTTTCATAAACATTCTTAGTAAGTTTAAGATTTAAGTCTAATTTTTTTGCTTGTTGAAGTACATATTTTAAGTCTTTTGTCATTAGTTCTGTTGAAAAACCAAAGTCAAATTTATTTTTAACTATTGTAGGATACCTATTTGTAAATTGCCATGAACTTGCTGCTCCATTTTTCAATGCATTGAATATTTTATTTTGATCAAGATTATTCTTTCTACTAAATTGAAATGCTTCTGATATTGAGTACAGAATACCACAAATTAAAATTTGGTTTGTAAATTTAGCTAATTGTCCTGAACCAAGTTTCCCCATATATGTACAATTATTTGAGTAAGCGAATATAATTTTTTTTGATTTATTAAAATTTAATTTATCACCACCAACCATAACTGATAGAGAACCTTTTTTTGCTCCCTCCTGTCCACCTGTTACTGGTGCATCCACAAATTTTAATTTTGGTTTGGACAATAATTTAATAAGTAATTCTATTTGATTTAAAGATATCGTAGAGTGTTCGATAATAGTTGTGTTTTTCTTATAATTATTCGTTTTTATAAATTTCTTATAAAATGAGTTAACTGCGTTGTCATCTTTTAAACAGCTGATTACAAAATCAAATTTGATATTATTAGTAAAATTATACTGAACACCAGAAAATTTTTTTTTCCATTTAGTCTCAATGGCACTGGTTCTATTATAAATGTATAAGTCTATATTTTTCTGTTTAGATAAAAAACCAGCCATATGAAAGCCCATTTTACCAAGACCAACAAATAAAACTCTATAAGTTGGCATAGAAAATGATTTTTTTTTCTAACTTGGAATAATCAAATTCCATATCTGGTAAATTAGTGTCAAAATTTAATAACTTTAAAAAACTCATTGCTGGAAATAAGTCCCATATTTTAGATCCATAGACTGTCAAAAAAGATCTTTCACCCTCTATCGCCTCAATAACATCATAACCTATTGACCTTGATCTAATTTTTTCTGTGTATGAAGTAATAAAATCTTTAAAGTAAACTTTAGCATGGTCACCTAAAAAGCCAATTTGATTACTATAAATTTGAGGTTTTATTTGCTTATGATTTTTAAATATAGACTGATTAAAGGTGTGGTAAAAAATATCAGCAATTGGATCATAAATAATTGCAAATTCACACTTAGTATTTTTTATAAAAGATAACATTATAGCTACTTTATTAATTCCATTAATAAAGTTTCTAGTTCCATCTATGGGGTCAACAGTTAAATATTCATCATCTTTAATTAAATCTGAATTACCCTCTTCGGATATAATATTAGTGAAACCTATTTTTTTAAAATATTCAATTAATTCGTTCTCTATAATAACATCATAACTAGTAACTTTAGAATTATCAATTTTAGTTGATACTTCATCTTCATTTAATTTACCTATCTTTGGAATAATTATGTCACTTGCTATTTTCTTAAGATATGAGTGAGTATCTAAAAAAAAAGTATTATTAATAATCATTAATAATTTTTTCTAAAACATGGGAGTCTTTTTGTGAAACACTTAAAATTAAAATATCATTATTTAAAGGAATATGATCGTTATTTTTTAATTCCAATGCTTCATTTGTTAATGTACAGACATGATTAATTACTTTTGACTTTTTAATATTTTCATAAATTTCATTTTTATATTTAATTTCATATATTACATATTCATCTTTCAAGATAGAATGGTATGATAAAAGAGACCCTTTTGAAATTTTCTCTATGATTCTTGATGTTGTTAGCTCTCGGGGATTTATAATGACATCAATACCTAAATCATTTGCAAAAGAAGAATAAGACTCATTATTAATAACTGAAATAACAGATTTTGAGCCTCTTTTTTTTGCTATGATTGATAATATAGTATTAATTTGATCATTATCTGTAACAGTTATAACAAGATCAGAATTATTTAATTTAATCTCTTCGTAAAGTGTTTGATCTAGTGCATCTCCATTGAAAATTGTAGTCTTTTTAAGAAGACCTGCCAAAAAATTACATCGCTCTTTATCTAATTCTAATATCTTTAAATTAATTTCCTGTTCATCCTGTTCTATTAAAGTCGATAAATTTTGACCGATATTACCACCGCCAACTATTAAAACATCTAATACATAATCTTTAAAACCAAAAAACTTTATTAGTTTATTCAAATATTTTTTCTTTATTAGTAGATAAAGTTGATCTGAAATAGAAATATTCTTAAAGTCAAAATTTATATTACCCTCTTTACTATGGCCTAAATAACAAAGATTATTTGTTTTAAAAAAAACTTTAATTTCTTCGAATGTATGATTTTTGAATAGATCAGAGGATTGCATTCCGATTAACAGATAGTCTTGTGTAATCAGAGATTCACTAAAAAAAGCACCAGGTAAATGAATTTTTTCAAAAATATTATTAGAGACTTCCCATTCTGGAGATATAATATGATCAAGAAAACTATTTGACTCAATTAATAATGATTTATTCTCATCAACTATCAAATTTTGATTTCTAACCCTTGCTATAGATTTATCAACATTACAAAATTCTTTAGCAAATTTACTTGTAATAATATTTTTTTCATCACTTCGTGTTACAGCAATAAAATAGTCAATTTTGGTTTCAAAATTTTTATAAAAAGAGGGATTTAATGGATCATCATAAATAGTTTTGATATCAAATCTTTCAGACAAGTTTTTTAATTCATTGGCATCATCGTCTAAAAGAAATACATTTTTTCCTTGTTCAGATAATTTTTTAGCAAGATTTGCCCCAACTATTCCTGATCCCAATATAAGTATGTTCATTAATCTATTTTAATATTGAGTGATTTAACCTTACGATACAAAGATACTCGGTCAAGTCTAAGCATTTTTGCAGTTAAAGTCATATTAAAATTATTTATTTTTAATTTCTGAAGTAAATAATCTTTTTCAAATTTATCCTTTGCCTCTTTAAAATTAAGATCATACAAATCAGCATTGTTGATTGAACTTTTCATTAAATCCTCAATTAATTCTTTAGATACAAATAAATTACTTTCAGTCAATAGACTAGTTACATTTTCAGATAAATTCATAATCTCAAAAATGTTGCCAGGCCAGCTATGGTTCAATAATAATTGTTGAATATTTTCATCTATCTCAATTCTATTTTCAAACCTCTTCAATGAAAAAATATTCAAATAATGTTTAAAAAGAGGGAAAATCTCATCTTTTCTTGATATTAAAGGGTTAAGTAAAACTTTATAGTCAACATTATTTACAAAAGGGTCTTTCATATCAATCTTTTTACTATCAAAAATAATTGATGCATTTATTTTTTTACTTTTTACTAAATTTAAATAATTTAATAATTCAATTTGATTAAAATTTTCATAATCATTCAAATATATAGTAAAATAATTGTGTAAAGAGCTTAACTTCAAAAGATCAGTTTCATTCAATAAATTTTCATTTAGATTAATAAAAGTATCAGGATTATTTGAAGATAATCGCATATGAATAGTATTTGCAAGAAAGTTTTTACCTATACCATTAGGACCAGATATTAAAATTGAAGAATTATTTTTTACTTTATTTAGTAATCTAAAGATATTCTCTATGTATTGTCCATAGCCAATACTATCTATTTTTGAATGAAATGAAATTTTGTTTCTATAATTGTTAATTGTAACACGTTGTTTTAGCTCTAGAAGATTTTTCTGTATTATATGAATAAGTTTTTTTGTCTCAAATGGTTTTTCAATGAAATCGTTTGCTCCAGCCTTAACAGATTCAATTGCATTATCTATATTTGCGTGACCACTAAAAGATACAATTACAAGATTTTTATATTTATTTTTTAAGTATTCGATAATATCGATACCTTGTTTTGTGCTATTTTTTAACCATAGATCAACCAAAACTACATCATAGTCAAAGCTTCTTTGTTCTGTTTCAACAAATTCTTTATGAGAATTAGCATATGTCACTTCATAACCTTGTTTTGATAGTATAAGAGAAATTTGTTTACAAATTTCTAATTCATCATCAATTACTAATATTTTTGTCATTAAAAACTATTTCAATTTTAAATCCAGAATAACTGTTCGTTGTTATATTCATCTTATGAGAGTTGTCAGTAATTATTTTATCTATTAAAGATAAGCCCAAACCTGTAGATTTTTTTGTTGAAAAATATGGCTTTTTTAAGTCATCAGTATTACCATCATAACCTGGACCGTTATCAAAAAAGGTTAAGATTAAATTATTATTAATTAATTTCAAAGTAATTTCGATAACAGGATTATTTGTTGAATTTAATGCTTCAATAGAGTTTTTAAAGAGATTGTTAAAAATAATATCTAAGTATGAATGGTCAAAATAGACATATAGATTATCTTCAATATTATGATTAATAATAATTTGATCATAGTTTCTTTTATATTCATCAATATAAACTAAACAAATCTCAGATAAATTTAATTTAGTAATATTTGCCTTAGGTAATCTAGCATATGTGGAAAATTCATTTACTAAATTTTGAATTAAAAAAATTTGTCTTTTAATAGAAGTAATTGAATTAATTAATTCTTCATCTTCAAGTTGACTTTCAATAAATTCAGTAGACAAGAGCATAGGTGTTAAAGGATTTTTAATCTCATGAGAGATTTTTCTAGCTAGATCAGCTATTGCATTATTTTTTTCGGCAAATATTAAATCAGTGTAATCATTGAAAATAATTATCTGATCAAATAAAGAATTATTATCAATAAATATAGATTTAACAAAAAAAAACTTTTGAATTTTTTCTAATTTTACTTCTAGGTTTATTTCATATGATTTTCTATAAAAATTTTGATTTTTGAAATGATTTGATAGTAAATTAATAAAATTTTGAAATGAAGTATTTTTTTCTGACCTAAATATAAAAGATGCAGAATTTTCAAAAATCATAGATTCATTATTTAAAACAAATATTCCGTATGGTGAATTTTCAATAATATTATTTATGAAACTTAATTGGTCATTTATAGTAGAATTAACTTCCTCTAAATTATTTTTTTGATTTATTATAGTTTTGCTCATTTCATGAAATGAGTTTGTTAAAACAGAAATATCGTCTTTATTATCTAATTTTTCAAAATTCGGATGCTGATATTTTCCTTTGCGGAGGTCTATGATTGAATTATTTAAATCTCTTATAGGTTTAGCCAATCTAAAGCTAAAATTAGTTCCAATAATTATAAATATAAAAATTAAGCTCGTTGAAAGGACTATATATATAGTGAAAAATGTAATTTGAATATCTTTTTTGTTATTATCAAATGAATTGATAGCTTCATAAGACTTTATGATGTTTTGATAGTAATTTAATGTTTCTAAATCAATATTCTTTAGTAACAGTAAGTAATTTGTGCTATTTAGCTTTACTTTAGAAAAAAGTTGATCATTTGAAAAGAAAATGGTGATATCAGTTTCACTATTTGTGCTAGCATCTCTTAAATTGTCATCAGAAAGAAATATTTTTTCATCAGAAATATGCTCTATGAATTGATTACCATTATTATAGTTGTAGACAGTGGTAATATTAAATCTTTGTATAATGTCTCTATCTATTAGTCTTTCAGCTAATACATAATTTCTAATAAATTTTGAGTCTGTTATGAGATCTTTTTCGGTTTGATCAATATATTTTTGAGCCAATTGATAGGAATTATTAACTGTAGATTTAAACGCGGGGCCCAACCAAGTGCTAACTTCGATATTAAAGAAAATTGCTGATGCCATTAATATTATTCCACTAGGAATAATTGAAAAAAGGCCAAAAAAAAGAAAGAATTTATTAAAGAGTCTAAGACCTACTACTTCTCTATTTTTATATTTTAAGTAATTTATTAAAAATAAAGATAAATATAAAAGAAGAATTAAGAGAAAAATAAAATCTGCAATTAATACATATTGAATTAGTTCAGCATTACGAACTATCTCATTTGATGAAATAAGAGAATATACAGTTAAAGCAAAAAGAGTTATAAAAATAGATATTAATATAAATGCAGAAAATTTATTAAAAAAATTTGACATTAATTAACTCTAAAATACATTTCATACTTCTAGCTGGTGGTAATAGTTTACGGTTTTCATCCAATACTAATAAGCTTTTAGCTAAATTTAAAAACAAAAATTTACTTACTCATAATATTGATTTTATTAGAGAACTTAAATTTAAAAAGATAACTATAGTCATTAATACTATAAAAAAGGCTAATATTAGTAATTTTGATGACTTAGAAATAATAAAAGGAGGAAAAACTAGATCAGAAAGTGTTAAAAATGCTTTAAACAAATCTAAATTTAAATCTAAATATGTTTTAATACACGATGCAGCTAGACCTTTAAACTCTGACAAAATTATTAAAAATATAATAAAAAATCTAATTGAAAAAAAATATGACTGTGTAGTCCCATTTAGCAAGTGTTCTGATACGGTAGTGGTAAATCATAAAAATTTCGATAGAGAAAAAATTAAACTAATAAAAACACCTCAAGGTTTTGTCAAAAATAAAATTATTTATTTACACAAAAGAAATAATAAAAATAAAATAACTGATGATAGTCTACTTTTTAGAAACGAAAAAAATAAATACAAAATAAAATATCTATTACAAAACGAAATAAATTTAAAAATAACATACAAAGACGAATTAAATTCATTAAATAAATTAATAAGTAATAATTTTTTAGTTGGTATTGGTTATGATATTCATAAAACAAGAAAAACTATAAAAAACAATTTGATCAAGATTGGAGGAATTAAGATAAAATCAAAAATTAAAGTCATTGCTCACTCAGATGGAGATGTAATACTCCATGCAATAACAGACTCAATACTTGGAGCTCTGTCTCAACGAGATATAGGTACTTATTTCCCAAATAACAAAAGAAACTTGAATAGAAATTCAATAGATTTTTTAAATTATTCTTTAAAAAAAATGACTTTAAAAAAAATGCTAATTAACAATATTGATATAATGATAGTTTCAGAAGAACCTAAAATTAATCCTCATTTTCAGATAATCATAAGTAGTTTGTCAAAATTACTTAAAACAGATAAAAAAAATATCACTATAAAAGCTACTACAAATGAAAAATCTGGCCTTATTGGTAGTGGAGATTTTATTGCTTGTTGGTCCAATGTATCACTTAAAGTAAACTAAATAGCTTTTTTAAGTTTTTCAAAATCCTCATCTGCATGATAACTCGATCTGGTCATTGGTGAAGATGAAATCATTTTAAAACCAAGGTTCAAACAATAATTATAGAGACTTTTGAATTCATCTGGAGAGTAAAATTTGTGGACTTTTTCATGGTGGATTGAAGGCTGAAGATACTGACCAATGGTAACAAAATCTATATTAGATTTTTTCATGTCTTTTAATACTTCAATTATTTCTGAATATTTTTCTCCCAATCCAATCATAATACCAGACTTAGTAAAAATAGATTTATCAAATTCTTTAACTTCTCTTAATAATTTTAAACTCTCTAAGTAATTAGACCCAGGTCTAATTTGTTTATAAATTCTTGGTACAGTTTCTAAATTATGATTAAAAACATCAGGTTTAACTTTTGCAATATCAATATAATTTCTATTTTTTCTTAAAAAATCTGGTGTGAGTATTTCTATAGTTGTAGTATTTGAAAGATCTTTAATGTATCTAATTGTATCAATAAAATGTTGAGCTCCACCATCTGGTAAATCATCTCTATCAACACTTGTAACTACTACATGTTTTAGTCCTAATCTTAGAACAGATTTGGCTACATTTAATGGTTCCATTGGGTCAGGCGGCTCAGAGGGCTTACCTGTTTTTACATTACAAAACGCACAAGCTCTTGTACAGGTATCGCCTAATATCATAAATGTTGCATGCTTTTTTTCCCAGCATTCCCCTATATTTGGACATGCTGCTTCTTGACATACGGTAACCAAATTATGAGAATTAACTATATCTAGTGTTTCAAAATATTTTTTTGAAGTTGGGGCTTTAACTTTAAGCCAATTTGGTTTCTTAAGTGTGGTTGGATTAAATTTTTTGATTTTTTCTGGATGTCTAATCATATTTAAAAATGAAGAGGTTTTTCAAATGCAGACAGTACACTTTCATGAATAGACTCTGATAAGGTAGGATGGGCAAATACAGTTTTAATAAATTCATCTTCAGTTGATTCAGATGAAATTGCTAAACCAAATGTGGCTATCATTTCTGTTACATCTGGGCCGATAAGATGGGCTCCCAAAACTTCTCCTGTCTCAGAATTAAAAAGTGTTTTAACGAAACCATAAGAATTAGACATTGTTTGAGATTTTCCATTCGCTAAAAAAGGAAAGTTACCTGATTTGTATGGTGTATTATTGTCTTTAAGTTGTTGCTCCGTAAAACCAACAGTGGCTATTTGAGGTAGGCTATAAATACAGCCAGGTATATGATTTTCTTTTGGCTTATGTGTGTCTTTTCCAGATGAAATATGACTAACACAGTTTATGGCATCATGCATGGCCTTATGAGCTAACCAAGGAGCGCCAATAATATCACCAATTGCAAATAAACCATTTACATTGGTTTCATAGTTATGGTTAGTGCCAATATAACCTGTATCAGTTAAATTCAAATGAAGTGAGGTTATAAAATCTTTGTCCAAATTAGGTAAGACACCTACAGAGAGTATCAGAGCATCACAAGCTACATTTTTATTATTATTTTTGAATGAGATAGATTTTTTTTCTTCGACTATATTCTCAATCTTTGCGTTTAATTCAAATTTAATACCCTTTTTCTCAAAAATTTTTTTTGCTTCAATAGAAATATCATTGTCAAATTGAGGTAGAATTTTACCTTGAGATTCAAATACTATAACCTCTGATCCCAAAGCATTATAAATACTTGCAAACTCTATACCAATAGCACCTGATCCTATTATACAAAGTTTTTTTGGAATAAATTTAGGTATCATTGCTTCTTTAGAACTCCATATTAAGTCAGAAAATTTAATATCGCCTATTGTTCTAGGTTTACAGCCTGTGGCAATAATCATATTTTTTGATATGATTTCATCAGAGGGTGTTTTAACATAAAATTTATTATCTAATTTTTTTGGATAAGCTCGATGCTTATATATATCTATTTTATTTTTCTTCATTAATGAACTAACACCTTTAGATAAATTTTCTGATGCCGTTCTTGACATCTCAACGACTTTATTGAGGGCTATTTTGGTGAGGTCTTTTTTATCTAGTCCGAAGTGATTAGCCTCTTCCATGAATTCTGCAGAGTGAAGAAGAGATTTTGTTGGAATACATCCCCAATTAAGGCACACCCCTCCTAGTTTGTCTTCTTCAAACAAGGCCACCCTCATTCCAAGTTGAGCAGCTTTTATAGCAGCGACGTATCCACCAGGGCCACCACCAACTATTGATAAATCATATTTATTTGTCATCTGATATAATTTCCATATTTTGTACTATACTTGATAAAAATTGTGAAGCTAAGACTCCATCTACCGCTCTATGATCGCAAGATAATGTCAAATTTATAAAACTTCCTATTTCTATTTTTCCTTTGTCAACAAAAACATCCTCAAATATTTGTCCTACTGCAAGTATATATGTTTGACCAGGCAGAATAATGGCATCAAAACTTCGGATATTAAATGATCCTAAGTTAGATATACTTATTACACCATCCGACAGATCAGAAGGAGAAAGTTTGTTATCTCTAGTTAAATTTATTTTATCATTAAGATTGGAATTAATTTGTTTTAATGAGAGGTCATTAATTTTTTTTATTACAGGCATTTTTAAACCAAATTTAGAGTCAACTGCTATGCCTATATTATGATGATCGTTAATAAAAAATTCACCATTATCTTTGTATGTACAATTAGAGTCTGGGAATGCTTTGAAAGCTTTAGATATAGCATGCATTAAGATTGCATTTAGAGAATACTTATTCCCTTTTAATTTTTGATCTTTTCTAAATTTTAATAAATTAGACATATTTACTTTTGTATTTAAATAGAAATGGGGAATATTATTTTTAGAATGAAGCGTAGCTTTTGCTATAGCCTGTCTTAATTTATTTATATTTGAATTATCTGAAAACTGATTAGAGTCTGTCACATCTCTTAGAATAATTCTATTATTTGGTCCTGAACCATTTATATTTGATAAATTCACTGATTTTTCATTAGATATTTTTTTTGCAAGTGGAGATATAAATAATCTTAAAATACCATTGTCCTGATCTTTAGTAGTATCAAGATCTTCAGTTTGTATTCTCCTTGAGGTAGGTTTTATTTTAGAAATATCTATATTATTTTTTAAAGCTAATTTTTTAGCAAGAGGAGTAATTAAAATGTTATCAGATGATAAATTTTGATCATTTTCAAGGACTGTTATATTTTGAGGCTGTATTTTATTATTTGTATCTCTATTTTTTAAAAAATTGTTTATATCCTCTTGAGTAAAAGATAAATCATCTGAAATTATAGCAACTAACTGATTCACATCTGCTGTTTCACCCTCCTTAGATATTATTTTAGCTACATATCCGTCTTCTGGTGATTCGTACTCCATGGTGGCTTTATCTGTTTCTACTTCAAACAAAATTTCTCCACTTAATATTGGATCATTTTCTTTTTTTATCCATTTAACAATTTTTCCTTCCTCCATCGTGGGAGACAAGGAGGGTAAATTAACTTCAAATAACATTAATTTGTATAAGAAACTTTTTTTACAGCAGATATAATCTCTTCAGTATTAGGTAGTGCTAATTTTTCTAAGTTTTCAGCGTAAGGCATTGGAACATCTTTTCCACTAACTTTAATTATTTCTGAGTCAAGATAATCAAAGCAATTTGATTGGATAAGGTAAGATAAGTGTGAGCCAAAACTTGTATTTCCCCATCCATCCTCAACTATAACAACTCTATTTGTTTTCTTAACAGATTTATAAACAAGATCTTCATCCAAAGGTTTAATAGATCTAAGGTCAATAATATCAGGTTTAATTCCTAATTTTTCTATTGATGGAAGAGCATTTAATATTCGTTGAACTGACATTGAAAAACCAACAATAGTTACGTCGCTACCTTCTTTTATAAGATTTGCTTTACCAATTGGAATTAAGAAATCATTTTCTTCAGGTACATTAGTTTTTTCTTTATAAAGTAATTCGTGCTCTAAGAAAACAACAGGATTTGGATTTCGAATTGATGATTTTAATAAACCTTTAGCATCCCTTGCATTTGACGGAGCAACAACTAACAAACCTGGTATATGAGAAAACCAAGAAATAAAACATTGACTATGTTGAGCACCTACTCTTGCAGCAGCACCATTTGGGCCACGAAATACTATAGGCACATTAATCTCTCCACCTGACATGTACAAAGATTTAGCGGCTGAATTTACAATCTGATCAATTGCCTGCATTGAAAAGTTAAAGGTCATAAACTCACAAATTGGTTTGAGTCCAGACATAGCTGCACCTATTGCAAGACCAGTAAAACCGTGCTCAGAAATAGGAGTGTCTAGTACTCTTTTTGATCCAAACTTATCTAAAAGGCCCTGGGTTACTTTGTATGCACCATCATACTCAGCTACTTCTTCACCAAGAAGAAAAACATCTTTATCTAAAATCATTTCTTCCTCAATAGCTTGATTCAAAGCCTCTCTCATTGTGATTTCTTTTTCAGACCAATTCTTTGTTTCCAAGCTATCTGATTGATCTTTTAAAAGTGAACCCATAGAAATATTATTTTCTTTGATTTGCTTATCGGCACCATTCGGTATCACAAGTGTTGAACTTTCAATAGGTTTTTCTATTTTTTCTTCGATTTCCTCGCCTTCAACATACAGTAATGCTATTTCTGTGTTGACGCTAATATTTTCAGAGCCCTCTTTGACTAATATTTTTTCAATTTTTCCATCATCTGGAGACTCAAGTTCCATAGTGGCTTTATCAGTTTCAATTTCTGCTAAAATATCACCAGAAAGTACATCATCTCCCTCTTTAACTAACCATTTTACTAAATTACCTGTTTCCATAGTTGGAGATAATGCTGGAAGTAATATTTTCATAAATACACCTCAGTGAATAATTCATTTATATCTGGAAGTGGTGAGTCTAATGAAAATTTTTCAACATCTTTAATTTGTTTTTTAATATCACTTTCAATATCTTTAATAGTGTCTTCTTCAAATTTATACTCTTTTAATAAACTTTCTTTCATCATTAGCACCGGGTCTATTTCTTTCATTTTGTTTACTTCATCTTTTGTCCTATAAAGACCAGGATCAGACATTGAGTGGCCTCTGAATCTGTAAGTATCCATTTCAATAATATATGGTTTGGAGTTACTATTAATGTAATCTCTTGCTCTTATGGCAGCATCACTCACTGTAAAGAAGTTCATTCCATTTACCTTTTCACCTTTAATGCCGAATACGGTAGCTCGTTCAAACAGCTCATTTCCTGCTGCTGATCTACCGATAGATGTTCCCATTCCATATTTATTATTTTCAATGATAAACAATACAGGTAACTCCCATAGTGATGCTAAATTAAAAGCTTCAAATACTTGGCCATTACTCATTGCTCCGTCACCAAGATAGACCCTAGAAATTTTTTTTTCATTTCTATATTTATGAGCAAAACCAATACCAACACCTAAAGGTACTTGAGCACCAACAATTCCATGTCCACCATAGAACCTGTTAGCTTTAGAAAACATGTGCATGGAACCACCCTTACCTTTTGAAATCCCATCCTTTCTTCCAGTTAATTCTGACATAACTAATTTAGGATCTACACCACGAGCTAATATATGCCCATGATCTCTATATGCTGTGATAACAGTGTCTTCTGAATTGATAGAGGAAAGAATACCTATTACTACCGCTTCTTGACCAATATACAGATGACAAAAACCTCCAATTTTTCCAGCTCCGTATAATTGTGCTGCCTTTTCTTCAAATTTCCTTATTAAAAACATCTTTTCATAAAACTTTAATAGCTGGTCATCAGAGAAAGAATTACTAATTTTTTTATTCATATTTTAATCTAGTTTTAGGATGGTCTCGCCATCCTGAATATTTGGATTATTATGTTTTGTAATTTCATCAATATAATCATCTTTGTTAGAATAGAATGAATGTAAATCTATATTTATATCTAACATTTTTTGATCAAGATTAGATTGCAATTTTTTGTACATTTTTTCTTCAAATTGGTAGATTAAGTAGTTTCCAATATTAAATTTTCCATAAACTGTATGATATATGAGGTAAATCAATACAAAAACAAAAAAGAAATTAATTAAACTACTAGCTTTTAAAAACTTCACTTAACTCACCAGCATAGCCTTGAATTTTATCATTTTCTGATATTCTAAGTAACTGATTGTATTTTGCAACTCTATCCGATCTGGCCAATGAACCTGTTTTTATTAAGGGACAACGTGATGCAACGGCTAAATCTGATATAAAAGAATCTTCTGTTTCACCTGATCTATGAGACATTATAGATGCAAAATTATTTTCTGTTGCTAATTTAATAGCCTCTAGAGTTTCTGTTACTGTGCCAATTTGATTTAATTTTATTAAAATACTATTAGCCTGTTTCTCATCAATGCCTGTTTTTAATTTTTGAATATTTGTTACAAAAAGGTCATCACCGACTAAACGAATTTTTGAACCAAGTTTACTAGTAATTTTCACCCAACCCTCATAGTCCTCTTCATCAAGCGCGTCTTCGATTGAAAATATAGGATATTTATCACATATATTTTCATAAACACTGATCATTTCTTCAGTCGAATAAGAATTACCCTCAAAGTTATATTTTCCATTTGAATAAAATTCACTAGAGGCTGCATCTAAAGAGATTTTAAAGTGATCATTTAGTTTATACCCTGCTTTTAAAATTGAGTTGCATATTAGGTCTAATACATCTAGATGAGATTTTAGATTAGGAGCAAAACCTCCCTCATCACCAAGATTAGTATTTAGAGATCGTGATTTTAATTCTTTTTTAATATTTGTAATTACAGAATGAGTGGAAGATAAAGCTTCAGTTAACGAATTAAATCCTATTGGTAAAATCATAAATTCTTGAAAATCAACATCATTATCTGCGTGCTGACCACCATTAATTACATTTAGCATTGGAACTGGAATAATTAAATTTTCATTACCTTGTGACAAAAATATGGCTCCAAAATTTGAATAAGACCATGCCTTATAGTATGCAAGACTTAAAGATAAAATAGCATTTGCACCATATTTAGATTTATTTTCTGTCCCATCTAAATCTATCAAAAATTTATCAAACTCTTTAAAATCATTGAAAGACTTTTCTAAGATTAATGGTTTAATTAATTCATTAACATTTGATAAAGCTTTAAGTACACCTTTACCACTCATTCTATTAGAGTCTAAATCTCTTAATTCTAATGCCTCAAACTTTCCTGTCGATGCTCCTGATGGAACCATTCCACGAAAAGGAAATGGAATATTTTCAAAAATTAATTCGCATTCAACAGTTGGGTTTCCCCGACTATCAAAAATCTCTCTTGCTGTTATGTTTTTAAGTTTCATTTATTTTGCCGCCTTATTTATTTTATTAATAGTATTTAAAAGTTTTGGCATTTTATGTAAATAAATCATATTAGGGCCATCACTTAATGCTTTTTCTGGGTTTGGATGTGTTTCAATAAAGAAACCTGCTATTCTCAATGAAGAAGCAGCTTTAGATAGAGGAACTACATACTCTCTAGCCCCTCCACTTTTTTTTCCCAATCCACCTGGGAGTTGTACACTATGTGTTGAGTCAAAAATAATTGGATATCCAAATTCTTTCATAAAATGGATACCTTTAAAATCGTTTATTAAGTAATTGTAACCAAATGAATTTCCTCTTTCAGTAATAAGTATTTTTTTATTATTTTCGTTTTCAATTTTTTTAATGATATTTGAAACTTCTTTGTGAGATAAAAATTGTCCTTTCTTAACATTTACAATCTTTTTTGTTTGTGCAGCAGATTTTATCAAGTCAGTTTGTCTACATAAAAACGCTGGAATCTGTATTACGTCTAAAAGTTCAGCTAACTTATCCACTTGGGAGGTCTCGTGAACATCTGAAGTTATAGAAATTTTTAAATCATTTTTAAGATTTTTTAATATATCTAATGATTTATCAAAGGAAATTTTATTTCTAACTGTTTGGTCAGAACTTCTGTTGGCTTTATCAAAACTACATTTAAATATTAAATTAAACTTTTCTTTTTTTGCATATTTGATTAAAGACTTTGCAACTTGTCTAACTAACTTTTCGTTTTCTAATAAGCATGGGCCAGAAATTAATGTGAGTCTATCAGTATCATTTTTGATTAACTGTTTAGATAGAAAAACTGATCTAGGCATTTTTATTAACTAAACTATTTTTGATAAATGAGAAGAAAATAGGATGAGGCTTAAATGGCTTTGATTTTAGTTCTGGATGAAACTGAACACCTAAAAACCATTTATGATTTTTATTTTCGATAATTTCTAATAATTTTTTATCCTTAGAAAAACCTGAAAAAACCAAACCTTTTTTTTCAATAGTTGATCTATATTTAGGGTTTACTTCATACCTATGTCTATGTCTTTCGTAAATTAATTTTTTTTTATAAACTTTTGAAGCTAAAGATTTCTCTTTTATATAACAGGGATATGAACCCAATCTCATTGTAGCTCCTAAATCATTCTCTTTGGTCCTTTTAACCTTTTGATTTTTTTTACTCCATTCAGTCATTAAGGATATGACGTTATTTGTGTGTTTACCAAATTCAGAACTTCCAGAATTTTTCATTTTTAGTACATTTTTAGTGAATTCAATAATAGATAATTGCATACCTAAGCAAATACCTAAGAAAGGAATTTGATTTTCTCTAGCATGCCTAATAGCTTCTATTTTTCCACTTATACCTCTATTTCCAAAACCTCCTGGTATTAAAATACCTGCAGCCTTACTCAGCAACTCTCGAACATTTTTTTTATTTATAGTTTCAGAGTCAATCCATTTTATCTTAACATTTGCTTTATTATGAACACCGGCGTGATATATAGCCTCATAAAGAGATTTATAACTATCTTTTAAATGAACATATTTTCCAATAATAAAAATATTTAATTCTTCTTTTGCCCTCGACTCTAACATTTCGAAATTTGTCCATTTTGATAGGTCTTTCTTCTTTGAAGATTTTATATTTAAACTTTTGATGACTAGGTCATCTAATTTAGATTTAGATAATAGTGATGGAACTTGATAAATACTACCTACATCATAAGAAGGTATCACCGCATTTGTAGGAACATTACAAAACAAACTAATTTTTTGAATTTCATCATTCTTGATTTTTTTATTACTTCTACATACTATTATATCAGGCTGGATACCTGCATTTAATAGTTCTTTTACTGAATGTTGAGTCGGTTTCGTTTTAATTTCACCTGATGTCTCTATATAAGGAAGTAAAGTTAAATGTATAAGGAGAGTATCGAGCTGTCTTTCATTTTTAAATTGTCTAATAGCTTCTAAAAAAGGGAGGCTTTCAATATCACCAACAGTACCTCCTATTTCGCAGATTATTACATCATCTTTATTAGTTGATTTTTTTATTGAATTTTTAATTTCTTCTGTAACATGAGGTATTACTTGAACAGTTGAACCTAAATATTTACCCTTTCTTTCTTTAGATATAATAGTTGAGTAAATTTTACCTGAGGATATTGAGTCGTTTTTTGAACATTTTATGTCTGTAAATCTCTCATAGTGACCTAGATCTAAATCAGTCTCATAGCCATCGTCTGTTACATAAACTTCACCGTGTTGATATGGACTCATTGTTCCAGGGTCAACATTTAGATAAGGATCTAATTTTCGAATTTTTAGTTTTATACCTCGAGCTCTAAGAAGAGAAGCTAATGATGCAGTGACTATTCCCTTACCAAGCGATGATACAACACCTCCGGTAACGAAAACTAATTTCACTGATTAGGTACTTCTGGAATCATTTCCTCTATAGACTCATCTAAAATAATTTCTTCCTGAATAGTCTCTAAATCAGTTGAAGAAGAATATTGTTTTGTAATAACTGCACCCATAAACAAACACCAAAACAAAAAACCAAAACCTAAAACATAAGTAATTTTTGTCATACCTGAAAATGAGGATTTGTTTGCTGTCATACCACCAGTAAGAGAAGTCTGAGTACCCAAACCAAGACTCCCACCTTCAGTTTTTTGAAATAATATTATTAAAATTAATACCACTCCAATAACCGCACTTATAATTAGAAAAAGGTTTATCATAATGTCATTTAAAATGTTTAATAAATGAAGATTTTGTAGAAGCCGAACCTACTAAAACTCCGTTTAAATTTCGCAAACTTAAAATATCTTTGATATTTGATAAATTTACCGAACCACCATATAAAATATTTATTTTTTTAAAAGAATAATTTTCCAATATTTTTGATAAAAAACCCAAAATATCATCAATTTCTGATAATTTGGGTGTTAAACCAGTACCAATTGACCATAAAGGCTCATAAGCTAAGACGACTTCTTCATAATTATTTGATTTTTTAAATATTTTATTGATTTGTTTTTTTAAAAAAACTTTGGTTTTTTTTGATTTATAAATCTTTAACGGTTCTCCAATACACACTATGGGCTTTATTTTATTAATTAAACATAGATCTGTTTTTTTTTGTACAATCAAATCCGTTTCACCAAAATTAGATCTCACTTCAGAATGTCCAAGAATACAATACTTAATCTTGTTATTTACTAAATCTTCAATATCTATAGAGCCAGTACTAGCGCCTTTTCCATGCAAATCTATATTTTGTGCAGCATATATATTTTTTGGATATCTAGATTTAAGAGAGAGATTATAAAAGTTATTTGGACTACAAATAAGTTTGTACTTTTTTGTAGATGGAAGCTTTGATACGATTTTAGATAAGTTCATACTTTCGGCTATATTTAAATATGATTTCCAATTAAATATTATATATTTCATTAGGTTAACTGATATCAAAATACTGAGATAAATGAAAACTAAAAAATTAATTGTCATTATATTTAGTGCTGCACTTGGAATAAGTTTCTTGTTTATTGGATTTGGATCTTATGTGGGTAAGACATATGTACTTAAAGTAGGAAATCAAAAGATATCATCGATTGAATTTTCTAGAGCATATGAGAACTATAAATCTGAAAATAGCCTCTCTAACCTGTCAGAACAAGAAGAGTTATTCTCAAAAGTTCAATTCACAAATCAATATGTAAATGAATTAGTATTTATTAATTACTTAGACGAAAAAATTAGTATTAGTGATAATTCAAAAAAAATAGTTTTAAAAAAATCACTAAATAATGATGAAATGTTTAAAAATTTAGACGAGGCATCCCTTCAAAATTACCTAAAAGAAATTGAAGGAAACATCTATATAGATTTATTTAATAATAGTCTTGATGCACAGAGCTTAGTAAATAATGAAATTAATCCAGAACTTCTCATAGAAAAAGAGTTGAACATTTACGAAATTAAAAAAGACAATAGTCTGATTAATTATCAACTAGAAGAGGAGTTTTACAATGATAATGAATTATATGAAATCACAATAAACGAGATAAGTCTGAGAAACTATATACTAGAAGAAATTATAACTGATGCAATTATAGAGAATTATTATAATGAAAATATTACTACTTTTATTGAGCCTAAAAATTATACATATGAACAAATAATTTTAGAAAATGATAGGAATCAAAGTTTTGTAGAACTCAAAAAAAGTAATAATTCTCAATTTAAATTATTTGAAGAAGTTAATGAAAAATTAATTTTACCTCAAGTGCTTGATAATTTAAAGAAACTTAAAGTTGGGGATGAAAGTGAAAGTATTAAGATTGGTGAAAAATTCTTTTATGTAAAGCTTTTATCATTCAAAGATGAATATCAAGTGAATTTAAAAGATGCTTATGAAGATATAATAAACACATTAACACAATTAGAGATTGAAAATTTTGAAATGACTGATGAAATAAAAAATATTGATAGTTATAGTACAAATCAAATTTTTTTCTCTAATTCTTTTAATTTCCTAGAAAATATACCGGATCAATATAATTTTATTAACTTCAATCAATCATCTGGGGAAATAAAGAAAGATAATTTTTTATTTCAATTTAATGTAAAAAAATTATTTAAAGAAGATTTACCTGTTGATATTAAAGAAAAATTTTTAATTTCATTTAGTAATTATAAAAAAAATATAGATACCTCTCATGGAGATGAATTATTAAATAAAACTGGTACCGTAAAAGTAAATTATTTTACTGACTCACTCACTATTAAGAATAATTTTATTGAAGCAGAGGACTTGGAGAGAATTATCATTATTAAAAATGACGAAAAATTAAAAGTGGTATTGCCAAATGAGGTTATATATTTAGATATAAATTCAATAGGATCAATAGACTCTTTAAATATTAAACAAAATATTGTCAATTTAATTTACTCAAATATTATAAAACAAATTAAAAATAACATAGACATAGAAGTAGATAACGAACAACTTATTCAGCTTTAATATGTACGTACACGGTAAAAAGGTTTTCTTAGATACTGAAAATACAATTACGATTTACAATAAACTTGCAAAAAAATTTAAAGACGTCTCTATTTTAGAGTCTGTAATTGGAGGCGATAATAAAGGAAGATATTCAATTATTCTCTTCAATGTAAATCAAAATATAGAAATTTTTCATAATTATGCGTTAATTAATGATCGAAAGAAAATTATAAAATCACCAGAAATCTTTATAAAGAATATTTATAAAAACTTAAAAATTAAAACATTATATGAACAAAATATACCACTACCTGTTTTTATTGGTAATATTTGTTTTGATTTATGTAAATTTACACTTCCAAAATTAAGTTATGACTCTAGTAAAAATGAAATTGGAATTCCACTTGCGCACTTTGTTAAACCAACAAATTTAATAATAATTGATAATGTTCTCAACGAAACTCACTTAATTGAGGTCTCAAATAATAAGAAAATTCCAACTAAATCTTTAAAAACTTTAGAGAGTTTACTCAAATCACCCTTTCATAAATTTAACAAATTAAATGTTAAAAAATTAAAGAAGTTTAAAAATCATGTAAATAGAGAGGATTTTTTAAAAAGAGTAGATGAAATCAAATCAGATATCAAGGTGGGTGAAATATTTCAGGCTGTTCTATCTCAAAGATTTTCTAATGAATATTTAATAGATCCTTTCAATTTTTATAGAGCCTTAAGATCAATTAATCCTTCTCCTTATCTTGTTTTCTTAAACCTAAAAAACTATCAGATTATTTGTTCAAGTCCGGAAACTATGATCAAGGTAAAAAATAAAGAAATTACCTTAAGACCTATTGCTGGAACTAGAAGAAGAGGAAAAAATGAAATAGAAGATAATTATTTAAAAAACGAATTACTTAATGATAAAAAAGAGTTAGCAGAGCATTTAATGTTAGTAGATTTAGGTAGAAACGATGTAGGTCAAATTTCAAAAAATAATACAGTAAAAGTAACTGAACAAAATATAATAGAGTATTACTCTCATGTTATGCATATAGTTAGCAATGTAACAGGGGAATTAAAAAATAATTTAACACCAATTGATGTTCTTTTTGCCGGTTTACCTGCTGGTACAGTTTCGGGTGCACCTAAAATAAGAGCACTAGAAATATTAGAGAAACATGAACTTAATAATAGAGAATTTTACTCTGGATCAGTCTGTTATATAGATGCTAATGGAGATATGGACAGTTGTATCAACCTAAGAACAGCAATGATTAAAAATAAAAAGATATATGCTCAAAGTGGTGCAGGTATAGTTTTTGATAGTATAGCTAAAAACGAACACAGCGAGTGTATTAATAAAGCTAATGCTTTATTTGAAGCATACAAATTGGCTCATCAGATATAATGATTACATTAATAGATAATTACGATAGCTTTACTTATAATCTTTATCACTGTCTGAGTAAGCATGATGATGTTTTAGTTATAAAGAATGACTTAATACTAAAGAATTTTGACAAAATAATTAATAGTAAGGGTGTTGTGATTTCTCCTGGACCCAGTAATCCATTTAATGCAGGAGAATGTCTAGATTTAGTTCACCAAATTTACTCATTTATGCCAATATTAGGAGTGTGTTTAGGTCATCAGATACTGGGTGTATATTTTGGTGCTAAAATAGATACTTTAAAAATACCCATGCATGGGAAAGTATCGAATATTAAAAAAATTAATGAATGTAAAATTTATAAAAATATTAATATGAATTTTCAAGCAACGAGATATCACTCTTTATATCTAAATAGAGATAATTTTCCTAAAAATTTAAAAATAACTAGTATTTCTGATGATGATAAAAAAATAATGAGTTTTAGACATGAATTATTTTCAATATTTGGAGTGCAGTATCATCCAGAAAGTATTGAAACTGTTATTGGTTCTAAAATTGTAGATAATTTTGTGGAGTGTATATGAAATATAACATAGGTGATACAGTTACTAAGAAAAATATAAAATATGTAATTAAATATTTATTTCATACAGATAATATAACTCACCAGGCAATAATCATTCATCAACTTAATAAATTAATTAATGATAGTGATATACTTTTATCATTAAGAAATTACATCTTTAAAAATTCGAATAAAATTAAGCAATATCCTAATTCTTTAGATACATGTGGAACAGGTGGAGACGGATTAAAAACGCTCAATATATCTACTACAGTTGCAATCTTATTATCTTCTGTAGGAATACCCATAGCAAAACATGGAAATCGGGCTGCTAGTTCATTAAGTGGTTCCTCAGATATCATCTCTGAATTAAAAATACCAAATGAGAAGATTTCAAAAAAAATTATTAAAAGAATTTCAAATGATAAATTTGTATATTTGAATGCACCATTTTTTTATCCTAACTTAAGTAGAGTTGGAGAAGTTAGGAAAAAAATAGGAATAAAAACAATATTTAATTATATGGGTCCTACATTAAATCCATTAGGTGCAAAATTTCAAATATTAGGCACAATAGATAAAGGTTCTGCAGAAATTATGTCAAAAATATTATCAAAAATTAAAAATAATAAATTTACTATTTTTTTCTCAGAGGATGGTTTAGATGAGATAAGTATATTTGCTCCAACAAATTTTTATTTTAAAAAAGAAAAAAGTATTACAAAGAGAAAAATTTCACACATGGTTTATAAAAAATACCTTACCTCAAAATTAAATTTTAAAGATATCAAAGGCGGTTTACCGTCTTACAATGCAAATAGGTTAATTGAATTGTTTCAGGGAAAAAAAGATAGTTACAGAGATATTACAATAATTAACTCTATTTATGCAATGCAAACCATTAAACCAGATTATCAGTTTGATAATTGCTTTGAAATTTTAAGTAATTCTTTAGATAATTCCATAGCTTTAAATCATTTAAATAAAATTAAGAAGTGATGAATATTTTAGATCAAATAGTTTTAGAAAAAAAAAATCACGTAAAATATTTAAGTCAAAAGTTAAATAAAAAAAATAATTTTAAGTCTACTAATTCAAACTCTTTTTTGAATGCCATAGAAAATAATTTAAGTAAAAACAAAAATGCACTAATTGCAGAATTTAAGAGATATAGTCCATCTGTTAAAAGCTTTAATAAAGTTAGATATCTACAAGATGTTATTGAACAATATCATAAATCAAAATGCTGCTGTATATCAATTTTAACTGACAAAAATTTTGGAGGTAGTTTAAATGATATAAATGTTGCAAAAAAAATATCAAGTAAACCAATTATAAGAAAAGATTTTATAATTAATGAAGCACAAGTGTTTGAAACTAAAGAATTTGGTGCTGATGCAATATTATTGATTGCAAAAATTTTATCAAAATCAGAAATTAGAAAGTTATATAAACTAGCAAACAAAATTGGTT
>CACKAZ010000011.1:0-39220 GCA_902598275.1 uncultured Alphaproteobacteria bacterium
AGTAAATCAATAGCTTCACTTGCAGCATAAATCGCGGCACCATCGAACATAATTCTTGGTTCCAGCAATTGAATATGTAGCTGTGGATAATTTTTTTTATCTTCGTCCACGAATTGGTTTCCTTTTTCTCCTAGTAACTCTAACGGGCCAAATAATACAATAGAATAGCGGCTTTTATTATTTTAGTGGCCCATTTTGGGCCCTTATTGAGTTGTTTGTCTTTTATAGATATGAGATTTTAAGCGCTGTTTTGCGGGACCCTAAATGGTAATAAAAAGAGTACTTATATTTCTTGGGCTAGTCTTATTTCTAGCTGCATGTTCAAGTCGAACACCTGATCCTTTATTAAAGGAAGATGTTCGAGCTTCCTCACAAGAAGACTATGAGTACCTCAAAGAAACTTCTGCAAATGCCCCATTAGAAATTGATTTATATGATGCGATAGCGATTGCGATTAAAAATAACCGTGATTTGAGAATTGACATCATGGACTCAGCTCTCAACCAAGGGCAAATTGATGTCGTGAAATTTGATATGCTTCCTAAACTATCTGCAAACGCAGGCTATAAAGTTTTAGAAAAACATCCTGCCTCTACCAGTGTCAGTATGGTTACAGAAAAAGATAGTGATGGAAATGATATCACTGGTGAAGAAAATAGAGCTGCAAATGCTTTGGGGGATACACCGTCCTACACAATTTCACAAGAAACACCATCGAGAACAACTGATATCGGTTTTACTTGGAACGCTTTGGATTTTGGATTGTCTTATGTTCGTGCAGGACAACAAGCTAACCGTTATTTAATATCAAAAGAGCTAGAGAGAAAAGCAATTCATAATTTGACCAAGGAAGTTATTTACGCTTATTGGAAAACACTTTCAGCTGATGAGCTGTTAGCAAAAATTAATCCGTTAATGGATCGTGTCAACAAAGCGTTAGGAGATTATGAATATATTGAGGAGTTATTAATTAGCTCACCGATGGATGCATTACTCTACCAAAAAGAATTACTCGATGTGGCACAAATTTTAAATACTCAAAGAAGAGCGCTCATGGACTCAAGGACTCAACTTGCAACACTGATGGGTTTAATGCCCGGACAAGAGTATCTTTTAATTAAAACTGAAAAGCCTTTAAGTGAATTAGTGATGGACTTAGAAGAACAAGAAGAGGCAGCATTGTTTTCTAGACCAGAATTACTAGAAATACGATACCAAGCAGAAGTCACAGCAAAAGAAGCGCGCGCATCCATGCTTTCACTTTTGCCATCCCTGCAGTTTAATGCGACATGGACTTATGACTCGAATAAGTATCTTTTGAATAAAAATAATACTGAATATGGGGCAGTTTTTGGTGCGAATTTATTGAATATCTTTCAAGCAGGGAACATCAATGATGTTAATAAAATAAACAAACAAATTATAGAAGAACAGCGATTAGCGCTTTCAATGGCTGTGTTATCTCAAGTCCATATTGCTAATATCAATTACGCACAAAGTTTAAGGGAGTACAGCAATGCTAAGCATTACTTAAGCGTGGCCCAGAGAATTAATGAGCTTATAGCTAACGCTCAAAAAATTTCTAGATTTGGAGAATTAGAAGTCATCAGAGAGGAGGCTAGCCTATTGGTCTCTCGTTTGAGAAATGATATTGCTTTTGCTGAGTTACAGTACAGTCTAGGTACTTTGTATTCATCGGTGGGAATGACTTTTGTACCAGACAATCTTGCTCAAATTTCTGATGAAGAATTGGCTATTGCCTTGAAGGAAAATCTTAACAGATGGACAAAGACTTATAATGTATTTGTTAACAGACCGATCAACGAACAAAATCCTATTTTAGAAGAAACTGATAAAGTAGCAGTTGGAAATGTGGACTCTTATTTTGATTTTGTAGAATTTAAATTTGAATTTGATAGAAATACATTTTACTTAGAAGGAAGTGGGAAAACACGCCTTGCCGCAAAGTTAGCAAATGGTGACAGTCTCCCTCCATGGCTTGTATTTCTTCCTTCCCAACATATGTTCGCCGGTAAACCTCCTCAAGAATCAGGATCGTTGGATATTACCGTTGAAGCAAGTAACGATGTAGCTTTTGTTTCAGATACTTTTACCTTGTCTTGGGGAAATACACAGCTGTTAACCAAATTGAAACCAAAAAAGGAAAATACAAAACAAATAGGTAACAAAATAATAATTAATGAGGATCAATTAAACGAACTCAATATGGCCCTTGATAAAAAATTCTCAGAAGATATTGAAACAGATGAAACAATCAATGAAGAGCTGCTCGATAACTTAATAGCAGCTCTCAATTCAATGGAGCAAGAACAAGTGGTTGATGTTATTGATGATGTCTTTGACTCAAGTTTTCAAGTAAAATCAAAGCCAAAACCTAACAAAACAGTCTTGTTAGCAGCACTAGAGGATAGCCTGTCTAATCAAATTGACTCCTTGACTTCATATAGCCCAACGCAATCTGCCTACATTCAAATTGGTGCCTTTAAAAAAGAGAATATCTCTCTAGCAGTTGCAAGTGATGTATCCAATAAAATTGGAACTGATGTTGAAGTGATCCCCACTCTTATTTCTGATCCTGTAATGTATAGAATATTAGTAGGTCCTACACATAAAGATGAAATAGTTAGAGTCATAGCTGACATCATGGAATTAGGTATCTCTGATTATTTTTTAACGCACGGATAATTTTCAGTAAAAATTAAAATTTAAGTTTATTTTTTTTAAGTCTTAGGGCATTGAGTTTAATAAAACCCTCGGCGTCGCGTTGATCGTAATTTGAGGACTCAAAGGTTGCAAGGTCTTCGTCATATAAACTATTGGGAGACTGTCTTCCAATAACAGTCACGTTACCTTTATATAGTGCTAACCTTACTTGTCCGTTAACTCTTTTCTGAGTGGCATCAATTGCTTTTTGCATCATCACTCTTTCCGGTGCAAACCAATACCCGTTGTAAACTAATCGCGCATACTTGGGCATGAGTTCGTCTTTCGTAAAAACTTCCTCTCTATCTAGAGTAATGCTTTCCATAGCGCGGTGGGCTTTTAAAAGAATTGTTCCCCCCGGTGTTTCATAAACACCGCGTGATTTAATGCCGACATATCTGTTCTCCACGATATCCACTCTTCCAATTCCATTAGCAGCGCCTAATTTATTAAGCTTTTCTAATAAATTAAAGGGTGAGAGTTTTTTTCCATTAATAGCAATGGGATCACCGTTTTTAAATTGTATGGAAATTACTGTCTCTTTATTAGGAGCTGACTGAGGGCTTTTAGAAATACCAAAAACGTTTTCCGGTGGTCTTTTCCATGGATCTTCAAGGATTTTTCCCTCTGCTGACCTGTGTAATACATTGGCATCCACACTATAAGGTGACTCTTTTTTATTATGTTTCATGATAGGAATTCTATTTTTAGCTGCGAATTCTAAGAGTTTTGTTCTGGACGACAGGTCCCATTCTCTCCAAGGCGCAATCACTTTTATTTTAGGTTCCAAGGCGTAATAAGAAAACTCAAAGCGAACTTGGTCGTTTCCTTTTCCTGTGGCGCCGTGCGAGACGGCATTGGCTTTTTCTTTTTTAGCAATTTCAATTTGTCTTTTTGCAATCAGTGGTCGAGCGATAGACGTTCCTAAAAGATATTCCCCCTCGTATATTGTATTACAACGAAACATAGGAAAAACATAATCACGAACAAATTCTTCTTTTAAATTTTCTATGTATATTTTTTTTGCGCCAAGTTTTTTTGCTTTAGCTTTGGCTTCCGTTAACTCTGCTCCTTGACCCAGGTCTGCAGCGTAGGCAATGACGTCCGCGTTGTACTCTGTTTGTAACCATTTTAATATAACGCTTGTATCCAATCCGCCTGAGTAGGCTAAAATAATTTTATTTTTCATTTTCTTAGCAGTCTTGTTGAAGAGAGTTATATGCGCTAGTAAAACCTATGAGCGTATATGTATCTGTTGTTTCCGTTCCTCTTTTTGAATACCCGACAACTGTCATTTTTTTTCCTGCTTTTAGCGCTTTGATAATAACAGTATCGTCTGCCATCGACCAAGCGGAGTCATCTTCTCCAAAAAATTGGTAGTTGTTTGAGTCGATAGTTACCTTTACATATTTTTGAGAGTCATAAGGATAGCCTGCATCTACTCTAACGTATTCCGCAGCTCCTTCTTTAAAAACATAAAAGAGAACAGCGCCTCTGTTTGTATAATCGCCCTTTTCAGATGTTGGAACTTGAAAAATAGAGCATGTTTTGTTGTTTATTTTTTTAAAGGACCATTTGCCATGATCGAAATCTATGGAGTGATTAGCGAACGCATTACTCATTAATAGGCTCAAGCCTAAGACTAAATATAATAACTTTTGTTTAAACATGCTGATTTGATGTCAGAGAATATACCAATTAAGATTGTTTTTTAAAATAATAAATGCAAAGATAATAATTGGAGAGATTATGGCGAAAGTGAAAAATCCCTTTGTGGATGCATTAAAAAATATAGCTGAAAGACAAGATATTGGGAGTTTTAAGAAAATTTTTGATTATTTTGGTCCAAGACTAAAATCTTTTTTAATGAAATCTGGTGCAGATGAAGCCGTCGCAGAAGAGATAATCCAAGAAACCATGACCATAATCTGGACTAAAGCTGATTATTATGACTCTTCTGTGGCGTCTCCTAGTACATGGATTTATACTATCGCTCGAAATAAAAAAATTGATATTTTAAGAAAAACAAGAAAAGCCATTTTAGAGGATATTGATACCGCCATATTGCCTCCTGTGGAGTCGAAAGCTGATGAAAATATAGAACACGATCAAAAATTTGAAATGGTTGCAAAATATTTAGATGACCTTCCAAAGGATCAATTGGATCTATTAAAGATGAATTTTTTTGAAGAAAAATCACACGGAGAGATCGCAGAAATCACGAAAATCCCTTTAGGGACAGTAAAATCAAGAATTCGACTAGCTTTAGAAAAGATCCGCGGCAAATTGGAACAAGATGGTAGTATGACTAATCTAATATCTGACAACGAAAGTATGGTTAATTGATGACATATGAAATACTTAGTACACCTGTAAATTCCCCTGCTAGTCTTTTATTTAAGCAATGCCTAGCTGAAATTGACCCTGAAAATAGATTACTCAACTCTGCTATGAACGAGGTTGGAGGTTATTTTTTAAATAGAACAGAAGAGACTCCCGTTTCTAATAATTTATGGGATAGGGTTTTAGATCAGACAAAGAATGTTAAGTCCCCTTCTAAAATCAGTGATGAGCATGATCCATTACTTAGCCAATTACCCATTACTCTCAGAAGCCATTTAAAAAATAATGAAGTTAAATGGAAGTCTTTTAAAGATGTTAAAGTTGCATCACTTCTTCCAAAAGAAAATAATGAGAAGTTAGAGCTTATCCACGTGATGCCTGGAGCAAAAATACCTCAACACACTCACGAGGGAAACGAAAGTTTTTTAGTATTGCATGGATCTTACAGTGATGAGTACGGAAGTTATAAACAAGGCTCTGTTCAGGTTAGAAGCGATGATCACGATCACACACCTGTTGGTCATGCACAAACCGGATGTATTGGTTTAGCCTACACCCACGGTAAAATCAAATTCTCTGGTAAATTTGGTAAGCTGCTCAACCTAATAGCAAATTAATTTTATTTTACATTATATACAAGATGTGCGCTGGGGCGATACCCGCAGTTAAGATTAATCTTAAAATAAAATAGTCGGTTTGGATTATTTTTTCTTTAAAATAAAAAAAGAAATCAAAACATAAAATAATAAAGTAGCCAATTATAAAAAACCCAATTGTTTCATCAAATTTTAAATCAAAGGCCAACACTAAAAATGCGTAAACTGCAGGGCAAACACTAAATAAGATTGCAATATTATTTTTTGATTGAAGATAAACACCCCAATATACCGCACCTAAAAACGACATGATTACTGCAGAATAATAAACAAACATATCTTTATCAAAATCAAGAAATATTAAATCGATATTATAAAAGCAAAGATAAAAAGGAATTAAACCAGGAATACCTATCAGGTAAATCATTCTTGATAAAGTTTATCGATTTGCTCTGCTAAATCTAGATCTCTTTGGGTGACTTTCTGAACGTCATGAGAAATAAGAGCGATTGTGACACTACCGTATTCTAAAATTATTTGAGGGTGGTGATTTTTTTTTTCAGATAGCATTGCGACTTGACTAGTAAATGCAAAGCTTTTTCGGTAATTTTTAAAAGCAAAGGTTTTTGTTAATCTTCCTTGATTATCTTTTGGCCATTCAGTCATTTTTTTAAGGTGCAGGAGATGGGTTGTCTTCATGCACCTCATCAATCTCATCTAGTATTTGTTTGGAGAGTTCTATATCTGCTGATTTTATATTCTCTTTTAACTGATCCATTTTTGTTGCACCAATGATGTTGCTTGTTACGAAGTCCTGTTGATTCACAAATGCTAATGATAGCTCTGTGGGAGTTAATCCGTGGTTTTCTGCAATTTTACAATATTGATCTGTTGCATTGATTGATCTTTCATTAGTGTACCTTGTCCAATCATCCCAAATAGTAAGTCTGGCTCCTTCAGGTTTTCTGGAGTTTCGATATTTGCCCGTCAACACTCCGCAAGCTAAGGGAGAGTAAGCTAATAAACCTACCTGATCTCTTATGGATATCTCAGACATGCCCACTTCATAGGTGCGATTTAATAAACTGTAAGGGTTTTGAACAGACATTACCCTTGGTAAATTTTTATAATATGACAAATTAATATAATTAGAGAGGCCGTAGGGTGTTTCATTAGATAATCCTAAATATCTGATTTTCCCTTGATCAACAAATTTTTTTGCTGTCTCTAAAATTTCTTCAAAGGGTGTCCAGTCTTTTTCAAGCTTGTAATTTTTATATCCTAATCTTCCAAAAAAATTCGTTTTCCTCTCAGGCCAGTGTAGTTGATATAGATCAATGTAGTCTGTTTGAAGTCTTTTTAAACTTCCCTCCAGAGCTTCGGTAAAATGTTTCTCGTGAAATTGAAGACCACCACCTCTGATCCACCTCACATCAGGGCCAGCGACCTTTGATGCTAAAATTATTTTTTCTCTGTTATTTTTTTGTTTAAACCAATTGCCGATTATTTTTTCTGTGGTGCCATAAGTCTTCTCCTTACCTATTACTGAATAGTATTCTGCCGTATCAAAGAAGTTTACCCCTTGTTCCAAGGAGTAATCCATTTGCTCAAATGCGTCATTTTCGGTATTTTGTTCACCCCACGTCATTGTTCCCAAACAAATAAGGCTTACTTGTAGGTCTGTGTTTCCTAAGGGCTTAAATTTCATAAAATATTCATACGGTTTTACTTGAAAAATATCAAGATAATAGCCATATTAAATTCATTAAGGAGAAATAATGGTCGAATTAAAACAAAATACGTATTCGCAGTCACAATCTACAGCAATAGATCAGGGACTTAGAGATTATATGATGAAAGTCTATAATTACATGACATCTGGTTTAGCGATTAGTGGTTTAGTGGCATGGGGATTTTCTCAGTCTCCTACTTTGATGGGGGCTATTTATGGCACTGCGCTTCAATGGGTTGTAATGCTTGCTCCGCTTGGATTTATTTTCTTTTTAGGTGCAAGATTACAAAAGATGTCTCTATCTGCCGCTCAAATGACGTTTTGGGCTTTCGCTGCAGTAATGGGAATATCACTGTCTTATATATTCATAGTTTTTACAGGCGTGAGCATAGTTAGAGTATTTTTAATAACTAGCTGTACTTTTGCTGCAATGAGTATCTACGGATATACAACGAAGCGTGATTTAACTAAGTTTGGTTCATTTCTAATCATGGGGCTAATAGGAATTATCATTGCAAGTATTGTGAATATTTTTTTACAAAGCTCAGCGATGCAATTTGTAATTTCATGTGTGGGTGTATTGGTGTTTGTAGGATTAACTGCTTACGATACACAAAGAATTAAATCAACTTATTACCAGGTTGCTGGAACTGCTTTTGCAGGAAAAGCTGCCATCATGGGTGCACTGACATTATACTTAGACTTTATAAATCTGTTCATAATGTTGATGCAGTTGTTTGGTCAAAGAAGATAGTTAAGGCTTCATTTTAATTTTAAGGGGTCGTTAAAGGCCCCTTTTTTTTTTACTAGTTTTCCATATCAATATTTTGATTTCTCATTAAGATCCTCGCGTGATTGGATATATTCTAGCTATTGGTGCTGCAGCTACATGGTCTATGGTGGCTTTATCAGCAACTAGAATTGTTAGATATTTTGGGAGTTATAATTATAACCTATTAAGACTATTAGGTATCATAGTCCTATTCTTACCCTACATTATTTTTAATTGGGACCCTATATATTTTGATAAATCAATATTTATAGCAATTTTTTTATCTTCTGTTGTTGGCATTATAATAGGAGATACATTTTTATTTATTTGCCTTAAAAGACTTGGTCCTAGAAGACAAGCTTTATTGTTTTCCTTACAAATTCCTTTTACAATTATCTTAGCAGAAATTTTTTTAAAAACGCTACCCTCATTGATCGAACTGATTGGTTGTTGTTTAATTTTTTTTGGGATAATAGTTGCAATTCAATTTAACCGAACAATTCCAGATGATGACTTGGAAAATATTCAGGGAAATAAATATGTAGGGTTATTTGCAGGTGCGGGACTGGCACTTTGCCAAGCTATCGGAATCATTCTTATGAAGCCTGCTCTAGAAGCAACAGATCCTATTATTGTATCTTATGTAAGAGTTGTAACCGCGGCAGTATTAATGTTTTTCAGCTTAGGGTTTTTAAAAAATAATAATCTTTTAGAAAAAATGAAAGATGTCAAAAAAACTTTGTACAGTATTTTTCTAGGTTTTATGGGCATGGGTGTAGGTATGACAATGTTAATTATTGCACTTAAAAATGGTGACCCTGGGATTATTTCAACGTTATCAAGTACAATGCCAATTATGATTATTCCAATTTTATGGATTGTAACTAAAAATTATGCAGGTCATCTAGCGGTGATTGGAGCTTCTTTGACTTGCTTTGGGGCAGGTATTATTTTTTTAAGTTAATCAAAACCTTTTTCTACGTTAACTATTTTTAGCTCTTTTGTTTTTTTTATTTGTGTTTGCAAGATTTTATTCAAGGGGTCTCTACCTAAATATTTTTTAAATTTTTTCTGACTTTGCGCTGCTTTATCTGTATTACCCTCGGTGATTGCAACTAACGCATCTCTTAAATGCTCTAATCCCTTTTGTTCATTAGAGGATTTGTAGCGCATATATGCAGCACGTGGATAAATAAAAAGCTTTGTAAATGCGTAAGAAAATAAAATTAAAAGAATTACAAATGTGATTAAGACAAAAAGAAATTGAACAATAGGAATACTCAATTGCCAAATACCTAAAACAAGTGACAAGTTACCAGCATTATTAAATAAGTAAAAAAGGGCACCGTAACCAGTAACAAAAATAATTAAAATTATAAGTAGCCTTATCATCAGATCATATTCTCTAAAAAATTTTGATTATCATAGTAGGTTTGCGCTAGCTGGTAAGACGATTTAAAAAATATTTTTTGGTTAGAATTTAATTTCTCATATTCGATTATTGCTTTTGCGTATTGTCGATTATTCATCGCATTTATAAACGAGGGTAAAGGTTTTGAGGAATTTTTTGTGATTTGAATATCAAAGATATTTTCAATAATTTTTTTGAACCACTGAAAATTGTTTTTTTTCATAAACTCTTTTTGTACATATTTATTTTCATTAGATTGTAATTGCTGAATTGAATATGTATAATCAGGGATTGTGAGTAGTTCTTCAAATTTTTCATCTTTAAAAAACAAGTATTGATTTTGAAGTTTTTGGATATGTTTATTTCGAATTTGCTGTTGATCAATATTAATAATAATTTGATTTATAGATAAAATTAATTCATATGCTTCATCATTGGTCAGGGTAATTTGTTGAGGTTCTGGCTCAGGCTGAACTATTGTGGGCTGTGGTATATTTTGAACATTTTGTGCTAGTTCTAGTATTAAAGACTCGAGGCGATCAACTTTATCTTCAAGCTCTTTATTATTTAAGTCACTAACTGGAGGTGTCTCTTTTTCAGTAGCCGGTATTTGAGTTTCTTGCTTTGAATTGCTAAACTGAGGTATGTCCAATAACAAAAGGTTATTTCGATACAAGTAGCCTATGCCTACAGTAATTATGATTAAAAAAATAATAATTAAAAAAAAATTTCGTTGAAGAAAGCTTTTTTTACTATCATTTTTTTGATTTTCAGACATTCAATAAGAATCTATATTTTTTTATAATAATGAAAGTTTTAGCAATAGAAAGTTCTTGTGATGATACTTCGATATCCATTGTAAATGGTTATAAAAACATTGAATTTCTTGAAACTATTAATCACAGAAAATTTCATAAGAATCATGGTGGCGTCATACCAGAAATGGCAGCAAGACAACATTTAGAAATATTAGATTTGTTAGGCCAATCTATCAAAAAAATTAATTTCTCAAATATTTCTGCAATTGCTGCAACATTTGGACCTGGATTGATTGGAGGATTAATCGTTGGATCGTCTTTTGCAAAAGGTTTGTCAATATCTAAGAACATTAGACTTATTCCGATCAATCACCTACAAGCTCATTTATTGTCCCCTAGGCTCGTATCTGATATAAAATTTCCATATTTATGTTTGCTTGTCTCTGGCGGGAACACAGCATTAGTCTTAGTTAAAAGTTCAAATGAGTTTATAACTCTCGGATCGACTATAGATGACTCTGCAGGTGAATGTTTTGACAAAGTCGCTAAAGGGCTAGGATTGGGTTATCCTGGTGGTCCAGAAATAGAAAAGTTAGCCTTAAGAGGTAATAATAAAAAATTTAAACTGCCGATGCCTTTAACAAAAAAAACTAATTGTGATTTTTCTTTTTCAGGTTTAAAAACGTCAGCGTTAGATGTTATAAGAAAAAATAAAAAAACAAAAATTTTTTTGAAAGATTTCTCAGCTTCATTTCAACACACCGTATCTAAAGTATTTGAAATTAAAATTTTAAATAGCCTCACACAATTGAAAAAAGATAATATCTCAATCAATGATTTTTCTATTTGTGGTGGGGTGGCAGCAAATAAATATTTAAATACAGAACTTCGAAAATTTATCGCAAGTAAAAAACTCAATTTCCATCAGGTGCCTTTATCCTTATGTACTGATAATGCTGCAATGATAGGTTGGAATGCTATCGAAATTATGAAGGCTAGAAAAATTAAATTAAATAATTACAATGTCAGACCGACACCTAACATATTGATACATGAACACTTCTAAAAATTATTGGCTCCTTAAATCAGAACCTAGTTCTTGGTCATGGGAGCAACAAAAAAAGAAAAAAACAGAACACTGGGATGGCGTAAGAAACTATCAAGCAGCTAATAATATGAAAAAGATGAAAAAAGGAGATGAATGTTTGTTTTATCACTCCGTTACAGAAAAGGCGATTAAGGGAATTGTTAAGGTTACAAAGGAATATTATCCAGACTATACAGATAAAAAAGGAATATTTGGAATGGTTGATGTAACTTATGTAAAAGGTCTAAAAGAAGTTTATTTGTCTGAAATAAAAGCAGATCCTTTTTTTCAAGACTTTCCTCTTGTAAAACAAGCTCGTTTAAGCGTGATGCCTGTAACAATGAGACAATGGAATAAATTAATGAAGATGAGTGAGAAAAATGAGAGAATTTAAATTATCTAATCCCCTTTTATCTAAAGATCAGTACGAAAATATGTATGCTGAGTCGTTTAAAGATAAAGAGCAATTCTGGTCTAAGATTGCGAAATCACAACTCTCTTGGTTTAAAGATTTCACAAAAATTAAAAATACTAATTACGATGGGGATGTGACTATCAAGTGGTTTGAGGACGGAGAATTGAATGTTTGTTATAACTGCGTAGACAGATATGCTGAAACACAACCCGAAGAAATAGCAATTATTTGGGAGGGTGATGAGACTAGTCAAAATAAAACTTATACTTACAAAGAGTTAAAGTCAGAAATAAGTAAATTCGCCAATGTTTTAAAAAAACTTGGTGTCGAAAAAGGTGATGTTGTCACAATTTATTTAACTATGATCCCTGAGGTTGCTTTTGCTATGTTGGCTTGTGCAAGAATAGGGGCAATACATTCTGTTATATTTGGGGGCTTTGCCCCAGAGTCAATTGCGGGACGTATTAAAGATTGCAAATCTCAGTTTGTCATTACTGCAAATGAGGGAATTCGTGGTGGTAAAATAATTCCATTAAAAAAATATATTAACACAGCATTAGAGGATTGTGATAAGTCTATAAAAACTTTAGTAGTTCAGTACACTAACACTCAAGATGACTTACATCAGGTTAACAATTTTTATTACGATGAATTAATTAAAGAAGTGGACGATCAATGTGAGTGTGTCTCTATGAACGCTGAGGATCCTCTTTTCATTTTATACACATCTGGCTCAACTGGTAAACCTAAAGGAGTTCTTCACACTACAGGTGGGTATTTAGTCTTTGCCTCGTTTACACATAAATATTCTTTTGATTACCACTCTGGAGATGTTTACTGGTGCACTGCAGACGCAGGATGGATAACTGGACATTCTTATTCTGTTTACGGTCCTCTAGCAAATGGTGGCACAACATTACTTTTTGAAGGTGTTCCTAACTATCCAGATTTTTCAAGATTTTGGGAAGTTTGCGAAAAATACAGAGTCAATATTTTTTATACCGCTCCTACTGTATTAAGATCTTTGATGAAAGAGGGTAATTCTTACATTGAAAAATGTGATTTAAGTTCTTTGAGAATTTTAGGAACAGTTGGGGAGCCAATTAATCCAGAAGCATGGAATTGGTATTCGTCAATTGTTGGTAAAGATAAATGTCCTGTGATTGATACTTGGTGGCAGACGGAAACAGGAGGACATTTGATTTCGCCAATACCTGGTATTTCAAAGCTTAAACCTGGAAGTGCAACTCAACCATACTTTGGAATTGATGCCGCAATAGTTGATGATGATGGAAATATCTTAGAAGGTGAGTGTGAGGGTAAACTTTGTATTTTAGATAGTTGGCCAGGCCAAATGAGAACAGTTTATGGAGATCATCAGCGTTTCATTGATACTTATTTTAGTCAGTTCAAAGGAAAATATTTTACAGGAGATGGATGTCGAAGGGATAAAGATGGCTTTTATTGGATTACTGGGAGGGTAGATGATTGTATCAATGTGTCTGGACACTTGCTTGGGACAGCTGAAATTGAAAGTGCATTTGTTGCACATGAATTAGTTTCTGAGGCTGCGGTAGTAGGCTATCCACACGATATCAAGGGCCAGGGCATCTATGCTTATGTAACAACAAATACTGGGGTTAAAGTAAGTGAAGATTTAAAAAAAGAACTTGTTCTGTGGATTAGAAAGAAAATAGGTCCAATCGCAACTCCAGATAAATTACAATTCTCACCGGGACTTCCAAAAACAAGATCAGGTAAAATTATGAGAAGAATTTTAAGAAAGATAGCATCAAATGAACAAGATCAGTTAGGTGATACATCAACATTAGCTGACCCAAATGTTGTTCAATCTTTAATAGACGGGTCTAAAAATATCTAACACATCAGACACTACAAATTTATTTAATTCGATTAAAAGAATTGAACAAGGTAGTAGTATTGATTATGTTGTTAACACCTATCCAGAACTAAAAAGGAATTTTTTATTTTTAATACTTCAGGAGTATTACAGAAACTATGATAATCATAATAAAATACTTGCTAAATATATTAATGATAGAACATCCAAGAACATAGTAACCATTTTAAAAATTAGTCTGACACTATTACGTTTCTCTAATAAGCCTCAATATTCGGTAGTCAATGACTCAGTGGAAGCGAGTAAAGACTTTAAAAAAGAAAAATTAGTGAATGCTGTTTTAAGAAATATTTTGAGAAATATAAATGAAATTAAATATGAAAAATGTATTTATCCTAGTTTTAAAAAGATACTTGATAAGATATTTTCAAGTACTTCTATACGGGAATACATGTATGACACTTTATTTATCAAACCTCAAAATTATCAAATTAGTTTGAATGATAGAAAAGATGTTCTATATGACAAAAGAGTGATGATTTTAGAAAAAAAGATTAATAATGGGTGTTTTATTCAAGATATTGGTAATTATGAAGTAATAAAGGCAATACATAATATTTATAATGATAAAAATATTATTGATGTTTGTGCTGCACCTGGAGGTAAAAGTATATTATTACAATCGTTGGGGTTTAATGTATTTGCAGTGGATAAATCACAAAGGCAGATAAATAAGTTTAAAGAAAATATAAATCGTTTAAATATCAAACTAACTATTCAAAAGATGGATTTTCTTGAACAAAAATTTACAGACAAATATAATTCGATATTATTAGATGCACCTTGCAGTGCGTTAGGAACTTTTAGAAGGAATCCAGATGTGACTGTAAAAATTGGTCAGTCTCAAATAAAAAAGCACCAAAGGATACAATCAGAAATGTTGGAAAAATCTCTAAAATTATTAAATAAATCGGGGTTTTTGGTGTATATAGTATGTTCTTTTCATCCATTTGAGACAATCGATGTTATTGATAAAATTATACAAAAACATAAAAATATTAAGTTACACGATATCAAGTCAGATAAGATGATAAAGAGAAGAAATGGATATTTTATTAACCCATTAAAATTTAAGGATTTTGGAGGCTCTGATATTTTTTTTGTATCAGTTTTAGAAAAAAAATAATGAAAACTATTATTTCCCCATCAATATTAGGTGGATCATTCTCTAATATGGAAAAAACTATTTCGGAATTAAACAAGTCTAAAGCTGAGTATATTCATTTTGATGTAATGGATGGTGATTTTGTTCCTAACTTGACTTTTGGACCTCAATTTATATCTAACGTTAGATCACAATCAAATAAAATATTTGATGTACATCTCATGGTTAAAAGAGTTCAAAAATTTATAGTTGATTATATCAAAGCTGGGTCAGATATTATTTCTTTTCATATTGAAATAGATGATGATTTAAAAAAGCTTATCTCTACAATAAAAGAAAATAATATTAAATGTGGAATAGCAATTAAGCCCGAAACTTCTTGGGACAAAATTAAACCCTATTTAGATCAAATTGATCAAGTAATAGTCATGACTGTTGAACCAGGATTTGGAGGGCAGGTATTTATGAATGATCAAGTAGAAAAAATAAAAAATATTTCCAATTATATAAAGTCAAAAAATTTGAATGTTAATATAGAGATTGATGGTGGAATTAATTACGATACTGGCAAAATTTGTATAGGAGCTGGAGCAGATATATTGGTAGCTGGATCCTTTTTATTTAAACAAGGAGATCTAGTAAAAGCTACTAATAATTTGATAAATAAATTAAGTTAATGGGAAAAAATGCGTTAGTATCAGTCTTTGACAAATCTAACTTAAATACACTTGCAAAATTTTTATTAAAGAAAAAATATACAATTTACTCAAGTGGGGGTACATCTAAATATTTACAAAGTATGGGTATTCCCCATAAAGAAATTTCAAAATATACAAAGCAAAAAGAAATATTAGGTGGACGCATTAAAACTCTTCATCCTAAAATTTTTGGAGGATTGTTAGGAACGAACTCTGACAGTCATAAAAATGAATTAAAAAAAGAAAAAATTATTGAATTTAATTTATTAGTAGTGAATTTATATCCATTTGAAAAAACATTAAGAAAAACTAAAAATAAAGATAAAATCATTGAAATGATTGATATAGGTGGACATAGTTTAATCAGAGCAGCTATAAAAAACTATGAAAAAATAATACCTATAATTGATCCTGAAGATTATTCAAAACTTATTAAAAAATTTCCTTTCAATAAAATACAAAAAAAGCAATTTGCAATAAAGGCTTTACAATACATTACAAAATACGATTTAGATGTATTAAATTGGTTTGAGGGAAGATCGCAATCAGAGTATTTTTTGAGATATGGAGAAAATCCTCAACAAAATGCTATTGCTTTAATAAATGAAAAAAAATTTACTCAACTCAGCGGTGACAAAAGATTAAGCTATAATAATTTACTAGACATAGACTCAGCAATTCGCATTACCTATGAGTGTAAAACCAGGAATAATATTTGCACTATAGTAAAACATAATAATCCCTGTGGAGCGTCATTAAATAAAAGCCAATCTATAAGTTACCTCAGAGCTTTAGCTGGAGACTCTTTGAGTGCCTACGGAGGAGTAATTTCATTCAATCAAAAATTAACGAAACAAACAGCTAACCTTGTAATAAAAAGTTTTTACGAAGTCGTAACAGCACCTGATTTTGAAAAAGAAGCTCTCAAAATACTTCACACAAAAAAGAATTTACGAGTACTAAAAGTAAAAAAGGGCATTAGAAAAAAAGAAGAAAGATCTTTTTTTGGAGGTACTTTAATTCAAGATGTTAATAACAAGATTTCTTTTATAGAGAATATCAACGGCACTAATAAATTAAACAAAGAAAAGATAAATTTTTTTATAAGTGTTTTAAAGAATATAAAATCAAATGCTATAGCATTATTTAATAGTGATAGTTTAATATCACAGTCTGGGGGTCAAACGTCTAGGGTCGATGCATTACAAAATTGTATAAATAAGCTTAAAATGAAGAAAGGTATGAAAATGAATAAAAACCTATTTCTATTTTCTGATGCCTTTTTTCCTTTTACAGATTCATTATCAATTGTTAAAAAACAAAAATACAAAATAAATATTTATGCTCCAATGGGTTCAAAAAATGACTCTAAAATTTATAAATATGTCAAAAAATACAAGTTAAATTTTTTTAGGTTATCTGATCGTCATTTTAGACATTGATTGATATATATAAAAATAAACCTTCCAAAAAAAAGTATAAAGAGATTTCTAGATACCAAAATAAAGTCTATCAGAAGAAATACAATTTAGATATAGTTGAAAAATTTTTTAAAGAATTTCCAGAGGAAAAAAGAGGTAGGATTAATTTTAAAAAAAAGGAAATACAAAATACAAAAGCATTAGTATATGAAGAAATTTTTAATAAAGCCATTAAAATAAAAGCTGATTGTATTGGCTCAATTAAAGAAAAGGTGTCAAAAGATAAAATTATGATTACAGTATCTTTCTTTAGAAAATATGGATGAAAATAGAATACTGTTTGTTGATTTAGACGGAACTTTAATTAAAGAGGACTTATCAAATTTAGCTTTTATAGATTATATAAAAAAAAATCCGATTAAGCTTTTTTTTTACTTAATAATTTTTTTATTTAAAGGGAGGTCTTTTCTTAAAGAAAAGATATCAACAGGTTTCGTAGTACCGATCGAAAAAATAAATTTTAATGAGGCATGTTTAGAATATATAAAAAAAGTAAAGAATCATCATAGGGTTGTATATTTAATTTCTGGAAGTCATCAATTACTAGTAGACCAAGTAGATCGACATTTAAGAATTTTTTTTGAAGTTTTTGGAACTAAGAAAGACTTTAATATGGTTGGTATTAATAAAGTTAAATTTATAAATGAGAAATTAAAAATTTTCAGCTTCGACTATTTGGGTAATAGTAAAAAAGATTTACCAATTTGGAATTATACCAAGAGAATAATTTATACAAATGTATCTACTGATTTAAAAAAAATCATAGATATATCAAATTTAGATAAAATTGAAATAAAGGAAAAATTTCATTAATAATGACTTTTTTATTATTTTCACAAATCTTTTTTGTTTGTCTTCTGGGGGCAATGTCACCAGGTCCAAGTATGGTAGTGGTGGTTAATAACGCAATTTTTAAAAGTAAATTTAGTGGAATTTTAACAGCACTTGGTCATGGTTTTGGCATAAGTATCTATGCTTTGTGCGCAGTCATTGGTATTGGAGTTATTTTACAAACAAATATAATAGTGTTTAACTCATTAAAATTATTATCAATATTTTTTTTATTTTATTTAGGTACTCAAACGATAAGAAGCAGAGGAAAAATAGAGTTTGGAGTAAATCAGAATAAAAATTTTACAAAATCATTTTCTCAAGGACTCATGATATCAATATTTAATCCAAAAATTTTAATATGGTTTATAGCAATATACTCTCAATTTATGTCATATGATAATAACATGACTTTGAATGTTGCATTGGTATTGATTGCAGGTACTGTCGACGCTTTGTGGTATATACTTTTAGTCAATTTAGTTACCTCAAAGAAAATACTAGATCAAATTAGAAAAAAATCGAGTTTAATACAAGTTGTAGTAGGTTATTTATTAATTTTTATATCTATAGTTCTTCTAATAGAAATCTTTTTTTAAGATTATGAGTGAACAAAAAATATTAAATTTATTAAAAATTAACAAATTAACTGAAGCAAAACAGTTAATTGAGAATTTGTTAAAATCAGAAAATAACAATTTAACTTATATATTTTACTATGGTCTTATGCTAGCTAATGAGAAAAAATATAATGAAGCAATAACTTTTTTTAATAGGGTGTTGGCCTTTGATAAAAATCATTACGACTCAAATTTCAACATAGCTGGATGCTATCAGAGTCTTCTAGTTTTTGATAGGGCAATTGAATACTATGAAAATTGTGCAAAGATTAATTCAAATAAATATGAACCCTATCATCAAATAGGTATTTGCTATAGGCAATTAAGAGAATACAAAAATTCAATATTTAATTTAAAGAAAGCACTTGAAGTTTCAGAAAATTCAAAATCTTTTTATATGTTAGGTAATGTGTATCGAGAAAATGGTCAGTTTGATGAAGCTAAGAGATCTTTAGAAAAATCAATTCATATAGATAAAAAATTTATCCAATCAAAATTATCACTTGCAAATTTAGAAATAGATTTTGGAAACTATGACCAAGCAGAAAAAATACTGGATGAGGTCATTCAATCTGATGATAGTGATTCAGTTTTAATGTCTACAAAAGTAATGACTGCAAATATTTTGAAATCAAAAGGGGAATTTGAAAAAGCAATAAAAATAAACCAAGAAGTTTTAGAGAAAGACCCGAAAAATATAGATGCTTCTTATAATATTTCACAATGCTATTTATTTACAAAAGTATATGACAAGGCCTGGATTTTTCATGAGTCAAGATATAATTTACAAAACTTGGTTTTGCTGAAACAGATATATGAAAATTTAAAGAAACCTAGATGGGATTTCAGTAAACCCAAAAAAAATGTACTTTTTTATGGTGAACAAGGTATCGGTGAACAAATAATATATTCTCAATTTTTTGAAGTAGTTAGAGATCAGTTTGATAACTCAACAATTGCTGTAAATGAAAAGTTGATTCCTTTTTTTGAGAAGATTTATGCAAATACTAATATTATTAATTACAAGAAAATTTTTGAATATAACAATTATGATTACCATTTACCTATGGGATCAATGGGATTATATTTTCAAAAATATATAGATCAAAATAATTTGAAAAGAACAATATCATATCCTTTAAATCAAAAAGTTCCTAAAAAAATAAAAAAATTACGGTGTGGTATATCTTGGAAGAGTACAAATAGAATTTTTGGTAATAAAAAATCTATCAAGCTAGAGAGTCTTAAAAATATTTTAACAAATGAAAATATTGAACTTATAAACCTTCAATATACTGATGAAACACAAGAAATTAATTCAATCGAAAAAGATCTAAAAAGAAAAATTTTTATAAACCATGAAATAGATTGTTTTGATGATATTAACGGAGTAGCAAGCTTAATAAAGTCATGTGATTTTATTATTACTGTTAGTAATTCAAATGCTCATATATCAGGTAAGCTAGGAGTGAAAACATTTTTACTACTTCCATTTAATGATGGTAAACTTTGGTATTGGGGATTAAATACAGATAAAAATATTGTATGGTACCCGTCTATACAACCAATTAGACAAGAAAGCGTTAATAACTGGGATAGTTGTCTTTCTAAGCTATATAAGGTTCTTGAAAATTACTTGTAAATAAACTCCACTTCAATAGGTTTGTATGATGAATATTTATATTGGTTATGACAGCAGAGAAGATTTAGCCTATCAGGTCTGCGACCATAGCATAAAATCAAAATCAAGTTCTGCAAATATATATCCCTTGAAATTAAATGAATTAAAAGAAAAAGGTTATTATAAACGAGGAGAAGATAAATTAGGCTCAACAGAATTCACTTTTTCAAGATTTTTAGTACCTATATTAAATAATTACAAAGGATGGGCGTTATTTTGTGATTGTGATCTTTTATTTTTAAGCCCTATTGAGGAATTATTTTCTTTAATTGATGATAAGTATGCTGTTATGTGTGTACAGCATGATTATAACCCGAAAGGAAATACTAAGATGGATGGTAGAGCACAATCAATTTACCCAAGAAAAAATTGGAGCTCATTAGTGTTATGGAATTGTAGTCATCCATCAAATAAAAAAGTTACTTCAGAGTTAGTCAATGATCCAAACACAACTGGGAAATACTTACATCGTTTTAGTTGGTTAGAAGATGATGAAATTGGTGCTGTTAGTCATGAATGGAACTGGTTAGTAGGATGGTATAAAGAACCACAAGATGGTTCACCTAAAGCTATACATTATACTGAAGGTGGTCCCTGGTTCCCAGAATATCGTTTTTGTGACTATCATGATGTTTGGAAGCAAAAATTACTAGAAATGATAAATACATCTGTTTAGTCTTTGGGTAATTTTCCATCAATAGTTTTCTTTTGGATTGGGGAAAACACGTCTATCCCCTATTCATTAGTTCAGACAGCAAGATTAGTAATGGGAGACAATGTTAATATAGTTCAACTTACTAATAACATCACTAAAGAGGTCAATGGCGTTTCTTCTGTAAAAAGATATGAACTACCAGGTCAAATAATGCTAGCAAGGCTAAAGGCTTACTCAAAATACGAACCTGAAACTGAAGAGGTCTTCTTTTGCGATGCTGACAGTATTTTTATAAATAAATTATCTCTTCCTAAAAATAAAAAAAATAAAATATTTCTTACCCCTAGAAAGCAAGATTTTAAAATTAATCCTAATTATCCTGAATATTACAAAGAATTCGTGGACAAAACTGCTAAAGAAGTAATGCCCTTTTTATTTGGCGCAATTGCGACTATAAATAATCAACAAGGTTTTTTTAAGGAACTACATAATATTTGTTTAAAACTACCTGATAGATTTCATAGATGGTATGGAGATCAATACTCTTTAAAAAAATTCCTAGATGGAGGGTTTGATGAGTATGAAAATCTAAAGACAGAAATATATTTGAATATTTTAAGAGATCAATTAACCCCTCGATATCTAGAAAATGCAATTAATGGAAATGTTCAACTTATAACATTTAAAGGTCCAAATTCTAAAATATATTTGGAACAGTCAATAATTTTGCTAAATTACTTTTATGAAAAAATGAATATATAAATTTTATTTTATTTTTAATCTTGATGGTGATTTTATTGTTGCAAAACAATTCGAAGTGTCATTGTCTATCAATTCTTCATCAAATTCATTTATTTCTAGGAGTTGTTTTTTTTCTTCACTTATAAAGTAAAATTTGTAACCAAATTTTTTAAGAAAATTTGTACACAAGTTAAAGCTCTCTTCATTAATTTCAAAAAGAATTTCAGGTTTATTATATTGAATTGTTTTTTTTGCTCCCTCTAAAACTTTATATTCATGTCCTTCTGTATCAATCTTTATGGCATTCACATCTTTAGAAAAATTTAAATTGTCAATCATTACACAATTCACTGACATGCTCCCTTTATCAGATATCTTTCCGCCAGAGGTATGATAAGTATTAATAGTTGCATCGAATTTCATAGTTCCATTTTTATTTGATGCAGCTGCCATATAGCAATTCTTGGCACTAAGAGAATTAATTTTTAAATTATCTAATAATCTTGCAAAGTTTAAAAAATGGGGTTCGAGTGAAACTGTTAAGGGTAATTTTTTATTTAAATTCCCTATAATAGAATAAATCCCAGTGTGGGCACCAATGTCAATACAAAAACCATCCCCCCGTGTGATATCGTACCATATATTCAATGACATGTTTTCATATTCATCTCTCCATAAGTATTTTAATACCACACCATCGTCTTTTGCTATGTTAAGCATATAAAAATTAAATTCTTTAAATTTAAACTCAGCAATTCCGTTGTAGCTTGGCAAATCTCTCAATTCATTTATTTTGAATTGACTATAATCACTATTTAGTTTTAAAGTATTTATCTCTTTGATAATTTCATTAGAATTTTTAGTATTCATGTTGATTAAAAAGTTTAATTAATAAACCAAAATATTTATACATTTGTTTTTTAACTTTAACCAAAGTGTCATGTTTTTCTAGTATTAAGAAACAGCCAATTTTGAAGCCATAATAGTTTTATTTATTGGAGCGGGCGAAGGGATTCGAACCCTCGACTTCAACCTTGGCAAGGTTGCGCTCTACCCCTGAGCTACGCCCGCTTAATTTTGAGTTTCTAAGTATTTCTTAAAAAGGTACTATAATCAAAAGAAACAATATTCAATTATTAAACCACAAAATAATTTTTGCATTATATATTTTTGCATTTACTAGGCAATATCCATATTGAAATAAAATTAAATTATTAACATCCTTTAAATCTAAAATTTTTTATAAGACTTTCAGTGATAAAGTTTGAAATTTGTATTGATCCACTATTATTTACATGAAGGTCATCGTAAAATAAATCTTCTTTATTAGTAAATTTGGTATCAAGATCAATTAAATATGGCCGTGCATCAGTCTCTATATTTGCAACAAAGCTTCTTAGAACATCGTTAAAACTATTTTGGTTAATTAAATGATCTGAATAATCTAAATCCGTTATATCGTGTGGTTGAACCAAATAAACTAAATTAAATTCATATATTTCACTTAATGCATGGAATGTTTTTATCATCTTTAAATATTGATCATCATATTCTAAAGTATTTAATTCAGTATAATTTTCAATATTTTTTATTGTTGTATTACTTTGGATAAATCTTTCTCTTAAATTATTTATTAGAATCATTGTAACAGGAAAGTAATCGTAAATTTTTGACTTAAGATATTTTCTAAAATTAAAATTTACATTGTTTGAAAGTATTTGTCTATCCGAGGCATTCCAATAAAAATTATCACCATATAAAAATTGTATATAGTCATTATAGTTGTGCATTATAACTACATATTTAGGTCTAAATTTTAATACCTTATTAATCAATAAATTAAGTGAGTGAATAGAGTTGTTTTTTGATCTTCCTAGATTATATGTTTTGAATTTTGATTGACACTTTTTATTTAAGTTTTGGCCAACAAGGAAAGGAAATCTTAAATCCTCATCTACATATCTATTTTCAATAGTTGAGCCACCAAGGAAAAATATTTCATAATCAGGGTTCTTATTATTTTGTGTTGGTAGTATAAAGCCCTCCTCGTCTGTTCTAAAAATATATTTTTTATTTTCTAAATTATTTTTTTTTAAACTATTTGGATTAGGATAAATTTCTAGATTTAAATTTAATGGTTGCTCTCTAAATTTTATATATCTTTCATTAAAATTAGTTTCGTCGAATTCAAAGTCACTTTTATTATATTTAGATATTTTCAAGGCAAGAAATTCAAAAATAAGCAATGAAAACACACAAGATAATAAGAATAAAAATATATTAAGAATTATTCTTTTTTTCATTCAATTTATTAATTTTACAATTATTATAAGATGATTTTAATCGAGTTCATAACGTTCCTTGTAATTCTCTTTTGATACTTCAACTTGATCTTCTTTGTAAAGTAAATAGTTGCCGACTGCTAGTACATCTAATTCGGTACCCATGAAACACTTAAAGGCATCATATGGAGAGCAAATTATGGGCTCACCGCGCACATTAAATGAAGTATTGACAACAATTGGACAGCCAGTTTTTTCTTTAAACTTTGCAATAACAGCATGATAACGTGGGTTGATGTCAGCATGGACTGTCTGTATACGAGCTGAGTAGTCAATATGAGTAATCGCTGGAACTACTGAACGTGCTACGTTTAACTTTTCAAACCCCAAAAATTTGTCCTCCTCTTTGGTAATTGGGAGTCGCTTATCTTCTTTAACATCCGCTACAAATAGCATGTAAGGGCTGTCTATATCATGTTCAAACCATTCACTTACATCTTCCCTCAACACACTTGGAGCAAAGGGTCGAAAGCTTTCACGATATTTGACTTTATGGTTAAGGATTTTCTGCATTGACGGCGATCGAGGATCAGCAAGAATGCTTCGTCCACCCAGTGCTCTTGGGCCAAACTCCATACGTCCTTGCATCCAACCGACAGCCTTTTCATTAACTAACGCAGTCGCTACGGCATCAATTAGTTCGGCATCAGACAACTTTTTGTAAATAGCATTACTTGCACGAAGATCAGCTTCTATCTCAATATCAGAAAACTCTGGGCCAAGGTATGCACCCTTCATATTATCTCTTTTAGATGAGATGTTTCGATCCTTTTTATAAAATAAATGCCATGCGGACATTGCAGCACCAAGTGCACCACCAGAATCACCAGCTGCTGGTTGAATCCAAATGTTTTTAAATATTTTTTTGCGTAACAAATTACCATTGACAACACAGTTTAGAGCAACACCACCAGCCAAACATAAATTACGTTCACCAGTTTCTTTAGCGAGGTGCTTGGCGATTCTAAAAACTATTTCTTCAGTTACCTTTTGAATAGATGCTGCTAAATCCATATCTTTTTGAGCTAGCTTAGTTTCTGGGTTGCGTTGGCGGCCCCCAAATAGGGCATCAAATTTGTCATTTGTCATTGTTAGACCAGTCGCGTAATCAAAGTAACTCATGTCTAATTGAAAACTGCCATCTTCTGCTATGTTAACAAGCTTTTCTTTTATTAAATTAGCAAATCTTGGCTGTCCATACGGAGCTAATCCCATTATTTTGTATTCACCTGAATTAACTTTAAAGCCAGTGTGGTAGGTAAATGCTGAATAAAGCAATCCAAGCGAGTGAGGGAATTTTAATTCTTTTATTATTTTTAAATTCCTTCCTTGCCCAACCGCTAAGGAAGTAGTCGCCCACTCTCCAACGCCATCAAGGGTAAGAATGGCAGCGCTTTTGAAAGGCGATGGATAAAATGCACTTGCTGCATGAGATAAGTGGTGCTCGGAAAAGAGTAAACGCTCGCTCCAATTAACGCTACTACCCATTATATCCTCAAGCTCATTTATTAATTTAGATTTTTGGAACAATTTGTCCTTAATCCATAACGGCATTGCTTTAGCAAAACTTGAAAAACCTTTAGGAGCAAAAGCTAAATAAGTCTCAAGAAGACGCTCAAATTTCATAAACGGTTTTTCGTAGAAAACTATATTTTCAATTTTATTTGGACTAATTTTTGCCTCTTTTAAGCAGTATTTGATCGCAAAAACTGGAAAAGCTGCATCATGTTTTATTCTGGTAAATCTCTCTTCTTGAGCTGCAGCAATGATTTCGCCATCTTTAATTAAGCAAGCAGCACTATCATGATAAAAGGCTGATATTCCTAATATGAGCATTTTGATAGACTAGAAAAGTGTGTATATAAAAGGAGCAAACACCGACCCTTCGGCAAAAATTAACAAACCTCCTAGAGTTAATAAGACAAATATAATAGGAGCTAACCACAATTTTTTTCTTACACGAAGGAAAACCCAAAACTCTTTTAATGTATCCATTTTTAAAACTGATTTTTAAATAAAAATGTAAGGCTAGCGTTATTACGATTAATCCAATAAGAAGATTTCTTCTTAAACGAAAGATGTAACTCATCACGTCTAAATAATCTCATTGAGATACTAATTGGTGTGAATATAAGAAAAAAAATAATTCCCATAACTATTGGTCTTACTATGATACTCAACAGCATCCCTAAGTTCATCCATAGTTTGTTTAGTGGTCTTAAAATATTAGCTTTAAGGTAAGTTATTGTGAGTAATAAAATTACAATAAAACCAAGGATAAAAGAAGTATTATAAATTTCTTTGATATAAAAATATAAAGAAGATATGAAAAAAACTGTTGACAAAAAAATTCCAAATTTTTTATTCGAAGGTAGTCTAGTTTCTTTTGATTTCATATATAGTTAAATTTTAAAATTATTGATCAACACTAATCAATATTGATAGGTTGTAAATGAGTGATAAAGTACCATTTCATATAATATATGAATAATATCGTTGACATTAATCAAGACCAATTTGTTGAAGAAGTAATTGAAAAATCTAAAACTACCCCGGTAATTGTTGATTTTTGGGCTCCTTGGTGCGGACCTTGCAAGCAATTAACTCCGACATTAGAAAAAGTTGTAAGTAAAAAGAATGGTAAAATCATTCTTGCTAAAATAAATGTGGATGAAAATCAAGGTATCTCCTCTCAATTAAATATTCAATCAATCCCTACGGTATACGGTTTCGTTGATGGCAAACCGATAGATGCTTTTCAGGGTGCTCAACCAGAAAGTAAAATAGAAGAAATGGTAAATAAAATGATTGAAGCAACACCTGGAAATGAGGTACCTAAACTAATAGAAGAGGCAGATCAATTATTTAAAGGACAAAAATTTGAAGAATCTTTAAAACTTTTTGAAAGTCTTGTTGGAATGGACCCTGGTAACCCAAAAATTATTGCTGGACTGTTAAGGTGTTTGCTAAATCTGAAACGTTTTGATGATGCAAAAGAAATGTATGAGTCTCTTGATGAGAAAATTATAGAAAATGTGGAGATATTAAAAATAAAGAAACTCTTAGATACTTCAAGTGGGGGTGATATTAGCATAATTGATGAAAAATTAATTGAAAATGTAAATGCTAACCCAGAAAATATGGACTTGCGATTTAAACTTGCAACTAGTTACCTCTCATCAGGTGAAACGAAAAAAGGTTTTAATGAACTTTTGAAAATTTTTGAACAAAACCAAAATTGGAATGAAGGAGCTGCAAAGAAAAAGCTTTTAGAGTTTTTTGATCTCTTAGGTTTTAATGATCCAAATGTAGTAGATGCTCGAAAAAAGTTATCGAGTATGTTGTTTAAATAATGGATGATAATATAAAAAAACTTTTTGAGATTGACTCGAATAAAATTCCTAGCTCAATACCTATTTTTCCTTTAGACAACGTTCTACTCCTTCCTTTTGGCAAACTTCCTTTGAATATATTTGAAGAAAGATATATTAGAATGACACTCGACAGTCTCAAAAGCCATAGAATGATAGGGATTATCCAGCCTAAGAATAATAATAATGAGTTATTTCAAATGGGGTGTATTGGAAAAATAACATCTTACATAGAAACCCCTGACTATAGACTCGTCTTAAATCTTGAAGGTGTCTGTAGATTTGTCCTGAATGAAAGAAACCTTACACCTCAAGGTTATTACCAAGCCACGATTGACTGTCAAGACTATCTGTCTGACCTTAATAATATGGAGCCGAGTGTTGATCGTATAGAGTTGATACAAAAATATTCTAATTTTTTTAAGATGAAAAAATTGGACATAGATAAAGATGTCTTAGCTGAGACATCTAACTTACAACTTTTATCAACATTAGCTATGTTAGCGCCCTTTAACAAGATAGATAAGCAAGCAATACTTGAGTCACCAAATATTTCAACAAGAATTAATACGATAAACTCTATTCTTGATCTAAATACTTTCCAAGTAGTCAGTAATAAAGACCCTAGCCAATTAAATTAATTCTACCCATTGCTTGTTTAATAAAAAAATCTCTTGCAGATTTGACTTTCTGTAAACCCTTGTAACCTATCTTAATTATTTTAGTGTTTAGAGAATTTTCTCTTTCATATAGGAAATTTATTAGAGACGTAAAACCTAAATAGATTGAACTTTCAATAACCCTCCTTGAATAATAAAGTGAATTAAAATTTTGAACATCTATATGATATTGATTTAATAACTTACACAGTGTTTGAATATCTTTAATACCTAGATTCCAGCCTTGGCCAGCAACAGGATGAATTGATTTTAAGCTGTCTCCAATATATATAAAGTTTTTATTATTTTTTGTTAAATGAGGTGAGATTGAAAAATTAGATATTGATTTATCAAAGATTAATTTTCCATGTGATTTTGAAATTTTTTTATTAATTAAATTTTTCAACTGTAATTTACTTATTTTTTTTTGGGAAGAATAAATAAAGGTTGATTTTTTTTTATTTAAAGCAGGGGTGGGCAAAATAGCTAAAGGCCCATCATTAGTAAAAAATTCATATGCTGTGTTGTCGTGACTTATATCATGTTTAAAAAAACCTACGTGGGAAATTTGGTTTTGATTGAAAACAATACACTTATGATTTTTATTTGAGACTACATTTTTACCAATACAAACAATAATTTTATTAAATTGATATTTTTTTTTGTCTATAAGAATTTTTTTATTGGGTAATAATGAAGAGAATTCTATATTTGGATCAATATATAGAATCTTTAAACTTTCCAACTTTTTTCTTAATAAATTGTAAATATCTTTATTAAAAATCACGTTACCCATAGTTTCAAAGTCATTGTGAAAGATTAGAGGCTGATTATTAAAATCATCTTTAATGATAATTTTATCAATTGGTTGAGGTTCAGATTTAAGATCTTTCCAAATATTTAATTTTTTTAAAAAATCTGTTGAGTTAGCGTTGACTGCTAAAGTTCTATTATCCTTAGAAATATTATTTTTTTTGTCTATTACTAAAACTTTTTGTTTTTTTTGCACCAAGGCTAAAGCAGCAATACTGCCAATAAGACCAGCCCCAACTATTAAAAAATCATAATTATATATTTTATTTTTCATTTAGACGCATATATTTATTTAGAGCTATGAAGAATAACTATATTCCTGAAATCTTAAAAGAAAAAATCTCAAAAATATTGCAGCTTTCTTATGCCTTATGCCTTTTGTTAATAGCTATATTTTCTGCAATTGCTTTGATTACCTTTAGTATCGATGATAACTCTTTTTTGACAAAAACTAACAATACATCTGAAAATTTACTGGGAGATTTTGGTTCTTATTATGCTAGTTTTCTTTTTTATACATTTGGGATCTTAGCTTTCTCAGTTATTTTATTCTTCCTGATTTATTCAATATGTATTTTTATAAAAAAAACTCCAAGTTACCTCTTTATAAGATTATTATTATTTTTTATAAGTTTAATTTTAATACCTCAAACTCTAATAAAGTTAGACATAGAATTTTTATTTATTGACTCAATAGAAACCTGGGGGTTTTTTGCAAATCAACTTAATGAATTATATCTATTAAAATATATAAGCTATTTTTTGACTTTTGTGGGCATAACCATCTTCTTATTTTCGCAGAATATATTTAGTTTTCTTAAATTGCCAAAAATGAAACTTGAAAATATATTTAAAAGCGATGAAGAAAATAATTTTATCGTAAATAAAGTTAAAAAAGAACCAATTATAAGTACTGTTAATAACAGCAATTTCCCTCAAGAAAATATATTCGATGAAGCTGATGAAGAGGAGATTTTAAAAGATAAAAGAAAATATTCCTCTCCTTCTCTTGAAATTTTAGAAACAGATAGTTCTTTTGGCAAAAAAAAATTGGATAGGGAAAATATTAAGGCTAACTCAGATTTATTAGAGAGAGTGTTTCAGGATTTTAATATTGATATTCAAGTTATGAATGTAAAGCTTGGTCCTGTGGTTACATTATTTGAAATATTGCCAGCAGCTGGAATAAAAATAAACACAATAATCAACTTAGCAGATGACATTTCTAGAAGTATGGGAGTAGGTGCTGTTAGAATAGCACAAATATATGGAACTCAATATCTGGGTGTAGAAGTTCCAAATGATCAACGGGAAACTGTAACAATTAGAGAGCTGTTGAGTAATGATAATTTCAAAAATACCTCATCAAAAATACCTATATGCATAGGCAAAGATATATCTGGGAGTATCGAAGTTATTGATTTAAGTAAGACACCACACCTTTTAGTTGCAGGAACTACTGGTTCTGGTAAGTCTGTATTTATAAATACTTTGCTTGCGAGTATCTTGTATAAATTTTCTCCTGAGGATTTACGTTTAATACTTATTGACCCAAAAATGTTAGAGCTAAGCGTTTACAACGATATAGCACATTTATTAACACCAGTTGTTACTGAACCAAAAAAAGCAATTCTAGCTCTCAAATGGGTTTGTAAAGAAATGGAGCGTAGATATTCTCTCATGAATGAAGAAAATACTAGAAGCCTTGAGGGATACAACCAAAAAGCTATTGAAAAACTTCCTTATATAGTTGTATTTATTGATGAAATGGCAGATCTTATGATGACTGCTGGGAAAGAGGTTGAACATTATGTTCAAAGACTTGCTCAAATGGCAAGAGCATGTGGTATACATTTGGTTATGGCCACTCAACGACCAAGTGTTGACATAATTACTGGGAGTATAAAAGCAAATTTCCCTTCGAGAATTAGTTTTCAAGTTGCTAGTAAATACGATAGTAGGACAGTTCTAGGTGAAATTGGTGCAGAGCAATTACTTGGGAACGGAGACATGCTTATGTCAAAGAATGGTGGAAATATCATTAGGTATCAATCTGCTTTTATATCTGATAACGAAGTAAATAAATTAATCAAAGAAATTAAAAGAAGTCAGACTGTTAAATATCTTGATGAATTAGCTGAAATCATAAAAAATAATGATGAAAACTTTGATACATTGAGCGATGAGGATGAAGTTTTAATTGGAAAATCGATAGACCTTATTAAATCTAGTAACAAAGCCTCTACAAGTTACTTGCAAAGAAATTTTCAAGTAGGATATAATAAAGCAGCAAGGATCATGGAAGCATTAGAGCAAAGAGGAGTTGTTTCTGCACCAAATCACGCTGGTAAAAGAGAAATTTTAATAAATCAATAATCTTAGTGTTTTTTCTTGGGATTGGAAATTAGCATTGATACCTAAGTCTTTTTTAAGCTGGTTTTTTAAATTAGTTAGATGAGTATCCAATTTATTTATTGATACATCTTTATCTCTTTTCCAAATCAAACTATAGAGCTTTTCTTTATTTATACCAGTTTTAGAAATTATTAAATTCGAAAATATGGTGTTCTGAATATCGCTGAGTAAAGACTTTTGATTTTTTTTTAATAAAACTCTTTGATAGGGAAAATATTCGTATTCCTTAATAATGATTTTTATATCAGATATTACTCTCAATATATTTGTAAAAAAAGAGTTTACATCAGTTGGCAGCGAAAGAGACACTTTTTTGTTATTACAATTTAAGTGAAGATTATTATCTTTAATTTCAACTTTGATGGAAGTATAAGATTCATCGAGGCTAGATTTGTTAATTAAATTTTTTTGAGCCAGTAAGTCATTAACGATTGAATTTAAGAAAGCATCGTTACATTTAATTGTAATCAAAGCTTATCGGCTAACTTTCTCAAAATTAAAATGTTTAAAATATTTATCATGTATAGTTTCAAACTTGCAATTTATTAAATTTATACTTACATTCACGTCTTCAGAATTAATTGAAACTCTTTTTATGAAACTATTAGTGCTCTCTTCGATAATAATCTTTGTGTTGTTAAGGTGATATTTATTTTTTAAGTTAGGGTATTCAGTGGCTATACTAATAAGCATTTCTAAAATTTCAGTATTTTTATTAATTTTTGAAACATTGTTTTCATAAGCTTGATTAATCAGGAAGAAATTTCCATTTTTTGCTATAATGGTAAATAAAGTTTTATCAAAATATTCATACCTTAAGTTTTGGTCTTTCAATAGAATTAAGCCTTGTTGAACATCCCCATTGCCGTAAACCTCTTCAAAATTACAAGCAACCTCAAGACCAAAAGCAAATTTTGTTTGTAAAATAATTAAAATTAATAACTTCTTCAATTAAATATTCTTGAACCTACTCTTATAAGATCTGATTTTAGAGACAGTGCTGTCTCATAGTCATCGCTCATACCCATGCTCAATAACAGTTTTGGGTTTATATTTTCTCTCAATTCGATCATTTTTTTAAAATAACTATTTGGCTTTTTGTTAAATGGTGGGATACACATTAAACCAGATATATTTAAATTCTCTGATAACGCATATTTATATAAATCTAATGTTTCTTTAACTGAGATTCCAGACTTTTGTGACTCATCACCAATGTTAACTTGGATAAAATAATTATTTGTTTTTATATCATTATTTGAACTAATTTGTTTTGAAATTTCTTTAACTAGTTTTGGTCTATCAATGCTTTGTATAGTATCAAATAAAGATAGAGCTAATTTTACTTTATTGGTTTGTAAGGGCCCTATCAAATGCAACTTAATATCCTTTAGTTCTAAGCTAGAAAATTTTTCATTGGCTTCCTGAACTCTATTTTCACCAAATAATGAGTAACCCTCATCTATCAGCTGTCTTACTAGATTTTGGGGTCTATTTTTTGTTACTAAAAGGAGAGAAGCATTAGGATATTTTTTTACCTTTGTATTTACTGATTGAAGTTCGTCAAAGTTTATTTTCACTTTCTAATTACCTATACAAAATTGAATTTATTAAAAATATCACCAATGTATTTATCTATAAATTTTTTTTCTTTTTGAGAAATATCAATTTCAATTTTGTTATCTTTTGGAGGATTTGAGTCAATAAAGCTTTTAATGAGATTATAATCCATTTTAATATTTGTTCCAGATTGAATAAAGTGGAGTATTACAGAGCTTAAAACTTCAAATGTATTTTCGATTATGTCTTTTTTTAGAATTATTTTTCCATTAAAAGAATTAATTACACTGATGTCTATCCAGCTCATAGTATGTGTATGCCAACCTTGTTTGTTAATTTCAACATCAACTTTATCGATTTTTGTAAATGAACTATGATTGTCTAAGTTTAAGAAAGTGTTTTGTGCAAGACTTTTATCACCGTTAAGGCTGTCCTTAATTTTTTGATAAACACTATAAGGATTGTCGATAATATAAATAAAAGAATTTGTAAGTGTGTTTTTAGTAAAGTTAAAATTATTTTTAGTTGAAAAAAATGGCAAATGGTTTTTGACAAACTTAACAGTATTTGTATTTTCATGAAGTATTAAATACTGATAGAGATAAGATCTATCAACAAAATCAGAAAAATTTAATATTTTTATTTCAGAAAATTTGTTAAGTAAATCTACTAATTTTTTCTCATATAGGGTGACCTCTCCTGATTTTGTGAGAGTTTTAGTATTATAAAAATCTAAAAATTTAGAGATATACGATACATCCTCAATCATGAATGAACTTAACCAGATAATTTTTGATTTAAAAATATCTTCCTTACAATTAAATACTGCTGAGTTTCCTAGATTAGAAATGAGTTGTTTATAAAGGCCATGATTACCTTTTAACTTTTCTAAATTTACAAAAAACTCTGTATAATTATTATTAGATATAAAATCTTTGAGTATTCTTAAATTGTATTGGTATTTAATGTTAGTTAAAAGTGACATAATTACATTTAACATATTATATTGATCCAATGAAAAATGAAGTTTCAAATATTCTAAGTCTCATTGAAAAAGGTGATACTTACAAAGCTTTAGATCAAGCTAAATCTCTTTACATTAAGAACGAGAGTAATATTGATGCAATTAAATTATTAGCTTACTGTTATATCCAAGTTGGAAATTTTAATAAAGTCATTACTATTCTAAAAAAGGGTTATAGCAAAAAAAAAGAACTCAGAGATTTTGACTACTTTAATAACATGGGTTACGCGTTATCACAGATTGAAGAGTTTGAAGAGTCATTATCTTATTTAGAAAAAGCAAGTGAGTTAGATAATAATCCAAGTGTTAAGACATGTTTGGCGGAAGTTTTTTTAAAGAAAAGAGAATTTCAAAAAGCCAAAGAAATGATTTTAATAGCCATGGATACGATTAAGAAAATAGGACATAAATCATTCACTAGATATGCAAATATATTTCTTTTGTACTCAGAAATAAATGGGGCTTTAAAAAAAGATGAAGAGACAATAGAATTATTTAATAAAATTTTACTAGATAATTTTAATGAAAGTATATTTTTTATACTTGCCAATATTAATACAAAATCTATCGATAAAAAGATTATCGGTAAGGCAGAAAAACAATTATTAAATAATGAAATTAGCTACAAGAGTAAAATAGAAAGGTTTAATTACGTTATACCTCTTAATTTTGGTTTAGCAATGTATTACCAGAGTAAGGATAAAAATAAATCTGAGACTTTTTTTGATAATGGAAATAAAGAAATTTTTAAATCTACTAGATATAATTCTCATCAGTATCAGGAGAGAATTTTAAAAACTATGGATCTTTATTTAAAAAAATATAAGCCTTTTGATGAAGGTGACAGGAAACATGGAGAACATAATTTTTTCATTGTAGGGTCACCTAGGTCTGGAACAACATTAGTAGAGTCGATAGTAACAGCCAATGATCAGGTGTTTTCTGGGGGTGAGTTGAAAAGCGGCAAAGACATAATAGAAAGTAATATTTTATCACGTGAGCAAAGTCTCAGTGATTTGAACCACAGATTTATATCAAAATATTTAAGAAGAACATCATATTTAAAAGGTAGTTACGATTACATAGTCGATAAAATGCCTGAAAATTTTTTGTATATAGGATTAATTCAAAAGTTATTACCCAAATCAAAAATAATTCGAGTTTTTAGAAACCCATGGGACACAGCAATTTCTCTTTATAAACAGCGATATGTTCTAAACATTCCTTTTAGTGTCAGCTTTTTTAATATTGGAGTTTTTTTTGCAAATTTCGAAGCCATAAATTTATTTTGGGATAAAAATATAAAAAAAAAGGAAAACGTTTTAGATCTTAAATATGAGCAACTTGTTTCAGACTATTCCTTTCATCAGGAAAACATATATAAATTTTTAGGAATAAACTCAGAATATAATGAAAAAATTAGGAACGAGTTCTTCTCGCCAACTGCAAGTATTCGTCAAGTTAAACAAAAAATTCATAAAAAATCTGTTGAAAAAAAGGAATTTTCTCAACATAAAAAAGAGTTTATTGAAGCTTTATTGATGCAGCGAGAATACTGGGCAAAAAAAGAAATTATTCCAAAAAACAAGGAATTTTTTGGTTATTCACTAATTGATTAGGCTGTTTTGAAGATGTCTTTGTTGCATAAATGCAACATATTTATAAAAATTTGAAAAAATTTAGCAATTTTGATGAATAATTAGAGAATATCATCATTATAAATCTCGATTAATATTAATCTCGAAAGGATTATTAAAATGAAAAAAATCGTATATATGCTATCTGCTATTCCTCTTGCTTTATTTGCAAAGAGTGCAAGTGCAGATATCTCAGTAAGCGGTGATGCGAACGCTGCTTATACTGATGCGGGCGGTAACTCTTCAAGCACCATGGGTGGTGGAGTTTCATTCGCAATGTCAACCACAACTGATGGTGGTGTAAGTATCTCAGCTTCAGCTGGTCTAACTAATGACTCTGACTCTGTAGGTAGTGGATCACAGGTAAGTGGTGTAACAAACATTAGCTTTGGTTTTGCAAACGGTACAATAAGTATTGGTCAAGACATTGGTACACCTGACGGTGTTGGTAAAGTTGGTGAGTTAGTTGGATATGCAGATGACAAGCAAGTTGCTAAAACTGCTGTTGTTGGTTTAACAGAAGATGAAGGTGACGGTATCTCATTTTCTGGATCACTTGGTGACATGAGCTTAACAGCTGCCTACGTTTATGACGGTGGCGGAGCTGGTAATGTTGATGGTGCTGCTAATACAGCTGGTGGTGCTTCATTATCAATGGCACTTGGTTCAGGCACACTAACACTTGCAGTCGCTGATGAAGATAGAAATAACGTTAACAACTCTGAGTTTGGTGCTAGTTATGTAATGTCAGCTGCTGGTGGAACACTTTCATTAGGTTTCACAGGTACAGACGGTGATACATCTTCTAAAGAAGGTGAAGCTGTTTCAGCTGCATTCTCAACAGACCTTGGTGGTGCTACAGTAAGTCTTGGTTACACTGGTCATGATGCAGACAATAAGACATCAAATCAAACAGATGTAACACTATCTAGCCCATTAGGTGGAGGAGCTTCAATATTTGCTGAGTACACAAACGTATCTGGTGATATTGCAACAGCAACTTCAGCTACTGACGCAACTGTTATTGCAATTGGAACAAGCGTAAGCTTCTAATCCAATTACTACTAAATTATTTAACCAGGGGTAATTTTACCCCTGGTTTTTTTGTTTAAATTTCAAAAAATTCATCTAATTTATCGATTAATGTTAAAACTTTTTTCATTTCTTATAATGTCATTCTTTCTGGTTAGCTGCACTGGAACACATGAAAGAAATATGGCAAAGCTAGACGAAGAACTTGAATGTAAAAACCCTCACAGGGTTTATAGCGAAAGAAAATATAAAAGTTGTCTCGCTAGAGAGCGTGCCGGTGGAGAGACAATGTTTGATCTAACTGATAGCTTTGATAAGCTTCTTGGAAACGAAGACACTAACGTGGTTTACCAAAATTCTGTAAATACTTACTTATGGAGCGCAGGGTTAGAAGTTACAAGAAAATATCCTTTAAAAATTGCTGATAATCAGGGTGGTTTTATTGAAACTCAATGGATATATAATTCAAGTAATTCAGATCAAAGATGTTTGATTAAAATACAAATAAAGTCAAAAGAACTAATAACGACTGGAGTATCTTCTAGTTTTCTATGTGAAATAAAACAAGATGATGAATGGATCGCTGATAATAAAGATTATATACAAGAAGAAAAACAAATTACCTTAAAAATTTTAGAAATTGCAGGTAATTTAGCTAAAGCATCCTTATAAAAGAACTGTGGCATCTAAAAAATATATTTTAGAAATGTTTCCATATCCATCTGGAAATATTCACATGGGACACGTAAGAAATTATGTAATTGGAGATATATGTGCACGGTATCACAAGCTTAAAGGAGATGAGGTTATTCATCCTATGGGATGGGATGCCTTTGGGCTTCCAGCTGAAAATGCAGCAATTCAGTTTAAAACGCACCCACAAGATTGGACTTTAAAGAATATTAAGAATATGAAAGATCAACTTCAGAAATTAGATCTTGATTTAGATTGGGATAGAGAGCTTGCCACATGTAATGAAGATTACTATAAGCATCAGCAAGAACTATTTATAGACCTATATAACGCTGGACTTGCCTATAAAAAAGATGCCCTTGTTAATTGGGACCCAGTTGATCAAACAGTTTTAGCTAATGAACAAGTTATTGATGGAAAAGGTTGGAGAACAGGTGCGGCTGTAGAAAAGAAAAATTTATCACAATGGTTTTTTAAAATTACTGATTATGCTGAGGAGCTTTTAAATGACTTAGATAATTTAGAGCTATGGCCTGAAAAAGTGAAAACCATGCAAAAGAATTGGATAGGAAAATCAATAGGTGCTGAGATTAAGTTTAAAATTATAGAAAACGATGTTTTTTTGAATGTTTTTACAACTAGACCAGACACTATATATGGTGCGTCATTCATCGCAGTATCGATTAATCATCCAATAGTAAAGAAGACTTTGGATAAAAAAAAGATAGAGAATATAAAAAATAAATTTTCAAAAATAAGTCATGAAAAAGATAAAATGGGTGTGCAAATACCTATTCACTGCAAACATCCATTGATGGATAAAAAGATACCTGTTTTCATAGCAAATTTTGTACTTGATAATTATGGTGAAGGTGCAATTTTTGGTTGTCCCGCGCATGACGAAAGAGATTACGAATTTGCAAAAAAATACTCTTTGCCCATTATCAAAGTTATTGAATGTGATGATGATGCCCTACCTTATAGTGGTGATGGTGTTCTGATAAATTCACCTTTATTAAATGGTTTAAATAAGGACGATGCTATTAAAGAAATAATTAAAATTTTTATGAAAGAAAAAATTGGAAATGAAAAAGTTAACTATAAAATTAGAGACTGGGGTGTATCAAGACAACGTTATTGGGGGTGTCCAATACCAGTAATATATTATGAAAATGGTGATTACAGAGTTTTAGACAAAGAGGAACTGCCTGTAATCTTACCTTATGACATTAATTTAAAAGGTAAAGGAAACGCACTAATAAACAATGACGAATGGAGAAAGATTATTTGTCAAAAGACAAATAAAATTGCTTACAGAGAGACTGATACATTAGATACTTTTGTGGACTCATCTTGGTATTACATAAGGTTTTTAAACAATAAATTAACTAAACCATTTAGAAAAGAGGATATTAATAAAATGCTACCTGTAGACAAATATATAGGTGGAATTGAGCATGCAATTTTGCATCTTCTTTATTCAAGATTTTTTATGAAAGCACTTAGAGATATTCATAATTTAAAAGTGAATGAACCATTTCAGCAATTATTTACGCAAGGTATGATCACTCATAAGACATACAAAACAAAGAATGAATGGATAATGCCTAAAGATGTAATGCTAAAAAATGGAAAACTTATGAGAGTTGATACAAAAGAGATAGTAACGGAAGGACCAAGTGAGAAAATGTCTAAGTCAAAAAAAAATGTTATAGAGCCAGGTGAAATCCTTGAAAATTATGGAATTGATGCAACAAGAATATTCATGATATCTGACTCACCGCCTGATAGAGAGCTAGAATGGACAGATGATGGAATTCAAAGCTCAAAGAATCTTATCCACAGAATAGAAAGATACTTTGATCAAGAAAAAAATAATACAGATGAAGAAACTGAAAGAAGAGTAGAAAGATTTATCAGTGATATTGAAAAAAATATACTAGCTTTTTCACTTAATAAATGTGTAGCAGATATCTATACTTTATTTAATTATTTAGAAAAAAATAAAATATTTTTATATGATAATATCTTAAGTAAGAAAATCTTAATATGTTTATTTCCTATCTTACCTAAGTTATCATTGTCAATAAATAGAAAATTATT
>CACKAZ010000012.1:0-29087 GCA_902598275.1 uncultured Alphaproteobacteria bacterium
CAACAATCATATCACCTTTGTTAACTTTATCTCCCTCATTGAAGTAAATATAAGTCCCTTTTGGGATTAGAAATTCAATTTGCTCTCCTTCTTCAGGATTAATGATAATTCTTCTTTTACTTTTAATGTCTTTTCCAAATTCAATCGTTCCAGATATTTCAGCTAAAACAGCTGGATTTTTTGGTTTTCTGGATTCAAAAATATCTGCAACTCTTGGGAGTCCACCTGTTATATCTTTGGTTTTAGAAGAAGCTCTCGGAATTCTTGCAATTACATCACCAGCGCTAACATCTTTGCCTTTTTCAATATTTAAAACGATGCCAACACTTAAATCGTATGTAGATGAATTTTTAGATTTAATTGGGTTACCATCTTTGTCGGTAATTAACAACTGAGGCTTAAGGTCTTGTTTTCCTTGGAAACTCTTCCAATCAATTATAACTTTAGAAGAAATACCGGTGGTCTCATCAAACTTTTCAATAAAAGATACACCTTCAACTAAATCACTGAAATCTAGTTTTCCTGTTTCTTCAGCAACAATAGGAACTGTATAAGGATCCCACTCAAGTAATAAGCTATTAAGCTTAACATCAGCACCATTTTTAACTAATAATGCTGATCCATATGGTGCTCTAAATGATGAAACTAGAGTTTTGTTGTTATCAAATATTTCAAGTTCAGTAGTTCTATTAATAATAATTTCACTCCCTGATCCATTTATTACTGATCTAAGATTTTTAATTTTTACTTTACCATCACTTGGTGACTCAAAATTAGATTTCTCAGCTGAAGAACTCGCAACACCACCTACGTGGAAAGTTCTCATTGTTAACTGAGTACCTGGTTCACCAATAGACTGGGCTGCAATAATTCCTACAGCCTCACCTGTGTTTACTGGTACTCCTTTAGCTAGGTCTCTTCCATAAGATTTAGCACAGATACCATGTGTTGTTCCACATGTTATAGGTGATTTTATTCTTACAGACGTAATATTTTCTTTTTCTAATAACTCAATTTCCTCATGTGAAATGTAATCATCATTTTTAAGAATGACCTCACCTTTTTTATTTTTTACATCATCAGCTAAGTATCTGCCAAAAACTCTTTCTGTTAGTGGTATAGAGACCTCACCTGATTCATAAATGGTGTCTACTGTTAAACCGTTTTTACATGTACAGTCCTTACATGTAATTGTTAAATCTTGTGCTACATCAACTAATCTTCTAGTTAAGTAACCTGAGCTAGCTGTTTTAAGAGCTGTATCTGCCAAACCTTTTCTTGCTCCGTGTGTAGAATTAAAATATTCAAGAACTGTTAAACCATCTTTAAAGTTAGATGTTATAGGGTTTTCAATAATTTCACCTGATGGTCTTGCCATTAAACCTCTCATACCAGCTAACTGTTTTAACTGAGCTTCAGAACCACGTGCACCAGAGTCAGCCATAATATAAACAGAATTGATTTGACTATCTTTACTAGATGAAACAGTTTTCATCATTGCTTTTGCAACCTTATCAGTGCAAGTAGACCATAAACCTACAACTTTATTATATTTTTCTCTTTCAGTTATAAGCCCCTCTTGATATTGGTTTTCAAGACTATTCACTAATTTTTGAGTATCTTGAATTAAAACATTCTTTTCCTCAGGAATAACTAAATCGTCTTTACCAAATGAGATACCAGCTTTTGCAGCATACTTAAATCCAACTGTCATTATTTGATCAACAAATATGCAAGTCGCCTTTTGACCTGTAAATCTGTAAACATTATCTAATAAGTTACTAATATCTTTTTTGGTAAGAACCTTATTAATTACATCAAAAGTTAAGTTTTTGCTTTCAGGAACTGTTTTAAAAAGGATAACTCTACCTGCAGATGTAGTATATTTCTCATATTCAAAGCTATCTTTTTCTGAGTTGTAAACTTTAGTTCTGTAAAGAATAGGTGTGTGAAGTTCAATAGTTTTGTTTTCTAAAGCAAACTCTACCTCACCAACATGTGAATAATATTTCTTTGGTTCTTCTTTTTCATTTATTAATGATAAATAATATATACCCAATACAATATCTTGACTTGGTACTATAATTGGCTTTCCACTTGAAGGAGAGAGAATATTATTGGTGCTCATCATTAAAACTCTTGCCTCTAATTGTGCTTCAAGACTCAAAGGTATGTGAACTGCCATTTGATCACCATCAAAGTCTGCATTGAAAGCAGTGCAAACTAATGGATGAAGTTGGATAGCTTTACCTTCAATTAAAATAGGTTCAAATGCTTGTATACCTAATCTGTGAAGTGTTGGTGCACGATTTAAAAGAATTGGATGCTCTCTAATTACTTCATCTAAGATATCCCATACTTCTGGCCTCTCAGACTCTACCATTTTTCTTGCAGATTTTAATGTTGAAGCAAAACCATAGGACTCTAATTTATTGTAAATAAAAGGTTTAAAAAGCTCTAAAGCCATTTTTTTAGGTAAACCACATTGGTGAAGTTTCAATTCAGGTCCAACAACGATTACTGAACGACCAGAATAGTCAACTCTTTTACCTAATAAATTCTGTCTAAATCTACCTTGTTTTCCTTTTAACATTTCTGATAGGGATTTTAGAGGCCTCTTATTAGTACTTGTAATTACTCTTCCTCTTCTTCCATTATCAAATAATGCGTCCACAGACTCTTGAAGCATTCTTTTTTCATTTCTTACAATAATGTCGGGAGCTCTAAGGTCTAAAAGTCTTTTTAATCTATTATTTCTATTAATTACTCTTCGATACAAATCATTTAAATCAGAAGTGGCAAAACGGCCACCCTCTAAAGGAACTAATGGTCTTAATTCAGGTGGTATAACTGGAAGTACTTTTAGAACCATCCATTCAGGTTTAATATTCGAGTTTTTGAAACCTTCCATGACTTTCATTCTTTTTAATATTTTTTTCTTTTTGGTTTCAGATGATGTAGCTTCACTTTCTTCTACGAGTTTTTCTATCTCTGCTTCTAGATTAATCTTAGATAGTATTTCTTGAACAGCTTCTGCACCAATCCCATGTTTGAAAGAGTCTTCACCAAATTGATCAATGGCTTCCTCTAATTCATCATCATTTAAAAGCTGATTTGGGCTTAAACCAGACATTAAAGGATCAATAACTATATGACTTTCAAAATATAAAACCTTTTCAAGATTCTTTAGAGTTATGTCAAGTGCAAGGCCTATTCTACTAGGAAGTGATTTTAAAAACCAAATATGGGCAACGGGAGCTGCTAATTCAATATGAGCCATTCTTTCTCTTCTTACTTTAGAAAGTGTTACTTCGACACCACATTTTTCACATGTAATACCTTTGAATTTCATTCTTTTATATTTTCCACACAGACACTCATAATCTTTTGTAGGTCCAAAAATTCTTGCACAAAACAAACCTTCTCTTTCAGGTTTGAAGGTTCTGTAATTTATAGTCTCAGGTTTTTTTATTTCGCCAAAAGACCATGATCTTATTTGCTCAGGACTTGAAACTGAAATTTTTATCTGATCAAAATTTAATTTTTGAGTATTAGTTTTAAATAAATTAGTTAGATCTTTCATTGTGCGTTCTCCCTGTTAATACTAGGATCAGTTTCGATTAGTTCTACATTCAATCCAAGAGATTTTAATTCTTTGACTAAAACATGAAATGACTCAGGTATTCCACTTTCAAAGTTATAGTCACCTCTTATTAAGGCTTCATAAACTTTTGTTCTTCCTGCAACGTCATCAGATTTAATAGTTAAAATTTCCTGAAGTGTATTAGATGCTCCATATGCCTCTAATGCCCACACTTCCATTTCTCCAAATCTTTGACCACCAAACTGGGCCTTACCTCCCAAAGGTTGCTGAGTTACAAGGCTATATGGTCCAATGGACCTAGCATGAATTTTATCATCAATTAAGTGATGTAATTTTAAAATATATTTATATCCAACAGTAACTTTTCTTTCAAAGCGTTCACCAGATCTTCCGTCATATAAGTGTACTTGACCACTATTATCAAATCCTGCTTTGTCCAAAAGATTTGTAATTTCTTGTGTGTTTGTTCCATCAAAAACAGGAGTGGCAAAGGTAACACCTTTTTCTAAATTACCGGCTAATTCAATCAATTGATCATCATTCATATTTGTGATTTCATTATTGGAGTCTTTGTTCCGATCATAAAAACTTGATAGAGACTCTTTTAATTGGATTATATTTCCTTCTTTTCTTGCCATGTCTAAGCTTTGAGAGATTTGTTTACCTATACCGTATGCTGCCCACCCTAAATGTGTTTCTAAAATTTGACCAATATTCATTCTACTTGGGACGCCTAAAGGATTAAGTAATACATCCACGGGTGTTCCATCTTCTAAGAATGGCATATCTTCAATAGGAACTATTTTTGATATGACACCTTTATTGCCATGTCTTCCAGCCATCTTATCACCTGCTTGAAGTTTTCTTTTAACAGCCACAAACACTTTAACAACTTTTAAAACACCAGGTAACAAGTCGTCACCACTTTGGATTTTTTCAATTTTATTTTGGAACTTTTTATCCAGTAAAATGACAGCATCACTAAATATTTTCTTTTGCGATGTAAAAGTTTCCATCGAGGAAGAATCCTCTACTTGAATTTGCTCTAAAATTTCAATAGATTTTGATTTTAAAGAGTCTTCGTCAATATTATTACCTTTAACAAAAACATCTATATTTGAGCTTGATTTTTTATTTTTAAAAATACTTATAAGGTTTTGTTTATAGTTATTTTCTAAAATATTCTTTTCATCATCTCTGTCTTTTGCTAAACGGTCTATCTCAACTCTTTCAATGGCTATTGTTCTTTCATCCTTTTCTACGCCTCTTCTAACTAATACTTGCACGTCAACTACGACACCAGAGTAACCAGTTGGTAATCTTAAAGATGTATCTTTTACGTCAGCTGCTTTTTCTGAGAATATTGCTCTTAATAACTTTTCTTCTGGAGTAATTGGTGAGTCTCCTTTGGGAGATACTTTGCCAACTAAAATATCACCTGGCTTAACTTCAGAGCCTATATATACAATTCCTGCTTCATCAAGGTTGGTTATACTTTCATCACCCACATTAGGCATATCTCTTGTAATTTCTTCCGGCCCTAATTTAGTATCTCTACACAAAACTTCAAATTCCTCAATGTGTATAGAGGTATATCTGTCTTCATGAACTACTCTTTCGGACATTATGATAGAGTCTTCAAAATTATATCCATTCCATGGCATAAAACCTACAAGAAGGTTTCTACCTAAAGCTAGTTCTCCTAAATCAGTTGAAGGCCCATCGGCTATGATATCTCCTCTTTCTACATAGTCTCCAATTTTGACAATTGGTTTTTGGTTAATAGCAGTACTTTGATTTGATCTTTGGAACTTTTTTAAGTTATAAATATCAACACCACTTTTGTCCTTACTAATGTTTTTAGAGTCAGATCTTATGACTATTCTTGATGAGTCAACTTGGTGAACATATCCACTATTTTTTGCAATAACAACAGCTCCACTATCTCTTGCCACTTTTGATTCAAAACCCGTGCCAACAAGAGGAGCTTCACTTTTTACAAGAGGAACAGCTTGTCTCATCATGTTTGATCCCATTAATGCTCTATTAGCATCGTCGTTTTCTAAGAATGGGATTAAAGAGGCGGCAACAGAAACTAATTGTTGAGGGTTGACATCCATGAAATCTATTTCAGAGGGATCACAGAAAATGAAGTCACCTCTTCTTCTACAACTTACTTGTTCTTCTGCAAATTTTCCATTTTCATTAATGGGGCTATTAGCTTGAGCTATCGTGAAGCTCTCTTCTTCGTCAGCATTTAGATATAAAACTTCATCAGTTGCTAAGCCTTTCTCAATTTTTCTATAGGGCGTTTCAATGAAACCGTATTGATTAATTCTTGCAAAAGATGAAAGACTATTAATTAGACCGATATTTGAACCCTCAGGAGTTTCGATTGGGCATATTCTACCGTAATGAGTAGTGTGCACGTCTCGAACCTCAAATCCAGCTCTTTCTCTTGTCAGACCACCAGGGCCTAGTGCAGAAATTCTTCTTTTGTGTGTAATCTCACTAAGCGGGTTAGTTTGATCCATAAACTGACTTAGTTGACTTGTTCCAGTAAATTCTTTTAAAACAGTTTGTATAGGTTTTGAATTAACAAGGTCTTGAGGCATAATTGATTCAATATCAACAGTTCCCATTTTTTCTCTTATAGCACGTTCCATTCTTACTAAACCAATCCTGTATTGATTTTCAATTAATTCTCCAACTGAACGAACACGTCTATTTCCAAGGTGATCTATGTCATCTTTACCAGCACTTTCTGTTTTCATATCAAAAAGTTTTTTGGCAACAGCAAGAATGTCAGATTTACTTAAAATTCTTTTTTTATTATCTTTATTTAGAGATAGGTAGGTATTTAATTTAACCCTACCTACTTCTGATAAATCATATCTATCTTCACTAAAAAACATATTTTGAAATAAAAAGTTACTTGCTTCTAAAGTTGGAGGCTCACCTGGTCTTAAAATTTTGAAAATATCAAAAAGAGCTTCTTCTCGTGAATTATTTTTATCAGCTACAAGAGAATTAATAACACCTAAGTTACCAGTAGCTTGATTAGCGTTAATAACAGAAAATTGATTAATTGATAATTCTTCAAGTCTTTTAAAAAACTCTTCACTTAATAACGTACCAGCTTCGGCATAAACTAATCCGTTATCATAATTAACGATGTCATTAGATAAATAAAAACCATAGAGATCCTCTTCTTTAAAGAAAAATTTATTAATTTTTTTATCTTTAATTTCTTTGAGTAATTTAAGTGATAATTTTATGTCTTTGTAAGCTACTACTTCATTAGTATTGGGGTCTACCAAATTAAAGGGTAAGTTTTTATACTTAAATTTATTTAAATCTAAATTGACTATCCAACCTTCTTTACTTTTCTTAAAATTAAAAGTTTCGTAAAAATAAGTTAAAATTTCTTCAGATGTCATTCCTGATACTTTGTATATATCCGGCTCAACCTTATTTTGAATACACTCCTGTAAATATTTTTCTGAGGCCTTTGATGGCAAGGCTTGAAGAATAGTGGTGGATATCATTTTCTTTTTTCGGTCAATTCTAAAGAATAAGTTGTCTTTATGATCAAATTCGAAATCTAACCAAGAACCTCTGTATGGAATTATTCTTGCATTATATAAGACCTTACCACTTGCATGAGTTTTACCCTCATCATGGTCAAAAAATACACCGGGTGATCTATGTAACTGACTGACTACAACTCTTTCAGTTCCATTAACTACAAAAGTACCGTTATTTGTCATCAAAGGTAAATCACCTAAATAGACGACTTGTTCTTTGATATCCCTTAAAGATTTTTCTTCTGTTTCTTCATTGATATCCCAAATTATCAATCGAAAAGTGACCATAAGAGACGCAGAGAAGGTTAATCCTTTCCTTCTACACTCATCAACATCATATTTTGGATTATCAAGATAATAATCAATATAGTGAAGTTCAGATTTACCTGCATAGTCTTTTATGGGAAAGACAGAATTAAAGACTTCCTGCAGGCCTGTATTTGAACGATTCTCTACTGATTTTCCTAATTGAAGGAACTTATCGTAGGAAATTTTTTGAATATCGACTAAATTTGGAACATCGATCGTTTTACCAATCTTTCCAAATGAATAGCGAATTCGTTTTTTTTCTGTAAAGCTAAGTGGCATAATATGTAGAACCTATAATATAAGTTATTTAAGTTCTACTTTTGCGCCTGCGGCTTCTAGCTGTGTCTTCATAGCTTCCGCCTCTTCTTTCTTAGCTCCTTCTTTTAAAGTTTTTGGAGCACTCTCTACCATATCTTTAGCTTCTTTTAAACCAAGACCTGTGATTGCTCTTACTTCTTTAATAACATTAATTTTTTGATCGCCAGCTGCTGTTAAAACAACATCAAAAGCATCTTTTTCTTCTGCTGCTTCTGCTGCTGGAGCTGCTCCACCTGCTGCTACTGCAACTGGTGCTGCTGCGGTTACGCCCCATTTTTCTTCTAATAGTTTTGAAAGTTCTGCTGCTTCCATTACTGTTAGTGTTGATAGTTCATCAACAATTTTGTTTAAATCTGCCATTTTTTTGTCTCTCCCTAATTAGTCTTTTTTGTTTTGTAATATTGAAATAATGTCCTGATCCGGTCTTTGTAATAATCTTACAAGTTTTGATGCTGGTGCATTAATCAATCCAACTATTTTTCCTCTGATTTCATCGAGAGAAGGTAAAGTTGCAACCTTTGCTATATCCTCTTTTGAATATAGCTGGTTATCAAAAAAAGCTGCCTCTGCAGATAGCTTTTTTAAATCTTTTTCGAATTTTTTACAAACTTTTGCTGTTCCTACAGGATTATTTGTAAAAATTAATAATTTTTGATTTGATAAAAAATCAATCAGACCTTTTTTTTCATCATCTTTGTTAACAAATATTTTAACGATGTTATTTTTTGATACTTTAGTTACACCGTCGTTATTTCTAATTTCAGTGCGAAATTCAATCATTTCTTTTACAGACATCTTTGAAAAAGATGCAACAAAAACTGCAGAATAATCTTTTGACATTTGATCAAGATTTTCAATATATTGTTGTTTTTCAGCTTTATTCATTAAACTTCTACCCTTAAGCCAAATCCCATAGAAGAGGATAAGAAAACAGAATTTACAAAATTACCTTTTAATCCAGATGGTTTAATTTTTTTTATTTCATCAAGAAAAGAAACTACATTTTCAGTTAATTGACTCTCTTCAAAGCTAACTTTTCCAAGAGCAGCGTGTATTGTTCCTGCTTTATCATTTTTATATGCTACAAGTCCTTTGTTAATATTTTCGATTGTGCTTTTAACATCATTTGTGACAGTACCTGTTTTAGGGTTAGGCATTAAACCTTTGGGCCCTAAAATCTTTGCTATTTTACTTACAACAGACATCATATCTGGTGTGGCAACAATAACATCTACGTCTATCTTTTTTTCAAGAATAGCAACAAGGTCATCTCCACCAACATGCTTCGCACCAGCAGCTTTAGCTTCTTCTGCAGCTTTTCCTTGAGCAAAAACAGCAATTAGAACCTTTTTTCCCAATCCATGAGGAGGAATAAAGCTTCCTCTGACATTTTGGTCAGACTGCTTAGAGTCAATACCCGTATTAATGCATACCTCTAAAGACTCATCAAATTTTACATATTTTTTTTCTTTAATAATTTTAACTGCATCAGATATTTTGTAAATCTTTAAAAAATCAATACCTTCAATTTGTTTTTTTTTATTTTTAGTTAAATTCATTAAACTACTTCCATACCCATCGATCTTGCTGATCCAAGTATAATTTTTGATGCTTGCTCGACATCGTAAGCATTAAGATCCTCTAATTTTTCTTTTGCGATATCTTCAACTTGTTTCATTGTAACTTTACCTAGCTTTGATCGGCCAGGTGTTTGACAACCCTTTTTAATTTTTGCAGCTTTCTTTAAGTAGAAGGTAACTGGAGGTTTTTTTGTTACAAAATCAAATGATCTGTCTTTATATGCAGTGATTACAGTTGGAATTGGAGCACCTTTTTCCAAATCCTTTGTCTTATCATTAAACTGTTTACAAAAATCTTGAATGTTTAAACCTTTTTGACCTAAGGCAGGGCCAACAGGAGGAGCAGGATTTGCTGATCCAGCTGGAATTTGTAATTTTATATATCCTAAAACTTCTTTTGCCATTTAATTAGCCTTTAACCACTTGTGAATAATCTAACTCTAAAGGTGTAGGTCTCCCAAAAATTGAGACGGACACTTTAAGCTTTTGTCTTGAACTGTCAACCTCTTCTATAATACCACTAAATGAAGCAAATGGACCATCTGATACTTTAATTTGTTCACCAACTTCGTACTCAAATTTAGGTTTAGGATTGTCAACACCTTCTGTAATATCTTGCAATAATTTAGATACTTCTCTTTCTGATATAGCAATTGGTTTGTCTTTTGTTCCAAGAAAATTTGAAACTTTTGGGATATCTCTCACTAAGTGCCAAGTATCATCATTCATAATCATTTTGATTAAAACATATCCTGGAAAAAATTTTTTTTCGGAATTAACTCTGACACCCCTTCTTACTTCAACAACTGCTTGGGTAGGCACAGAAACTTCAGATATTGAATCCTCTAAATTAACTTTTTTTGCTTCGTCTAAAATTGAGTCTGCTACTTTTTTTTCAAATCCAGAATGACAATGTACAACATACCATTTTGAGGAATCTGTACTTTCAACCATTGAACTAACCTAAAACTATTCTCACAATAAATGAAAAAAATTGATCTAAGAGCATCAAAATAATTGCAGCAATACTAATCACAACCAAAACAATTCCAGCTGATGTAAAAGTTTCTCGTTTAGAGGGCCAGGTAACTTTAGATACCTCCTGTCGAACTTCTCTTAAATATTTAGCTGGGTTAAATTTCATATTTTTTTTTCTTATTTTGGCAGGAGTGGCAGGCATCGAACCCGCAACCTCCGGTTTTGGAGACCGGCGCTCTACCAATTGAGCTACACTCCTTCATATTAGTATTACTGCAGAGAATATTTTTACTCGATAATCTCTGAAACAACTCCTGATCCAACTGTTCTTCCGCCTTCACGAATAGCAAAGCGTAAATTGTTATTCATTGCGATAGGAGCTAACAGCTCGACTTCAAGAGTAATATTATCTCCAGGCATAACCATTTCAGTACCTTCAGGTAATTTAATTGAACCAGTAACGTCAGTAGTTCTAAAATAAAACTGAGGTCTGTAGTTTGCAAAGAAAGGGGTATGTCTACCACCCTCTTCCTTACTTAAAGCATAAATCTCGGCTTTAAATTTTTTGTGTGGTTTAATACTACCAGGAGCCGCTAAAACTTGGCCTCTTTCAACTTCTTCTTTTTTAGTACCACGAAGAAGTGCACCAATATTATCACCAGCTTCACCTGAGTCTAAAAGTTTTCTGAACATTTCTACACCAGTACAAACTGTTTTAGCTGTATCTTTCAAACCAATAATTTCAATTTCTTCACCAGGTTTAATGATACCTTGTTCTACTCTTCCGGTAACAACAGTACCTCTTCCAGAAATAGAAAATACATCTTCAACTGGCATTAAGAATGGTTTGTCTAGTTCTCTTGTTGGAGCAGGAATGTACTCGTCAATCTTTGACATTAACTCAACAATTGAATTTTTTCCAATATCTTCATCTCTATCTTCAACTGCAGCAAGGGCTGATCCTTTAACGATAGGAATATCATCACCAGGAAAATCGTATTTTGATAACAGTTCTCTAATTTCAACTTCAACAAGTTCTAATAATTCTTGATCATCTACCTGATCAACTTTGTTTAAATAAACAACAAGTGCAGGAACACCAACCTGTCTTGCTAAAAGAATGTGTTCACGGGTTTGAGGCATTGGACCGTCAGCTGCGTTAACAACTAATATACCACCATCCATCTGAGCAGCACCAGTGATCATATTTTTTACATAGTCTGCGTGACCAGGACAGTCAACGTGAGCATAGTGTCTTTTGTCTGTTGAATATTCAACGTGCGCAGTTGAAATTGTAATACCTCTCTCTTTTTCTTCAGGAGCTTTATCAATTTCATCATACGCAGTAAACTCTGCGCCACCTTTTTCAGCTAATACTTTTGTAATTGCAGCAGTAAGTGTGGTTTTACCATGGTCGACGTGACCGATAGTTCCGATGTTGACGTGTTCTTTCGATCTGTCAAATTTTTCTTTAGTCATTTTAAGTTGTTACCTCTTTTTTTAATATCTGTTACTTAATTTTTTCAATGCAATTGGAGCGGGTGAAGGGAATCGAACCCTCGTAGCCAGCTTGGAAGGCTGGAGCTTTACCATTAAGCTACACCCGCGAATTAGCGGGTAACCACTACAAAACATACTCAAATCAAATCCTTGTGAGTTCCGATAAACTACTAATTTTTCTTTAAAATTCAATAAGAAAAGTGAGAAAAAAGTGGTGGAGGGAGTAGGATTCGAACCTACGTACACTTGCGTGAACAGATTTACAGTCTGCCGCCTTTAACCACTCGGCCATCCCTCCAAACTGTATAAAACAGTTGTTGATTAATAGATATTTGTCTTTGAAAGTCAATAGACTTCCTAATTTTTTACTGTTATTTAGAGACTATGCTAATTTCAGGAATAAATTCATGCACAAGTTGTATATTACACAATCCTGAAAAAATAATTGAAATATTCATAAATATTGAAAAAAAATCATTTTTTTCTGAATTAATAGAACAAAATAAACTCAATAGTAAGACTAGATTATTAAAAAAAAGTGATTTTTCTAGGCTTGGAATTAAAAATGATAGGTTTTTCAGTGATATCGCTATAAGAAGAGAGAAATATAAACCCTTTAATTTAGAGGATATTCTTAAAAATAATGAAAAATCACTTATTGTTGTAGCTGATCAAATCACAGATCAAAATAATCTAGGAAACATAATAAGAACAGCGCTTCTAATAGGCGCTGATGGTTTAATGCTCTCTGAGCATTCTTCAGCAGATATTAATGACGTAACCTCTTTAACTTCGTCTGGAGCTGTTGAGGTATTGAAATATCATGTTTCCAAAAATATAAACAGGTCAATATCATTTTTAAAAAAAAATGGATATTGGACTTATTCTCTAGACATGAGTGGTCAAGAAATTAATAAAGATTTTAAATTTGATAATAAGTCAGTGATTATAGTAGGTAGTGAGGGAAAGGGTATTAGAAAAAATATATTAAGTAAGAGTGACTTTAAAATATGCATCCCCCAAGAGAATGTAAACGGAATAGATAGTTATAATGCTGCTAATTCTCTAGCAATTGCTGCTTATCATTTCAAAATTAGTACTTTTTAAATATTGTTTATTTTAAATTTTAATATAAATAATTAAACAATGCCGCCTTAGCTCACTTGGTAGAGCAGTTGATTTGTAATCATCAGGTAGCCAGTTCGATCCCGGCAGGCGGCACCACTGTCTTCAATTGATTATTTCTAAGAGTTACATTAATCTTAAAGTTTATGGTTTCAGACATTGATCAATTTGGTAGAGATACTTCAAAAAGCAATACTTCAAATTTAAACGAAGATAAGTCCAAAAAAATTTTAGACTCATTAGCTGAAATTAAAAAACAATTAGAAAATAAAGAATATAGTCCAAAGGTTGAACAAACATCACCTACAATAGAAGTGAAATCTAATAATGATAATTTAGATTTTAATGAATTAAATTCAAAAATTGAATCTTTGGAAAAGAAACTAAATTCTCTAGATTCTTTTTTACAAAATAAATCCGAGGTCACACAAGTGGATCAATCATTAGATGGAGAATTAAGCATATTTCATCAATTAGATAATCAATCAACAATTAAACAAAATAAATCATTACTTGTGCTTGAAAGTGAAAATATCAATTTCAAATCAAAATTTAGGTTATTTCATTTTATTATGACAATTAATTTTCTCTTTTTAATTCTTATAGGTTTAATTATTTACATAAAAAACATACCTATCAAAGAAGTTCTGAATATTTTTTAAAATTAATTTGCTACAGCTTGTATTTTTTCTACACTTGCTGCACTAAACTTAAATTCTGGGATTTTGCCGATTGGGTCTAATTGTGGGTTAGTCAATACATTTGCTGCAGCTTCGGCAAAACAGAAAGGCATAAAAACCATACCTTCAGGAATTTCTCTATCACTTCTAACTTTAATAGCAAGTGATCCTCTTTTAGTTTTAACTAAAACTTGATCTCCAGGGTTAATTGTCATTCTTTTCATATCCCATCTGTTCATGCTTATTATTGCTTCAGGTTCAAGATGATCTAAAACATTTGCTCTTCTTGTCATAGATCCCGTATGCCAGTGCTCTAACAATCTTCCTGTGGTTAAAATCATTGGAAAATCATCATCTGGTAATTCTGCTGGGGGTATTAATTTTGCAGGAACTATCTTACCTCTTCCATTTGCAGTTGGAAAATTTTCATTAAATATAATTTCATTTCCAGGTTTATTTGGATCATCACAAGGATATGTAACGGAGTTTTCATTTTCTAATCTTTCATAGGTTATATTCTTTAACGATGGCATGACTTGTGCCATTTCATTAAAGATATCTCTTGGGTGTAAATAGCTCCAATCTAAACCCAAACCCTGGGCAATAGCCTGAGTAATCCACCAGTCTTGTCTCGCAGATCCTGGAGGAGCTACCGCCTGTCGCCCTAATTGCACTTGTCTATTTGTGTTTGTGTAAGTTCCAGTTTTTTCAGCATGCGCTGAAGATGGAAGAATAACATCAGCATGCCATGCGGTTTCTGTCATAAAAATATCTTGAACTACTAAATGATCTAATTTAGCTAATGCAGCTCTTGCATGATTTTGGTCTGGATCTGACATCGCAGGATTTTCTCCCATTATGTACATCCCTTTAATTTCATCTTCTAAAATTTTATTAATAACTTCGACAACTGTTAAACCTTTTTTATCATCTAAGCCTGTCTTCCAAAAATTTTCATATTTTTGATGAATACTTCCATCTTCAACAGATTGATAATCTGGAAAGACCATTGGAATTAATCCAGCATCAGAGGCGCCTTGAACATTATTCTGCCCTCTTAATGGATGTAGTCCTGTTCCCTCTCTACCAATTTGTCCGGTTGTTAAGGCTAATGCGATTAAGCATCTTGCGTTATCTGTTCCATGAACGTGTTGAGAAATTCCCATGCCCCAGAATATAATTGATCTCTCTGATTTTGCATAAAGTCTCGCAACCTCACGTAATTCCTGAGCTTTAATTCCACAAATGGCTTCCATTTTCTCAGGAGAAAAATCTTTTATTTCCTCTTGTAATTTTTCAAAGCCTTCAGTTTGTCCTTGAATATATTGTTCGTCATAAAGTTTTTCTTCAACAATTGTGTATAGAAGTGCATTAAGCATGGCAACGTCAGTACCAGCTTTAAATTGTAAATTATGAGTAGCGTGTTTTGTTAAACCTTGTTTTCTTGGGTCCATCACAACAAGTTTTGAACCTCTTTTTGCAGCGCGTTTGAGATAAGTAGCTGCTACTGGATGATTTTCTGTAGGTCTAGCTCCAATTACGATTACACAGTCTGCATCAGAGGCAGACATAAACGGTGCTGATACAGCTCCAGAATTTACACATTCCATTAATGCTGCAACTGAAGAAGCATGGCAAAGTCTAGTACAGTGATCGACATTATTAGATCCAAAACCCACTCTTACTAATTTTTGAAAGAGATAAGCCTCTTCGTTAGAGCACTTCGCAGATCCAAAACCAGCTAAACTTTTTGGCCCATGATCTTCTTTTAAATTTACAAAGCCTTCTGAAGCCCTACTTAAAGCGTCTTCCCAAGTGGTTTCTTCAAAATAATCATAAATATCTGCATCTTTAATTTCTAAATTAGGATCTTTTTTTACACCAGATCTTCTTACCAAAGGTTTAGTAAGTCTCCCATCATGATTTATATAATCAAAGCCAAACCTGCCTTTAACACATAGTCTATTTTCGTTTGCGGGACCATTTTTTCCATCAACGTATAAAATTTTTTCATCTTTAACGTGAACTTCAGTTTGACATCCAACGCCACAGTAAGGGCAAACACTCTCTACAACTTTATCTGAATAAGCGTCTCTATGACCTTCCTCATTGACAACAGTGGACTCCATAAGGGCTCCTGTTGGACAAGCTTGAACACACTCTCCACACGCAACACAAGTGCTATTACCCATTGGATCGTCCAAATCAAAAATTACTTTAGCAGTTGAACCTCTATAAGCCATACCAATCACATCATTAACCTGAACCTCACGGCAAGCACGAACACATAAATTACAATTAATACATGCATCTAAATTTACACTCATAGCTTTATGAGACCTGTCTAATTCTATTTTATCTTTACTTGGGAAACGGCTATCGGTGACACCTAATTTATCTGACCAGTTCCAAAATTTTGACTCAGGATCAGGTGAAACATTTTTGTCAGGTTGATCAGATACTAAAAGTTCAAAAACCATAGAGCGAGATTTTTGTGCTCTAGAAGAATTTACGGTGACCTCCATGCCCTCAGTTGGTTTACGGATACATGAAGCAGCAAGATTTCTCTCACCTTTAATTTCGACCATACATGCACGGCAGTTACCGTCTGCTCGATAACCCGGCTCAGGAGAATAACAAAGATGGGGAATATCTATGTTATTTTTTTTTGCAACGTCCCAGATAGACTCATCTTTACTAGCTAAATATTCATTCCCATCGATCTTGAATTTAATATTTTCTGACATTAGTTTGTTACCTCTTCAGGGAAATGTTTAATAACAGATAGCATTGGGTTTGGTGCTGCCTGTCCTAAACCACATATTGAGGCGTCCATCATTGCTGATGATAATTCTTTGAGGAGATCAACGTCCCAGGAGGACTCATTCATTAGTTTAAGAGCTTTCTCAGTTCCGTTTCTGCATGGAGTACATTGACCACAACTCTCATCATGAAAAAAGAACATCAAATTCTTAGCAATATCCTTCATATTATCTTTATCAGATAACACCACCACTGCTGCAGATCCGATGAAACAACCATGTTCTTGAAGTGTATCAAAATCTAATGGAACATTGTCTAATTTCGCAGGAAGTATACCACCAGAAGCTCCGCCTGGTAAATACGCTTTAAATGTATGTCCTTCTTGAATTCCACCACAATATTCATCAATGAGCTGTTTTATTGTGATACCAGCTGGGGCTAACTTTACACCAGGGTTTTTTACTCTTCCAGAAACCGAGTATGTTCTTAAACCCTTTCTACCATTAAGACCATGGCTACTAAACCAAACCGCTCCTTTTTCTAAAATTTCTCTTACCCAAAAAACTGTTTCAACATTGTGAATTAAAGTGGGTCTACCAAACAAACCTACTTGAGATGGAAATGGAGGTTTATGTCTTGGTAATCCTCTCTTACCCTCCAAGCTCTCTAACATAGAGGACTCTTCACCACAAATATAAGCACCTGCACCTCTTCTAAAATGAATTCTAGTTTTAATATTTAAGTTATTATCCTCTAAAATTTTAATTTCTTTTTTTAAAAATTTAATCACATCAGGATATTCATCGCGCATGTATATATAAACATCAGTAGCTTCAACAACCCACGCAGCAATTAGCATACCCTCAAGGAATCTATGTGGATCTCGAGTTAAATAATGATGATCTTTAAATGTTCCTGGCTCACCCTCATCTCCATTAATAGCCATTAGCCTTGGTTTATCCTCAGCTCTAACAAATCTCCATTTTCTACCTGTTGGAAATCCTGCACCACCTAAACCTCTCAGTCCTGATTGCTCCATTTCTTCGATCAACTTCATAGGGTCTTTCTTGTCTTCAATACAGTCTTTTAAAATTTTATATCCACCCTCTTTTACATAATCATCGTAGCTAATGTAATTTGGAATAACAGGTTTTGTATCTTGTTCTTCTAAAGCTTTTTGAACTAAACTCAAATTTGCATTTACAAAATGTTTTTTTCCTACTTCAACTACTGGTGCCTGGTGACATCTCCCCATACATGGAGCTCTGACAACTCTTATATTACTACTATCCAAATTATCTTTTAAATCTTTTACCAAAGATTTGCATCCGTTCATCTCGCATGTAATACCATCACACACTCTTATAGTTGTATCTGGTGGGGTTAAATCATCTTCTTTGTATATATCAAAGTGAGCGTAAAATGAGGCGGTCTCATAAATTTCAGTAAGAGGTAAATTGGTTAACTCTGAAAGGGCAGTTAAGTGTTTAGGTTTAAGACACTTATATCGATCTTGAATTAAATGAAGACTTTCAATTAACATATCTCTTTGTCTAAAATAGTCATTTGGTATAAGGTTTTTAAGATCGTCTATTGACTGATCATCACTTTGGCGACCTTTATTAAATTCAAGTGCTTTTCTTCTACCAGAGCCTGGGTGAATCTTACTTTGAGAGTCTTCTTTCATTATGTGTAATGTAGTAATTATTTATTAAGAATCAATTATCAATAAGTAATTAATTGATAATAATTACTTATTAAAGCTTTTTAAGAACTTTAGAAAGTTATTTTTTATGGGTGAGGGACTTTTATCATCTATATGAACAATACCTACTTTATGCATGATTTCAGGGGAAACTAATTGAATAAAATTTGTATTTTCATCGTAGTTAAAAGATTGAGTAAAAATATATGGCATTATGGTAGAGAATTCAGAACTATTAACGTGTGAGTATATATGTGTCATCGAATTTGACTCAATTAAAACTCTAGGATTAATATTATTCTCTTTAAACACTGCATCTAAAATTCTTCTAAATTGATTTTCTTTTGAAATTAAACATAGATCTAAATTGCCACATTCTTGCCATTTAATCTTCTTTTTATCTTTTAGATCCTCTTTTTTAGAAATTAAATAGTATGTCTCCTTATAAAGAGGTATTTTTTCAACTCCTAAAATAGGCTCATTTTCTAAATAGCTAATACCAAGATCCAATTTAAAATCATGCAGATTTCGATCTATCTCATTTGAGGACATAGAGATAACTTGTAATTTTACATTAGTAAATTTCTTGACGAAACTATTGAGCAAAAAAGAAACCTCTAATAAAGCAGTTGGAATTACTCCTATTCTTAAATTTCCTGTTAAATTATTTTTTAACTCAGTGCTTAATTGTTTCATATTAGAATATTCTTTGACTATGTTTTTAAATCTTTCTTTAAAAATTTCTCCCTCGGAAGTTAACCCAATATAATTCTTACCTCTTTTAACTAGTCTTACTCCTATTTCGTTTTCTAAAGCCTTTAATTTCATAGATAAAGCAGGCTGAGAAATATTTAGTTTTTCTGCAGCTCTATTGAAATGCTTCTCACTGTCTAAAGCTAAAATAATTTCTAAATTCTTTATTTCCATGGATTTTTAAAATAAATATATATGTAAATGAATTATTATCTAGATACTAAAGGATTTGAATGCCCTATACCTGTATTAAAAGCTGAAAAATTTATAAAAAAACTAAAAAAAAATGATATACTCATTATAGAAAGTGATGACCCTCTATCACAGTTTGATTTTAAAAATTTTTGTGAAGAAAATAAATATAAGATAATCTCACTCAAAAAAGAGGGCAAATTAGTAAATATAAAATTTAAAATTCAATAAAATTAATCTTTTCACCTTTTTTTATTTTATTTATACCCTCTGGGATGATAGCTAACCCGTCAGCTTCTGAAAGAGAGATTAGTTTTGCCGATCCTTTTGAATTGTGGGTATGTAATAAGTTTTTAGATAATTTCACACGATAAAATTTTGTTATATTAGATTTTTTATTTTCTGAAAAAGCAGATCTATAATATTTAGTAATACTTGAATTATTATTACGAGAAGGATCTATAAATAAACTTATTAAGAAAAATAAATTAATGAAAACTGCTAAGGGGTTTCCTGGAAGTGAAAAATAAAAGTTAGATTTTAATTTTGAAAAAATTACTGGTCGGCCAGGTTGAATCCTTACATATTTAAAAAGTAGATTGGTATTACCTTCAAGGAAAGATGATATAAAATCTTTAGAGCTAAATGATGACCCACCAGAACTTATAATGACATCGAATTTATTTTGATTATTTTTATAAAAGCTTTTGATTTTTAACTGGTTGTCTTTTAGTACACCTAAATCTTTAGCTTTTATATTAAATTTCTTCAAAAAATAAATTATTTGATTTTTGTTTGAGTCATAAACTTGATGGTCTTTTATTTTTTTGCCAGATTTTATCAATTCATTTCCTGAAGATATGACACCAATATTTAAAGGTTTGTATGCCCATAAGTTAGTAATTCCTACAGATGAAAGTAATGCAATTTTTATAAAATCAATTTTTTCATTTTTTTTGACTAAAATTTTATTTTTTTTTAAATCTTCTCCTTTTTTTTTAATATCTTTATTAGAAATTTTAGAATATTGGATTATTAAATTGTTGTCCTCAATTTTTGCGTTTTCTAAGGAAATGAAATTTTTAAAGTTTTGTGGAATAATGGCACCCGTATTTATTTTATATGCTAACTTGGGATTTAATTTTTTATATGAATGTCCTGCGCTAAGTAATCTTTTCGATATCAATATTTTTTTTAAATTTTTATTTGAAATAATATAACCATCAAGCCCTGCAGAATTTTGTAGAGGAAGGTTTATCGGTGAAATAATTGCTCTTGATGCAACCGCATTATTAGATTTCTCTAGTTTAACCCTAGTTTCTTTGAATAATTTCTTTTTTTCTTGAATAATTATTTTTTGTGCAAATTCTAATGATATTAGCTTAGGAATTTTCATTATATATCTCAGATGCAATTTTATCTATTTGACTATGATTATAGGTTTGTATTGGATGATCCAAATCATCATCAGTAACAAGGTATTTTACATTATTAATAGATTTGTAGAGGTATTCTTTATCATCCTTTTTTATATGTACCTCTATTTTTATTAACTCATCATAACTCTTAAAACCCTCAAATATTAATAAATCACAATCTTTATTGAGATCTATTAAACTGTCTAAATGTATATCTGGTGTAATTTTCTCTTCTATTAAAGCAAGTCTTTTATTAGATACCAGTGTTGTTTTGTATGCACCAGATTTTCGAATTTTATAGCTATCCGTATTAGGATGATCAATATCAAATGAGTGATGAGCATGTTTTACAACACCAATTTTTATTTTTTTTTCTTTAAAAAATTTTACTAAATTACTTACCAAAGTGGTTTTGCCACTATTTTTCCAACCAATAACAGCTATTGTTTTCACTTTGTCACCATAATACAATCAAGAAAAATATGACAGATTTTTTAATCAAACCAAGTGTAAATAATAAATCCTTATTCAAATTAAAAAAATCAACTAATGAAAAAGGAGAGATGACAAAAATTCCAATTATTGAAGAAAAACCACTTACCCTTTATTTGAACAATCAAGAGATTGTAACAATTATGACTATAGGCGATTATCCAAAATATTTAGCTATTGGATACCTATTCAATCAGGGAATGTTGAATAGTATTGAGGATGTAAAAAAAATTGAATTTCATAAAGACCTAAAGACTGTAGTTGTTAGAACTAAGGGCAAAACAAATTATGAAGAAAAATTAAAAAAGAAAGTAAATACCTCTGGCTGTGCTCAAGGCACTGTATTTGGAGATTTGTTTGAAGAAATAAATTCAATTACCTTAAATAAGAAAATAAAGATTAACCATCAACAGTTAATTAATTTATCAAAAAAAATTAATACTGAACCAAGTTTGTATTTATCTGTTGGTGCTATTCATGGATGTGTACTTTGTAAGGGGGAAAATCCTCTTTACTATTTTGAGGATGTAGGAAGACATAATGCTGTCGATAAAATTGCTGGTTTGATACTAGAGAAAAAAATTAATGTTAAAGAAATGTCTTTTTACACTACAGGTAGATTAACTAGTGAAATGGTATTGAAGTGCATTAAAATGGAGATACCAATATTACTCTCACGTTCAGGATTTACAGCCTGGGCTGTTGAAATAGCTAGAAAGAAAAATTTAACAATGATTGGAAGAATAAGAGGTAAAAGATTTAATATTTTGTCTGGTGACTTTAGATATACCAACAATGAGTAAACTCATATCAGTTATTCTGACTGGGGGTAAATCTTCAAGAATGGGCTATGAGAATAAAAGTTTTTTAAAATTTAATAACAAAAATTTTATTGAGATTTTAACTAATAGTCTTAAAGGTAAATCATATGAAATAATTATAAATGCGAATAGGGATATTCAAAAGTACGAAGAATTAGGATACAGAGTCGTTAAAGATAAGATTGAAGGTTATAAAGGACCTTTAGCTGGTTTACACAGTGCTCTGGATTTATACAAGAACATAGATGAGGATCTATGGTTTGCGCTTTTTCCTACTGATGCACCAATTATAAATACTAAAATAATAGATATTTTTCTTTCAATTTCCAAAAAAAATAAGAATGCATATATTACCAAAATTAATAATATTATTGAACCAATGTTTTCTTTTTGGTCCTCAAAAATTTATAAGGATTTAGAAAATGTTCTTCTAAACAATGATGGATACAAAATTATGAAGTTTGCAGATGAAATAGGATTTGATTTTTTAAATTTTACAAAAGATAAGAAAGTTGAGTTTTTTAATGTAAACGATAAAGATGATTACGCTGAGTTTTTAAGTTTTAGAGAAACTAACTAATAAAGAGCCACCATTATTAATTTTTTGTTCAGTATGAAGATATCCTCTTTCCTCTAAATAAGGGGTTAAATCTTTAAAATTTATATAAGTAAAAGCTGGTATACCCTCATTAAATGTAAGAGGTTCAATAGTAATAAAAATCTCATCAATTAAGTCAGCATATAAAAAATAATCGTGAACACTAGTTCCTCCTAATACTAAAACACTTTCTTGGCAAAGATTTTCAAATTCTTCCCACTGATTAAAATCTGGGTTGAAATAGAATTGATTAATTGAATTTTTGATTTGTTTAATTTCTTGATATTTTCTTGAAAAGATAACTCTTGACCTAGTGTCATTAGGATTTAATTCATGTGTTTTCCTACCCATTACCTGCCATTTATGATTCTTAATTAGGGTATTTAGGTGATTTTTATCTTCATTGCTTGTCCATTCAAATGGATTATCTCCGGAGTATTTCGCAATAAAACCATCGCTTGAACACGCGAATGCTAAGGTGTATTTAATCATTAATTTATTTTATTAATTTTAAGTATAATATTTTTAAACAATATATGAATTTTTACCTACCTATTGCAGAAATATCTATAAATATTTATATATTAATTTCCCTTGGTATTGGAATAGGTTTTATTTCTGGACTCTTTGGTATAGGTGGGGGATTTATATCCTCCCCTTTATTGATATTAGTTGGAATACCTCCAGCAGTGGCAGTTGGGACTACTACCGTTCAAGTATTTGCTTCTACTTCAACAGGAGTAGTAAGTCATTTTCAAAGAAAAAATATAGATTACCAAATGGGTGTAACAATGGTTATTGGAGGATTATTTGGAACATTTTTTGGAGTGTTAATCTTAAATAACCTGAAAAATATTGGTTTAATAGATAATTATCTGAATAGCATATATATCGTCCTATTAATTATTACTGCTACTTTTATTCTATACGAAACTGCAAAAGTTAATATTGTTCATAAAGATAAAAAATTTAAATTACATCAGCATTCTTGGATACACGGTCTTCCATTAAAATTTAAATATAGAAAATCAAAATTATATATAAGCATTTTAGCTCCTTTATTTATAGGTTTTCTTATTGGAGTTTTGACTGGTCTAACTGGGATAGGTGGGGGTTTTATACTTATACCTTGTATGATTTATCTTTTAGGAATGAAAACAATTTCAGTCATAGGGACGTCACTATTTAACATCACAATAGTTGCATTTGTGTCTTTGTTTTTGCAAATTTATATTAATCAAAATATAGATTTTGTATTAGCTTTAGTTTTAATCGTTAGTAGTTCTGTTGGTGCTGCAGTTGCATCAAGAATAGTTGATTTGCTTGATCAAGAAAATTTAAAAGTAACATTTGGAATGCTACTATTAATTATTTCTTCTTTTTTAGCATATGATTTATTTAGAACACCTGAGAATTTATTTATTATCAATTATGTATAAATTCTTCTTAATTATTTTATTATTTTGCAAAATTACTTTAGCATCTAACTTTTCTTTAGATGAATTTGACATTGAAATAAATTCAAATTTTTTAGGTAAAGAAGTGGTTTTGTTTGGCAATAAAGACAAAGAAAGTAGTATCATTTTTATTTTTGAGGGAGAAGATAAGGATGCTAAATTAACTACTAAGGTTAAAGAAGGTTATTTATGGATCAACAAAACTCGAAGTTTAAATAATCAACCTAGTTTTTTTGCTATCTTTACCACACCAAAAAAAACTTTGAATGAAATATTTTTATTATCGACTTTAAAAGAGAAACATCCGCTAATAAGTAAACCTTCTGTAAGGCTATATGAAATCAGAAAAGCAATGAAAAGTAAAAATTTGTTTATTGAGGAGGAACTTGAAAACCTAAATGGAAATTTGTTTTTAAAGAAATTTCTAATACCGGATAATATATCACCAGGAAATATTAAAGTTTATATGTACGAATTAAAAAATAATCAAATCATAAAAACGTCTTCAAAAAACTTAGTAATAAAAAAAGGTGGTATTTCATTTAAATTGGAAGAGTTATTAAAAAAAGAGTCTTTTATTTACGTTTTTATTTTAATTATAATATCATTATTGCTAAGTTTATTAACCAATCTAATATTTAGAAGAAAATGAAAAAATTTAATAATAGAAATTATTTTGTAGTTATTGATCAAAGTGAAGAGATGTGGACTGCTGTTAAGTTTGCTGTAAGAAGGGCAAAAGTTACTAAATCAAGTATTACAACAGTGAGTTTCATTCAAAGTATTAGTGAGGGTATGATGCTCACATCATTAACTGAAAAGATTTTAGATAAAGATCAAATTGAAACTGAAAAGCTAAAACATAAAGAAGTGCACAGTTTCATACTCGAAAAATCAAAAATTAAAGCAAAATCAGAAATATTTAAGTTTAATGAAATCGATGAATTTGTTAATTTTTTGAATAAATATTCATCTAACTCTACCATTATACTTGCAACAAGTAAGGATATTGGAAAGCCCGGTCCTCTTATTGATAAATTGATATATGAAAAATCAAGTTCGTTACATTGTCCTCTTGTCATTATTAATGGTAATCTTGAGGATAAAGAAATTGAGAAGATTATTTAACTGAGTAAAAAAGAATTTAAAATCTGTTTGGTCTGTCAAAGACCTTTTAATTGGAGAAAAAAATGGGAAAAAGTATGGAATGATGTTAAATATTGCTCAGAAAAATGCCGAAGGTCAAAATCAAAAATAATAGAGAAAAAATAGCAAACTTACTTTTAAGTATCGGTTGTGTTAATATAAATTTTAAAAAAAAATATACCTTAACTTCTGGTAAAAAAAGTCCAGTTTATGTTGATTGTAGAAAGCTGATCTCCTTTCCTAAAGAAAGAGAAATTATAATCAATGAGATGAGTAAGCAAATTAAATCTAAATATAAAAGCAGCTCTACTATTATAGCAGGTGGAGAAACTGCAGGAATCCCCTACTCTTCATTTCTTTGTCAGAAAATGAAGAACCCAATGATTTATATAAGAAAGAGCCCTAAAGGATTTGGAAAAGGAAAATTAATTGAAGGAGATTTTAAAAAAAATTCCCAATCAATTTTAGTTGAGGATATGGCTACTGATGGAGGTAGTAAATTACACTTCATAAAGGCTTTAAGACAAAATGATCTCAAAGTAAAAGACATATATGTAATTTTTTTCTATGGTATATACCCTAATGCAAAAAAAAATATGTCTAAAATGAAGGTTAATTTAAATTATCTTGCAACTTGGCAAGATATATTAAATGTTTCACCAAATTATATTTCAAACGAAGAATATTTTAAGTTAGAGAGCTATTTATCTTCTATAAAAAATGAAAAATAAAATAATAAGTATCGTATCAGGTGGTTTTGATCCCATTCATCCTGGACATATCATGATGATGAAAGATTGCCTAAAGTTTTCAAATTATTTAATAGTGGGAGTTAATTCAAATAAATGGTTGATTAATAAAAAAGGTAATTATTTTATGGATATCCAGCATAGATTATATGTTGTGAGTAGCTTAAATGTTGTGAACGAAACTATGGAATTTGAAGATGATGATAAAGGAAGTGCTAATAATTTATTAATAAAAATTAGAAATAAATATTCAAATGATAAAATTATATTTGCTAATGGAGGAGATAGATCAGACTCCTCTAAAATTTTAGAATTTGAAACAGCTAAACAATACAATATTGATTTGAAGTTTGGAATAGGTGGTAGTCACAAAGAGTCATCTAGTTCTGATTTATTAAAAAGATGGAGCGAATACTCAAAAAAAATTTAAGGGCTAAGAGTATAGATAACCCAATCATCATTATTTAGTTCAAACACTTCTCTTTTGTGAATTCTGTGAGGCATATCCTCCCAAAACTCTATTTTTGAATATTTGACTATAAATCCACCCCAGTAATCTGGACGAGGAAAATCTTTGCTTTCAGGATACTTACCTTTGTAGAATTCAATTTTATCTTCTAAATCACTTCTTGAATTTAAAATCTTTGATTGATTTGAAGCCCAGGCACCTATTCTGCTTAAATAGTGTCTAGAATTAAAATATTGATCAGATATTTCTTTTGATACCTTTTCAACTTTTCCCTCTATTCTGATTTGTCTTAGCAGTGACTTCCAATGAAAATTTAAGCAAACATTGGTATTTCTTAAAATATCTTTTCCTTTGTTACTTTCGTAGTTAGTATAAAAAATAAAACCAGCATCACTATAATCCTTTAATAAAACCATCCTTGAATGAGGAGAATTATTATCGTCAACTGTTGAAAGACACATTGCATTAGGATCATTGATCTCTTTTTCTGTGGCTAAATCAAACCATTCTTTAAACTTAATAATTGGATTTAATTTATCTGACATGGTATGAGTATTATATTAATTTTAGCAAAAAATGGATTTAAAAAATAAAAAAGGACTAATTATGGGAGTAGCCAATGATAAATCTATAGCATGGGGTATTGCTCAACAATGTTCGAAATATGGTGCAGAATTAGCATTTACTTATCAAAATGATCTCTTATTGAAAAGAATAGACCCTTTAGCTAAATCTGTTGGTTCTGATCTGTTGATACAATGTGATGTAAGTGACGAAGGCTCAGTTAAAAGAGCTTTTGATCAAATCAAAAATGAATGGGGAAAATTAGATTTTTTTGTTCATGCAGTTGCCTTTGCAGATAAAAATGAATTAAGAGGTAAGTATGTAAATACCTCAAAACAAAATTTCTTAAATAGTTTAAATATATCCTGTTATTCATTTACTGAGTCTTGTAAATATTGTTATGATTTAATGAATGATGGAGGAAGTATTTTGACTTTAACTTATTATGGAGCAGAACAAGTCATGCCACACTATAATGTAATGGGAGTTGCCAAATCAGCTTTAGAGGCATCTGTTAAATATTTAGCTGTAGATATGGGAGATAAAAATATTAGAGTCAATGCGATATCTGCGGGCCCAATTAAAACACTTGCCGCTTCTGGTATTGGCGATTTTAGGTTTATTTTAAAATGGAATGAACTTAACTCTCCATTGAAGAGAAATGTAACTTTAGAAGATGTCGGTAATACTGGTACATATCTTTTAAGTGACCTTTCTTCTGGCGTAACTGGTGAAATTCACCATGTTGATTGCGGTTATCATACTGTTGGAATGGTAGCTGTAGATGAAGCTGAAGGAGTAGCAGGGTTGTTAAATGAGTTTAGCAATAAATAATTAAACAATGTCACATAATTCTTTTGGTAATTTATTAAAGTTTACTACGTGGGGGGAGAGCCATGGAGAGGCTATAGGATGTGTAGTAGATGGTTTTCCATCGGGAATAACAATTGATACTAAATTTATCCAAACCAAGTTAAATTTGAGAAAACCTGGCCAATCAAAGTTTACTACTCAAAGAAAAGAGAAGGATGAAGTAAAGATACTTTCAGGAGTTTTTGAAGGTAAGAGTACAGGTGCCCCTATTTCAATGATTATTCATAATACAGATCAGAGAAGTAAAGATTATTCAGATATAAAAAATAAATTTAGACCTGGCCATGCAGATTATACCTATTTCATGAAATACAAAAATTATGATTACAGGGGTGGCGGAAGATCCAGTGCAAGAGAAACAGCTATGAGAGTTGCTGCTGGAGCCTTAGCTGAACTACTTCTTAAAAAGTTTTGTAATAAATTAAAAGTGACAAGTGCAGTTATACAAATAGGAAAGGAAAAAATTAAAGATAAATCTTGGAATAATAGCTTTATAAATAAAAATCCATTTTTTTCACCGAACAAGACAATAGTAAAAAAATGGGAAGATTTAATTTTACTTCATCGCAAAAATGGTTCTTCACTTGGTGCCATAATAGAGGTGAGAGTTTCAAATTGTCCTGTGGGCATTGGAGAACCAATTTATCAAAAACTTGACTCAGAAATATCAAAGGCAATTACGAGTATTAATGCAGTTAAAGGTATTGAATTTGGTAGTGGATTTAATCTCGTAAATTTAGATGGAACAAATGCTTCTGATCAAATGGATCTTAATAAAAAAAATATAAGCTTTGATACTAATCATGCAGGTGGCGTTTTAGGTGGAATATCATCTGGTCAAGATATTGTATTTAGATATATAGTAAAACCTACGAGCTCAGTTTTAACAGAGAAAAAAACTATAACTAAGAATTTAAAAAAGACAAAAATTAAAACAATTGGTCGTCATGACCCCTGTGTAGGTATAAGAGCAGTACCTGTTGGTGTAGCAATGACAAATTTTGTATTAGCTGATCTATATTTAATAAAAAAATCTAAATCACTTTAAAAGCATAGATACTTTATCAAATATTAATTCCTTTGAAATTCCAGATTTATTATATTGATCATCAATATCAGATTGGTCGATAAATTCATCTTTCATAAAGAAGTTTAATATTTTTGGAGTTTTTTTTAGTTTATTGATTAAAAAATCATTAACCTGACTGGAAAAGCCACCTATTGCATTTTCTTCAATAGTAATAAAAATATCGTGAGTTTTATTTAGATTTTGTATCAACTTAGTATCAATTGGTTTTGCAAATCTCATGTCTACTACAGTGCAATTTAATTTATGATGATTTTTTATCATTTCATTAATCTCTAAAACTTTTTTTAACCTTGTGCCTAAATTAAGAAAAACAATT
>CACKAZ010000013.1:0-20293 GCA_902598275.1 uncultured Alphaproteobacteria bacterium
AAATCCTCCTTTGAGAGATCAAAATTTATTTATTTAAATCAACAATTTGATGAAAATCCATTAAAAGAAAATTTTAAAAGTGGATATATGTACTCTGACCTATTTGTTGATGATTCAAGACTAGCTCTACTTAATGCTGAAGATGCAATAAATAGAGGTGCAAAGATATATGTCAATACAAATATTACAAAAGTTATAAGGGATAATGAATACTGGTCAGTTTATTTGGAGAATGGAGAAATTTTAAAATCAAAGGTAATTATTAACGCAACGGGTCCTTACACAGTTTCGGTTTTAAATAATATTTTTGGGATTAAATCTAAAAAAAAATTGAGACTTGTCCAAGGAAGCCACTTAGTAGTAAAAAAAATATATGACGGTGACCAAGCATATATACTTCAATTAAATGATAAACGTATAATTTTTATGATACCCTATAAAAAAAATTATACTTTAATTGGCACAACTGATCATGAAGTTGAAAGTTTTGAGAACCCAAAGATTACTGATCAAGAAAGAACCTATCTAATTAATTCAGTCAATTCATTCATAAAAAAGAAAATAAATAACAATGATATAATATGGACATATTCAGGAGTAAGACCATTGATTGAAGATAATAATCAAAAGGCTTCAAAAATTTCAAGAGACTACACTTTTGAAATTGATGATATTGAAGGAGCACCTATAATTACTGTTTTTGGTGGTAAGCTTACGACATATAGAAAACTCTCTGAACAGGTTATGGAAAAATTATCAAAGTACCTTAACTTCTCAAGCAAATCATGGACTTACAATGAGTTACTACCGGGTGCTCATAATAATGAAATAGATAATACAAATATTTCAGAGAAAATAATTGGACGTCTTATTGAAACTTATGGAAATAAAATATCAAAACTTAATAAGTATTATAATGAATTTGAAACTGGTGGAGAGTTGATTTTTGGGGACTTTTATGAATTTGAAGTGAAATATCTCATTAAAGAAGAAATGGCTCGAACTTCAGAAGATATCCTTTTTAGGAGAACAAAGCTTGGAATTAATTTTCCAAAAGAAGCAAAGGATAAATTAGAAATTATTTTAAAAAGACACCTTTAGTACAAATGTGAAAAAATTTATTCTATCAATTGATCAAGGAACAACTTCTACACGTTCAATAATTTTTAATAAAAACTTTGAAATTATCTCTAGTGATCAATTAGAATTTAAGCAGTACTTTCCAAAAGATGGTTGTGTAGAACACGATCCAGAGGAGATATTTAATTCTGTTATACAAACCTCACAAAATGCTATTAAGAAAGCTAAAGCTAATTCAGACCAGATATTGGGCATAGGAATAACCAATCAAAGGGAAACTGTTGTCGTATGGGATAAGCAAACAGGTAAACCTATTTATAGAGCTATTGTTTGGCAAGACAGAAGAACAGTAAATTATTGCAAGGACTTAACTAAAAAAGGATTTGCAAAAAAGATACAAAAAATAACTGGTCTTGTAATTGATTCATATTTTTCAGCTACCAAAATTAAATGGATACTCGATAACATAGAGTTATCAAAAAAACTTTTACAAGAAGATAGGCTTTTATTTGGGACTATAGATACTTGGCTTCTTTGGAAGTTAACAAATGGAAGGTCTTATTTTACTGAGGCCACAAATGCTTCGAGAACTATGCTATACGACATCAAAAAAAACTGCTGGTCAAGAGAGTTACTTAAAATTTTCAATATTCCTCGTAAAATTCTTCCTACAGTTAAAGATAGTGCAGATGATTTTGGTTATACAACTTTTTTTGGAGATAAAATTAACATAGGAGGCATTGCTGGTGATCAACAAGCTGCAACAATTGGTCAAGCATGTTTTAAACCAGGATCTATTAAGTCTACATATGGCACTGGCTGCTTTATGATCATGAATATCGGACAGAAACCAAAAATTTCTAAAAACAATTTACTTACAACAATTGCATATAGAATTAACAATAAGACTACCTATGCCTTGGAGGGGTCAATTTTCGTTGCTGGTGCTGCAATTCAATGGCTAAGAGACTCCCTTAAAGTTATAAAAACGGCACAAGAAACAGAGGTTTTATATTCCCAAAGCGATCATAGTCAACAAATCTATTTTGTTCCTGCTTTTGTAGGTTTAGGAGCTCCATATTGGGATGGTGAAGCGAGAGGAGCTATTTTTGGCATGACAAGAAATACAGGAGTAGCTGAATATGTTAAAGCTGCAATAGATAGTGTTGCATATCAAACTAAAGATTTGATAATTGCAATGGAGAAAGATAGTGGCTTACCTATTAAACAAATTAAAGTTGATGGCGGAATGGTGACAAATGAAAAATTTCTTCAATTTTTATCGAATATTTTAATCCTAAATTGTGATAGGCCAAAAATAACTGAGACGACTGCATTGGGGGCAGCTTACCTTGTAGGGCTTTCTTCAAAAATTATCAAGAATACTGAAGAAATATCAAAGAAATGGCAAAGTGAAAAAATATTTAAACCAAGACTCCATAAAAAGGAAGTTAAGTATCTTTATCAAGGATGGGTAAAGGCTGTAAAGAAAACTACTACAAAAAAGAATAGCAAATAAAGTTATATTTTGATATTTATGCTATATGCGCATAAATATTGAAATTGGTGATATAGAAGCATTTATTGAACTAACTGAAACAAATTCATTTGCTAAGGCGGCAAATAATTTAAATTTATCTCAACCTGCGCTCTCAAGAAGAATTCAGAAGTTAGAACACGAGTTAGGAACTACCCTTTTTGATAGAACCACAAGAAAAGTTCAATTATCTTACTCTGGAAGAAATTTTTATGACCGAGCAAGAGGTATTATAGAAGCGGTTAAAACAGCAACCAAAACACTTAATGAGAAATATAGCTTTCCATCAATAATTAAAATTGGGGTAGTCCATTCAGCTCTCAGAAATATATTATTTTCTGCCTTAAAATCTTTCAAAGAAATTGAACCCAGATGTAAAGTTCAAATCATAGAGAGGTCATCAAATAATGTTGTTGATAGTGTTTTAGGAGGAGAGTGTGATTTTGGTATCAATTTTACAGGTATTCAAGAGCCAGGTATCAATTTTGAAAAACTATTTGTGGAAGATTACGTAGTTGCATTTCCAAAAGGAGATAAATTAGAAAGAAAAAGAAAAGTAAAACTATCAGAAATCAAAGATCGAAATTTTATATCAATTTGGAAAGGTTCCGGAAGCAGAATTTATATTGAAAATGCTCTCGCACTTCAGAAAGAAGATATGGATTGGGCTTATGAAGTAAGACATATTCCTACTGCCTTAAATATGGTTGAACAGGGACTAGGAATAACATTAGCCCCTAAACTGGCCATTTCTAAAGACTATACCTCTTTATCATTTAGACCTCTGATAGATCCATCCGTAACCAGAACAATTGGCTTAATTAAAAGATCGGGTAGAGATCTTAGTTATGACTCACAAAAATTGTATGACTTACTAAAAGATAAATTTAAAAGATAATTAATCAGCATTATGCATAAAAAAAATATACTTATTAATGATATTAATTAGTTATTATGTCGGTTAATAGTTTTCAGACTTTAGACAGTTTTTCTCTAAATGGAAAGGAATATAACTTTTATAATTTATCCTTATTAGAAGATGAATTTCCAAAACTAAAAACTCTCCCTAAATCAAAAAAAATACTTATAGAAAATTTGTTAAGATTAGAAGACGGTGAAGATGTCAACGTAAATCTAATTAGAAATGTTTTGGAAAACCCAGAAAAAAAACATGAAGTTTTTTTTCTTCCATCTAGAGTTTTAATGCAAGATTTTACTGGTGTACCTGCAGTTGCTGACTTAGCAGCAATGCGTGATGCTGTCTCAGAAAAAGGAAAGGACCCTTCAAAAGTAAATCCCATGTCACAAGTTGATTTGGTAATAGATCATTCTGTAATGGTTGATTATTTTGCAAGTCCAAAAGCCTTTCAAAAAAATGTTGATATGGAATTTGGAAGAAATATTGAGAGGTATGAATTTTTAAAATGGGGACAACAAGCTTTTAAAAATTTTAGGGTAATACCCCCTGGTACAGGGATTTGTCATCAAGTTAATTTAGAGTATTTGGCAGAGGTTGTATGGAGTAAAGAACAAAATGAAAAAAATTTTTTATATCCTGATACATTAGTTGGAACTGATAGTCATACTACTATGGTAAATGCGCTAGGAGTACTAGGTTGGGGAGTGGGTGGAATTGAAGCTGAAGCTGCTATGCTAGGTCAATCTGTATCTATGCTTTTACCTGAGGTTGTTGGTTTTGAGATAGCTGGAAAGTTGAAAGAAGGAGTTACAGCGACAGATCTTGTTCTTACAATTGTTCAAATGCTTCGAGAAAAAGGAGTGGTTGGAAAATTTGTTGAGTTTTATGGTGATGGACTAAAAAACTTATCACTTGCTGACAGAGCAACTATTGCCAATATGGCCCCTGAATATGGTGCAACCTGTGGGTTTTTTTCGGTTGATGAAGAAACCATTAAATATTTAAAATTAACTTCTAGGAGCTCAGCTCTAATAGAAATTATTGAAAAATATAATAAAATCCAAGGTTTATGGGCTGATAATACTTGTAATTATAATGAAACCGTTCATTTAAATCTCGAAAATGTTCAAGCATCTTTGGCTGGGCCTAAAAGACCACAAGATAGAATTAATCTAGAGAGTGTGGATTTAAATTTTAAAGAATTTTCGAAGAACAAACCTATTGAAAGGAAAGTGAAAAACCATAATTACAAAATGAAAGATGGAAATGTTGTTATTGCTGCTATTACCTCATGCACTAATACCTCAAACCCTGATGTCTTAGTTGCAGCCGGATTAGTCGCAAAAAAAGCATGTGAATTAGGGTTACAAGTAAAGCCCTGGGTCAAGACATCTTTGGCACCTGGTTCAAAAGTTGTTACTGATTACCTAGATAAATCAGGCTTAAATAAATATTTAGATCAATTGGGCTTTCATCTAGTTGGTTATGGGTGCACTACATGTATCGGAAATTCGGGACCTCTTGATAAAGATATTGCAGAGTGCATTACAGAAAATAATTTGACGGTTGCCTCAGTGCTTTCTGGGAATAGAAATTTTGAGGGAAGAGTTAATCCACATGTCAAAGCAAACTATCTTGCTTCTCCTCCATTAGTTGTAGCTTATGCATTGGCTGGATCTGTACTTTCAAATTTAACGAAAGATTCACTTGGTATCGACACAAAAGGTAATGAGGTTTTCTTAAAAGATATATGGCCAAGCAATAATGAAGTTCGTAAAGCAGTAGAAAAAAATGTATCACCTGAAATGTTTAAAAAGCAATACTCTAATACTTTAAAGGGACCTAAAGAATGGCAAAAAATTAATACATCTTCTGGCGACTTATATAAATGGAAACCGACATCAACCTACGTGCAACAACCTCCTTTTTTTACTGGTCAGTCTGATAATAAAGAAATTACAAATATTGAAAATGCAAGACCCTTATTGCTTTTAGGAAACAGTGTTACCACAGACCATATCTCACCTGCTGGAGCTATCAAACTAGAGAGCCCTGCAGGAAACTATTTTATGGAGCGACAAATAAGACAAAATGATTTTAATTCATATGGGGCAAGAAGGGGTAATCACGAAGTAATGGTAAGAGGTACTTTTGCTAATATCAGAATTAGAAATCAATTACTGTCTGATGTTGAAGGAGGATACTCAATTCTAGAACCTGATAAAAAGAAAATGAGTGTATATGAGGTTGCCATGGAATACGCAAAAAGGTTTGAAAATGTTGTCGTTTTTGCAGGTCAAGAATATGGAACTGGTTCATCTCGCGATTGGGCAGCAAAAGGAACAAAATTATTAGGCATTAAAGCTGTTATTGCAGAGAGCTTTGAAAGAATACATAGATCAAATCTAGTTGGAATGGGCGTCCTTCCAATACAACTTAATAGCCACAAACTTAATGATTTAAATATAAAGTCCTCTGACCTTATAGATATAAAACTCTCTGATGAAACCAAACCTTTACAAGATTTGGAAATATTTATTAAAAACGATGAGGGTACTAAAATTTTAGAATGTAAATTAAGAATTGATACCATCAATGAGCTACAATACTACAAGGCCGATGGTATATTAAATTTTGTTTTGAAAAATATTTTAAAAAATTAAATTATAACTGGATTTTCTAAAAGCTCTTTAAGTCTTACTAAAAAAGTAACTGCTTGCTTTCCATCAATAAGTCTATGATCATAACTTAAGGCTATATACATCATTGGCTTTATGACAATTTTCTTTTTTACTGCAATAGGTCTATCTATAATAGAATGCATACCTAATATAGCACTTTGAGGAGGATTAATAATAGGTGTGCTCATCATCGAGCCATATATTCCTCCATTTGTAATTGAAAAAGTTCCACCTGATAAGTCTTTCATCGTAAGTTTATTTGAATTTGCCTTTTGAGCTAAATCGATGATTTCTTTTTCAATATCACCATTTGATAGATTTCCAGCATCTCTAATTATTGGAACAACCAAACCCTTCTCTGATCCAATTGCTATTCCTATATCAAAATAATTTTTGTAAATTATTTTATTTTCATAAATTTCTGAATTTATCTCTGGAATTTCTTTTAGGACATCCGTACAGGCTTTAACAAAAAAAGACATAATGCCTAGCTTGACACCATATTTTTTTTTGAAAGATGTTTGCTCTTTTTTTCTTAAAGACATAATAGCCGACATGTCAACTTCATTAAATGTTGTAAGAATTGCGGCAGTATTTTGAGCATCTTTTAATCTTCTGGCAATGGTTTGTCTAAGCTTGGACATTGGAATGGTTTTTTCATTTTGATTTTCTATTTCAATATCGAAATTTTGAAGATTATTTTCAGAGCTTTGAGAGTTCTCAGTTTTCTCAATAATATCAGGCTTATTAGGTAGTTTTAATTCTTTTGCAGTTTCTTTCTTCTCTTTAATCTGATTAATTTTGCTTTCAGAGCTTTCATCAATTAATACCTCATCAGTAATCTCAGCAATAGACTGGCCAACATTTACCGTAGCACCTACAGGGGCAATGATCTTAGTTAACTTTCCTGAGGATTGAGCGGGAATTTCAATTGTAATTTTTTCAGTCTCTATTTCAGCTAAATTATCTCCAGATTTAAAGTTTTCACCCTCTTTAACTAACCATGATGTAATTGTCCCCTCAATTATAGACTCACCAAGCTCAGGAACAGTAATATTTTTCATTATTCTTTTGGAAGGTTTTTAAATTTCATAAAGCTCACACCGCTTCTTTCCTTTATAACACGTTTTAATGATGATTTAAGTGCTAATTCTTTAATGAGCATTTGGTTAGTAATATGTCTTTTTGAAATACCAGTTGCTGGAGCTGCAGCGGGACGCCTACCAACATAATGTATTTTTTTCTCATAATTATTTTGAACAAATACATGTCTAATTCTACTTTTTACAAATCCCCAAGTGCCCATATTTTTTGGTTCCTCTTGGGCCCAAATCATTTCACAGTCTTTATATTTCATAAGTATTTCTGATAATCTGTCAAAAGGGAAAGGGTATATCTGTTCAATTCTTATAATTTTAACATCTTTAATTTTATGCTCAGACCTATAATCATCTAACTCATAGAATATTTTACCAGAGCAGAAAACAACTCTTTTTGGATTTTTAATATCATCGTCAATCACTCTATGAAAAGATGTTTTACCTGTGAATTCCTCAATATGAGAAATATTATTTGGATGGCGTAATGTGGACTTTGGTGTGAATACTATTAATGGTTTTCTAAAATTTCTATGTATCTGTCTTCTTAGAGCATGGAAATAGCTAGCTGGAGTAGTACAATTTACAATTTGAATGTTGTCTTCAGCAGCCATTTGCAGAAACCTTTCTACTCTTGCACTAGAATGCTCAGGGCCCATGCCTTCGTGACCATGGGGTAAAAGCATAACCAAACCACTCATCTGCATCCATTTTCTCTCACTTGAGGTAATAAATTGATCGATAATAATTTGAGCACCGTTAGCAAAATCTCCAAACTGAGCCTCCCACATAACAAGTGTGTTGGGATCAGCTAATGAATATCCATATTCAAAACCAAGTACCCCTAATTCAGACAAAAAACTATCTACTATTTCAAATTCTTTTTGTTTTTTTGAAATATTGTTTAAAGGAATATACCTTTCTTCAGTTTTTTGATCATAAAAAACAGAGTGTCTTTGGCTAAAAGTACCTCTCCCAGAGTCTTGACCTGCGAGTCTAACTTGATATCCCTCTTTTAGTAAACTTCCTATGGCTAAAGCTTCTGCGAAAGACCAATCAATCCCTTTTCCAGTTTTTATAGCTTTGATGCGAGCATTATTAAATTTTTGCAATTTTGGGTGCAAATTAAAATTATCTGGAATATTAGTAATTTTTATACCTGTATCTTTTAAAGACTTTTCAGACTCAGAGGTTTTTCCCCTTCTTAAGGGGTCTTTAGGAGCACGACTTAAGCCACTCCATTGACCGCCCATCCATAATTTTGTTTTCAATTTATAATTTTTTGCCTTCTCGAATTTTTTTTCAAGATCAGACCAAATCTGATCTTTTAAGTAGTCAATTTGTTTTTGATTAACAACCTCCTGCTCTAAAAGTTTATTTGCATAAATACTTGCAACTGATTTTTTCTTTTTAATAGTCTCATACATCAAAGGTTGCGTAAATGAAGGTTCATCTCCTTCATTATGACCGTGTTTCCTATAACAAAACATGTCAACCATTGTGTCTTTTTTAAAAGTATTTCTAAATTCTGTTGCAGCTCTTGAGGCCAATACCACAGCCTCAGGATCATCACCATTTACATGAAAGATTGGGGACTGAACAATTTTTCCAATTTCTGAGGAGTAGGGTGCCGAACGACTATATTGAGGACTTGTGGTAAAACCAATTTGGTTGTTAATTATGAAATGTATTAATCCACCAATTCTATAACCATTTAGCTGTGACATTGTAAAAGTTTCAGCAACAACTCCTTGACCAGCAATTGCAGCATCTCCGTGGATTAAGAGACCAGAAACTCTTGTATTATTATTATCTCTAATAAGTCTTTGTTTTGCTCTAATTTTACCAGCAACTACTGGGTTTACTGCTTCCAAATGTGAAGGATTTGCTGCCATACTAACATGAATTAAATTACCCCCAAAACTTCTGTCTGAACTTGCGCCTAAATGATATTTTACATCACCAGACCCTTGGTCACTTAAAGCATTTTCCCCACCGTGGATAAATTCACCAAATATTTGTACATGAGGTTTTTTAACTATATTTGCTAAAATGTTCAGTCTGCCACGATGCGCGCAAGCAAATGAAAAATCTTCGACGCCGTACTCCGATGATCTCTTTAAAATTTGTTCTAAGGCAGGTATAGTAGACTCAGCACCTTCAAGCCCAAATCTTTTTGTTCCTCTGTATTTGGTATCTAAAAATTTTTCAAAGTATTCTGCTGAAACCAATCTTTCTAATATCGTCCTTTTACCCCTTGGAGTAAGTCGCATATCCTTTTTCTCTTCAATTCTATCTTTAAGCCATTTATATTCTTCAGCCGATTGTATGTGCTTGTATTCAATTGCTAGTGTTCCAGAGTATATAGATTGTAATTTTTCAAAAACTTGTTTAACAGTTGCCTTTTCGAAACCTAAATAACCAAATAAGAAAATCTTACGGTCATAATCTTTTTCTTGAAAACCATAATACTCAGGGTCTAAACCTGATGGACTATTTTTTATCATTAAGCCTAAAGGGTCTAAGTCAGCAATTAGGTGGCCTATTTCTCTGTAGGCTCTAATCATCATTACTAGTCTCAAAGAGTCAGTAATTGCTTGATCAAGCGAAGTCTGATTAAATTCTTTACCTCTTGAGGTTTGTGACCAATCAATTTTTTGATAATCAGCTAAAATGGAAATCTCTTCAGGCGCAAGAGTATTAAAAAAAATCATGCCAACTTTTATCAACTAAACTTGGGTCTTTTATATACTCCTTATAAATAGAAATAACTTGGGAAGCATTATTAGTTGTGAGAAATGAATTATAAGATCTCATTGATAAGATAATGTATACGCTTATCTCATAAAAATGTCATTTTATTTTTAATTATAAAAGCTTATCGACTGCTAATACCAATCCTTGAACAGATTTAACAGATTTTTTTAACATTAACTTTTCTTTGGAGGTAAGTTTTACCTCAATAATTTTTTCAATTCCTTTTTTTCCAATAACTGTAGGAACACCCATATACATATTGCTAAGACCATATTGACCATTAATAAAAGCTGCGCAAGGCAATAGTTTTTTTTGATCAAATAAAAATGCCTCTGCCATCAAAATGGCTGAACTAGCAGGTGCATAAAAAGCAGATCCTCTTTTTAGTAATTTCACTATCTCTCCTCCACCCATTCTTGTTCGATTGACTATTTTCTCAATTTTTGAGTAAGGAAATTTTTTAAGTTTTAGGAAGTCCATTAAAGGTACCCCTCCAATTGTTGTATAGTTGATGAGAGGAACCATGTCATCTCCATGTCCTCCTAATACAAATGTTTCAACATCATTCACAGAAACGTTCAAAGCATCTGATAAGAAATATTTCATTCGAGAAGAGTCTAGTACTCCTGCCATTCCAACACACATATTTTTAGGAAGTTTAGAATATTTTTGAAGCACGTATACCATTGCGTCTAAGGGGTTTGTAATACAAATAACAAATGCTTTTGGGGCATATTTTTTTATATCTAGGGCTATTTTTTTAATTATTTTCCCATTGGTCTCTAAAAGATCATCCCTGCTCATTCCAGGTTGACGAGGTAAGCCAGCAGTTATGATAATGACATCAGATCCCTTCATTTTGGAAAAGTCATTTGTGCCCTCTATTGCCCCTGTAAAACCCTCAACAGCAGAAGATTGGCTGAGATCTAAAGCTTTTCCTTGGGGCATACCGCTTACAACATCAATTAGTGTTACGTCTCCAAGTTTTTTTAAAGCAGCTAAATGTGCGAGGGTGCCGCCGATATTTCCAGCGCCAATTAGTGAAATTTTATTCACTTATTATCCATTTTGGATATTTCATGCTTTATTTCAGCTATAGCTTTAGCTGGGTTTAATCCTTTCGGACAGGAGTTGGTACAATTCATGATTGAGTGACATCTATATAGTTTAAGGCTATCATCCAACTCATTCAACCTTTCTTTTTTCTCTTCATCTCTACTATCTTTTATCCAGCGGTTTGCTTGAAGTAACACAGCAGGTCCTAAATATTCATCTTCATTCCACCAATAACTTGGACAAGAGGTACTACAAGAAAAGCACATTACACATTCCCATTTGCCATCTAGCTTATCTCTATCTTCGACTGACTGTATATTTTCTCTTTCATTGTTTGGAGATTTTTTATTTAGCCATGGCTTTATAGATTTAAATTGTTCAAAAGCTTTTTTCAAATCTACCACTAAATCTTTTAAAACTCTCATATGAGGAAGAGGGTATATATTAATTTCATCAGAACATTCCTCTATATGTTTCTGGCATGCAAGTGTATTGACACCGTCTATATTCATTGCACATGATCCACAAACACCTTCTCTACATGATTTTCTAAAAGTTAGGCTTGGATCAACCTCGGCTTTAATTTTATTTAATATATCCAAAACCATTGTCCCTGCTTTAGCTACATCAATTTCAAATCGATCTATTTGAGGGGGCGTGTCTTCTTCACCTGACCATCGGTAAACATTAACGATCCTGATATCATGGTTTTGTTGAGCCTGCTCATCAATGAGATCTACATTGGAATATGATTTTCCTTTAACTGGAATTGAGTTTTTAGGAAGAGTGAGTTGAACCATTTAGTAAACCCTTACTTGTGGAGGTATAACAGAGATTTGATTGCTTAGTGTTGTCATTCTTACGGGCCTGTGAGTGACCTTATAATCTGTAGCATCTCCCCAAAAAAGTGTGTGTTTAAGCCATTTTTCGTCATCTCTTTCTGGGAAGTCTTCTCTAGCATGAGCACCTCTACTTTCAGTTCTTTGTTCAGCTGAAACACCGACACTACCAGCGACTTGCATTAAGTTATGAAGTTCTAAAGCTTCAATTAAGTCTGTATTAAAAACATCTGACTGATCTTTGACTTTAATATGTTTAAGATCTTGGGACATTGAATACAATTCGTCGTTGCCCAGTTTTAAGGTTTCACTCTCTCTGTAAACACCAAATCTTTTCTGGACAGTCTTTTGCATCTTTTCTCTTAACTCTCCGACCGATACATCGCCTTTATTATTTTTGATTGATTCAAGTCTTTCTATTATTAAATTTGTTTGCGACTGAGATGGCATCCTTAATGACTCCTTACTATCAATAACTTGTCCTGCTTGGATGGCTGCACCTCTTCCAAAAACAACAAGCTCTGCTAAAGCATTTGTTCCAAGTCTATTAGCTCCATGAACTGATGCGCATGCCGCTTCACCTATTGCCATTAATCCCTCACACACTTCTTCTGTATTAGAGTCATTAGGTTTCAAAACCTCTGCCTTAAAATTAGTTGGGATTCCTCCCATACAATAATGAACAGTTGGAATAACTGGAATTGGCTCTTTGGAAATATCTCTTCCACAAAAAGCTTTAACAGACTCAGAGATACCAGGCAGTCTTTTAGCAAGCATATCAGCATCAAGGTGCTCTAAATGAAGATTTATATAGTCTTTATTAGGTCCACATCCTCTACCAGCACTGATCTCCTTACTTATGAATCTTGAAATAACATCTCTAGCTGCAAGGTCTTTGGCATTTGGAGCGTACTCAAGCATAAATCTTGTACCCTCATTATTTTTTAAAATACCCCCCTCACCTCTAGCTGCCTCTGATATTAAAACGCCAACACCATATATTCCAGTGGGGTGAAACTGAATAAACTCCATATCAGATAACGGAAGTCCTGCCCTGAGAGCAATACCTGCGCCATCACCTGTACAAATATGTGCACTTGTGGAGGATTGAAATATTCTTCCATAACCTCCGGTAGCTAAAATTGTCATTTTTGAAATAAAGCGGTGCAATGACCCATCTTCAATATTGATTGCTAAGAGTCCACAAATTGCATCGTTATCATCTTTTAATAAATCTATGGCAAAGTATTCGTTATAAAAATCAACGTTATTTTTGAGACTTTGCTGATATAACGTGTGAAGTAATGCATGTCCAGTTCTATCAGCTGCAGCACAAGCTCGACTTGCAGGTTCGCCTTTACCATTTTTTGTCATGTGCCCACCAAAAGGTCTTTGATATATCTTACCTTCCTCAGTTCTAGAAAATGGCATGCCGTAATGTTCCAACTCAACAATAGAGTCAACTGCATTTGCACATAAATATTCAATACTGTCTTGGTCGCCAAGCCAGTCAGAGCCTTTTACAGTGTCAAACATATGCCATTGCCAGCTATCTTCACCCATGTTAGCTAGCGCGGCACCTATACCCCCTTGAGCTGCCACAGTATGGCTTCTTGTAGGATAAACTTTTGAAACACATGCTGTCTTGAGGCCTTGCTCAGAACATCCCAGAGCAGCTCTTAAGCCCGCACCTCCAGCGCCTAAAACAACAACATCTAATTTATGATCAGTGAAATTCATGTTAAAAAAATAATACCGGTAAAAAAGTTAAAAATGAAAAACCTATAGCACAATCTGTCAAGAGAGAATAAAACTTCATTTGCTTAAACTTAAAATAATCCTCATAAACTTTACCCAATTGAATTCTAATATGGAACATTGATATAATAAAAAAAATTGACAACAAGATCTTATTGGAAGTATTTGATAATAATATATTCAAAGAATTTGAGTCAGAATGAGAATTTATAAAAAATAATATGAACCAATAACTAATTGGAATTAATGCAATATATAAAATTCTTTCAATTTTCCATTTTTGCGAGGCTTTCATCAGAATAACATCCAAGTGAAAGTTAATGTCATCATAATATTCATTGCTAATATAATGTATGTAGTTAAATAAACATTTTTAATTTCCATTCCAATTGCGAACGACCATAAAAAATATTTAAAACCATTTAATAAATGATGATTAAAAATAAAAAACCAAAAAACGAATATCAACTTTACTGGTAAAAAGTTGAAGAATATTGTTAATAAAACACTAAGCTGAGGAAGTGCATTTGCACTTCCTAACCAAATTGCAAAAAAAGGAATTGAAAATGCAAATGCTATGACACCTATTCTACTAGAAATAGAAAATATCATAGTTAAAAAAGGCCTATAAATTTGTAAATGTGGTGACAACGGAGCCATAACCAGGAAATATATTCAAAAAAATCTTATAGTAAAAAGCTATTATTTTATTAATTCATGCATTATATCAATTAATCAAATTGTGGAAAAAGTGTTGATCAAATATGCTTGGATTAAAAATTAACTGTCTGAAAACGCCATAAAATCAATTAATATCCTAGCAGGTCGTGAACATTTTGTTTAAATGTGCCGAATCTCACCCCGCATGAGAAAAGCTTTATTTTTAAAGTTGGCACCACGACCTATGAATTTACCCTTTTTATTATTTATATTGTCTATGTATACTCACGAGCTATGTCAGCTTTAGCTCAAATATCCAAATATATTGACCGCTTTAATACATTTGTTGGATACCTTTGTGCGTTCTTTGTTTTCTCGATGGTAATAGTGGTGTTTACAGTTGTTGTACTTAGATACGGCTTCAATATTGGTTTCATTTGGATGCAAGAGGTTTATGTATGGCTTCATAGTTTTATATTTATGCTAGGAGCTGGCTTTACTTATTTAGCGAATGAGCATGTGCGAATTGATGTCTTTTATAGAGAGGCATCAAAAAAGTATAAAGCGATTGTTGATCTTTTAGGTAATATTTTTTTATTACTACCTTTTTTGTATATCATCTGGAGTTATAGCTATCCTTTTGTATATCGTTCTTTTTTAATGGGGGAAGTCTCAAGAGAGGCTGGTGGTATGCCTGCCTTATATGTTTTAAAAAGTGCAATACTATGGTTTTGTTTAGTCTTATTTATCCAATTAATTTCAAATGTAATTAAGTCTTTGCAAACGCTTACAAGCTTCAATGACTCTAGAAAAAATCATGATTAGTCCTGAAATTTTAGCAATTGTAATGTTTGTCACAACATTGGGATTATTGCTCTTTGGTTTTCCTGTAGCTTTCACTCTTGCGGGAACAGCCCTTATGTTTGGTTTTCTCGGAGATGCTTTGGAAATATTTAATTTTAGAATGCTTGGTTTTTTTCCTCAACGCATATTTGGCACAATGATTAATGAGCCTCTTGTAGCGGTACCTCTGTTTATTTTCATGGGAATAATGTTAGAAAAGACAAAAATTGCTGCAGGTCTTTTGCAGTCTATTGGCGAGCTTTTTGGCTCAACAAAAGGGGGCCTGGGTATCGGAGTAGTAATAGTAGGAATGTTACTTGCTGCTTCCACAGGAATTGTTGGAGCAACAGTTGTGACAATGGGAATGCTCTCCTTACCCTCAATGATGAAAGCTGGCTATGACCAAAAAATAGCTACAGGAACTATTTGTGCTGCAGGAACATTGGGTCAAATAATACCTCCTTCAATTGTTTTAGTATTACTTGCAACAATTTTACAAGGCGCAAACGAAGAAGCAGCGATGTTAGTTGGTAATTTAGCCCCTGATCCTGTAACAGCAATTGATTTATTCGCTGGCGCTATCTTGCCTGGGCTTATGTTGGTGGTCTTATTTATAATATTCATTTTCTTTTACGCTAGATTTAATCCTCTATCTTGCCCGCCAGTTGAAACAAGCAGATCAAGAGCAGAGATTTATATCGAAGCAGCTAAATCAGTTATTCCTCCAATAACACTTATTATACTAGTTTTGGGTTCAATACTTTTTGGTATTGCAACACCCACAGAGTCAGCTTCTGTTGGTGCTGTAGGTGCAGCCGTTATAGCACTTTTAAAAGGAGAGTTAAATTTTAAGAATGTTAAAGAGACTGCTTTAGGGACTGTAAAACTTAGTTCTTTTGTTTTCGTAATTTTAATTGGGGCATCAATGTTTTCATTGGTATTTCGTGGCTTTGGTGGTGATGAAATGATAGAACATTTCCTTGGTAATTTACCAGGAGGTCTTTATGCAGCCCTTATTTTGGTAATGATTGTCATTTTCCTTTTGGGCTTCTTTCTAGATTATATAGAAATAATTTTTGTTATCGTGCCTTTAGTTGGTCCAATATTGATTGCAAATGGAGCAGATCCCTTGTGGCTGGGCATTCTTATTTCATTGAATTTACAGACAAGTTTCTTAACACCTCCTTTTGGTTTTTCCTTATTTTTTTTAAGAGGGGTGGCACCAAACAGTATTCAAACTAAAAATATGTATAAAGGAGTAATTCCTTTTATTGGAATTCAAATATTGGCGATATTAATTGTTGGTTTTTATCCAGAGATCGCTACATGGTTACCAAATGAAATGTTTTAGAGAAAAATTCATCCCCGAAAATTAACGGGGATGATTTTAATTTAAAAATTTATGCCGATGGGTAAGTAAATGGTAGGCTTCTTACTCTCATGTACTCTTTCTCAGATGTATTTGTCCATCTCAAGATAGAGGATCTGAATTCAACAATGTGTGAAAAAAGTGCTTGAGAGACAGGATCTTCAGCAGCGATAGCACTACAAACCTCACCTGCTCTTTGCCCTAGCGCATTCATAACAGGATCTGGTAGCTGTCTCATTTGAACACCATGTTCATTGATGAGTTTCTGATAAGAACTGTCATTTACTGCTTGAAAAAATGAGAGTACTTCCATGTTTACAGCTTTTGAAGCAACAGTTATGAGTTCTTTAGTTGCATCATCGAGCTTCTCCCACTCAAACATATCAATTGAACAATCTAAGATAGTTGCTGGCTCATGCCAACCTGGGTTATAATAAAATTTTGCTGCTTGATGTAAACCTTTGCCCAAGTCAGCTGCAGGACCAATCCACTCCGTTGCATCAATAGCGCCTGAAGCAAGAGATGGAAGAACATCTGCACCTGCTAAAAGCACTGTATTTGCTCCGAAGGATTTTAATACTTCACCACCAAGACCTGGCATTCTAATTTTTAAACCCTCAAAATCTGCAAGAGAATTGATTTCTTTGTTAAACCAACCTCCCATTTGATTTCCAGTATTACCCATTGGCAAAAATTTAACACCAATAGAGTTATAGGCTTTGTCAGCTGCTTCAATGCCACCGCCATAATAACACCATGCATTTTGCTCCTGAGCAGTTAAACCGAAAGGTAGTGCTGCAGAGAATGAAGGAGCCATGCTTATGTTAGTCCAGTAATACCCTGCACCGTAAGCCATTTGAGCTGCACCTGATCTAACAGCATCAAGAGACTCAAGAGGTGGTACTAATTCACCACCGTGGTAGACTGTGATTTTTAATTTGTCAGAAGCATTGTTTATATAACTAGCAAATCGGTCAATAGCTTTTCCCAATCCACTAGCCTTACCGAAAGCAGAACATGCGATCCATTCCATGTGTCCGCCAGATATGGCTGGAGCTGGAAACGAAGAAACTGCTGCAGCACCAAGCGCTGCAGCACCGGCACCTTTCAGAAAATTTCTTCTTTTCATTGATTTGCTATTTTTAGTCTTTTTAGCCATAAATATTTCCCTCCTATCCAAAGAAATAATTAATTACTTTTTATTAGTTATCATTATACCAATAATCACTGACAAAATTCCAGCGTAATGATAGCTCTGCAGTGTCTCTTGAAAGACTAAATATGCAAGGATTCCTCCAAAAATAGGCATTAAATGAAGAAAAGGACCAGACTTATTGGGGCCAATTAAGGCAACACCAGTATTCCAACACATATAAGAAAGGATGCTAGGAAATGTACCCGTATAACCAATTACTAATAAAGTTTTCTGATCAAAATTGATGAAATTATTTAAGATAATAATGTCATATAAAAATACAGGTGATAGTAAAATTACTGTGAATACAAATGATAGATATAAAAAACTAAACCCTGAAACTCCTGTCTCATTTTTTTTTAAGAATATTGAATACAAAGCCCAGGAAACTACAGCAAGTAATATAAATAGATCTCCAGAATAAAATTTTGAATCAAAAATATTTTGATAATTACCTTTTGTAATTACATAACTAACACCAATTAGTGATATTATTACACCCAGCATTTGAAACAAATTCGTTTGATGTTTGTAAATAAATTTATTTAAAAGTATTATTAACATTGGAGTTGTTGATATTACCAACAAAGAATTAATAACTGTTGTAGCAGTTAAACCTAAATATGTGAGTGTATTGAAAAGAGTTGGCCCAGTTAAAACTATTAAAAAAATCATACCGGGTTGTTTCTTTAAAAGGGGTAAATCATTTAAGGCTTTTTTTAAACAAAAAGGAGTTAAAATAACAAAAGCAATTACCCACCTATAAAATGCTAAAGATAAAGGTGATACTAAATCTTCAACTGAAGATAATCTTCCAATTATAAAATTACCTGACCAGAATAACGAAGCAAAACATAAAAATATAGCTGCTTTAAGAGAAACACTCACAGATATTTTTTAGTTAATTTTTTCAATAGCAATTGCTAACCCTTGTCCACCACCAATACACATACTTGCGACACCAACTTTTTGTTTTGTTCGTCTTAATTGATGAGCCAAGGTTGTGACTATTCTTGCACCAGAACAACCAATTGGGTGACCTAGTGCTATAGCCCCCCCCAGCAATATTTAATTTGTTTGGATCTATTTTTAGTGATCGTTGAACTGCAACTGAAGTTGCAGCAAAAGCCTCATTAATCTCTACGAGATCAAAATAACCAATATTAACACCCATTTTCTTCATTAATTTTTGAATTGCTGTAATAGGTGTGACTCCCATATAATCAGGGTTTCCGGCTGATGAAGCCCAAGATAAAATTTTTGCTATAGGTCTGATTTTATTAGATTTTATATACTTCTCAGAAGCTAAGGCTAAAAAACTAGCACCATCGTTTAGCGAGGAAGCATTTCCAGCCGTAACAGTGCCAGACTTTTTAAAAACAGCTTTAAGTTGGCCGAGCTTAACAAGTGTAGTGTCTTTGCGAACCTCATCTTTGTAAGTTGATTTAATCAATTCGTTTTTATAATAGTTATTTTTTATAGCCTTATATGTTTTCAGATATGACTGATAGGCAAATTGATCTTGGTCTTGTCTAGTGACATTATATCTTCGTGAAACATTTTCTGCAGTTATGCCCATATGCTCTCTTGAAAATGCGTCTGTTAGTCCATCGTTCACTAAGGTGTCAATAAAAATATTATTCCCTAATTTTTTTTCACCTGTCCTACTTAAATAAGCATGACGTGCTCTAGACATACTCTCCTGACCTCCGACAATTAATAAATCAGACTCACCTGAATAAATTTTAGATGATCCGTCCATGGTAGCTCTCATGCCACTACCACAAACTTGATTTACAACATAAGCGAAAGAGGACTGTTGCATTCCTGAATTTAAAGCAACTTGCCTAGCTGTATTCATACCAAGACCACTTGTTAATACCTGTCCCAAAACAAGACCTTCTATTTCATTTGTATTAATTTTTTTATTTCTTTCAAATAAATCCTTAAGGCAAGAAACTCCTAAATCAACTGACTCATTTTTTTTGTAGTTTCCAAGATAGGCACCAATGGGTGTTCTGACTGCATCAATTATAAAAACATCATTCATTTACATTTATCATCCTATATTCACTTACTGATTCAGGGTTTGCTAATGATCCTAAATTTTGCACTTTATCATTATTGATGATTTTTTTGACAAGTATTTCAGAGTTTTTTCCACTTTTTGTTCTTGGAATATCTTTCACCACAAATACCTTCCAGGGAACATGTCTTGGACTAAGGGATGATTTGAGATGTTTTTTCAATACCTCTCTAAAATCAATAGCAATTTTTGAGTTTGATAATTTCAGAAAAAGTACAATTTTTTCGTCATTTTCAGTTATATATCCTGTTGCCAAACAATCTTCAATCCAGTGAAATTTTTGCAAACTATTATAGATTTCACCGGTACCTATTCTTACTCCACCTGGGTTTAATGTAGCATCTGACCTTCCAAATATTACATAACCTCCATTATTTGTTTTTTTTACATAATCACCGTGGGCCCATATATTTGGA
>CACKAZ010000014.1:0-20215 GCA_902598275.1 uncultured Alphaproteobacteria bacterium
TTAGTGGCTCCTTTAATGCCAAAAAAAACAGCAAAAAAAACTAATAGAACTAAATAAATGTAATCAAAATAACTTAGCCCTGATAGAGTCATTTTATTAGTATTTTGCTCCTGTAATGAAGGATTTAAATATTTTATTTTTAGTTTTTAAAATTTTTTTACAATCACCGTTATCCTGAACAATTCCATTATCAATAAAATAATATTTATCTCCAGTTTTAATGGCACTTTTGATGTCATGAGTTATTGTTATAGCTGTTATTTTTCTTTTAGTTACTACTTTTAATATTAAGTCATTAATTTTATCGCTGTTTATCGGGTCTAGTCCTGTAGTTGGCTCATCTAGAAAAATTACTTTTGGATTTTTATATAAAGCTCTTGCTAGTGCGACTCTTTTCTTCATACCTCCTGATAGTTCAGAGGGATATTTATTAAATATTGATTTATTAAGACCTACGTCATTCATCAGAGAGAGAACTTTTCTTTCAAAATTTGTTTTGTTATTAATAAAATCAGTAAAAGCAATATTTTCAGATATTTTTAAACTATCAAAGAGTGCTCCATATTGAAATAACATACTAAATTTATCAATATCTACCTCAGACTTGCCATCATATAAAAGAGAACCACTATCAAACCTAAATAATTTATAAATAGTTTTTATTAAAACAGATTTTCCACATCCTGATTCACCAAGTATTATAGTAGATTTATTTTTTTCTATAGTAAGACTTATGTCTCTTAAAACAAAATTTTCATTAAATTTTTTTTTTAGGTTTTTAATTTCTATTTTCATTAAAAAAACAATTCTGTAAGAAAGTAATTTGATGACAATATTAGAACTGAGGAGATTACAACTGCATTTGTAGTAGCTGATCCAACACCAAACGCACCTTTGTCGGAAAATAGACCGCAATAACAACTAACAATAGATATGATAAAACCAAATGCAAATGCTTTAAATATTCCTGATAAATAATCGCCTAAACTCAAAAAATCAATTGTATTTAATAGGTACAAATTATCATTAAATCCTAACCTATATACTGACACTATGTATCCACCCATCACCCCTATAAAATCTACTAATGTTACAAATATTGGTAAAGCCAAAGTTAAAGATAGAACACGCGGTGTTACAAGGTAATTATAATAATTGGTATTGAGTGTCTTTAGGGCATCGATTTGTTCTGTTACTCTCATTGTCGCTATTTCTGCAGCAATAGAGGAACCAACTCTTGCTGAAATCATAAGACCTGTTAAAACAGGTCCTAATTCTCTAGTTAAGGTTAAAACGACGATGTTGGGAATAGCTGATTCAGCAGAAAACCTTGAGAAACCAGTATAAGATTGTAAAGCAAGTACCATTCCTGAAAAAATTCCAGTTAGGGCTATAATTGGTATAGACGAAATAAATATATTAAAAAAGATGGATAAATTATTTTTAAAATAGAATTTAGGTTTAAATAAATATTTGAAAAAAAACAGGATAAATAAAATAAATTTCCCCAAGCTAGAGAACAGTTTTATTACGAATTTTCCAATATTTTCAATAAGTTTCATTTGAGGTCTTAATTTGATGCATTTTTTTCAGTTCCCAAGAATTTGGTATATTTATCATCAAAGTATAGCTCAATCTTACCGGTAGGACCATTTCTTTGTTTTGCAACAATTAATTCAGCTTTGTTAAAAACTTGCTCATTTCTATCTTTCCATGCATCCATTTTTTTTTGATATGACTCTTGGGTTTCATCTGCTCCCCTAGTTGGCTCATTTCTTTGTAAATAGTAACTCTCCCTGTATATGAACATTACAACATCTGCGTCTTGTTCAATACTTCCGGACTCTCTCAAATCAGAGAGTAGGGGTCTTTTATCATCTCTATTTTCAACTTGTCTAGAAAGCTGAGAAAGCGAAATGACAGGTAAGTCAAATTCTTTTGCTAGTTGTTTTAAATTTCTGGTTATTTCAGATAATTCATTAACTCTATTATCTCTATTACTTTCAGGTTTTATCAATTGAAGATAATCAATTAAAACTAGTTTTATATTATAATTATTTTTATATCTCCGAAGTTTAGATCTTAATTCTGAAACAGTCAAATTGGGGCTATCATCAAAAAAAAAGTTTAAATTATTTATTTCTTGATATGTATTTTGAAGTTCGAGTGAGTCTTTTTCATTAAGCTCTCCTTTTCTAAGCTTATCACTGGGTATTTTAGATTGTTCAGCTAATATTCTTAAACCAATTTGCTCAGCAGACATTTCTAAAGAGAACATTACAACAGATCCTTTATCATCTTCTTGAGAAAAATATTTAGCGGCATTAAAAGCTATGTTTGTTGCAAGTGCAGTTTTACCCATAGAGGGCCTGCCTGCAAGAATAATTAGATCAGAATTTTGTAATCCTCCAAGCATATTATCCAAATCTCCAAAACCAGAGACGATTCCAGAATATTTACCTTTCTTTTTAAATGCTTTTTCTACAAGCTGAAGAGAGGCTTTTGTGACGGATGCAAAATTTCTAAATTCATAATTATCTTTTTTTAAATTAGACAAATCAAATATTTTTTTCTCAAGGTCCAAAAAAATATCTTTGATGCTGTTCGATGTCTCAAAAGTTGTTGACTCACTATTTTTATTTTGTGTAATTTTAAAAAGCTCTCTCCTTAAATGTAATTCTTGAAGAGTTTCTAAATAATTAGAAAAAACCTCTTTTGAAAATACAATTTGATCTATTTGCAAAGAGAGATCTTTATGTGTTTTGGACTGAATATCAGGGATATAGTTCTTAATTGTATCAATAGAGATATTTTTTTGTGACTTATGAAAGTCTACTAAAACATTGAAAATTTTTAAATTTTCTGGATTAGAAAATAAAGAGACATCTAAAAATTCGAAATATGTATCAATTAAATCAGGGTGCTTAAGCAAATAAGCGATAACAATAATTTCTATATCATTGTCTTTTAAACTCTCGAAAGTCTTTTTCATATAATGATAAGTTATTTATAAATGAGAAAAAAGATAGTCTTAGGCAGAAGTTTTAGGGGATAAAATCTCAATATCAAGTGAACAATTTATCTCGGGATGCAAATCAATATTAACTGTGTATTCTCCAGTAGTTTTAATTTTATTTCCAAGTTTAATTAACTTCTTTTGAATAATAATATCATTTTCACTTAAAAAAGTAACAATATCAGAAACATTTAAAGAGCCGTATAGTTCACCATTTTCTTTAGCTGCAATTTCTTTAGTAAACTTTAATTCATTAATTTTTTCAGCAGTTTTATTTGCGTTGGATTTATTTTCATCATCTTTTTTTAAAAGACTATCTTCTAAAGATTTAATCTCTAAAATATTTTCTTTTGTTGCATATTTAGCTTTACCGTTTGGAACCAAGTAATTTCTTGCATAGCCATCTTTTACAGAGACAACTGAGCCAATCTCCCAGCCTTTTTTAAACTTTTGTAAAACAACAACTTTAGTCATAACTATATCAGGGATAAAAATCTTGCCTGTTTAATTGCTTTAGTAATTTTAGTATGAATAGATCTAGACATATTAGTTACTCTTTGAGGTATAATTTTTCCATTATCATTAGTAAATTTTTTCAGAATATGTGTGTGCTTATAATCAAGCTTCATTAATTCTTCATTCGAAACGTTTAAGTTTTTTTTCATTAGTTATCTTTATTTGATTGAGGAGTTATTTCTTCTAAATCATTAATTGATTTTGTAATAAGAAAACGAAGACAATCAGTATTAAATTTTAAAAAACTGTCAAGTTTTTTAGGAAAATCAGATGAAGAATTAAACCGCATAAATTTAAAAGAACCCTTTGAATACTTGTTAATAGAAGATTTTAAATTTTTTATACCCCAGTCTTCCTTATAACCTATAGAAACATTGTTTTCAGAAAAAAATTGGTCAATAGATGTATTGAGATTTTTCATTTGATCATTGGCTAAGTCAGGTTTTACTATAATTGTTGTTTCATATATGTTAGTCATGTAGGAAGAGTGTCTATAGATATAATTTAAATATGTCAAATAAAAACCTTTCTTTGCTTTTTACAGGTCAAGGCTCACAATATGCTGAAATGGGTGCAGATTTTATTAGTAAATATGATTGGGTTAAAGAGAGATATTCTATAAGTTCAAAGATACTTGGTTATAATTTATTGGAGGCTCAAAATGACCCAAGCTTATTAAACTTAACTGAATATAGCCAACCCATGATTTTTGTATTTAGTTCTATAGTTATCGATCTTTGTAAAGATTATTTTCATAAAAATTTTTCCAAGATAATATTGGCAGGACATTCTCTTGGTGAATATTGTGCTTTGTATTTTGCCGAGTCATTAGGTTTTGAAGAAATGCTTGAAGTAGTAAAATGTAGAGGTGAGTCAATGTCATTCGTATCAGATCCAAATAAATATGCTATGTATGCAATTTTAAAAAAAGAAAATTTTATAATAGATGAAACATTATTTGGAGAGGGTGTTTATATAGCAAATTACAACTCTGATAGGCAAGTTGTTATTTGTGGTCTTAAGGATGCTGTTAATCAATTTAAAGAACAAAACACAATAGGTAAGTTTATACCATTGAATGTTTCAGCACCGTTTCATTCGGATTTGATGATAGATAGTGCAAAAATATTCAGTGAAAAAATCAAAAGTATTATATTTAAAAAAACAAATATTGATCTAATTTCTAATCATAAATTAATCAATTATAAAAATATATCTGAAAAAGAGTATATTAACCAATTATCTCTTCAGATACACTCTCCAGTTATGTGGTCTGAAGTAATTAAGTTTATTTTAAAAGATGAAATTACATCTTTTATAGAAATCGGACCAAAAAAAACATTATTAAATTTTTTACCTAAAAATTTTCATGGTGAAAAATACTCATTTACTAGTGTTGAGGATATTAATATTGTTCAAAGATAGAAAATTATTACTCACTGGTGGCACTGGAACAATTGGAAGCTCTATTTGTAAATATTTTAATGACAATGGCTGTGAAGATATTTATTCAACAACCACAGATATAAAAAAAATAAAATCTAACCAAAAATATATTAATTTCAAAGAATTAGATTTAAATCATATTGAAAAAGCAAATCTAGATGAACTATTTGACTTTGAAATTGATTATCTTGTTTTAAATGCAGGTCTTAATAGAGACAATATTTTTTTGAGAATGACCTCAGAAGATTGGAATAGTGTTATTAATGTTAATTTAAATTCATCTTTTCATTTACTTAAGCATTTTACAAAAAGAATGGTAAAAAAAAGATTTGGAAGAATTGTTTTTATTTCATCAGTAGTTGCATACACTGGTAATCCAGGTCAAGTAAATTATACAGCTTCAAAATCAGCTATTTCTGGGTTAGTTAAATCTCTAGCTTTAGAACTATCAACAAGAAATATTACAGTTAATAGTGTAGCGCCTGGTTTTATACAGTCTAATATGACTGATAAGCTCAATGATGACCAAAAAAATACCATTTTAGAGAGAATACCAATGAAAAAACTTGGAAATTCTGGTGATATAGCCAGTGCCGTGGGTTTTCTATGCTCAGAAAATGCTGATTATATTACAGGACAAACCCTTCATGTAAATGGTGGTTTGGCATTAATTTAACTATTTGAATATTATCTATAATGTGGTACGAACTTTTAAAATTATTACTAAGAGGTTTTTAAAATGAGTGAAATTGAAGATAGAGTAAAAAAAATTGTAGTTGAACATTTGGGTGTAGAGGAATCAAAAATTCAAAGCGACTCAAAGTTCATCGATGACTTAGGAGCAGATAGTTTAGATACTGTTGAGCTTGTGATGGCATTTGAAGAGGAATTTGGTTGCGAAATACCAGATGATGCAGCAGAAAAAATTGTAACACTCAAAGATGCGGTTACATATTTAACAGCTAATTCAAACTAGTCTAAGAAAATTATAAATTGAGGCGAGTAGTTGTTACCGGTTTAGGAACTATAAATCCACTAGGTAATAACGTCCAATCATCTTGGAAGTCTTTAATAGAATCTAAAAGTGGTATTTCTAAAATAATAAAATTTGGAGTAGAAAACTATCCTTGTAAAATTGCCGGATCTATAAATGATACAGACATTAATAATGATATTATTAGTGAAAGAGATCAGAGAAAAATAGATAGATTTATAACTTTAGGTCTCATTGCTGCTGATGAGGCAATTAATGACTCCGGTTTTGTTTCTAATGATTTGAGTTCACTAAGATCAGGAGTCATGGTAGGCTCTGGTATTGGTGGACTAGATACAATTTATAAAAATTCTTCTGTATTAGATAACTATGGTATTAGAAAAATTTCACCTTTTTTTATTCCCTCTTCTCTTATAAATTTATTGTCTGGCCATATATCGATTAAATATAATTTAAAAGGCCCTAATTCCTCTCCTGTAACTGCTTGTGCGACTGGAACTCATGCTATCGGTGACTCATTTACAATAATCAAAAATAATAAGGCAGATCTGATGGTTTGTGGCGGTGCTGAGGCAGCAATATGTCCATTAGGCATATCAGGATTTTCTGCAGCTAGAGCTTTATGTAATACATTCAATGATTATCCTGAAAAAGGATCAAGGCCTTGGGATAAAGATAGATCAGGATTTGTGATGGGAGAGGGTGCTGGTGTTTTGGTATTAGAAGAACTAGAACATGCAAAAAAAAGGAAAGCTAAAATTTATGGTGAAGTAAAAGGTTATGGAATGTCAGGAGATGCCTACCACATTACAAAACCATCTGAAGACGGTAATGGAGGATTTAGAGCAATGGAAATGGCTTTAAAGGAGTCACTTCTTAACTCAGAAGACATTGAATATGTCAATGCCCATGGGACATCGACTCCAGTAGGTGATATGATTGAGCTATCGGCAGTAGAAAAATTATTTGGATCAAATAAAAATTTATTTATGAGCTCTAATAAATCATCAATTGGACATCTATTAGGAGCTGCTGGAGCAGTAGAGGCAGTGTTTTCATTTAAATCTCTTGAGAGTAATACACTACCGCCAACATTAAACTTAGATAATCCTAGTACAAACACTAAAATTAACCTTATACCTCACGAGTCAATTTCAGAAGAAGTTAATAATATAATTTCTAATTCATTTGGTTTTGGAGGCACAAACGCAAGTTTAGTCTTTGGCCATTAAAAGCAACAATTTTTGTATTGTACTTTCTTCGCCTTCAGGTGCAGGGAAGACTACTATTTCTAAGATGTTATTAAAGATAGATAAGTCTATCTCTCTGTCAATATCTTGTACCACCAGACCAAAAAGAAAAGGTGAAATTAATAAAAAAGATTATATTTTCTTATCTGATAGCAATTTTAATGAACATATAAAAAAAAAGCAGTTTCTTGAACACGCAGTAGTTTTTGGGTTTAAGTACGGTACACTAAAACAAACTGTAGAAAAATTTAATCGAAAAAAAAAGGATGTTTTATTCGACATAGATTGGCAAGGATATCAACAATTGAAACAAACATATAAAGAGGTTGTTGGAATTTTTATTTTACCACCAAACAAAAAAGAATTAATAAAAAGATTAAAAACAAGAGGAAGAGATACTGATAATGAAATGAAAAAAAGAATGAACTTAGTTCAAAATGAGATTTCTCATTTTCCAGAATATGATTATGTAGTAGTTAACAAAAATTTAAAATCTTGTGTTAGTCAAATAAAAAATATAATTAGTTCTGAGAGACTAAGAAGATCGAGATTAGTTAATCTTACAAGTTTTGTTGATAAATTTCGGAATTAACTTCCCGAAATAATTTAATTAATTCTTCTAACTTTAAATTTTCAACCCTTAAACTCAAATCAATACTATTCTGAATGCTATACTTTTTTAAATTATTTTTTAATGATTTTCTTTTATGTGAAAATAAATTTCTTTTAAAAATTATAAATTCACTTAATTCTTTTTTTTTAATTAATTTTTTTTTTAGTTTTTTAAAAGTGAGAACTGTTGAGTCAATCTTTGGTATAGGTCTAAAGCAATTTTTGCTTACATCAAAGTTATAGGTTATATCATAAAAACACCTTACTAAAGAGTTTATTGAATTTAATTTTTTATCAAGTAATCTCTGCGCAAATTCTTTTTGAAACATCAAAATCAAAAATTCTGGTGCAAAATTTAATAATGATAATTTTACTAAAATTTGTGAAGATATGTTGTAAGGTAAATTAGATATTACCAATTGATACTTCTTATTTAAAGGTAATTTTAAAATATCTTTATTTATTAATTTAATTCCAAGACTCTTAGAATATTTCTTCTTAAGAATCTCAATTAGAACATTATCTATTTCTATTAAAGTAAGGCTAGTGGGTTTTTTTAAAATTATTTTATCTGTTAGTTTGCCATCTCCAGGTCCAATTTCTAATATTTCTAAGTTTTCTGAGGGTATGAGATTTGATATTTTATTTAAAATATTATTATCAATTAAAAAATTTTGACTGTATTTTTTTTTCAAAAAAGTTGGCATGTTAAATAAGATGTATTATTTGCTAAATTTTTATTTTTAATGTCATATGCTGTCCCATGTGCAGGACTTAATCTGCGATAATTTAATCCAAGTGTGAAATTAATGCTTTTTTTATTAAGTATTTTAAAGGGTATTAAAGCTTGGTCATGATAATTTGATAAATATAGTGTGTTTTTTTTTATTTCATTAAATGCACTATCAGCAGCATATATTCCTTTAATCCTCTGATGTTTATTGATTAATTTATTTAATATTAAATCCTCATTACCAAGTGCACCCTCTTCCCCACAATGCGGATTATAGCATAATAATCTAATTTCTTTAAAATTAAGATCATAGGATTTTTTATCAATATTATTAAAGAGATTTTTCAAAAATAAATTTATATTTTTTGATTTAATAAATTTATGTACGTATTTAATATTTATGTGTGTGGTAAAAGGCACTATGGAGAATTTTTCTCCATGCATCATCATTATAGTCTTTTTATTATTCAAACTACCCAAATACTCTGTCATACCAGTAAATTCAATATTTTTTTTAAACAAAGATTTATTGACCGGCAATGTTATAAGATCAAATTTTGTTATATTTGCTAATTTATTTGCAATATTTATTTGGTTTAAAATATTCATATATTTTTTTTTACTAACATCTTCAATATTAAATATATTCAATTCATTTTTTTTATATCCACTAAAATTTATTGGATCATATACTTCATTGATTAGTAAATTTGTTTTATTAAAAAAATCTTTTTTATTACATAATATTAAGTAATGAACTTTATTTTTTAAGAAATCGAATGATTTTAATATCAATTCAATATTTATTGAATTGATATCACCTAATAAAACATATTTTTTTTTAATTTTTGATTTTTTCATAAACAAAATATTCAAATTCTTTTTTAGTTTGCTCTCTAATATAGGATACAATAGCCTTTTCTATTTTATAATAATTTTTATTATCTATGCATACATCATAAATTATGCCATCTATTTTTAGTCTATAATTTTTTGTATTATTTTTAAGATTATCAAAAAAGTTATATACAAATTCTCTATTTTCTTTTGTTTCAATAATATCTTTTATAATAAGACATTCATTATCACTTATAGGTAGTTTTAAATTGTCAAATTTTTTAAATACCTTTTGGACTTCATTTACAGTTAAGTCATTCTTAAAATATTCATAAATAAATTCATCTCTAATTTTTGAAAATCTATAAAAATTTAATAATATTTCATTGTCCTGTATTTTTTTACCAAATTGATCAACAATACTTTTGTCTATTTTATTAACAAATTCAGAATTATTTTTTTTCAAAAAATTTATAACATTATTAATCAAAACTAGATCTTTTAATCCATTTGAGTCATTAATTTTAATATTATAATTTTTTAAATATAATTCCTTATATAAGTTAAGTTCTATATCAGTAATTATTATTTCATTTTTGTTATATATAATGTTACCAAATGCATTTAATGTAAAAAAAATGAATAATATTAATTTAGTGATAAACTTATAATCCATAATTTAAATTTCCTGGCTTTTCAAAAAAAATATTTGTTCTTTGTTCGTATCCAAAAAATCCTAAATAATCCATATAGAAACTAACGTTTAATGTTTCATTTGGTGTAGTATTATAATTATCATTAAATCTATCATCTTTGTAAGAAATGATTAATTTTGAACACTCATCAGATAAGCTTAAACTTAATGATTGTGAATATGGACTATAATTATTTTTAAGATCCATATTTGAATTAAAAGATAACCCAATATTTTCATTAATTTTTTTACTAACACCGAACCCTAATGATTGAGTATCTGAAGAAGAGTTCTTAAAAGATTTATTATCTGTCTCATTATAGGTTAAATTTAAGTCTAATATGTTTGAATAGCTAAGGTCATAATTCATCTCTTTTTTTGAAAAATTATCTTTATCTAATCGGCTATCTATTTGAAATAAAATATTTTTGAAATTTGTTTTAGCCTCAAAAGCAAAATCAGATAGTTTGGAGTTTTGATTAATTTCTTGTGTATAGTTTGTGTTTTTTTTAAAGTCATAAGATTGATTAATTTTAAATTCTAAGCTTTGATCAAATAGCTTGAAGTTATTTTCAACTCCATAAATAATTCTAGTGGTATTATCTTGTATATCCTGACCGTAATATCTGCTATTTGAGAATTGATTTTGATAGTTGAAAGTTATTGATTTACTGTCTTCATTAACTATCTCATCAGATATTATATTCATATAATGTACTAATTTTATTCGTGGCTTTATTGAACTAATACCATTAAAGTAAATATCTGACGAAATTATTGAGTCACTTTGAAAAGCTTCTTCATTTAAGTTGGTGTTATCCCTAAATTCATATTTATTAAAATTGTTTTTTAGAATTAATTTATTATAAAAGTTAAAATTATTATTTTTACTTGTATTGTAAATATTGTTATTTAGTTTGATAAAATATATATCTGACGGTTTTGAAATATTTGAATTATCTCTTTTAGATGCTCCAATTTTTAAACTATTCATAAAAGAAATTTTATCTGAGGTATAATGAACACTTTCGTAAATAATTGAAGGTGCAATAGGTATGAAACTTGATTCAGATGAATCTAAAGCAGCAACAGATGATATTTCACTCTTTAGAAAATCATCTTTACTCAAAACATTGTAGCTATCTAAGGTAAGATAAATATCTTCAAAACTAACTGGCTCTTCATTTATTGACCTTGTTGTTGAAATACTATTTGTTACAAGAGCTTTAACTGATAATACATTATTTTTATTAATTTTCTGTTTTGCACTAAATTTAGCTGAGCTGTAAAAATCTTTATTAACCTTTCTTTCATTGTATAATTCTAAAGATATATCACCACCAGATCTTCTGCTGTTTAAGCTTGTATCCATGATAAACTTTTCAACAAATTCAAAATTTGTATTCAAATATAGTTTTGGTTTGAATAGAATATCAGTACTCTCGTTAATAGGAACATAGTAAGGACTAATTAAACCTGTGTCAGAGCTACCACCGATAGCAAATTCAAATGTAGGCGTTAAGAAACCTTTTTTTCTCGGAGCCTTACTTCCATAATGAGAAAAAAAAGGTAAGTAAAAAACTTTATAATCAGCTATCTGTAAAAAAGTATCATAATGATTAAATTTATCATTTTTTACATCATATTTAGTCTTATCAATTCTTAGTGACCATGTCGGGCAATTAAAAAAACCTTCTAATTCACAAGGAGTTAAAAAGTTGTCATAAAAATTAATTATATCCTCAGACCTTTCTGCTTTTCTTGAGTCAATTTTTAAATCATTATTATAAATATAACTGACCTCATCAGCTTTGAAAGTGGTAAAGTCAGTATTACCTTTTAAATCTCTTCCACTTAAAATGTTAAGTTCTTGGTATAAGTAGAAGTTGCCATAAATTTCTATTTTTTTCTTATTATAATCAATAATACCTTTATCAACTAATATATTAATATCATTAATATTAATTTTGGAATTTTCTGCAAACTCAACTGTATTATTATCTTCATCATAGATTATATTAGAAGTATTTATATATGTATCATTATTGGCATTAAGACTTACTATTTGTCTAAATATGAGTGCTAAGATTAAAAAAATTAAAAATAATCTACTCATTAAAATATACTTTTAAAAAAAACATAGCTACTAATATACTAGCCAATAATTCATACTCTTGCCTATAAAAAGTTAAAGAATTATTAAATATTAAAAATGAATATATTAAAATAAATAAACAAATTAATGTTGGATATTTGAGACTTTGCTTAGTATTTATAAATTTTGTATTAAAGAAAAATAAAAAGATATATGTAAAAAATAATAAAAAAAACGAACTTAAGTTAATCAATCTTAGATTAGATGCAAATTTATTTTTTTTTGAATTTAATTGAGTGATAGAGTTTTTTTTAAATAAATCTGTTAAGTTGATATTAATTATTTTTTTAGAATTTATATTTTCAATTAAACTATTCTTATATTGAGTATAGCTGTTTGCATAAAAAGAATTATTTAAGTAAGTCAAATTATTGCTAAACTCCGCATTTTTTATCACTCTATCTTTTACTATGTAAGATCTATATTCAGCTTTATTTAAATTTTCTAGATCAATATTTTTTAGTATTGTATAATTCCTATAATCCTTATTTTGCCTCACAAAAATTTTTATTTCTGAATTGTTATCAGAATCTAAAAGTTTTGATTTGAAGTCCTCAATTAATATATTAAGTTTGCTTTTATTTAACTCAATGTATGTAAAGATTATTACTATCGGCAATATACATAAAATTAGTTTATTTAAGTTTAAATAGCTTTTTATAATAGTTATTTCATTTTTAGATTTTAAGAAAATTGTTAACAAAATAATACTAAGTAAATAAATAAATGATGGAACGTGCAATAATATTTGTAAAGAATTTAGAAAACTAATGTTTAGTATTAAATCAAATGTAAAATTTTCATTAAGGGAACTTATTAAAGAGAATATAAAAAATACAGCCAAACAAGAAGAAAAACACACAAATAAAGATAATAAATACTTTTGGTAAAGAAGATTAATTATTTTCATTAAAGTTAAACGCGAAATATAAAATCATTGAAAGTAAAAAAATATTCACTGTATAATAATATATTAGATTAAAGCTGGAATTGTTATTTAATAGAAAAATTAAATAAGAATTAATTACTTGTGTTATTAGTAACAATAGAAATATAAGAAAATAGTATTTAAAAGTATTTTTTTTTGACAAATATAAAAAGATTATCTTAAACGATATAAGAGCAATAAATATTATTAAAAAATATTGATATATCCTGTTATGACCATGATAGTAAAAAGATAAATCATCCTCTTTAAGTAACTCTAAAGTATTAAAGTGCTCTTTATCCATCATCAATATTTCTATCTCATTGTTTTCTATACTAAAGATAAATTTATCAAAAATTGTTTTACTTTTTTCTTTACTATTTAAGATTATTCTTTCACCATGATTGAAAATTAAATTGTAATTTTTTTTATCAATTTCTATTTCTACACTACTTGAGCTAATAAATTGGCCATCTTCGTAAATTACAGCGTCTACTTCAAAAAACTTATTATTTTTTTGTTTTTCAAAAAAAATACTTACTTCATCTTCAATATGAAATTCATTAACAGAAGGTATACCTAACTTAAGATTATTTCTAATTTCTAATTCCTTAATTTTATATTTTTGGTACAGGTTTACAGAAAAGTATTCATTGTTTAAAATATAAAAGATAATAATTCCAAAACTTAAAAATATAGATAATAGAAAATTATTTTTTAAAGAAAAATATTGTTTAAGTATTACAATTTCATTATTTGAGTTAAATTTATAGTTTACAAAAAAGCTAGAAATAATTAATAAAAATGGCATCAAGGGACTTATGAAGCTTGGTAAGACTAACATTGTTGTCAATACTATATCTTTGAATTGTGTCGCTATTGATTGTTGTAATTCTAATATTCTTAAAATTTGAGATATCCAAATTAGGCCTATAAAAATTATTATGTTGATTAAAATATATTTTAAATAATTAAAAATTATGTATGATCTAGTTCCTCCAACCATGAAAGCTCAATTTAACTTAATAAATATACCTAATCAAAGTATAAAATTGTCTGTATCCATTTCTGGTAAAACTACAAAAAAAAAGGGGCTATTAAATTATTCATATAACAATATAAATATTTTTAAATATTCCATTAATATCAAAAATTCTGAAATCATTTTAAGTATTTACACAGAGAAGCAAGGTGTAAGTCACTTTGATAAAACTGTTTTAGGATCTTTTATTTATGATACATCTTCAAAATATTTAATTTCGCAAGTTATTATAAATTCTAATAGTAAAATAGATCTTGACTCAATTGTGTATGGATTTTTACAAAAGGATTTTGTTTATTCTAATTATAAAAAAAATTCGCAAAATTCAAAATATAAAACTAACTTCAAAATTTCTAAGAATTATTTGAGCTTAATAAACTCTATTAATTTTTTAAAAGAATTAGTATCTGAACCTAGCAATGTAATATATCCAGTATCATTTGCTAAAAAAACAATATCTCAAATTAATAAAAAGACTGTAAAAGTATTTTCACTTGATAAAAAAAAAATAACAAAAATTGGTTTAGATTGTTTGTTAGCCGTTAGCCAAGGCAGCAAAAGGGAACCAATGGTAATGGAATTCAATAAAATAAATTCGAAAAAGAATGTTGATATTCTATTTGTTGGTAAAGGTGTCTGTTTTGATAGTGGTGGTATATCAATAAAACCAAGTGCGGGTATGGAGGATATGAAATGGGATATGGCAGGAGCCGCGGTGACAGTCTCAATTATTAAATATTTAAGTGAAATTAAAACAAATTTTTCTTATGCAGGAATAGTAGGACTCGTTGAAAATATGCCAAGTGGTAGTGCCTATAAACCTGGTGATATTATTAAGTCTTACAAAGGTATAAATGTTGAAGTATTAAATACAGATGCCGAGGGTAGGCTAGTGCTTGCTGACATAATTACATATGGTTGTGAAAAATATAAGCCAAAGGTTGTCATTGATTTTGCAACACTTACTGGAGCAATTATGGTTGCATTAGGACAGCATTACGCAGGATTATTTTGTAATGATGATACTTTGGCAAATACTCTTTATCAATCTGGTCAGGACACTAATGAAAAAATCTGGAGAATGCCTTTACACGATGATTTTGATAAAGAGCTTAACTCACCATTTGTGGATTTAAAAAATATTGGAGCAGGTAGGTATGGTGGATCGGTAACAGCAGCTCAATTTTTACAGAGGTTTGTTCCTAAAAATACAAAGTGGGCACATCTCGATATAGCTGGAACTACATGGAAAAATAGTGGAGATATCATGAACAACAAAGGTTCCACTGGTTTCGGCTTGACATTAATTGCAGATTTTATAAATAAATATTTCAAAAATTAGGAGTTATTATGCAGAAGACATTTTCAATAATTAAACCCGATGCAGTAAAGAGAAATTTAATTGGACACATTAATCAAATGATTGAAAGTTCTGATTTAAAAATATTAGCTTCTAAAAAAATGTATTTAACAAAAAAACAGGCTGAGATATTTTATGATGTCCATAAAGAAAGACCTTTTTTTAGTAGCTTGGTTGAATATATGACATCTGGCCCTGTTCAAGTTCAAGTTTTAGAAGGAGATAATGCTGTCTCTAAATACCGTAAAATAATGGGTGCCACCAACCCCACAGAAGCTGAAAATGGCACAATAAGAAAGCTATATGCCGAGTCTATAGAGGCTAATTCTGTTCATGGCAGTGACTCTGAAGAAAATGCAAAAATTGAAATTCAATTCTTTTTTTCTGGATCAGAATTAGCTTAGTAAATAATTTATTAGCTGCTTATATACAAACTTATGCTCTAGATTTTTATGTTCATATAGAAGTCTAGACTCATCTTTAGTATTAATTCTTCTGATTTTATTGGAGATTGTCTCACCTTCGTCCAATGCATTAGAAACTTTATGAAGGGTGAAACCATAATTTTTTTCATTATTTATCAACATTCTTTTTTGTGTCATTAGACCCTTATAAGTAGGAAGAATGGAGGGGTGAAGATTGATAACATCAAAATTTCTAATAATTCTTTCTTCTATAACTTTCATGTATCCAACTGAAAAAATAACATTTGTATCAAAGAATTTTTCTTTCTGTAATATTGTTTGAAGTTCCATTACTAAAACATTTTTATAAAATTTATTTACACATGATTTAATATTTGTAGATATCCTGTTATTGCTAATTATAGTAACTACCTCAAAATCTCTATTTATAGAATTATTTTTTAGTATTTTTAGAAGATTAGAACCACCTCCAGATATTAAAAAAGAAACTTTTTTATTATTATGTAATTTCACCAATTAAATTAAACAAGTTCCTTTTAATAAATTTACTTTGATGTTTTTTGTTTATTACAAATATCATTCCTATTCCACAATTAAATATTTCCATTAATTCAGTATCAGTAATATTAATATTATCTTTTATAAAATCATACTCTTTAGGTAGAGTAGGAATATTTAAATCAAATCTTATCCCTTTAGGAATACTCCTTTGAAAATTTGTATGAATACCACCCCCTGTTATATGAGAGAGTGTTTTAATATATCTTAAATCATTATTACTTATTAATTGATGATATAGGCGTGTTGGTTTCATTATGAGTTTAGATAGTTTTTGTTTGTTAAATACTGCTTTTTTTATATTAATTTTATTTTTTTTTATAATATCTCTTATAAGTGAATATCCATTAGAGTGAAAACCATTTGATTTAATTCCAAATATAAGATCACCTTTTGAAATTTTTAAAATCTTCTGTTTTTCTTTAATACCTACTAAGAAACCCGCAATATCAAAATGATTCTCTCTATATAATGATGGCATTTCAGCAGTTTCTCCTCCAATAAGTGCACAATTAATTTTTTTACATGCGCTAGTAATACTTTTAAGAATTTCAGTGTATTGTTTTGATTTAACTGAACTACATGCAAAATAATCTAAAAAAAAAAGTGGTTTTGCTTTGTTGCACAACAAGTCATTTGAACACATCGCAACTAGATCTTGGCCTATTCCCTTATATTCATTAAGTTCAGCTGCTAATATAGCCTTAGTGCCAACACCATCTGTTGCTGCACATAAAGTGACGTCTTTATTGACTTTGTATTCTGCGCTGAAACCTAGTTTATTTCCTAAAACTTTATCACTGTGAGAACTTTTAATAAATTTCAAAGCCTTACTAATAAGTTTGTCAGTTTTTATTACATCAACACCTGATTTTTTGTATAGTTTGCTCAATGAAATATTTATGTCTAATTAGTATTTTTATTGTGTTTTATTTGAAAAATTTATCAGCTTATCAAGAAATTACTATTCAAAAAGATAGAGATCTTCAAAATTATCAAGAACTGCTTGAGATAATAAATAATACAATTTCACAGGATGATGTTATTTCTTCAATAGAAAAAAATATTTATAATATTAATTTTAGTAGTAATCAAATATCTCTAAATATTGATGTAAATAATTTATCCAGAGATTTATATAAAAAAAAAATTGATCATAATTTATTTCTATTAAATTGTTCTATGAAAAAGACTTTTTTTGAACTAAATAACAAATTTGAAAATTGCCCTAATTTTATAATAAAAAACTATGACGAAAAGGCATACATTTATTTGAATTACAAGAATAATTATTTTCGATTGGCTAAGTTTTCTAAAGATACAAATATAAAATTATTATGGATTAAACTTTTGGAAAAAAATAATTATTCCTATAAATTATATATCGATACATCAAATTATGATAAATTAAAATTCTTTACTGGTTTAGAGCCTAAGATATTACATTATGAAAAAAATAAGATAATATTAGATTTTGAAAACTTTTATAATAATGAACAAATTAATTTCTTAATTAACTTTTTTTAGTGCAAACATTCTTAAATTTAGATCATTCTGATAATGAAATTATATATTCATCAGAAAATAAAACTGTAATTCAATCACTTGAAAAGAGAGTTAAATACTTAATAATTTATGGATCAAATAAATCTGGAAAAACTACAATAGCAAAAAAGTTCTCTATTAATAATAATATTGACTTAATAAATACCGTTCCCAATGAGTTAAATTTTAATAAAGAAACATATTTAGATTTAAATACCTTACCTGGACAAGATGAGTATTTTTTTCATTTTTTACAGTATTTTGTCACAAATAATATTCCATTGACTATATTTACCTCTGAAAATTCTATTGATAATTTAAATGATGAATTTTATTTACCAGATGTAGTATCAAGGCTAAAGCAATTTACTTTATGCAATATTCATAACCCCAAAAAAGATCTTCTTTTTAAATTAATTAATAAATATTTATCTTTTAAATCTATAAGTGTCTCTGAACAGATTATTATTGAAGTACTGAACCATATTGAAAGAACATACTTGTCAGCTTTTGAAGCGGCAAATACTATTAATCATTTGCTTTATGAGAATAACCATAATATTAATTTGTCACTAATTAGAAAGCATTATGAACGTTTATAGAGATTATTATTTAAAAGACATAAATGTAGAACTAGTAGATAAGAAAATTACTGTATCTGGTTGGGTTAATAGATCAAGAGATCATGGCAATTTACTTTTTATAGATTTAAGGGACTCAACATCACTCCTACAATGTGTCTTAGATAATTCATCAGTAAATTTTAATGAATTATCAAAAATAAAAAATGAAGATGTTATTAAAATCTATGGTCAAATTACGAAAAGAAGTGAAGAAACTATTAACTCAAATTTAGAGTCAGGGGAAGTTGAGCTAAAAATTGAAAACTTCGAAATACTAAGTCAGTGCTCCAAAACACTCCCACTTGAGGTGAATTCAGATAATGATTATGGAGAAGAAGTAAGATTAAAATATAGGTATCTAGACCTCAGAAGATCTAAGATGCAACACAATATCAAACTAAGAAATAATATTATTAATTTTGTAAGAGGATTTATGAATAACGAGGGGTTTATGGAATTAGCTACACCAATTCTAACAGCTCCCTCACCAGAGGGCGCAAGAGATTATCTTGTACCATCAAGAATACACAAAGGGTCTTTTTATGCTTTACCCCAAGCTCCTCAACAATTTAAGCAACTTTACATGGCCTCAGGCGTAGATAAATATTTTCAAATAGCCCCTTGTTTTAGGGACGAGGATAGTAGGGCTGATAGATCACCAGGCGAATTTTATCAAATTGATATGGAGATGAGCTTTGCTACACAAGAAGATATTTTGGATGTTATTAGTCGTTTACTATTTGACACTTTTGATAAATTTAAATCTAAAGAAAAATCTGTAAATAAACTTCCATTTCCAACCTTTACTTATAGAGACAGTATTGAGAATTTTGGATGTGACAAACCAGATTTAAGGAATCCATTAAGACTTACAAATGTTACAAGATATTTCGAGGGATCTGGTCTTCAAATTTTTGAAAATTTAATAAAAAAAGGAGCCATAGTTAATTGTATACAAGCTTTAAAGTCTGAGGGTAAGCCAAGAAGTTTTTATGATAATTTAAATAAATGGGCACAAGAACAAGGAAAAAAAGGTTTGGGATATATAAACTTTGAGAATTTATTACCAAAAGGCCCTTTAGCTAAAAATTTTAATCAAGAAAAATTAAATCAAATGATTAAAGACAATAATTTTAATCAAAATGATGGCTTATTATTTGTGTGTGATTTACCAGAAGAGTCATATGATTTCTCCTCAAAGGTTATTGCAAAAGTAGGAGATGATTTAAACTTAATAGATAAAAATAAATATGAGTTTTGCTGGATAGTTGATTATCCTATGTATGAAAAAGATGTTTTAACAGGCAAGATTGATTTTAGTCATAATCCATTTTCAATGCCCCAAGGAGGAATGGATAAGTTAATAAAAGAAGATCCCTTAAGTGTTTTAGCTTACCAATATGACATTGTTTGCAATGGTATAGAGCTGTCATCGGGAGCCATAAGAAATCATAGACCAGATATTATGAAAAAAGCTTTTG
>CACKAZ010000015.1:0-20092 GCA_902598275.1 uncultured Alphaproteobacteria bacterium
CCAATTAAAACATGGTCCAGAAGATCTACAATTATTCCAGATTTTGTTGGAGTCACCATTTCAGTCTATAATGGAAAATCTTTCATACCAGTATATGTGACTGAAGATATGGTTGGACATAAGCTTGGTGAGTTTTCTCCAACAAGAGTCTTTAAAGGCCACTCAGGAGATAAGAAAGCAGTTCAAGGTAAAAAATAAAAATGTCTAAAGAAGTAAAAGCTATTAATAAAATGATAAGAACTAGTTCCCAAAAACTAAACTTAATTGTTAAAGATATTAGAAAAAAAGATATCAACGCAGCTTTAAATATTTTGAAGTTTTCAAATAAAAGAGTCAGTAAAGAAGTTTTAAAAACATTAAATTCTGCAGTCGCAAATGCAGAGAACAATAATAATTTAGATATTGATAAACTTTTTGTTAAAGAGGCTTATGTAGGTAAAAGTCTTAGAATGAAAAGATTTAGACCAATGAGTAAGGGAAGAGCGTTTCAAATTATTAAGCCTTTTTCTAGGTTAACATTAGTTTTAGAGGAGAGAGTATAATGGGACAAAAAGTTAACCCAACTTCATTAAGAGTAGGAATTAATAAATATTGGCAATCAACTTGGTTTGAAAAAAAAGATTATTCAACTTTTTTAAAAGAAGACTATAAAATTAGAAATTATATAGAAAAGAATTACTCAATCGCTGGCATAAGCTCTGTTATAATTGAAAGAGCTGCAGCAAACCTTAAAATTATTATTCACACATCTAAACCAGGAGTTCTTATTGGAAAAAAAGGTGCGGATATTGAAAAGCTAAGAAATAGACTATCAAAGCTCTCAGACAAGAGTATCTCATTAGATATCAAAGAAATAAAAAAACCTGAAACAGACGCTTCATTACTAGCCGACTCTATTGCAAGGCAATTAGAAAAAAGAGTCGCTTTTAGAAAAGCGATGAAAAAATCAGGTTTATCAGCAATTAAACTAGGTGCTAAAGGTATTAAAATTGTTTGTGGCGGTAGACTAGGTGGTGCTGAAATAGCAAGAACAGAAAAGTTTTCAGAGGGAAGTGTGCCTTTACATACTTTAAGAGCTGATATAGATTACGCAACAGCTCGAGCCCTAACAACTTATGGAATTATTGGAATTAAAGTTTGGTTATTTAAGGGTGAGAGTAAAAATACAACTAATAAAACTGAAGATAAAAAAGAGAAAGCAAATTAATGTTATTACCTAAGAATACTAAATATAGAAAACAGCACAAAGGAAGAATTCATGGAAGTGCAAAAGGTAATTACGAACTAACATTTGGTTATTATGGACTAAAATCATTAGATGCTGAGAGAGTGACTGCTAGACAAATAGAGGCTTCTAGAAGAGCTATTACAAGATTTTTAAAAAGAGCTGGGAGACTTTGGATTAGAGTATTTCCTGATGTTCCAGTCACAGCTAAACCTGCAGAAGTTAGAATGGGTAAGGGTAAAGGTGCTATTGACAGGTGGGTATGTAGAGTTAAACCTGGGACTATAATGTTTGAGGTAGACGGTGTTGACAAGCACCTAGCTAAAAAAGCTTTTGAACTTGCATCCGCTAAACTACCAGTTAAAACAACCTTTGTATCATTGGATCAATTTTAATGGCTGATAAAGACATAAACAGTTTAAAAAAGGAATTATTTAATTTAAAAATAATGAAAAAAAGTGGGCAGCTCACAGATACATCACAATTTAAGAAAGTTAAAAAGCAAATTGCATCGCTTCTAACTAAAGAAAGGACAAATAAGAGTGCCTAAACGTATTTTAAGTGGAAAAGTAGTAAAAAAATCAGGAGATAAAACAATTTCTGTCTTAGTAACAAGACAAACTACACACCCAATTTATAAAAAATTAATTAGAGTTTCTAAAAAATATCTCGCTCATGATAGTGAAAATAAAATTATTGTTGGGGACTCCGTGAGGATTCAAGAAACTAAACCAATTTCAAAAAATAAATCATGGGAAGTTATTAAATAATGATACAAGCCGAGTCTAATTTACAAGTGGCAGATAATTCTGGAGCTAGACTAATAAGCTGTATTAAAGTTATTGGTGGGTCTAAACGAAGATATGCAAGAATTGGTGATATTATTGTTGTTTCTGTCAAAGATGCTATTCCAAGATCTAAAGTAAAAAAAGGTGAAGTACAAAGAGCAATTATAGTAAGAACAAAAAAACCGTTAATCAGAGAAGACGGAACATCAATCAAATTTGACTCGAATGCAGCTGTTCTTCTAGATAAACAAAATGAACCAATTGGAACAAGAATTTTTGGACCTGTTACAAGAGAGCTTAGAAAAAGAAATATGATGAAAATCGTTAGTTTGGCTCCTGAGGTATTATAATGATTAAAAAGTATAAAAAAGGTGATGAAGTGATCGTTAAAGTTGGAAAAGATAAAGGAAAAATTGGAAAAATATCTAAGATTATCAATTCCTCTGACAAAGTAGTTATATCTGGCGTTAATGTAAGTAAAAAACACCAAAAACCATCCCAAGAGTCTAAAGGCGGTATCGTGGACAAGGAAATGCCTATACATATTTCCAATATTTTAGCTTACGACTCTAAGTCTAAGAAATCCTCAAAAGTAGGTTTTAAAATAGAAAGTGGAAAAAAAATTAGAGTTTTAAAATCATCAGGAGACAAATATTAATGTCAAATTCAATTCAAGAATTATTTAATGTCTCTGATCAGTTGTCTAAAAACTTAGAGATACCTCATAAGTTAGCCGTTCCAAAAATTTCAAAAATAGTGATCAATGCTGGTATTGGTGCTATTAAAGAAGATAACAAAGCTATTGAAAAAATGAAAAAAGACCTCTCTCTTATATCTGGTCAATCACCAGTAGTTAGAATGTCTAAAAAAGCAATTGCTTCCTTTAAAATCAGAAAAGGAATGCCAGTGGGTCTCTCTGTTACTCTTAGAAAAAATATGATGATGGAGTTTTACGATAGACTAGTAAATATTGCTATGCCTCGAATTAAAGATTTTAGAGGGTATAACAAAAAATCATTCGATGGCCAAGGTAATATAACTATAGGTATTAAAGATCACATTATCTTTCCTGAAATAAGTGTTGAAAATGTTGAAAATATCTTTGGTTTTGATATCACTATTGCCACTTCAGCAAACAATGACAAAGAGGGATATGAATTGTTAAAATTAATGAACTTTCCATTTCTAAATTAACTATGGCAAAACAAAGCGCAATACAAAAAAATAATAATAGAAAATTACTAATAGATAGACTTAGTGAGAAAAGAAAAAAACTAAAGAGTCTTTTATCCAGTAAAGACCTTCCTTTTGAAGAAAGAGTAAAAATACAAATGAAACTTGAGTCCTTACCAAGAAATTCATCAAGAATTAGATATAGAAATAGATGTTTCTTATCAGGTAGACCACGAGGAGTTTATAGTAAATTTAATTTATCTAGAATAGCTATAAGAGATATGGCCGGTAAGGGACAGATACCTGGTTTAACGAAAGCGAGTTGGTAGTATGAGCGATACACTAGCAGATATGATTACAAGAATAAGAAATGGACAAAAAGCTAATAAAGTCACTGTAAAAGCAATTTTTTCAAAATTAAACGCTAATGTATGTGATGTTTTAAAAAAAGAAGGATACATTGATAGTTTCGAAATATTAGGAGATACAAAAAAAGATATCTCAATTACTCTAAAATATTATAAGGGCTCTCCTCTGATTAATAAGATTGAAAAAATTACTAAACAAGGTTGTCGTGTTTATAGCTCTGTAGATGAAATTCCTAAAACTATTGGTGGTTTAGGAACTACGATATTGTCTACCTCAAAAGGTGTAATGTCAGACGCTGATGCAAGAAATCAAAAAGTTGGAGGGGAAGTGCTAATTAGCGTTTTCTAAGTTATGTCAAGATTAGCAAGAAATCCTATAAATATCCCTGAAGATATTAAAATTTCTATGACAGATAATGAAATTAATTTTGAGGGTAAGTTAGGAAAATCATCAACTGTCCTACCAATTGGAATTAAAGTTGATCACAAAGATAACCTTTTACACTTTTCTGGAGAAAATAAAGCACTTCTTGGCACTATTTATGCAAATGTTAAAAATGAAATAATTGGTAATTCTAAAGGTTTTGAAAAAAGATTAGAGCTTATAGGAACTGGATACAAAGCCAATGTTTCTGGAAAAAAGTTAGTCCTTTCTCTTGGTTATAGTCATGACATTAATTTTGATATACCAGAGGGCATTTCTATAAAAGTTGAAAAAAATATTGTTATTGTAACGGGAACAAGTAAGCAATTAGTAGGTCAAGTAGCAGCTGAGATTAAGTCATTCAGAAAACCAGAACCTTATAAAGGCAAAGGTGTTCGATATGAGGGTGAAAGAATTTATAGAAAAGAAGGTAAGAAAAAATAATGAACAAAGATAAAATTAGAGCTACTCGAAGAAAATTAAGAGTGAGAAAAAAGCTAAATGATATTAAAAAGCACAAGCTTTTAGTATTTCGATCTTCTAAACATATTTATGCTTCAGTTTTATCAGAAAGTAACGATAAAACATTATGTTCATTTTCTTCCGTTAAACTAAAAAAAGATGAAGGACAAAAGAAAGTTGATGTAGCTAAAATAGTTGGTTCAAAGATTGCTGAATTAGCTATAGAAAAAGGTATCAAAGAAGTGAAATTTGACAAGGGGTCTTATAAATACCACGGAAGACTTAAAGTATTAGCCGATGCAGCAAGAGAAAAAGGATTGTCATTTTAATGTTAGATAATAATGCAAATAAAGAATTTATAGAAAAATTAATATCAGTAAGAAGAGTATCTAAAGTTGTTAAAGGTGGAAGAAGATTTGGTTTTGCCGCACTCGTTGTAAGTGGTGACGGTCAAGGAAGAGTTGGTTTTGGTTCAGGTAAAGCAAAAGAGGTACCTGAGGCTATTAGAAAAGCTTCAGAAGAAGCTAAAAAAACTATGGTAAGAATTCCTTTAAGAGAGGGCAGAACCATCCATCATGATGTTAAGGCAAAGTTTTCTTCAAGCACTGTAATCCTAAGATCTGCACCAAAAGGGACTGGAATAATATCTGGTGGTCCTTCAAGAGCTATTTTTGAAGCATTGGGTATATCTGATGTTGTATCTAAAGCAATCGGCACAAAAAACCCACATAATATTGTTCGCTCAACAATTAAAGCACTAAAGAGCATTAATACACCAAAATCAGTATCTGCCAGAAGAAGTATAGAAATAAATTCTGTTATTAGTAAAAGAGAAAATTAAGAATGATCAATCAAATTTCCAAACAACGTCAAACCTCAAGAAAAAGAAAAGGGAAAGGAATAGGCACTGGTTTAGGGAAAACAGCAGGAAGAGGTCACAAAGGGCAAAAATCTAGATCAGGTGTTGCAGTTCGAAACTTTGAGGGTGGACAAATGCCTATTTATAGAAAAACACCTAAAAGAGGTTTTAATTCACTAAAAAAAATCAACCCTAAATCTCTATCTATATCTTTAGTAAGTTTTAACAAATTCGATGAAAATTCTTTAATTGATATTAAGTTTTTAATTGAGGCAGGTTTTCTTAAAAAGAAAGACCATAAAAAATCTATAAAATTAATTGACTCAATCCAATTTAAAAAAAAGCTTCAATTCAAGGACTTCAAAGTAACTCCTGGAGCAAAGAAAAGAATTGAAGATCTTGGTGGATCGACATCATAATTTATAGATTATGAATATCAAAGTACCTAGTATTGACTATAGCGAAGCAATAAAAAGCTCAGGTTTATTTAAAAAATTAGGTTTTGTTTTATTCGCAGTCGCTGTTTATCGACTAGGAACTTATATTCCTGTTCCAGGCATTAACTCAGCTGTTTTAGAACAAATTTTCGAACAACATCAAGGCGGAATTTTAGGAATATTTGATATGTTCTCCGGTGGAGCTTTAATGCGCATGTCAATTTTTACACTAGGGGTTATGCCTTATATTTCTGCATCTATTATCATGACATTGATGCAATCCTCTTTTGATAGTTTGAAGGCCCTAAAAGAGCAGGGCACACAAGGTAGGAAAAAAATTCAGCAGTATACGAGATATTTAACAATAGTTTTGGGTCTTTTTCAGAGCTACGGTATCTCAAACGGTATACTAAATTTATCTGATACAGTCGATCCAACATTAGGAAGTGTTGCTTTTTTTCAAGTATCTGCTGTTATTACTATGACATCAGGTACTATATTTTTAATGTGGTTAGGTGAGCAAATAACTGAAAATGGTTTTGGTAGTGGAATTTCAATAATAATTTTTTCAGGTATTGTTGCTAATCTTCCATTTGCTATTTTTAATACTTTTGAACTAGGAAGAACTGGTGCACTTTCAGCTATTGCAATCATATCAATTATTTTCTTACTTCTTATACTCATAGTTGTTATCGTCTTTATAGAGAGAGCTCAAAGAAGGTTATTAGTTCAATATCCTAAACGCCAAGTAGGTAATAAGGTATTTGGTGGCCAATCCTCTTATCTTCCTATTAAAATAAATATAGCAGGTGTTATTCCTGCCATTTTTGCCTCTTCTTTATTATTATTTCCGAATACTATTTCTAATTTTTCACCTGAAAGCACAGGTTTCTTATCTAGTTTAGGGTTTTACTTATCTCACGGTAAGCCACTTTATATGGCCTTTTTTTTCGGTTTAATTGTTTTCTTTGCATTTTTCTATACCAGTATTGTTTTCAATCCTCAAGAACAGGCGGAAAATTTAAGAAATAACGGTGGTTTTGTTTTAGGTTATAGACCAGGAGAACAAACAGCCACTTATTTAGAACATGTTATTTATCGATTAACATTCGTAGGTGCAGTATACTTAGGATTAATTGCTTTAATTCCTGAATTCTTAATTGCTAGATTATCAGTTCCTTTTTATCTAGGAGGAACTAGTCTTTTGATTGTTGTGATTGTGGCTATGGATTTCTTTTCACAAATTCAAACACAATTATTTTCATCTCAATATGAAAAACTATTAAGTAAAAACAAAGTTTATAAAAGTAAATGGTTATAGTTTTTATTGGCCCTCCGGGTTGTGGTAAGGGGACTCAAGCAAATTTATTAAAAGACAGTATTTTACCAGATTTAAGTATTCTAACTGTTAGTTCGCTTCTAAAAGAGAAATCTCAAGATGAAAGTATTTTAGGTAAAGAAATTAAAAATAAAATGGATAATGGTGACTTAATCGAGGATACTGTTGTAATCTCAGTACTAAAAGAAAAAGTAAACTCACTACCCAATGAACAAATATTGATTGATGGGTTTCCTAGAAGCTCTATTCAAGCTGACTCACTTCCTGAAATATTCGATAATAAAAAACTAAGTATTATTAACTTTGAAGTTGATGATAACCAACTTCTTCAAAGAATTAAAAAAAGATCAATGGAAGAGTCTAGAGCGGACGATAGTTTTTTTGAGAAAAGATTACAAATCTATAAAAAATCTCATCAAGAAATTACAAATTCACTTAAAAAAAACTATCAAGTTACTGATATTCAGGCTAATGATGAAATCAATGCTGTAACTGCTAAAATCGTTGATAAACTTGGATTAAATTGAGGTAATTTATATTGACTTTTAAATACTTTTTCAATATTTTCACCCATTCAGGAGATCTCAATTGGCAAGAATAGCAGGTGTAAATTTACCAGTAAATAAAAGAGCATTAGTTTCTCTTACATATATCCATGGAATTGGTACTAAATATGCGATGGATATTTTAAAAGCAAACAGTTTAGACCCCACTAAGAGGATAAAAGATTTCTCTGAAGATGAGATTTCTAAAATTAGAAAATCTATAGATGAAAACTTTACTGTTGAAGGTGATCTTAGAAGGGTAGTATCTCAGAATATTAAAAGATTGAAAGACTTAGGTTGCTATCGAGGTTTAAGACATCGAAAACAACTTCCTACAAGGGGCCAAAGAACACACACAAATGCAAGAACAAGAAAAGGTAAGGCTGTTGCTATTGCCGGAAAGAAAAAAGTAACTAAATAAAATGCCAAAAACTGAAAAAAAACCCTCTGATAAAAAAAAATCAAAAAAAAACTTTGGACAAAATGGTGTTGTTCATATTAAAAGTTCCTTTAACAATACAATTGTAACTATTTCTGATGTAAGTGGTAATGCAGTATCATGGTCATCCAGTGGATCTATGGGTTTTAGGGGTTCAAAAAAATCTACTCCTTATGCTGCCCAAATTGCAACAGATGCAGCAGGAAAAAAAGCTTATGACGTTGGGCTAAGAAAACTTGATGTTCTTATGAAAGGCCCTGGATCTGGTAGAGAGTCAGCTCTTAGAGCATTACAAAATATTGGATTTATTATAAACAATATTAAAGACGTTACACCGCTTCCACATAATGGATGCAGACCTAAAAAGAAAAGAAGAGTATAAACTAAATTTATAGGAGTTAAAATTGATAGAGAATAATTGGATTACCTTGGTTAAACCAAACAAAGTTGATTATAAAATCAGCGATAATAAAAAATTTGGAACGGTAGTTATTGAACCTTTGGAAAAAGGCTTTGGTACTACTTTAGGAAATGCCTTAAGGAGAGTACTTTTGTCATCATTACAAGGCACTGCCATATCTTCAATTAAAATTAATGGCGTACTTCATGAATTTTCTACAATTGAGGGCGTTAGAGAGGATGTAACTGATATTATCATGAACCTTAAAAACGTTACTTTTAATTCTAAAAGTAATCACTCCCAAAAGTTAAGTTTAAATGTAAAAGGCCCTAAAGAAGTTCTTTCCTCAGATTTTGAAGAAAATCCTGAAGTTGAAATAGTAGATAAAGATGCTGTGATAATGAATGTTGACTCTAACAGAGAGGTAAATTTAGAAATATTCTTAGATATAAATAAAGGTTACATATCAGCTGAAAAAAATAAAGATAATGAAAATAAAAGTGTAGGTCAAATTATGCTAGATGCAACCTACAGTCCTGTAAAAAGAGTTTCATTTAATGTTGAAAATTCTCGTATTGGTCAAGACACTGAGTTTGATAAACTTATCTTAGATATAGAAACAAACGGAACAGTGTCCCCTGATGATGCTGCTGCATTAGCTGCAAGAATTCTTCAAGATCAACTAAAACCTTTCGTTAACTTTGAAGAACCAACTGAAGATGAAAGAAAAAAACTACAATCTTCAAACGAACCGCAATTCAATAAAAATCTACTTAAAAAAGTTGATGAACTTGAGCTATCTGTTAGATCAGCTAACTGTCTAAAAAATGATAATATTTTTTATATCGGTGATTTAGTTCAGAAAACAGAAGGTGAAATGCTTAGAACACCAAATTTTGGTAGAAAGTCCCTTGATGAAATTAAGGAAGTTCTATCCTCAATGAGCCTTTCTATGGGAATGGACTTACCAGGTTGGCCACCAGAGAATATAGAAGAATTATCTAAGAAATACGAAGATCCATTCAAGGTATAATGAAACACGGACTCAAACAAAGAAAGTTAAATAGAACTTCATCTCATAGATTAGCCTTGCTAAAGAACTTATCTATCAGCCTTATTAAGCATGAGACTATTACAACAACTACTGAAAAAGCAAAAGAACTCAGACCTTTTATTGAAAAATTAGTGACTAAAGCAAAAAATGATAACTTAAGTAATAGAAAATATATACTTGCAAAGCTCTTTAATAATAAGGAAGCTTGTCAAAAACTTTTTTCTGAAATTTCTAAAGAACAGAAAAGTAGAAATGGTGGATATACTCGTATTATCAAAAAAGGTAATAGGTTTGGCGATTTTGCCCATACAAGTATCATTCAGTTTGTAAAATAATAATCAATGTCATCTTATTTAGCGCTCGTGATAGGTGCTATATTAGGATCTAGCTTTCGTTACTTCTTCACTCTTTTAAATTTCACTATTTTAGGGCTACCCGCAGCAACTATATTAGTGAATATTATTGGATCTTCTATGGCTGGTTATTTTTTAAGTAAATTTAACGGTGCTCTATATATTTTTGTTTATATCGGTTTTTTTGGGAGTTTTACTACTCTATCTTCTTTTAATATGGAACTATTTTCACTAGTATCGGATAAATTTTTTATAAAAGCATTAATATATTTTTCTCTTAATATTTTTATATCTTTTCTTTTCTTTTATTTATTTCATATGATCAGTCTTAGATTTGCAAATTAAGATAGATCAAAGTTATAAAAGATTAGATAAGTTTTTATTTCAATATTTTGAGTCTCTACCTTTATCTTTATTACAAAGATTAATTAGAAAATACAAAATAAAAATTAATAACAAAAAATCTAAAGCTAATTCATCATTAATTAAAGGGGATGTTGTATATATATATTATAAATTTGAAATCAATAATGACTTATCAAATACTATAAAAATCAGTAAAGATAAAAAAAAGAATTTTGAAGATCAAATCATTTTTCAAAACAATAATTTTATAGCAATTAACAAAATTGATGGATACTCTGTTCAAAGAGGATCTAAAATATTAATTTCATTAAAAGACATATATGAAAATGTTATCGACCATAAATTATATATTGTTCATAGATTAGACAAAGATACTTCAGGGCTAATGCTTTTTGCAAAAAATAGAATCACCGCTAGTAAAATCTCATCATTATTTTTAAACAATAAAATTAAAAAATATTACATTGCAGTAACAAATAATAAATTTAATAAAAATACTGATACGTTGATTAATTATAATTCCGATAAAAAAGAATTAAAACTAGCATATAAAAAAATTCAACTAGATAATTATGATAATTGCTATTTAATTAAATTATTTACAGGAAAAAAACATCAAATAAGACTTCAATTCTATCTTAATAAGAATCCTATCATTGGTGATAAAAAGTTTTCTGGTAATAAATTTAATAAACTACTTCTTTGCTCTTATAAAATTATTTTTGAATTAGATGGTAATTTTTATAAATTTAAAATAAATCCTAATAAAATACTTTCATAAATTCCTCTTTAAGATCCTGATAAATTTTTCCCTTATTATAATTTATTTTTAGAGCTTTCAAGCTGCTTATATCTTTGGAATTGAGACCACAAGGATCAATTTTCTGAAAATTATCTAAATCAAGATTAAAATTAATAGATAGCCCATGATGAATGATACCCTTTGCGTATCTTAAACCAATAAATATTATTTTTTTTGATTCATTTTTGTTTTCAACCCACAAACCTCTATTTTTTTCTTTTTTTCTATAAAGTTTGATATCACTTTTTTCAAATGCTTTTATACATATATCTTCTAATGAATTTATATAATCTATAATATTCTTTCTTCTTTTTTTTAAATTAATTAATGGATAAATAACTAATTGGCCGGGGCCATGAAACGTAATTTTACCACCTCTATTTACTTTAATTACTGGGATCTTATTTATTTCTTCTATTCTAAACTCTTTGGGAGTAGAACTTCCTGCGGTAAACACATTTTCATGTTCTAAAAACCATATTTCTTCTTCTTTTATGTTTTCAGACATTTTTTGAATATGTTTATTCATTAATAGGGTTACTTCTTGATATTTTTTTTGCCCTTTTAGTTGTTTTATTTCAATCATTCTTTATTAATTAAGTCTATTAATTGCGGACGTGGCGGAACTGGTAGACGCGCAGCGTTGAGGTCGCTGTGGGATTAAATCCTGTGGAAGTTCGAGTCTTCTCGTCCGCACCATGTATACAATATAAATGCAAAAATTTAATAAAAAAGAATATATTAAGTCAATAAAATCCCTTCATTCTGCTGATCAAGCAGACAGTATTGAAAGTCTTTCATTTGAATTACAGTCATCAATATTAAAAACTCACACTAAATACTTTCATCCTGACTTTATTGCCTATTTACGTGAAGAAACGCGGGATGATATTTTGCATATGATACCCAATAAACAATTGGTTAATTTAATTAAATATTTGGATTTAGATGATGCGGTTGAAATTCTTGGTGATTTTGAAACTAAAGAATTAGTTGAGATACTTTCTAAGCTTGGATCTCAACAAAGAGAAAGAATTGAAGAAAGTTTAGAGTATGATGAAAATTCTGCTGGTAGACTCATGAACAGAGACTATCTTTCTATCAAGTCTGACTTAACTGTTGGTGAACTGATTGATCAATTAAGAAATACTCGAAGAGGTCCTAAGGACTTTTATAATATTTTTATTGTAGATGACCAAAATACACCTATTGGATATGTCCCATCAGGAAGAGTTTTAAGATCAAAAAGATCCAAAAAATTAAAAGAAATTATTTATAAGGACATACATATTATCAAATCTGATGAGAAAATTGAAGACATTGCCTATACCTTTAGACAGTATGGCCTAGTTTCAGCACCTGTTGTAAATTTGGATAATAAAATGATAGGTATCATGACAGTTGATGACGTTGTCGAAATTGATCATGAAGAGTCAGAAGATGATATGAGAAAATTGGGAGGTTTGTTTGTAAATGACTTTTATAAAGGTGCTTTTACATCTGCTACTTCACGATTTATATGGTTAGGGTTAAATTTATTGACGGCCATATTAGCATCTCTTGTTATAGATATATATTCAGAACAGTTACAGCAAATGATAGCAATAGCAGTTTTAATGCCCATAGTAGCTTCAATGGGTGGTAATGCAGGCACACAAGCTATGACGATATATGTAAGAGCAATAGCCACAAAGGATATTAATAATTCAAACTATATTAAATTAGTTGTTAAAGAATTTTTAATAGGAAGTATTAATGGGTTTGCACTTTCTTTAATAATGGGATTAATAGCTTATTATTGGTTTGATAGTCTTGTGTTAGCATTTGCGATATCTTTTGCCATTTTAATAAATTTAGGTTTTGCTTGTTTAGTTGGTATAATTATCCCAATTACTATTAATAAAATGAAAATAGATCCTGCATTGGCATCTGGAATTGTTCTTACAACTTTTACAGATGTATTTGGATTTTTATCATTTTTATCAATTGCAACTTATATATTAAATTTATAGTTTATCTCGATGATCAACACAGAAATACTTAGAGAATACGATATTAGGGGCATTTATCAAAAATCATTAAAATTAGAAGATGTAGAAATTATTGCAAAAAAAATCTCAAATATAATTTCTAAGATTAATACTCCTAAAATCATCATAGGTCATGACGGAAGATTATCTTCCTTAGAGATTAAAAATAAACTGATTGATACCTTTAGAGAGCATGGTGTTGATGTGGTAGATATTTCATTAATACCAACACCAGTGAGCTATTATGCTTCAAAAAAACTAAATATTCCTAATTTAATAATGATTACAGGTTCTCATAATCCAAAAGAATATAACGGATTAAAAATAATTATTAATAATAAACCTTTTTTTGGAGAAAAGATAAAATCGTTAAACGATATAGACGATGCCACTTTATCCTCGACATTGGGTCAATTAACATTTAAAGACGTAATTACTCCTTACACAGAAGAAATTATTTCACAATTTAATAATTTAGATAAGCTTAAAATAGTTTGGGATCCAGGAAATGGAGCAATTGCACCAGTAATTCATAAAATTATTAATTCTATAAAGGGAACTAATATTATTTTGAATAGAAGCATAGATGGTAATTTTCCAAATCATCACCCTGATCCAACAATTAAAAAAAATATTACTCAGGTGTCAAATTATATTAAAGAAAAAAAATTCGACTTGGGTATTGCATTTGATGGAGATGGTGATCGAATTGGAATATTGGATAATAAAGGAGAATTGATTTACTCAGATATTATTTTTTTACTTTTGTCTCTTGATCTTTTAAAAGAAAAAAAAGACCTAGTCGCTATAGCTGATGTAAAGTGCAGTAAAATACTTTTTGATACTCTTAAAAATAGTGGTGTCGACATTCATATGTCAAAAACGGGACATTCTTTAATCAAAGAGATGATATCCTCAAAAAATGCAGATATAGCTGGTGAAATGAGTGGACATATTTTTTATAACTATAAATATTATGGATACGATGATGCCATATACGCTTCTTTGAAACTAATTAAGATACTCAATAAAACAAAAAAAACATTAAATGAATTAACAAGTGTTTATATGAAATCATCATCAACACCTGAGATAAAACTATATTGTGATGAAAAAATTAAATTTAGTCTTTTAGATAAAATAGTAGAAGATATACCTAAGCATTACGATAGTGGAGTCGATTTAATCACAATTGATGGTGTAAGGCTAGAAACTGAAAATTTCTGGTTCCTTCTAAGAGCTTCAAATACTCAAAATTGTATAGTATTTAGACTCGAACACTTTGTTAAAGATAAATTTAAAGAAGAATTAATTAAACTAATATCAATACTTAAGACATATTCACTAGATATAAAAGAATTAACTAGTTTTAATCAAACAATCTAATTTATTTAATTTAATCTCATCACATAATTTTTTTGCTGTTATTTGATCAACAACATTAATATAACTTATAAAATATCTACCATTTTTTTTTATTTGATGCTCAAAACTTCTAAGTATTTTTATTTTATTTTTCAGTAAAGTAATATGCATCTTTGATTTACTAATTTTTTTAAAAGAGGATGTCTGAACAGAGTAATTACTGGTGCTTTTTTTTTCATTTTTAACATTTAATTTTTTATTTTCTTCGTTTTTGGACATATTTTTATTTCTATATTTATTCATAAGAAAGTTAATTTTATTGTTTCTTTCTTTAGCAGAATTTCCTCCAAAATATATACCCAATAAATAATTATCGCCGTTTATCGATAAAAGTGATATCTGAAATCCAGATTTTCTTATATAGCCAGTTTTTAAACCAATATAATGATCATATTTTTTTAATAATGTATTATGAGTTGTATAATTTTTACCTTTTATTTTAATTTTAGTTTTTTTGAAACGGTATAGATGCTGAGGGAAATCTTTGATAATTTTAGAGCTAAGTTTGAAAATATCATAGGCAGAAGATAGGTTAGTTCTATTTGGAAGGCCATGTGGATTTGCAAATGTTGTATTTTCTAAATTTAACTTTTTTGTATAATTGTTCATTTTTATAACAAATTTTTTTTCACTACCTGATATTTTTTCAGCAATCGCTACTGCTGCATCATTTGCTGATTTGACTATTAACGAGTCAATCAATTCATCTACAGTGATGAAATCATTCTCTGCTATACCTAATTTAGAAGGTTGTTGATAAGTAGCATGTTTAGAGAAGTACACACGGTCATTTAAATTGAGCTTTTTCTGCTCTATTTCATCAAATATTATATAAAGTGTCATAATTTTAGTAAGTGACGCTGGATAATTTTTTGTGTCCTTGTTAACTTCAAAATATATTTCTTGTGATAGGGGATTACCTATTACACTGGCTATTTTTGCAAATAACGTATTTGATAAATTGACTATTAGAACAAATGTAATAAGTATTATTCTCATAAAGTTATTAATTTGTTATAGTTATTCATGTCTTTAGGTTTTAGATTATATTCTTATTTTAATGGTAATCTTGTTCATCAAGATTCGCTAGGTAATAAATATTATCATGATAAAAAAAACTCCTCAAAACGATGGGTAGTTTATGCTCAGGGTTTTGGACCAGAGTCACTACCAACACAATTTCATAATTGGTTACATAATACTTCTGATAAAATATCTAATCTTGATCTTGATGATAATAATCAAGAGACTTTGGTAAAAAGAAGAATACAAAAACATTCAGTAAAACATAAAGAAACTATTGATAAAGGTTATAAAAGTTGGAATCCAAAATAATTCAAGAAATTGATTCTTATGACTCAAGATACCATTTTAAAATAGGTATTTTATTTATTTTCTTTTTTATATTTCTTTTTCTTCTTCTTAAAAATATATCTAATAATGACCCAATCCCTTTTGTTGCCACCTTTAATTATGTAGAAGGCATCAATAATAATGCTGAAGTACAATTAGCTGGAATAAAGATAGGCGATGTAAATAAAATAAAAATTTCTCAAGATGGGATCATTATTAATGGTTATATTGAGAGAAAGTATAATATTCCAGAGGACTCAATTATAAAAATTAAAAGTGATGGTATTTTTGGAAGGAAATCACTATCTATAGAACCTGGTTTTGGTGAATATTTTGATAAATCTAATAGACAGTATGTATTTAACCAAACCCAAGACTCTTATTCAGTTGATATGTTTCTAAGATATTTAAATGATTTAAATGAATAAGAAAATAAATATAGAGTTTATTCTTGGATTGTTGATATTAATAATATCTATAATATTCATCTTTTATTATTCCTCTAAAATAAATCTTTTTAACAAAATCGAAACTTTTCAAATTAATTCTAGTTTTTTTGATATAGGTAGTGTGAATATAGGTAACGATGTTAAAATTAAAGGTGTGAAAGTAGGTGAAGTTTCTAGTGTATCATTAGATCAAGAGAGTTACATGGCAATTATTACATCATCAATCGATGAAAATGTAGAAATACCTGATAACTCTATATTTAAAATATCTAATAATGGATTTATAGGATCCCCATATATAGAAATACAATTAGGGGAAAGTGAGGTACTACTTAAAAATAATGATTACACGACTAATAATATTGATGCAGTGTCTTTGGAAGAAATTATTAATAATTTTATTTTTAAATAGTATTATTTTTGGTCAATTACAAGCTATAGAGATTAACGATGTTAAGCTGCTAATTTTAGACAAATCTTCGTCATCAAAATATGAACTTGAGTTTTCAAATTCGTTTCAATTTAGAAATTTATCTTTTGAATTAATATCTTGTAAAAATATCGAATTTGATAAATATTTAGATACTGCTGCTTTATTAAAAATTACTCAAAATGATGATACATTTATTGGTTGGTTTTTTAAATTTACAGACGAATTAAATTTGTATTCTAATAAGATATATGAAATATCATTAACTGATTGCTAATTAAATTTAGAAATATTTTTTTCTAACCAATTCGTGTTATATATACCATTAATAAAATCATTTTGACTTAAAATCCATTTGTGTAATTCAATATTTGTACTTATCCCATCTATAATTATCTCATCTAATGCTCTTTTCATTATTGAAATAGATTCATTTCTATCTTTTCCTTTAGATATTAATTTTAAAATTAGACTATCATAATGTGGATTAACTTTATAATTTGTGTATAAAGCAGTATCTATTCGAATTCCTCTTCCTCCTGGGACATTTATAAATTTTACTGTTCCTGGACTAGGTGAAAAATCTTTAGCATTTTCTGCATTTATTCTACATTCAATCGTGTGATTTTTTCTTATTAAATTATTTAAATCAACTTTATATCCAGCAGCAACCATTATTTGATATTTCACTAAGTCAATATCAAATGCTTCTTCTGTAACAGGGTGTTCAACTTGTAATCTAGTATTCATTTCAATAAAAAATATTTCATTATCTTGATATAAAAACTCTAAGGTTCCTAAGCCTTCGTATTTGTTTTTAAGTAATAGATCTTTGATATTGCTTTCTATTGTTTTTAAATTATTTATATTTACAAAGTCAGATGGTATTTCTTCAATAATTTTTTGATTTTTACGTTGAATTGAACAATCCCTTTGTCCAATTATTTCTGCATAATCATTCTTTGGATCTGATATTACTTGAAATTCTATATGTTTTGCATTTGTCAAAAACCTTTCAGCATACATAGTATCATCACCAAAATAATTTTTAGCTTCTGCTTTTAATTGAGAAAAGAATTTATCTATTTCGCTACTATTCTTAAATACTCTCATTCCTTTACCACCACCTCCATAAGCAGCTTTGATAACAACGGGTAAACCAATTTCTTTTGCTATTTTTTGGGCATCATTGTTATTATCTATATTTTTAGAATTTTTATTTCCTAAAATAGGCAATTTAAAATCGTTTGCTAATTTTAAAGCATTGCTTTTATTGCCTAATTCTAAGATAGACTTTGAAGTAGGACCTATAAATTTTACTTTATGTGAACTTAATATTTTAGCAAATTTGTCGTTTTCACTTAAAAATCCATAGCCAGGATGAACTGCGTCAGCCCCAGTTATATCAATTGCACTGATAATACTTGGAATGTTTAAATAACTTTCATTAGGTAGGGCACTACCAACGCATATACTTTCGTCAGCAAGTTTCACATGCATTGCTTCTGTATCTACATTTGAATGTATAGCAACTGTTTTGATGTTAAGTTCTTTACATGCACGTATAATTCGAACTGCGATTTCCCCTCTATTTGCAACTAATATTTTCTTAAACAATTACGATATTTCAAAGAGAGGTTGGTCAAATTCTACTGCTTCACCATTTTTAACCAATACTGTTTTAATTGTGCAATCTCTATCAGATTTAATTTCATTGAAGGTTTTCATGGCCTCAATTAAACAAATTGTATCTCCTTTTTTAATCTTCTGTCCTTTTTTTGCAAAGGGGGGAGAACTAGGTTTAGGAGTTAAGTATATGATCCCTACCATAGGACTATCAATACTTTTAAAGCTATCAATACTCTCATTATTTGAATTATGATTATTTGTAGGTAAAATATTCTGGTTGTTTTGATTAGAGCCAGTTGTCATTGATTTATTAGAAATTTCAATAGTGTTTGTTTTATTTGATAATTTGATAAAACTTAAATCATTGTCCTTAATTTTTTTTATCAAAGCATCAATAGTCTGATTAATTTTTTTATCTAACATATTGATTAATATACCTGATAGATATCAAAATAAAACTCCAATATAAACTTACTGCTTAAATTGTTTTGCTAACTTTAAATTCTGATTAAAGTAATTAGATTTAATTGAAATTCCGTAACTCTTTTTTTTAATTTCATTAATTTCATAATAGTTTAGCTGACCTACTAGTTGACCATCTCTTATTATAAATGGTGTATCATAAGCACGCAACTCAAGAACAGCAGGGGTACCTGATTTGCTATTACCAAATCCAGGATCGAAAAAACCAGCATAATGTACCCTGAAATTACCAAAGCTATCTTTAAAAGGTTCAAGCTCAGCGGCTTGATTATTTTTTATAATAATAGACTCTTTAGATCGAAGTATATAAAACTCATCTCTTTCAATTATAAAATAGTTCTCATCGGGTACAATTTTTTCCCAAAATTTACTCACTTTATAAAAATTAATCTTATTTAAATCAATCGCCGAAGTAATCTTTTTAGCCTTATATGCAGTAATTTGATTTTTTTTAATTGATACAGATATATTAATTTGTCTAATTTTAGATTCTATATTTGATCCTCGAAAAAATCTTATCTGATTTAATGAAATATCTTTTTTAATTATAATACTAAAAGATTGAGGAATAATTTCTAAGTATAATTTCCCTTTATATTTATAATTTATAAAGTCGTATTCTTTCCCATTTTCTGTAATGATACGAGTGAATATATCCAATCTTCCCGTTGTACTTTTAGGATTTGATTTTCCCATAATGTTATTTGGTAAATTTAGTTTTTCATTTAATTCACACAAATAAATACAATTTTTTTCTAATAGTGTATTTTGACTTAAATCAATTTTCGATAACGATAATTCTCTTATAACCTCAGAAATTTTAATATTATTTGGAATAAAAGATGCTTTTATTCTATAACATTTGTCAGATAAAGTTAAATCTATTGAGGCTGGTTGTATCTGATTTCTAATCAATGATTTATTAGAGTGAATGTATTTTTTTTTAATAAGAGTTAATATTTCTTCTCTATTTAAATAGGGCATACGATTTGTCTAATGTTGGAATATCCTTGATATCATATTTTTTACAAAAAAAATCAGCTTTATTTCTTAAATTTATGGCTCTATAAAACTGACAAAAATAGAAGTTAGCAAGATTTATAGAGCCTATTTTGTTATAGAATTTACCATAAATAAAGTAATAAAAATATTCACCCATCAGATTTTCATCAAATTTTAAATCCTCTATAATGTAATATTTATCTTCGAAATTATTGTCCAATAAATAGTTTATATATTCTATCTTAAGAAAAGAATTA
>CACKAZ010000016.1:0-17880 GCA_902598275.1 uncultured Alphaproteobacteria bacterium
CTTGGGTTAATTATTTCTTTCCCCCAAAAATAAATACCTTTGCTGAATGGAAGTGGTATTTTTAATTTATCCCAATTGTTTAAACAAAAAAAACGATTTGTTTTAAATGTTAATAAAGCAATTTTTAAATCAAATTTTTTAGCCAATTTATAGATATTAGTATTAATTTTATAAGGGGGTCCATGAGGGGCATCTGGAGTTATATAAATGCATTCCCCATTTTTTACTGCCAATGTAATATCTTTTATTAGAGCTGTAGGTCTATCTTTTTCACGCAAAAGAGGGTCCAGGCCAAATTTTCTTTGAACCAATGTACTTATTTGACCATCTCTATGAGAGGTTGCAACAGGTCTTAATTTTGGCTTAAATTTCCAACTGAAAGTTGAACCCATAAGTTGGTTATGCCATATAAGAACAATAATTGACTTATTATCTTGTAATTGATTTTCAATGGTTTCTTCATTTACGCCTGACCAATTACTTGTTTTTCTAATTAATGATAAAGATAAATAAATTAAATTTACAAAAATAATTTTGAAAAATTTATTTTTCGATAGCTTTTTAAGCATTTTTTTTAATCTGTCTATGGTAAAGATTATAGTAATGTTTTTTCTTTGCCATTAGAGTTTTATGACTTCCTTTTTCAATAATTTTGCCATTATCTAAATAGTAAATTTCATCAAAATTTTTAATTGTGCTTAATCTATGGGCTACCACCACCATCGTAATTTTAGGCACATGATATAGATTATTAAAAAGTTTGGATTCCGTTTTAAGATCTAGATTTGAACTTGGTTCATCAAGAAGCACAACTGGGCTTTTTTGAGCAAGGGCTCTTGCAATTGAAATTCTTTGTCTTTGTCCGCCAGATAACTTAACTCCATTTTCTCCAATTTTTGTATTCAATTTACCAGGTAGGTTATTAGCAAAATCATTTACACATGCAATGTTAGCAAAATGATTAACATCAGTTAGTTTAATACTGGAATTATATTTTATATTTTCTGAGATAGTTCCATCGAATAGAACTGTGTCTTGGCTGACAAGGCTAAATATATTTCTAAGACTATTTAATTTTAATTTTTTGATATTAGTATCATTTATACTAATTTCACCTTTAGAAATATCAAACAATCTCAAACACAAAGCAGTAAGTGTTGATTTACCACCTCCAGAAGGTCCTACAAGTGCAATTTTCTTACCTGCTTTTAATTCAAAATTCACCCCATTTATTGTATTTTTGTTTGTGTTTTCATATTTAAAAAAAACATTTTTTAAACTTAATGTATTAAAATTTTTAATTGCCTTGGATCCACCAATTGTTTCATTTTTATAATCTATATACTCAAATATTCTAGATGCAGCACCCAGACCACTTTGAAGCAAAACATTGACATTTATTAGGTTCTTAAGTGGAGCATAGGCTAACATTAAACTAACTAAAAAACTCATTAATTGCCCAGCAGACATATTCTCATTAATTACAAAAACACCCCCACCAAATATTGCTAAACCAGCTGCCATTGATCCTAGAGTCTCTGTAAAAGGTCTGGATCTGGCAGTAATTTTTTCTTGTTTAAAATTTAATTCCCTTGCATGCTCAATTTCTTTATTTACTCTTTTAATTTCAAAATTTTCTGCGTTAAAAGATTTAACATTCTTTATACCTCTAAAAACTTCCTCTAAATTTGAAGCTAATGTCCCAACTTGTTCTTGTAAATTTTTAGTAACCCTTCTAATTTTTTTTCCTAAAACTCTGACAGGAACAATCGCTAATGGAAAGATAACTATTGAAATACAAGCTAATTTCCAGTTTTGATAAAACATGTTTCCTATTAAGACTGTTAAAGTCAGAGAATCTTTAATCAATGCAGTATACGTATTAGCCATTGCTCCACTTAGGTAATAGGTATCTGTAGTAATTCTTGTTATTAAAGATCCTGTTTTATTTTTAATAAAAAACCCGTAATGGACATTAATTATATTCTTAAAAACATCACGTCTAAGTTTCTCTATAATCCTGTGACTCATAAATTGAAGAGATGTGATTTGAATATAGGTTACTAATCCTTTTATTATTCCTGTAATCAAAATAGCTAAGGGAATAAAATACAGATAAAATGTATCAGCATTTATTAAAACATTGTCTAATGCTGGTTTAACTAACCAGGCATGAAAACCAGTGCACAAAGCTGCAATAATCATACACAAAATAGCAACGAACATTTTTAATTTGAAATTAAGAAATAATTTAGAGATTCTTATAAAATGTTTTCTAGACTCAGACATTAAAATGACTACCTATTATTATACTAAAAAGAAGGCTGATACCGTAATAGTTATTGCGAGAGAAGTATGAGCCAGCATTTTCAGGCTTATTTTTCCATATTATATTAAGATCTATTAAATTTATTATAGAAATTGTAAGGATAAGAATATTAAATATAAATCCAAAATCCAAACTACTACCATAAAAAATTATCAAAAAATATTTAGTGATAATCATTATGTTTAAAAAAATCATTTTTTTCGATCCAAATAACAAAGTGCTAGAATATAGATTTAAATTCCTATCCTCGTTTTCATCCTGCGTTGCATAAATAGTATCGTAAGTTAAAGTCCAAAAAATTAATGATAAATATAAAATACAAATAGATGAGAAAGGAATGTTTGAACCAAGTGCTGCCCAACCAATTAAACACCCCCAATTATATGTCAAAGCTAAAATAAATTGAGGTAAAATAAAAAATCTTTTTGCTAGAGGGTATAAGGCTATTAAAGGTGTAATAACTATACCTAAAATAATTGCCTCATAATTTAACTGTATGAGAATTAAAAATCCTATTACTAAAAGAGCAAAGAAAAGAATTAAAGCATTCTTAATACTAATTTTTGATGATGCTAAAGCTCTATTTTTTGTCCTGATTACTTTCTTATCTATATCTGTGTCAATTAAATCATTAACTATACATCCAGCAGATCTCATAATTATTGAACCAAGAAAAAATATAAGAAATAAAATTAAAACATTATAAGACATAATATTGCCTGAGGATGCTAAAACAAAGCCAACCGGGTAAAAAAGAAGAAGAAAACCTATTGGCTTATCTAATCTAACTAAAGAGATATAAGAGTGTGTGAATGGTGGTAATAATTTAAAAATTAAATTATTCTTATAATCGGTATTCATGAAAAGAGTTTATTGTACTTCAATTTTGAAACAGGGTAGCACTTATGAGCTAGAAAAAAAGTATTATATCCACCTTGTGAAAGTAATGAGGTTAAAAGTTGGCGATCAAGTATCTTTATTTAATAATACTTCTGGGGAGTGGAAATCTGAAATAATAGATATTAAAAATAATTTTCTAATCGCAAAAACAATTAGTCAAGTTTCACCTCCTCAAGCAGAAAAATCAATAGACTTAATGTTTTCTCCAATTAAATATCAAAATAGTGAGTCAGTTATCAGACAATCTACGGAGATGGGCATTAGATCTATTTTTCCAACAATTTTTAAAAGAACTATAAACACAAAAATAAATCTTAGTAAGTTTAATACTTATGCTATGGGTGCAGCTCAACAAAGTGAAAGATTATCTATCCCTAATATTCATGATTTGAATGTTTTAAAAAATCAATTAAAAATCTTTTCTAGTAAAACGATTTTAATGTTTGATGAAAACCTCAAAGGAATTCATTTATCCAAAGCTAAAATAAAATCAAATAGTGAAATTTTAGTTGTGATTGGGCCAGAAGGAGGTTTTGAGGAGGAAGAGAGAGCATTTATTTCTAAATCATCCAAAAATTTCTTGAATGTGAGCTTAGGTTCGAACATTCTCAAAGCTGATACGGCAGTTATTGCCGCACTTAGTCTAACATTTCATTATTTTTCTTAATTATAGCGGGTTTAAGCGACATACTGTCAATATACTGTATCAAAAAGATTACTAATATGTCTTAAATGAAATCAATTTTATCTGTATTTTTTATTTTCATTTCTTTTGAGCTATATGGAAAACAAGCCACAGACTGGCAGTTAAGTTTTCAAAACCCAGCAACAGATTTAATGGGCAGTGTAGTTGGTCTTCACAACATAATTTTGATTGTCATGACTTTAGTTACTTTATTTGTTTTGTTTCTTCTTTTTTATGTATCTTTTCGTTTTAGTGCAAAAAGAAATCCAATTCCATCCACAACTACTCATAACACAGTTGTAGAAGTCCTATGGACAGCAATCCCTATTGTCATTCTTGTGGTTCTTGCTATTCCATCATTTAAATTATTATACCAACAAGAAAAAAGTGAAAATTATGATATGACTGTTAAAGTTATTGGTCACCAGTGGTATTGGGAGTACGAGTACCCTGATCACGGTGATTTTTATTTTGAGAGCTATATGGTTCAAGAACAAGATCTTGAAGAAGGCGACCTAAGATTATTGACAGTAGATAACCCTTTAGTAATTCCGGCAAATAAAAACATTCAAATTTTAATTACGGCTGGTGATGTTCTCCATAGTTGGGCGGTTCCTTCAATGGGTTTGAAGACAGATGCTGTTCCAGGAAGATTAAATGAAACATGGGTAAATGTAAAAGAACCAGGAATATATAGAGGTCAGTGTTCCGAGATTTGTGGAAGTGGTCATGGCTTTATGCCTGTAGTTGTTAAAGTATTACCAGAGAGAGAATTTATGGCATGGGCTAATGAAGCTAAAAATAATTATGCCATCAACGAAGATATTGAAATTGACAAACCAGAAGAGGAAATTGTTATTTCACAAAATAACATAATTCAATTAGAGGAGAATAATTTATGAGCTCAGAATCATTAGCAATGAACGATCACCATGATCATAAGCCTGGATTTTTTACCAGATGGTTTTTTTCCACAAACCATAAGGATATTGGAACGTTATATTTAATTTATGCAATCATTGCAGGTGTAGTAGGAGGAGCTCTTTCAGTTATTATGAGAATGGAGCTATCTGAACCCGGCATGCAGTTTGTTGCAGATGGACAAATGTGGAATGTAATCATCTCAGCTCATGGATTGCTCATGATATTTTTTGTTGTTATGCCAGCATTAATTGGTGGCTTTGGAAATTGGTTTATTCCTTTAATGATTGGTGCCCCAGATATGGCATTTCCTAGACTAAATAATATAAGCTTTTGGCTATTAGTCCCTGCATTGTTTTTAATTGCAGGCTCAATGTTTGTTGGGAGTGGAGCAGGAACGGGTTGGACTATTTACCCACCATTAAGTTCTAATATTGGACATAGTACACCTGCTGTTGATATGGCTATTTTTTCACTCCATTTAGCAGGCGCCTCATCAATACTTGGAGCAGTAAATTTCATCACAACTATTTTAAACATGAGAGCTCCAGGAATGACTATCCATAAAATGCCTCTTTTTGTCTGGGCAATGTTAGTTACCGCTTTTCTTCTTCTTCTTGCCGTTCCAGTTCTAGGCGGAGCTATTACAATGCTTTTAACCGATAGAAACTTTGGAACTACTTTTTTTGATCCTGCTGGTGGAGGAGATCCTGTCTTATTTCAACACCTTTTTTGGTTCTTTGGTCACCCTGAAGTTTATATCATGATTTTACCAGCATTTGGTATCGTCTCACATATCGTATCTACTTTCTCTAAAAAACCTGTATTTGGATATTTAGGCATGGCCTATGCAATGGTTGCTATTGGATTCATAGGTTTCGTTGTTTGGGCTCACCATATGTATACTGTAGGTTTTAGTGCAAATGTTAGAGCATATTTTATGCTAGCTACAATTGTTATTGCTGTGCCAACTGGTGTAAAGATCTTTAGTTGGATTGCTACAATGTGGGGCGGTTCTATAACTTTTACAACTCCTATGTTATTTGCATTAGGGTTTATATTCTTGTTTACTCTTGGTGGAGTAACAGGTGTAATTTTGGCAAATGCAGGAATTGACGTCGTATTACACGATACATATTACGTTGTAGCTCACTTCCATTACGTTTTAAGTATGGGTGCGGTATTTGGAATATTTGCAGGTATCTATTATTGGTTTAGTAAAATGAGTGGAAAAAATTACTCTGAGTTTTTTGGTAAATTGCATTTTTGGTTATTCTTTCTAGGAGTAAATTTAACTTTCTTTCCTCAACACTTCTTAGGTTTAGCTGGAATGCCAAGACGTATTCCAGATTATCCAGATGCTTATGCAGGATGGAATGTTATATCTTCAATTGGTTCATATATATCTTTTGCCTCCTTTATTCTTTTTATTTTCATAATTATTTACGCATTGTTGAAAGGTAAAAAAGCAGAAGCAAATCCATGGGGTGAGGGTGCAAAAACTCTAGAGTGGACACTACCATCTCCTCCACCTTATCACCAGTTTGATACATTGCCTGAAGTTAAAAATTAATTTGTGTTAGAAAAAAAACATCAACAAACTTTCGTACAAACAGAGCAAAATCTCTTCTTTGCTCAAGTTGTAAATTTTTTAAAACAACTATACGTTTTAATTAAACCTGGTGTAATTTCTTTAGTTATATTTACTGCCTTATGTGCGATGTTACTTGCCCCATCAGATAAAAGTTTATTTATTAAAGGTGTAGCTCTTATTCTTATTGCTATGGGTGCATCGGGATCAGCTATTTTGAATATGTGGTTTGATCGAATTATTGACTCAAAAATGGATAGAACGAAGTTCAGGCCTATTCCCTCAGGAAATATCTCAGCCAACACAGCACTTGGAATTGGTCTAATTTTCTCTTTTTTTTCTGTAGTGGCATTGTTTTTCTTTGCAAATATTAAGGCCTCAATTCTACTAGCTTTTACTATTCTTTATTACTCTGTCTTTTACACAATGTATCTGAAGCATCGAACAGCACAAAATATAGTAATTGGAGGTCTGGCAGGCGCTCTCCCTCCAGTGATTGCTTGGATAAGTATATCTGGTGATCAGATTTTTTATCCTTTAATATTATGTTTAATTATATTTCTCTGGACACCGCCACACTCGTGGGCACTAGCTATTTTTAGAAACCAAGATTACTCTGATGCAGATATTCCTATGTACCCAGTCAAATACGGTATTAAGAAAACACTCGTGATGATGAATATTTATACTTTTTTTATGGTTGCTTCAGTTAATTTTCTTTATTTTTTTAAATTCGCTGGAATGAGTTTTTTTATAGGATCTAATGCTCTCAACGCATATTTTATTTACAAGCTATTTAAATTAAATAAATCAAAAAATTTAAAGAAAGACTCAATTAAACTATTTGGATATTCAATTGTTTATTTATTTCTTATTTTTTCATTAACAGTAATTGATAAATATTTATTCTAATGAAGAGAAAAAATAAAAATTTATTGGTCTTAGCTTTACTCTTCATGCTTGTTACAGCATTTTATTTTATTACAATATTTAGAATTAAATCCGGTATTTGAACATATCAAATAAAAACAAAACATTATTTGTTTTAATATTGATACTTGGTTTTATGCTGAGTTTAGTAATTTTTTCTGTTCCATTATATAAGCTTTTTTGTGACATAACCGGTTTCCAAGGCTTTAATAAAGAAGTTCAAATCCGAGAACAAGACCAAAATATGAATTCAGGACAACTTGATATAAATGTCATATTCTCAGCTCAGGTGAATGATGGTTTGGACTGGATGTTTGAGGCACCACAAAAAATGAATATTACTGAGGGTGTTAAGTATGACGTAGTTTTTAAAGCTAAAAATAATACTGGCATTGAGTCCACTGGCACATCTATTTTTAATATTTTACCACCTAAAATTGGTCCATATTTGTTTAAAATAGAATGTTTTTGTTTTATAGATCAGACTATCCAGCCAAATGAAGTTGTTTCGTTTCCTGTCACTTTTTATTTAGATCCCTTAATACTTGAGGATCCTGAGGCAAGTAGGACAAAGAATGTCACTTTGTCATATACCTTTTTTGAGAAAAAAGAATGAAATATAAACCTAAATGGTTGATTTAGTATTCAAAGACTCAGAAAAGAAACACAAATTCCACCTTGTTAATCCAAGTCCTTGGCCTATCGTTGGTGCTTTTTCAGCTCTTTTTTTAGTTTCTGGTGCTATTTTATATATGCACTATGAGATGATATGGCCAATGCTAGCTGGTCTTTTTTTAATACTTTTTACTATGTTCATGTGGTGGAGAGATATCATTAAAGAAAGCACCTTCCTAAAAGTTCATAATTCAATTACGGAGATTGGTCTTAGGTGGGGTATGGCTCTATTTATCACCTCAGAGGTTATGTTTTTTGTCGCTTTTTTTTGGGCTTTTTTTGATGCAAGTCTTTTGCCTAAAACATTTTTAGCTGAATACAAAGAAGTTTTTACAGGCACTCTTGGAATAGGAGTTTGGCCTCCAAAAGGAATTGAAACTTTTGATCCATTAGACATCCCATATTTAAATACTTTAATTTTACTTCTATCAGGCACTACATGTACATGGGCTCACCATGAATTAAGAGAAGGTAATAATAAAGAGGCACTTAAAGGTTTATATTATACAGTTTTTTTGGGTTTCATATTTTCTCTTTTACAAATATATGAATACCAACATGCAACTTTTGGTTTTACTGAAGGTATATATCCTTCAACTTTTTACATGGCAACTGGTTTTCATGGATTTCATGTTTTAATTGGTACTTTGTTTTTATTAGTTTGTTTACTGAGAATAAGAAAAGGTCATTTAACCACAGAAAGACATTTTGGATTTGAAGCAGCTGCATGGTATTGGCATTTCGTCGATGTTGTTTGGTTGTTTTTATACATAAGTATCTACTGGTGGGGAAAATAAACCAAAAATTTTATTCACTAAAATCACTTAAAATAACAATCTATGAATAAGTCATCGTTAACATTTGTATTCATTAGTATTTCAATTCTAACATTCATTTTAGGGTCATGGCAATTATTTAGACTCAATTGGAAAAATGATCTAATGGATAATATTAATAATTCAATTATTAATCCTGATCTGTTCTCTAATGATAATAAATACAATAATTTAGTTTCAGTAAAATTAGACAAAAATTACACAATTTTAGATAAACCAATTTTTATAGAGTCCAAAACATTCAAAGGAAAGCCGGGATATCACCTGATACTTCCCCTAAAATATAATAACGAGATATATAGCGTAATCAATTTTGGATGGTTTAAAGATAAAGATTCTGATCAAGTCAAAAATATTATTAAAAAATATTTAGCTGTTAATAATGCAAAAGTTTATATAAGAGAATTCAATTCAGATAAGCCATTTTTTACTCCTGAGAATAATTTATTAAATAATACCTGGTATTCAGTTAATAAGGATGATTTTAACCAATTTTATAAATATGAATTTCCATCAAAATATTATTTTGTTTTACTAGATGATAGGATAACTAAATATAGTTTTAATCCTCTAGTATTTTTGAGAAATAATCATTTGAATTATTCAATAACTTGGTTTTTGTTAAGCTTATCCAGTGTCATAATGCTGTTAATGATTAGGAAGAAATATGAATAAACTCAGAGAGTATTTTAAGAATTATTATGTCTTAAATGATGTCAGTGGTGTTTTATTTTGGGATAATGCCACTAATTTACCAAAAAAAAGTATCGACTCTAGATCAGAGCAAATGTCTATTTTATCTAAATTTACTGACACAATATTTAGGGGTGAGGAGGTTCAAGAAGAGATAGAAAAAGCTGAAAATACAAAATTGACTGAAACAGATAGTAAGTGTTTAAAATTAATGAAGAGTATTATCATAAAAGAAAATGCTATTGATCCAGATTTAAAATCTTTACTGATTAAAAAAAAATTAACTTGTGAACATTTATGGAGAGAAGCTCGAACAAAAAATAATTGCTCAATAATTGAAAAAGACTTCAATGATTTATTAGATTTAGTACATGAAGAGGCTAGTCAATTATCTTATGCTACTAGCTTAACACCTTATGACTCTCTAATTTCAAAATATGACATAGACTATGACTCAGTAAAGATTGACGAAGTTTTCTCTATTATTGATAAAGAAATAATACCTAAGTACAAAAATATACAAAAAATTAAATCTCCTTTCATTTATAAATCGGATATTTCTGACGCAAAAATAATAAAAGAGATAAAAATAAAATTACAACAACTCAACTTTGATTTTGACAGAGGAAGAATTGACCAATCTCATCATCCGTTTTGTGGAGGTGCCACAAATGATGTGCGTATAACAACAAGGTTTGAAGAAAATATATTAGAGTCCTTATCAGCTTTGTTTCATGAGACAGGTCATGGCGTATATGAGCAAAATCGACCAATTCAATACCTTTATGAGCCATTGGGTCAATCTCGGAGTTTAAGTGTGCATGAAAGTCAATCTCTCTTCTTTGAAAATCATATCTTTAAGTCGCAGACTTATTTTAAAATTATTAATACCATTTTTGATAACTCTAAAGATTTGGAAAAATCATTTTTAGAGCATTACCACACTGTTAGAATTAATCCAATCAGAGTTAGTGCTGACGAATTTTCTTATCCAATTCATGTATTTATTAGATATCAAATTGAGAAGGAAATATTCAAAAATAAAATTAAATTTAAAGATATAAAAGATCTATGGAATAAAAAATACCTAGATCATTTAGAAATAGATCTAATCTCAGACTCAGAGGGAGTACTACAAGATATTCATTGGTATGAGGGAATATTTGGTTATTTTCCTACTTACGCTCTTGGTGCAATGATAGCCTCTCAAATCAAATATAATTGTCCTTCGTTTGACATTTTTTTGAAAAACCCTGATGAAGAAAATATTAAGCAATTAATTATATGGTTAAATAATAATATTCATCAAAAAGCCTCTTTATATTCTTCTGATGAAATGTTACAAAGCATTTCTGGTGAAAAACTAAATTCAAAATATTATTTAGAGCATTTGGTTGGTAGATTTGTTAAATGAAATATAAAAGCACAAGGAATAACAAAACTGATTTTTCTGCTGAACAGGTTTTAAATTATGGCCTAGCACCAGATGGAGGACTCTTTATTCCAAAAGAAATTCCAAAATTCAGCATTGATCAAATTAATGCGCTTAAAGGAAAAAATTATTTTGATATAGCAAATTTTATTCTATCACCTTTTTTATTAGATTTATTTGATTCTATAACAATTAATAAGATAATTCACGAGGCCTATAGCAAATTTGATCAAGAAATCGTCTCAGTATCAAATATTGGAGACAATGAATTATTAAATTTATTTCATGGTCCTACATTAGCTTTTAAAGATTATGCTATGTGCTTGTTGGCAAAAATATATGAGTACTATTTAAAAAAAGTAGATAAAAAATTATTATTAATTGGCGCAACTTCTGGAGACACTGGTTCTGCAGCGATACAAGCTTTTAAAGGCATTGATAACATTAGTATTTTTATACTTCATCCTCATAATTCCACATCTCTTTTTCAAAGAAAACAAATGACTACAAGTGGAGCAAATAATGTTTTCAATATAGCCTTAAATGGAAGTTTTGATGATTGTCAAAATTTAGTAAAAAAACTTTTTAAAGATAAAAATTTAAATGAAACCTTTAGTTTTACTGCTGTGAATTCAATTAATTGGTTCAGGGTATTACCACAATCTATCTATTATGCTTGGTCATATCTAAATTGTAATATTGATAACTTTGTAGTGCCAAGTGGAAATTTTGGAAATATATATTCTGCTTATTTACTCAAGTCTATGGGATTTCCTATAAATAAATTAATTGTTGCAACAAATGAGAATAATATCTTACATCGAATTATAAGCAATAATGATCTACATCTCTATAATGTTGTAAAAACTAATAGCCCTAGCATGGATATAACTATATCAAGTAATTTTGAAAGGCTCTTAGCTGAGTTTCTTGGACCAGACTCTACTAAAGAACTTTTTCAAAATATTCCAAATAATGAACATAATAAAAAATTAGATAGCTCTATACATAATTTATTATCAGAGAATTTTTTATCAGAAAATGCAACCTCTGAAGAAGTTGAAAATCAAATTAAAAACACCTATGAAAATTACAATATTTTATTAGACCCTCACACGGCAGTAGGTGTAGTATGTGCTGAGAAATTAAATCTTAAAAAAGTAATGTGTTTAGCCTGCGCTCATCCTGTAAAGTTTCAAGAAACTGTTCAAAGAGTATTGGGCAATAACATCAACTACAATAAAAATATAGAATTTTTTAATGAAGAAAAATTTGAAATTTTAGATAATAATTTCGAAGCGTTGGGAGATTACATTAAATTACATGCCTAATATTCATAAATTAAATAATGGGATGACGCTCATAACGGACCATGTGAATACCGTAGAAACAGTTAGTGTGGGTATGTGGAATAAGGTAGGGGCCAGAAATGAACGTAAAGAGATTAATGGTGTCGCACATTTATTGGAACATATGGCTTTTAAAGGAACTAAAAATAGATCTGCAGCACAAATAGCGAAAGAAGTAGAACTGGTAGGAAATTCTCACAATGCATATACATCAAGAGAAATCACTGCCTATTACATGAGTGGCTTAAAAGAAAACGTTGAATTATCAATAGACGTTATTAGTGACATATTACAATTTTCAACTTTTGATTCTAAAGAACTTGATAAAGAAAGAGGTGTGATACTTCAAGAAATTGGTATGTATGCCGATGAACCAGATAGCATTGTGGGTGATAAATTCGATGAGTTAGCATACCCAGACCAACCCATGGGAAGATCGATTCTAGGTACTGCTGATATTATTAAGTCCATATCAAGAGATCAAGTAGAGGGTTTTATGAAAGGTTTTTACAATCCTAAAAAAATGGTTTTTTCAGTATCTGGGAATTTTGAAGAGGAAAAAGTTATAAAACTTGTTGAGGATAAATTTCAAAACCTACCTCAAGGCAATGACGATTATATTCCTAAATCATTATATTCAGGTGGGGAATACCGAGAAGAGAAAAACTTAGAGCAGGTTAAATTGTTACTTGGTTTTGAGGGAGTAGATATTCACTCTGATCTATATTATGCTACAAGAGTCTACTCAACGCTTCTTGGTTCAGGTATGTCTTCAAGACTATTTCAAGAAATCCGAGAAAAAAGAGGTTTAGTCTATAGCATCTATAGTAGTGGTGATTTTTTTTCCGACTCTGGTATTTTTTATGTCTATGCAGGAACCGGTCAAAAGGAAGTCAAAGAGTTAATCCCTGTCCTTTGTGATCAATTAAATATTAATGCTACTACCTTTACACAAGAGGAATTAACGAAGACTAAAGCAAAATTTAAAGTAGGAATCCTAAAAGGAGAGGAGAGCATTTCCTCTAGGTGTAGATCTAATGCATCTAATTATCTAATGCATAATAAGATCAGGTCTCCTGAGGAATTTATTTCAAAAATTGACTCTGTCCAATTAGAGGATCTTGAAAAGGCCAGAAAAAATATACTGGACTCAAATTTAACAGTTTCATCCATAGGACCCATTGAGCACCTTGAAACTGCCGATTTAATTAAACGAAGACTCAGTTAGAGTTTCAGCTGCTTGTCTAGCAAGTTGATCAACTTGGTTATTAAATTCATCGACATTATGTGCCTTCACCCAACTCCAAATTATATTTTTACTTAAGTTTAGTTTATCTAATCTCTCCCAAAGCTCTCTATTTTTAACTGCCTTTTTAGTCGATGTCTTCCAGTTATTTCTTTTCCAGTTGAGTATCCAATTGGTTATACCCTGTCTTACATAATTACTATCAGTATTTAGATTTATGTCGTTATATTTATCAAGAAATTCTATTGCCTTAATTGCTGCCATTAGTTCCATTTGATTATTTGTAGTATTTCTTTCAAAACCAGCTCTGTAGCTAATATCTTTTTCATTAATAACAACAAATGCCCAACCACCATTACCAGGATTACCAAGACAAGAGCCGTCTGTGTATACTTTAATCAAAAAAAGTCCTGTAAATTATTTTTTTCATGAAATTTAAATATTTCAAAAAATTCTAAAGGGTTTTTATGTTTAACATTACCTTCAACATTAAAATTTAAGTCATAGATTCTTGTTAAGAAAAAACGAATAGCACTTATTTTTAAGTAAAAATTAAAATTATTTTTTTCTTCTATAGTTAATTCATATTCTTTTTCGTATGATCTTAAGAATTTTTTGAAATCCTCTTTTTGAAATTGGTTATTAAAAAAAAACCATGCATTTACAAATGTTGCCAAATCATAAATTACAGTGTCTGTACAAGAAAAAAAGAAGTCTATAAATCCTGAAACTTCATTATCAATAAAAAATATATTATCTTTGAACAAATCTGCATGAATATTAATTCTTCTTAAATTTTTTGGAAAACTTTCACTCAATTTATTAATATTGCTCAAAATATATTTATATTCACTAAGATTTACTTTTGACTCCTTTTGCAAAAATTGATTAGTTATGAGTTTCCATGAGGGTAATAACATCATGTTTTCTCTAAAAAGTTCCTTGTTATCTCCAGATTGATGTAATTTAGCAATCGATTTTCCTAATGAAATCAGTTGCGCCTGATTGGGTCTTATTACTGGTTTGCCTTCAATAAAACTATAAATACAGCAAGATCTCCCTTTAACTTTAAATAAGTTTTCATTATTCAACGACAAACTTAGTGGGCAAGACACTCCATTGTCATGAAATAATTTCATCAAATTATTAAAGTAGGGTAGATCCTCTTCTTTGGTTCTTTTTTCAAAAAGAGTTAATATAAATTTTTTCTCATTATTTAGATGAACTAAATAATTTGTGTTTTCTACACCTTCTTTTATACCCTCAAAATTTGTTATCTTCCCTATAGGGAGGAACAGTTCTTGTGCCTCAGAAAGAGATATTTGAGTATAAACTGCCATTTGTATTTAACTTTAATGATAAAAATCTGATTGAAAAGACTCTTATGATAAGCCTTTGAGATTTTATGTTATTAGTTGATTGATTTAAGATCAGTAACGCTTTTATTAAGCATTCTGGCTTTATTATCATCTGATATTTCAGAGAAATAATTAAAAATTAATTTATTGAGTTCAATTGAAGCTTGATTTTTTATTGATTGTACAGCAGATAGCTCTATTTGTTTTATTCTGTCAATTGAATTTTTTTCTTTTGATTGAATAGTTAGAGTAGTTTTATCAATTATATTTTTTGAGATAGACTCAGACTGTTTTTTTGCATTTACAATAATTTCATCAATCTTATTCGATAAATCCTCTGTTTGTTTTTCTGCATCTTTTAATTTAGCTTCAGCTTCCGTAAAGGACTCTAAAGATTTATTAATATTTTCTTTAATTTCAGCAATTTTTGAGTCCAAGCCACCAATCATCATACTTTTAAATGGCTTAATCATTAAAATTATAAACGTGATAAAAGAGATTAATAACCAAAACTTAGGATCTTGAAATAAATAACTCATTATAAATTTATATTTCCTTTTTCTATATTGGTTACTTTCGAGATAAAGTCAGTAGCTGAGTCTTTTAATTGAGTATTTAATTCAGATAATGCATCTTCCTTTTCTTTCTGTACTCTAGATTCAGTTAGCTTAATTTCTTGCTGAATCTTTTCCTCAGTTGCTTTAAGTAACTTCTCGCTTTCATGCAAAGCCTTATCTTTAGCATCATTTATTATCTGTGATGCTTGGTTTTTAGCTTCAGTAAGTTTTGCCTCATAATTTGCAATTATTGACTCAGCTTTTTTGATTAATTCATCTTGTTTCGAGATATGTGATTTAACAAAATCATCTCTTTTGTTCAAAAAAGCTCTAATTTTAGGGAGTGTTATATATGTAAGTACTGAAAACAGTATTACAAAAAATACACCCAGCCAAAAAAGCTGAGAAATAAAAAATTCTACTTGCTCTAATTGAGGCATAAGTTACTCAATCTCCTTAGGAAAATAATATTACTAAGGCTATAACTAATGCAAATAAAGCAATAGCTTCAACAAGGGCAAAACCCAACATTGTCATGGTAAAAACTTCATTTCTTGCAGCTGGGTTTCTTCCAACAGCTGTAATAAATGCAGCAAAAACATTACCAATACCAATACCAGCACCGATCACACCAATCACGGCTAAACCTGCACCTAAATATTTAAGTCCTTCAACTAGTTCCATATTTACCTCCTTATGTACATCTAGTGTAAGTGTAAAGCGTCGTTAATATACAAACATGTTAATATCGCAAAGACATATGCTTGCAAAAATGCAATTAATATTTCTAAACCTGTTAAGGCAATTATAAATACTAATGGCAGAATTCCAAAAATTCCTAAAGCAGATACAAAACCTGCAAAAACTTTTAATAAAGTATGACCAGCAAGCATATTAGCAAAAAGTCGAACAGATAAACTTATAGGTCTAGATAAGTAAGAAATTATTTCTATTGGTATAAGGAGAGGAAGCATATAAATAGGTAAACCAGGAATTACAAAGAAGCTAAAAAACTTCACTCCATGTTTTACAAAACCTAAAACAGTAACAAAAATAAAAACACCCATGGCAAGTGCGAGTGTAACAATAATATGGCTAGTAAAGGTAAAACTATAGGGAATCATTCCAAAAAGATTACCAAAGAGAATGAACATAAATAAAGTAAACACTAAGGAAAAGTATTTCTTACCCTCTTTGCCAACTGTGTCACTAAGCAAACTATTAATAAAACTAAAACCTAGTTCTGCTGCAACTTGCATCCTAGACGGGTAAAGATCACTTACAGAATTTGTTTTTTTTGATTTTAAAAAAGGTGCAGTAAAAAATATCAATATAAATGCAGTCGTTACAGTCATCCATAATGCCGAATTGGTAAATGAGATATCTAAACCAAACAGATTTATGTCTATTATTGGTTGAATTTCAAACTGTTTAAGGGGACTTTCGCCTTTGGCCATGAAGGTAATAAAACAGATTTATTTGGGATTTTCTATGCGACGTATAAGCCTGTAAATATTCAGCAAACCAGCAAAAAAACCCAGTATTATCAATGTTATTAACCCAATGGGTTTGCTGTCAAACATCTTATCTATCAGCAATCCTATTATAACAGAAACTATTAAGGCACCTAATAACTCTGTTGAGATTCTATATGCAAAGCTAAGACCTTGCATCTTTGGTTTTTTGTCAGCCTCTTCATTATTGTCCATTATTCAGCGTACTTTACTGCTTCTTCTAATTCAACAGAGACTATTTGAGAAATTCCTTCTTCAGGCATCGTAACACCATAAAGTCTATCTACTCGAGACATGGTCATTCGATTATGAGTAATAATTATAAATTTAGTTTGCACTTTTTCAGAAATTTCCTCAACCATACTACAAAATCTATCAACATTATTGTCATCTAAAGGGGCGTCAACCTCATCTAATATACAAAAAGGCGAGGGGTTAGCCATAAATACAGCGAATAATAAAGAAATCGCAGTTAATGCCTGCTCACCCCCTGATAAAAGAGTTATATTTTGCATTTTTTTTCCAGGAGGACTTGCAAATATCTCTAGACCTGAATTTAGTGGGTCTTCATCATTCTGTATAAGTTTTAAATAAGCTTTCCCTCCACCAAATAACTTTGTGAAGAGTCTTTCAAAATTTTCATTAACAATTTTAAAAGCATCTTTTAACCTTGTGACACCCTCTTTATTAATTTTATTTATTGCCTCGTGAAGCTTTTCAATAGACTCTTGAATCTCATTTTTATCTTTGATCGTTTCATCAACTTTTTCTCTTAATTTAACATATTCATCTTCAGCAAGTAAATTTACAGCACCAATTCTCTCTCTTTCAGCATTCAATCTTGAAACTCTTTTTTCTGCAGTC
>CACKAZ010000017.1:0-14337 GCA_902598275.1 uncultured Alphaproteobacteria bacterium
ATTCAAGAAATTGATAATGCCATCAATAATACAAAAAGAGAAGTTGATAATAGATTTGACTTTAAGAATACAAATTCTTCTATCGAGCGTTCTGATTTTTCAATTACCATAGAAACAACTGATAATACAAAATTATCTCAGTTCAATGATATTTTAAAAAATAATATAGTAAGAAGAAAAATTGATCCTAAATTTATTCATGTAAAATCAACAGAGACCGCCTCAGGCAATAGAGTAAGACAGTTTATAGATATTCTTAACGGTATTTCGAAAGAGGATGCTAAAAAAATTACAAATCTTGTAAAGACATCAAAGGCTAAAGTTCAGGCTTCCATAAATGGTGATGAAGTAAGAATTACAGGAAAAAAAAGAGATGATTTACAATCCATGATTGAATTGTTAAAAACCAGCGATATTAAGATCCCACTACAATTTCAAAATTTTAGAGACTAGTAATTTCCATAGTTGTTAAGTCAATTAATTTAACAGTCGTTATTGATTTTAAAAATTTTATACAGTCTGTTGTTTTTACTTGGATTGTTTTGGTATTATCAAGCGGGTGAAAATTGCATAAATCAAATTCATTAATGCCTTTGTCTAAATAAAAACTTACATCTTTATCTTCATTGTTAATTAAAGAGTAGGGGCTGACAGATCCTGGTTTAACTCCTAATTTTTCATATAAATAATCTGCACTACCAAAAGAGAGATTCCCTTGGCATTGGATAACATTTTTAATCATTTTTAAATCAACTTCAGTGCTATCCAAACATGACAGTAAATAAAAATTTCTCTTTTTGTCTCTTAAAAATAGATTTTTTGTATGCGCACCTTGCATATTCAAATCTATCTTTAATTTACTAGACTCCTCGACAGTAAAAAATGCCTCATGTTCAAAAAGCTTGTATTCAATTTCTTGTTGATCTAGTGCGGCTAATAAACTTTTTGCTTCTAATTTCATTTTTGTTTATAAAGTGTTATCTTATATTTATCATATTATGAAAAAAAAAATAAATAGAAGAAGTTTTATAAAAAATGCCTCAATACCAGTATTAGGTGCTGCTACTTTATCTAGTTTTAATGTACATGCTAGCACAACTACTGAATTAAACATGGTCACTTCTTGGCCAGAAAATTTTCCTGGTATCGGTCTGGGTGCAAATAGATTAGCTCAAAGAATTGAAAGTTTATCTAATAAGAGAATTAAGGTTAATGTTTACTCTGCCGGTAAATTAGTCCCACCATTTGGTGTTTTTGACGCTGTTTCATCTGGTACAGCAGATTTATATCATTCAGCAGAATTTTACTGGGGAGGAAAAAATAAAGCGTATCCTTTTTTTGCTGCTGTTCCTTTTGGAATGACTGCAGAAGAGTTTAATTCTTGGATTTATTCAGGTAATGGTCAAACACTCTGGGATGAGCTTGGCTCAGAGTTCAATGTTAAACATTTTTTAGTTGGTAACACAGGATCAACATTATTTGGTTGGTTTAAAAATGAATTAAATAGTGTTGAAGATGTGGCAAAACTTAAAATAAGAAGCCCTGGTATGGGAGGTGACTTACTAAAAACAATGGGAGCAACACCAGTAAATATTGCCGGAGGTGAAATCCTTCAGTCGCTATCAAGTGGTGCCATAGATGCTGCTGATTGGTCAAATCCAGTTATGGATCTAGCCTTTGGTTTTTATAAAGTAACTAATTATTGTTATTACCCTGATTTTAAAAAACCAACGGTATCGATATCTCTTGGAATGAATTTAGATAAATGGAACTCTTTTGATAATGAAGCTAAAAGTATTATTGAGTTTGCTTGTCAGTCTGAAAACCAAGAAATGCTATCTGATTTTATGTACAAAGAGGTTGTGGCTATAGAAAAATTAAAATCATTGGGCGTGGAATTTAGACAACTACCTAAAGATATTGTTATTGAGGCCAAAAAAAATATCAGTGGTGTTTTAGATAATTATACTGATACACCTCTTGGAACTAAAATTAGAGATGATTATTTTAAGTTTTTAGGTTTGAGAGCTTCATATAAAGACTTTGATATATCCAATTACTTGAACTTTAGAAAAATTTAACTTTGTGCGGAAGATATTCGCTTAATCTCAAAGATAACCAATCTTATTTCAAACAAGAAACCATAAATAACTTTAAACCTATTTTTGAATATAATAATGATAATATCTCTCCGGCTACTGAGGCGCCTATTATTTTACAACATAATTCAAAATATTTATTCAAGCAATCTAAATGGGGTTTATTATTTGACTGGCTGCCGAAAGGGAAAACACTATTTAATATTCGATCAGAGACTGTTCAAGAAAAATTATTCAGTAATAAACTAATTGTGAATAATCGTTGTCTAGTACCCTTTAATTATTATTTTGAGTGGATGAATACTGATGCACCAAAACAAAAATATAAATTGTATACTGAGTCACAAGTTGGTTTTTTTGCAGCTGTATTTAGTTTAGTTGATAATACATATTACTTTTCAATCTTAACAAAATCCTCTTTAGAGAGTATTGAGTTTATTCATAAAAGAAATCCTGTCATTATTAACAAATCGAAAATAAAGCAGTGGTTTTCGAATAATTATGAGAGTTTATTAGGGTCTTCTGAAGATATTAATTATGAGTTATCGAATTAATTATTTTCTAAATTTAAAAAAGGACAATAGTTTTTCAATACCAGAAAAGTGTTCCTCTAATCTAGAGTAAACTTTATCAATCTTATTAATGTGTCCATCTAGTCTCACGTAAAGATTATCAATTTTTTTATCAAGCTTATTTAGCTTACTGTTTAGCTGTTTAATGCTATCAGATTCACTGTTTTTTGGTTGTTTTTTTAACTTAATAACTTTGTTCATACTTACAATATAGATAATTTCTTATTTGTTGGAAGTATGACAAAACAACGCTTTTAGGTAAATCTTAAGTCGACCTCGGGTATCCAATTCTTAAGTTTTTCAATACGATTTTTAGGAGAGGGATGCGTGGATAAAAATTCTGGAGGGGTATTTCCTTTTTGAGCCTCAGCCATTCTTAGCCATACCTTATATGATTCATGATTATCGTAATTAGCCATGGTCATAAAGGCTAAGCCTAAATAATCAGCTTCAGACTCTTGCAATCTATTAAATGGCAAAGATAAACCTAAATTAACAAGGTAATCATCAGCGGAAGTGTTAGATAGTGCTCCCTCGAGAGCTATATCTAAAATTGTTGTACCTAAGTTAATAGCTAATGCTTGACTGGCTCTCTCGACGCTGTGTCTTGCAACAGCATGTGCTATTTCATGTCCCATAACCGAGGCTAAACCATCGTTATTAGCCGTTACATCTAAGATACCTGTATAAAAAGCAATTTTACCTCCCGGCATGCACCAAGCATTTAGAGTGTCTTTACTATCTATCAAAATGAACTCCCAATTATAGTTTTTAATGGTATCAGACTGACCCATCTTTAAAAAATACTCCTCAACAGACTCTGTAACTCTGAGGCCAACTTCTTTTACTGCTCTGTAATTAGGTCCAGACTCTATTAAATTTTCTTGTTTTTTGACTTTTTCATAAGCTTGAAGGGCTTGTTGATTAATATTTTCATCAGAAATAATTGAAAGTTGCTTACGATTTGTTATCGCAACTTCAGTGCAGGAAGGCAGGAATAAAGGTGCGCAACAGGCACAAGAGAATTTTTTAATAAAATCTCGTCTTTTAAGATTCATAATACTAATATAACCAAAAAGATAATCTTATGACAACCTGTTATATTAATGGAAAATATAAACCACTCAGTAAATCAACTGTCAGTGTTACGGATAGGGGTTATCAGTTCTCAGATGGTGTTTACGAAGTGATTGCTGTTTTTAAGAATGAATTTGTAGATTTTAAACTTCATTTAAATAGATTATTCGTTTCCTTAAAAAAAATGGATATGAAAATTAATCTAAATAAAAATCAGATTGAAAGTATTACTAAAAAAATCAAAAAAATTAATCAATTAGAAATGGGAATTGTTTATATACAGATTACTAGGGGAGATCAAAACCCAAGGGAACACAAATACTCGAACAACCTCAAACCCAACATTGTTATTTATTCAATAATTAAAAATTTTGAATATTTAAATAAACTGGCTCAAAAAGGTGTCAAAACGTCTCTTTATCCAGATGTAAGATGGCAGAGATCTGATATTAAAAGCATATCTTTATTAGGAAATGTTTTAGCTGCAAATCATGCTAAAAAAAATAAATCTCATGAAGCAGTACTATTTGATAACAGGAATATGATAACTGAAGGTAACTCCTCTAGTATTTGGATTATAAAGAAAAACAAATGTATTACACATCCACTTAACTTTAGAATTTTAAAAGGGTGTACTCGACACAAACTGATTTCTATTTTGAAAAAAAACAAATTTAAATTTGAGGAAAAGAAATTTTCAATTAAATCACTTCTTAATGCAGATGAGGCATTCATGACAAGTGCCACAAACTTTATCATGCCCATAATTAAAGTTGATAAATATACAATTTCAAACGGAAAGCCCGGTCTAAACACTTTGAAGTTTCGTAATTTGTTTATCGATTCAATATGATTTTTAAATATTTATTTATTTTAGTCTTGCTCCCCTCATTTACCTTTGCAAAACTAAACACTATTTACCTTGCAGGTGGTTGTTTTTGGTGTGTAGAGGAAGTGTATGAGAAATTAGAAGGGGTTGACAGCGTTATATCAGGCTACTCTGGAGGTCATGTTGAAAATCCTACTTACCGTGAGGTTGTAAAAGGTAATACAGGCCATATAGAGGCTGTAGAAATCGTCTATGACTCAGAAATTGTGAGTTTGGATACATTAGTTAAAAGTTTTTTTTTAAATATAGACCCTTTTGATAGCAATGGTCAGTTTTGTGACAAAGGCTATTCATACAAAAGTGCAATCTTTACTAATGACCAGGAATTTATTGATATAGTAAATTTTTATATTTCTAAAATTGAGACAAATCATGATCAAAAAGTTGAAACTTTAATTTTACCTTTTAAAAACTTTTATTTAGCAGAGGAATATCATCAAGATTATTACAAAAAAAATCCAATTAAATACACATATTACAAGTACGGCTGTGGAAGAGAGCAAAGAATAAAGCAATTAAAAATTAATTTAGGATGATTAAACTCTTAATTTTATTATCAATTGTAGCTCTATGCATTTTTGTTTTTTTTGGAAATCAATTATCTACTCGATACAAAAAGTATTTGATTATTACCTTAATAATAATCTTAGGCTTTTTCTTAATATTTTCAGGGAAACTAAATTTTTTACCAGTTGCTTTAGCTCCCGCATTGCTTTTTTTTAGAAGAATTTCATCTCTATTAAGTATTCTCAATTTATTTTCTCGATCTTCTTTTGGAAGTAAATTCAAACCCAAAATAAACACAAAGTATCTTCAAATTCAAATAATGCTTCAGTCTCGTCAAGCAAGCATCAACATTATTGAAGGTGAATTTAAAGGTCGCTCTTTTTCATCTTTATCTCAAAATGAAGTATCTAAGTTACTAGAGGAACTTAAAAATAATGATCCACGTGGATTTAATATTTTAAATGTAATAATCAGTCAGAATAAACAAACTTCATCGTCTTCAGATAAGTCTCAAATGACAGAAGAGGAGGCTCTATCTGTTTTAGGACTTAAAAATGGTGCCTCAGATGAGGATATTAAAAAATCATATTACAATTTAATGAAAAAGTTTCACCCTGATAAAGATGGAAATAATTATCTATCTAATTTATTAACAGAAGCAAAAAATAAGCTTTTAAATAAGTAAATTTAATCTATAAGACTCCTATCTCAATGAATGATATCAAGAATCTTGCAATTATTGCCCACGTTGATCATGGCAAAACTACCCTCATAGATAATTTATTAAAACAATGTGGGATCTTCCGAGATAATCAAGAGGTTTCAGAGAGAATTATGGACTCTAATGATTTAGAAAAAGAAAGAGGTATTACTATTTTAGCAAAGCCAACTTCTATAATTTTTAAAGATATTCGAATTAATATAATTGATACTCCAGGTCATGCTGATTTTGGAGGTGAAGTAGAACGTGTTTTATCCATGGTAGATGGAGTTATTTTATTGATTGACTCTTCTGAGGGGCCTATGCCACAAACAAAATTTGTACTCGGTAAAGCTTTGAAACAAGGGCTTAAACCTATAGTTGTAATAAATAAAATTGATAAATCTGATGCGAGGCCAGATGATGTGCTAAATGAAGTTTTTGATTTATTTGTATCACTCGATGCAAATACCCAACAATTAGATTTTCCAGTCTTGTATGCCTCTGGAAGGAGTGGTTGGTGTGTTAATGAGCTATCTGAAGAAAGAACAAACCTTACACCTCTTTTAGATAAAATTATTAATCATGTTCCATCCCCAGACGTCGACAATTCAAAACCTTTTGCGATGCTTTCAACCCTTCTTGATTATGATCCTTATCTCGGAAGATGTTTAATTGGAAGAGTAGAACAGGGATCTGCCAAAATTAATGATAATGTTCACGCAGTTAATCTTTCAGGTAAAATTGTAGAAACAGGAAGACTAACAAAACTTTTAAAATTTGAGGGAACTAAAAAAATAACTGTCGACTCAGTTAATACTGGGGATATTGTTTGTATAGCTGGTTTATCAACAACATCAGTGTCTGACACTATTTGTTCTACAGAAATAGAGATACCGATAAAATCTACACCAATAGATCCTCCAACCATGTCAATAAATATAATGGTTAATGACTCTCCTTTAGCAGGGACTGAAGGTAAAAAAGTTACATCAACTTTAATAAGAAATAGATTGATAGCAGAAGCAGAGACGAATGTTGCTATTACTTTCTCAGAAAATCAGAATAAAGACTCTTTTGAAATTGGTGGAAGAGGTGAATTACAATTAGGTGTTTTAATTGAAACCATGAGACGAGAGGGCTTTGAATTAACACTATCAAGACCAAAAGTTGTTTACAAAGAATTAGATGGAACTAAGTGCGAACCCTACGAAGAAGTGACGATAGATGTAGATGAGGAGTTTTCTAGTATCGTTATTGATAATATGAACCAAAGAAAAGCTGAAATGTTAGATATGAGGCAGTCTGGGACTGATAAAACTAGATTATTGTTTATAGCTCCATCAAGAGGTCTAATAGGCTATCAAAGTAAATTTCTTACAGATACTAGGGGCACAGGAGTTCTAAATAGAGTATTTCACTCTTATAAACCATTCAAAGGGGAGATTACAGAAAGAAGAGCAGGAGCCTTGATTTCAACAGGCGACGGTAAAGCTATTGCTTATGCTATTTGGAAACTTCAAGACAGAGGTATAATGTTTGTCAAACATCAAACACCTGTTTATCAAGGTATGGTCGTTGGAGAACATACTAGAGATAATGATTTAGAGATAAATGTCCTCAAAGGTAAACAATTAACCAATGTTAGAGCTTCTGGTTCAGATGAAGCAGTTAATCTAACGTCCCCTAAAATTATGTCTCTTGAGGAGATGATGACGTATATCAATTCCGATGAGTTACTCGAAGTAACACCTCAAAATTTAAGATTAAGAAAAAGATATTTAGACTCAAACGAGAGAAAAAAATTTTCCAAAGTAGAAAATTTATAATTTAATACTATAATATAAGTTAATTATTTGTATTAAGTAATTGTTTTTACACATTTTATGTAAGTTTATTTGATATAGCTTTTAAGAGCCTAAATATTAATAATCTTACTCAATTTAAAATAAAATAAAGATTTAATGATTAATTCAGAATTATTATTAAAAATTAATCTTATTTTGTTTGATTTAGTTAACTTTTAATGCGATTTATCAAATTAATCAGCAAAATTTGAGTATTAAATTAACCCATAGTTATAATTGCTTGCTTATAAAACTATTTAGATAGTTATTCAATTTATGATTTACAGAAAGCTATAAAAAAAGGATAAAATATCATATTTTTAGGTAAAAAAGAGAATGTAAATTGCGACATTCACAAGATTTAAGAAATATTCTGATTTTGAGGTAAAATATTATCAATATTTTTTTTTTTAAATCAATAGTCAAATTCATAAATTTACCTAAGGAATTATACTCAATGAAATTTCAACACACCTTAAAACGCAAAAAAATCGAAAATAGACATTATTTTAAAAGCCATTTAATGGCATCTTCACATCTGTCATCACCCCAAAAAACCTCATTTTCAACGATAAATGTGGGACTACCAAAAATACCTTTATTTTTAGCCATTTCTGTATTTTTTAAATATTTTTGCTCAATTTCATCTTTTTGAGCCAGTTTTATAACACTTTCTGAGTCAAGCCCAATTTCCTTCAGAGTAGAACTTAGATTTGGTTCTGATCCAGGCTCTAAATGCTCTAAAAACCACTTTTTGTAGGTTAGTATTGTATATTCTTTAATCCATCCTTGATCTTTCCCAAGGATTGCAACCTTATTGGCTAAATCGAACTCTTTCAGAGGATAGGGAGCAGGGACTTTAGCATCAAATCCATAAAAATTAGCTCTTCTTTGAACATCTCTCCACATATAATCAATTTTATCCCTCTTTTTTTCTGCCATAAAAGGAACGTTCTCCATTTCAATCATTCTGGAGCGAACGCTAAAAGGGCACCATTCAAATTCAATATTTTTTTGTTTGGCTATATCGTTCAATCTTTGGGTAGAAAGGTATGTATATGTACTTCCAATTGAGTACCAAAACTCTATCTTTTTCATTAATTAAACTTATCTTAATTAATTAAAATTATATTTAAAAATTTGTGATCTGGTCACATCTGTCGCATGTATAAAGGGCCATGAAAAACATGTTTATGCAAGTTTACAGCAGCGTTATGGATGCCGAGTGGAATCCACTAAGAAAGATACCAAGTGTGGCTTTGAGACACCTGATTATGCAGCTTTTAGCCTGGATGTGGTGTATTGTTTTTTCACTCTATTTTGGTTCTTTTTTGATTTTTGGAATTACTGCAAGTGCACATTTTTTACTTATTTTTGGAACCTTCATGACTGCAGCAACATTTGCTACAGCTCCAAAGATAGTTAAATCAAAATTTGACAACACTAAATAGATTTTAACGAGAAACTTTTCTTAAAACAATTACATTTAAGATCTAACTTTTTAGTTTTCAATATAATTTTAAACAAACAATATCTTTTTTATTTATTTTTATAACCTCATAAAAAAAAATATTCATAAATTACCTAATTATTAGTTTATAAGTTAAATTATTTATTGAATAATAAATTTAAAATGAAGACAATTGCATTATGTTATTTTGTCGATCGACCTTGGGAAAAAGTACTATTAAGTGCACTTAAAAAAGCCTTATCATACAATTTTAAATTAACTGTTTATTTTGGTTATCCAGAAAACGATCATATATTCGATTATCTTTTACTTGTTGGCGTAAGACCAGTTAGAAAATTGAAGCTTGACAGGGATAGGCTACTGAAATTTTCAAAATTTATAATAGATTTTGGAGATAGTCCTAATGATACCAGGTCAAACATTGAGAGTAGGTACTACTTTTTCAATGATGGTGAAGGAATATTAAATCATTACAAAAAACTCCCTAAATTTATTTTAGATGAATATTTGTACCCAGAGCAGGATGATAATTTATTTACAATTTTTGTAGATCATTATGTTGATAACAATTCATATCACGAACTTGTTGTTCGAGAATTGAATAAATGTCCTTTTGATAAAAGAATTTTTTATCAATCTAAAAGTGGAATAATAGAAAATCCATCATTTGATATTTTGAATTCTACTTATGATCAGAGAAATAATGATTTTAAAGTGATTCCATTTGAGGAAATAGCTGCTTTTTATAGGAAAACACACCTTTTTATGTCTACACATTTCGAATCAATGGGCAGACTACCTATAGAAATTGGAGCATGTGGTGGCTTCACTCTCACCAAAAAAGGTACTTTTCCAATCAGCACTTCAAAATTGTTTATGCATGGATTTTATGATGAGTTTAATAGCGTAAATTGGATGAAAGTAAGAGACTATTGTATCAAAAATAAATCTCAAATTAGGAATTATGCACTTAAAAATACAAACTTTGAAAATTTTAAACAAGCGATAGTTTCAGACATGTTAAAATTACAATAAATTATATATTTTTAATTAAATTATCGAAATTACACACTGTTTTCATTGATTTTAAATTTATATCATAAGAAAGGGTGTTTAATTAATTGTTACTTTTTTTGATATTTATTTGTTGCATAATTTATATTATAAGAATCTAGAATGAAAAAATGACTAGTTTATTTAATCTATTTTTAGCTATCAACTATAAAAGAAATTATGAAAACGTTAAGAATTATATTGGTAACTATCTTTTCTTTAATATCATCTAGCTCTTATGCAAGCATGTGCACAGCCCATTCATCAGATGATGAAAATATATCATCGAATAAGATGTCTTATAGCACTCCATGTGAAATCAGCGATACTGTTTTAATGGCTTCTTCAGAAGATGTTTGCATTAGTTTAAAAGAAAAGATAGCTAATCACGATCACGATTAAGATACTTAAATAATACTATATAGTTAGTTTTAGACCATCATATGCCGGGTAAACACGACTACTAGATAGTTTCTTGAACTCAGTTTCATAATCTATATGAGCCGTCATATGGCTTAAAAACGTTTGATTTGCCTTAACTTTTTTAGTCCAATCAATAATCTCTTTATAGCTCGCGTGAGATGGATGGTCGTCATATCTTAAACAACCAACAAACCAGCATTTAATGCCTTTAATTCTATCTAAATAGTTTTCATCATAGAAAAATTTTATATCAAGGTTATAGGCTATTTTATTGTCAAAAATGAAACCATAGGAGTCAATATTCCCATGATTTTGCCGTATAATTTCGATATTGAAGCCATTTAATTCAATGAATTTAGAGTTTAGTGTGTTAGCTAGCAGAATTGGTTCATAACCATGATTAAAGTCTTTGGAAAATAAATAAGAGAAACTATTTTTAATAATATTTAATGTTATCTCATCAGAATATATTGGTATTTTCTTTCTATTTATTAGAGAAATTGCCCTTAAATCATTTATCCCGTGTATATGATCGGCATGTGAGTGAGTATAAATAACAGAGTCTATATTATCTATTTTGTTATCTATTAATTGTCTTCTTAAATCAGGACTTGTATCAATTAATATTGATTTTCCTGCCTTTTTCAAAAGTATTGATGGTCTAGTTCGATAATTTTTAATATTTGTTTGATCACAATTTCCCCAAATGTTGTGAGATAACGGAACACCAAAACTAGAGCCACAACCTAATACATTTAATTCAATATTTTCAGACATTTATCTTAAAAAGCTTTTTGTAATTATTAGTGCTAATTTTACTAGTTGTTAAATAGTCATTACCGGTTATTTCACAATATTTTTCTAATATAATTTTAAGATAACCAGGTTTATTAACTTTACCTCTATAAGGATCAGGTGTGAGATATGGGCTGTCAGTTTCAAATATAATTCTTTCTAATGGGAGTATTTTGATTGTTTCTCTAAGCTTATTTGCATTTTTGAATGTAATAATGCCAGACAAAGAAAAAAAACAATCTAAATCAATACATTTTTTTGCAAATTCCTGACTTCCAGTGAAGCAATGAATAAGAATTTTACCCAATTTTTTATAATATTCGCTTAAAATTTCAATCATATCTGTTTCCGCATCTCTCATATGAATAACACATGGTAGTTTATGAACACTTGCTATATCTAAATGAGCCTTAAAACACTCTATTTGCCTATTTTTTGGTATATTATAGTGATAATCCAAACCTGTTTCCCCTATTCCGACAATTCTATCTTCAAATTTTTTAATATTTTCATTTAAAAGCCTCTTTATTTCCTCTGCATTAGTATTAAGAGTATTATTTGGGTGATGTCCTAAAGTAATATCAACAAATTTGAAGTCTTTGATCAAATTAATATCTTTTTGAAACTCGAAGATATTGGAATTAATACTTAAAATTCTTTCTATGTTATTTTCAAGAGCTTCCTTACAAATATCTGAGACAGAATTTTTAAGTAATTCATGACCAAAATTAACGTGACTATCAATTAAATTATTCAATTTTAATAAATAATGGCTCAGGTTTCTGAATTTTAAGAAATTTAAGGTTAATGATTTTCTTAAAGTTATCAAAGGTATTTAAATCAATATTGTTTGTATTTTCAAATAAACTAAAAACTTCCGAGGTTTTTGATGGCATAAAAGGTACTAAAAACTGACTAATTCTTATAATACATAAACAAATATTAGCTAAAACCCTTTTCATCTCCTCAGGATCTGTTTTCTTTAATACCCATGGAGCAGATTTATCAACATAATTGTTTAAATCACTCATAAATAAAAATAATGTTTTTAGGTATTCGTCGTATTTATAATTTTCCATAAATTCAAATAACCTTATTTCAGATTGATTTATTTCTTTTAAGATATCAAAATCAAAATTATCTTTAGTTAAATCAATATTTTGGTCTAAATTTTTATAAATAAAACTAAGTATTCTTTGAATTAGATTGCCATAATTATTTGCCAATTCACCGTTTATTCTATTTTTGATAGCAACTTTTGAAAAATCTCCATCATTGCCAAACGGGACCTCTCTAAATAAAAAATATCTAACTGAGTCAAGGCCATAAATATCAATTAATTCTTTGGGATCTATGACATTCCCAAGGCTTTTACTAATCTTTTGACCCTCATTTGTCCACCAACCATGTGCTACAATCTGTTTTGGTGGATCAAGATCAGCAGCCATCAAAAAAGCTGGCCAGAAAATAGCGTGAAATCTAATTATATCCTTCCCTACTACGTGTATCCCAGGCCAATATTTTTGATATAACTCAGAGTCTTTGTTGGGGTACTCTAATGCAGATATGTAATTGGTTAGTGCATCTAGCCAAACATAAACAATATGTTTTTTATCGGTTGGTACATCAATTCCCCATTTAAAAGTAGTCCTTGATACAGAAAGATCTTTTAAACCTGACTCAACAAACTTTATCACTTCGTTTGATCTAGATTTAGGAACAATGAATTCAGGGTTGTTTTTATAAAAATTTAAAAGCTTATTCTGCCATTTAGAAAGTCTAAAAAAATAAGACTCTTCCTCTACCCAGGATAATTCAGATCCAAAACCATTATATTTTTTTCCATCTTTTTCTATTATTTCGTTATCTGCAACAAAAGCTTCATCTCTAACAGAATACCAACCACTATACTTAGATAAATAAATTTCATCTTTCTCTAAAAGAACTTTCCATAAATTTTGCACAGATTTTTTATGTCTTTCCTCGGTTGTTCTTATGAAATCATCATTAGATAGATTTAATAAACTACTCATATCTCGAAAATTCTCAGATACGGTATCAGTAAATTGTTGAGGATCTATGTTTTTTTCTAGTGCTGCCTTTTCTACTTTCTGTCCATGTTCGTCAGTCCCTGTTAAAAAATAAGAATTTAATCCTCTACATTTGTAAAATCTTTTTAAAATATCAACAGCAATGGAAGTATATGCATGTCCTATATGAGGTTTGTCATTCACATAATAAATTGGAGTTGTAAAATACTTATTTGACATATTTAATGAGGTTAGAATTTAATCTTGTAAAATATATTGATATTAAATCATTTGTTAATGTATTAAATTTTATACTTTCATCGACATCTATTAAGTAATCAGAGTGAAGTTTTAAAAGGTACTTATAGAGCTTTTTATTAGTTAAATTCTTTTTTAAATGATAATTAAGTATTTTTAAGAATATTGATGAACATATATTTATTTGATCTTTACTAAAAAGTTTAATTTTATCAAAAAAATCTGTTTTTTTTAAATTGATAAATGGATTTATAAGAGAATGAATTAAGTCTTCTGATATATTTTGATTTTGATTTACTATATCTTTCATCATAGTATTTAAGTCATCGAAATTCATTAGAGTGTTATTATTCCTTAAAACTCTAGCCCTAGAAATAATAGTTTCAGGCAGACTAATTAAGTTAGAGGAACAAAATATAAAATAAGTTTTTGAAGGTATTTCCTCTATTATTTTTAAAAGGCCGTTCAAAGCATTTATATTTAAATTATTCACTTCTTTAACAAATATAACTCGATTTAAATTTAAAACATTAGTGTGAAGAAATTCTTTTTTCATTTTTCTGATTTGGTCAATTGTTATAAATTTAGTATTTTCTTCAGGCTGTAAGTTAATAAA
>CACKAZ010000018.1:0-13428 GCA_902598275.1 uncultured Alphaproteobacteria bacterium
GTATGCAGATATATTCGTAACTGCAACTGGCAACAAAGATATTATTACACAAGATCATATGAGAGAAATGAAAGATCGTGCCATAGTTTGTAATATTGGTCACTTTGATAATGAAATTCAAATAGATGATTTACAAAATTACAAATGGGAAGAGATCAAACCACAGGTCGATCAAGTAACGTTTCCAGATGGAAAAAAATTAATTATTCTCTCAAAGGGAAGATTGGTAAATTTAGGAAATGCAACTGGTCATCCAAGTTTTGTGATGAGCGCATCCTTTTCTAATCAGGTCTTAGCCCAGATAGAAATATGGGAAAACTATAAAAATTATGAAAATAAAGTCTATGTTCTGCCTAAAAAACTGGATGAAATGGTAGCTATGTTCCATCTACAAAAAGTTGGAGCTAAACTAACTGAAATGTCCAAAGACCAAAGCGATTATTTAGGTGTTGAACAGCAAGGCCCATTCAAGAAAGATACATATAGGTACTAGTTATGAGAAAAGATTATATTTTTACTTCTGAGTCAGTGTCAGAGGGACACCCAGATAAGGTATCAGATCGAATTTCAGATGCTGTAGTTGATCATTTTATAGCAAAGGACCCCTTTGCAAGGGTTGCATGCGAAACATTAACTACAACTAATAAAGTTGTTTTATCAGGTGAAGTAAGAGGACCCGTGCAAGAAGACAAGGAAGAAATTATTTCAAAAGTAAGAGATTGCATTAAAGATATAGGTTATGAGCAAGGTGGCTTTCATTGGAAAACAGCAGATATACAATACCTTCTTCATGGACAATCTGCTGACATAGCCATGGGTGTGGACTCATCCTCTGATAAAGATGAAGGGGCAGGTGACCAAGGAATAATGTTTGGTTATGCATGTAATGAAACAACTGAATTGATGCCAGCACCTATTTTTTATTCTCATAAGATTTTGGAGTTAATGGCCCAAGGAAGAAAAGACGGAAGTTTAAAAGGATTAGAGCCTGACTCAAAAAGCCAAGTAACTCTGAAGTACGTTGATGGTAAACCAAATGCAGTCACATCTGTAGTTATATCAACTCAGCACGCTGATGGACTCTCTCCTAGTGATGTCAAAGAAATTGTAAATCCAGCTTTAAAAGATTCTATCCCAGAAGAGCTATTAAAAAACTTAGACGATAGAGAATATTACGTAAATCCAACAGGTAACTTTGTAATAGGTGGACCAGATGGAGATACAGGACTAACTGGAAGAAAAATCATCGTTGATACATATGGAGGCGCGGCTCCACACGGTGGAGGGGCTTTTTCTGGGAAAGACCCAACAAAGGTAGATCGCTCTGCAGCATATGCATCTAGATATCTTGCAAAAAATATTGTTGCCGCAGGTTTGTGCGATCAATGCACAATTCAATTGTCATACGCAATTGGAGTGGCTAAGCCTTTATCAATTTATGTTAACACGCAAGGTACAAATAAAATAGATGAAGCCAAAATTGAGGCAGCAATACCTGAGATTATGAACTTATCGCCAAGAGGAATTAGAGAGAAACTACAGTTAAATAAACCAATTTACGAACAAACAGCAGCATATGGTCATTTTGGCAGAACTCATGATAGCTCTACAGGGGCTTTTTCATGGGAGGGTTTAGATTTAGTCTCAGATTTTAAATCCCTTGCTTAGTTGAGTTTAAATTTTTCTATCTCACAAGAGAAACAATTTGATGTAATTGTAAAAAAATTAATTAAATCTATTTCTGCGCATCAAATATTTTTTTTCGAAGGAGAGGTAGGATCAGGTAAAACAACTCTTATTAGGTATCTATTAGAAGGTATTGCAAAACTTGAGAATAAAAAAATATTTTTTCAAGGAAGCCCAACTTACCAACGAGAGCACATATATAATTTTAAAAAATATGACGTTATACATTTTGATTTTTATCAAGTTGATAATTCCCCAATAGATATTGATGAATATCTTTTGAATAATTGTATTTTTATTGAATGGCCTCTAGAAGCTTTAAAAAGTAAATATTTCGACGAGGCCTTATTTATTAAAATTGATTTGAAAAATAAAATTAGAGAAATTAAAATTCAATCTTGTAACAACAAATGGCTCCAGAAAATAAAATAAATTTAATAAAAATAAAAAAATATCTTTCAAGTAAGAATTTTAAAGTTGGTGGTTTTATTAATTTTGAGTCTGATGCTTCAGATAAAGTATTTAAACTTTGTAAAACTGCAAATAAAAAACTTTTATTACTATCATTTCAAAATAAACCTAATGATTTTAAAAAATATGTAAAAGCTACAGAGGTATTAATAAAACAAAAAGTAAATACCCCTAGTATTATAGATCTTAGCCGTAGTCATAAATTTGTAATTATGGACTATTTTCCAACTACTAATACAGCAAGATATTTTAAAAAAAATTATATGAACCAAATACTTCCTCTTGCAACTCAAGCTATTATAAATTTACAAAATACTAAAAAAAAAATATCTGGTATTAAAACAAAACCTCACTCAAATTTACTAAATGATGCCATTAGGGGAATTAGAAAATATATTCAACATTATGAACGTAAAATTGAAGTTGGTTTTTATTTAAATAAACTTATTGTATTTTCATTAAAGAAAAATACCGAAAAACAACAAAAATATAAACCAGTTCTTACACATGGAGACTTTTTCTTAGAAAATCTTATTTACTATAAGCGTCTCTTATATGTCATTGATCATCAAGACTTACATTACAATCATCCTCATTTAGACATAGCATCATTAATTTTTGATGCACGAAGGTCTTACTCACAAATTACAGAAGAAAGATTGATGAGAATTTATGCAAAAAAACAGAAAATAAATTTAAAAGAGTTCAAAGAGAACATTCATCTTGTAAGTTTATTAAGAAATTTAAGAATTTTAGGGAACTGGGTACAACTATTTGATGCTGGAAAGCCTAAGTATTTAAAAAAATATAGAAGAGAAACTTGGAGTCAGATTTTTAAACATGTTGAATATTTACGTTTTTGGGATTTAAGAGAAATATTTATGGATATTTATAAAAAAACAAAATAAATGAATATTTTAGTATTAGCAGCTGGATATGGAAATCGAATGGATGATTTGACTAAAAATATTCCTAAACCTATGCTCAAGATAAACCAGAAAATGCTTATTGATTATGCAATAGAAATAGCACAAAAAATTTCTCATCAAAGAATTTTTGTAAATACACATTATCAAAACAAAATCTTAGAAAGTTATATAAAAGAAAATTACACAGATATTTTTATATCTCATGAACCTAATATTCTAGGAACAGGGGGTGCCATAAAAAAAATACAAAATGATGATCTATTAATTTTAAATACTGATAATTTATGGCAGGAAACCTTTATAAATGAAATTAATGAAGCTATAAATTTTTTTAATCAAAATATTAATATTGAAAATTTACTTCTTGTAAATTCTAAGGGTGAAATATTTGATTTAGAAATTAACATTGAAAATTTAATTAATTTTCCATCAGATAACTACAATACTCAATTCCAAGGGTGCCACATCATTAGAAATAAAACTCTTACACAGTATCCTGATATTTTTAACATCCAAGACTATTGGATTAATTGCTCTATTGAAGGAAAATTATATGGATATGAAACTGTTAGTGTTAATCCACATGTGGGAACAAAAGAATTGTATTTGAAAAACCAATAATAATTCCCATATTTACAATATGACTATAGAGCAAATTAATGACGCTAACTTTCAAGAGAAGGTTATGGAACAATCAAAAAATACACCCGTTTTAGTTGATTTTTGGGCTGAATGGTGCGGCCCTTGTAAGGCAATAGCTCCGATATTAGATAATATTGCCTCAGAGATGGGGGATAAAATTTCGATCAAAAAAATTAACATTGATGAAAACCCTCAAGCACCAGCAAATTTTAGTATAAGAAGTATTCCAACAATGATTTTATTCAAAGACGGTTCCATAGCTGACACTAGAATCGGCTTAGGTTCAGAGGCTGATTTAAAAAATTGGATATCTAGTAAAATTTAAAAATTTTCTTTTGATAATAACCTTTAGTTTGATTGTTCATAAGGAAATGAACTCAACTGTTTAAGCCCATCTTTAGTTACCAAGAATTGATCCTCAAGTTTTATACCCTCTTTTCCACCAACCTCTCCAATATAACTCTCAACACAAATAGTCATATTTTCTTCAAAATGGGCAGAGTAATCAGAGTTACTAAAATCTTTATTGGGGTAGGCAACAAAAGGCCATTCGTCACATAATCCTACCCCATGGATAATACAAGGATAATGATTGTCATAGCAATTATCAGGCAACTTCCATGATTGCTCAGCAAATTCTCGAAAGTTTAAACCAGCTTTAATCAGAGATTTGTTGTGGTTAATATGTTCCAAGGCTAAATCATAAAGCCTTCTTTGTTCATCATTAAACTTATTTCCCTCAACAAAGGTTCGAGATATATCAGCACAATAACCGTAGGGTCCAACCATATCAGTATCAAACGCTACTATATCACCAGCTTCAATCACACGATTACTACATTCTTGAAGCCATGGATTTGTTCTTGGGCCGGACACTAATAGACGAGTCTCGAACCACTCACCCCCACTTTCAATATTAACCTTATGCATATATGACCAAAGTTCTTCCTCCGTCATTCCAGCATGTAATTTTTCTTTCATCAGCCACATTCCTTTTTCAGCTGTTTCAATAGAGGCCTTCATGCATACTAACTCATCTTCTGATTTAATTGATCTGGCAGTTTCAACTATCTTTTGAGCATTTAATATTTCAACATTAAATTGTTTGAGAAGCATTTGAATTCCAACAGGGTCAGATACATCAATAGCTAGCCTGTTATTATTAGGAGAATGCTCACGCATTAAATCTTGAACAATACCAGCCCAATGTTTCGCATTTTTATCAACAAAATTATTTGCAGAAAAAAAATCCCAACTCACAACTTCTCTTATTTCGTCAATCGTACAGAGGTGACTAGAGAGGTGTTCACTCTTTGGGTAATCAAATAAAATTACCTTGTTATCAGCAGAAATAAATATAAAACGAACTAGTTCATGCATTGTAAATAAGCTCATATTCCTGCTATCAGTTGCATATCTGATATTAATGGGATCAAATAAAATGCACGCTCCCACATTATTTAAACGAAGTTGTTCCTGCACCCTGTTTAATCGGTACATTCTTAGACGGTCAAAATCGATCTTATCTTCATAGAGTCGAGGCTTATAAATTTGATTTTGATAATTTTGATTGATGGAGTCGAGAAACTTTGGTCCAATTTTGCGGTCTGCGAATTTGCTAGAAAAATTACTCATTGATAAATATTAATTTATTTTATTTTTTTTTCAAACCTCATCATATTGTCTTTAAAGTTTAAAGAGAGTTTTTTTGCACTGCTGCTGATTTTATCTAAAAATTTAACATTTATATTAATATTATTTTGTTCATTTTCTGATATTTGACCTACATAAGTAATGGCATTCCAAAGTCCTAGTGAATTCATGGGAGAAAATTTTCTTTTTGAAGAAAGAGATATATTTAGGAAAGAGAAAAGGAAACTCGATACATTTACTTTGTATTTTTTTGAAAATTCAGGAATATTTTGCGAGATAGTTTTTATAAAAGCTTTTGGGTCATTAAATTGAAATGGATTAATTTTAGGAAAAAATTGTTTTAATATTTTTTTCGTAAAATCATTTCCTGATGAGTAGATAAAAAATAGTTGCCCTTTAAAATCTAACATCCTTATCAATGGTAATAACACCAGATTCAAAGTTCTTTGATAGGGCGATCTCAATCGAAAGGCTTGTGAGGCTATAATAAAATCATAAACCTTGGGGACATCAGTTAATTTTTTAGGAATTAAATGAATTAAAGGAATTTTTTGATCTTTTCTATAAATAACCATAAAGCTTTTATGTTTGGGTCGTAATATTGTAGAAGATGTATCTTCTTTTATCTCCCAATTTTTTTTAATTACATCACTCATACTCATAAGTTGTTGATTAAAACTAAAACTAGAGTTTCCTGAAAGTTCTTTTTTTATAAGCTTGCAATCTTTAAACTCTTTCTCATGAATATCTTTGTAAGAGGCATTTGTAATACAAAAAACTAAATTTTTATGTTCATAGAACCGATAACCTAAAAAAGCTAGTAAACTATTGATATCATCAATGCTTATTTCTTTTCCTACAACAATAATAGGGTCCTCGGGAAATTTCTCATGAGTAGCAGATAAAAGTGTAGAGATTACACTCCCATCACCGGTTCCAGCGTCAAAAATTCTAAAAGCATCTTTAGTAATCTTTGATTTTTTTATATATTTAGCGAGTTCAAAAGCAATTTTACTTTTCTCATTTGTTGAATTGACGAAGGATAAATATTTATCCCTCGAGTCGAAAAAATCTGCTTTTTTTACCCCCACTTTTACTCTCCTAAACCTTTAATATCCTATCTTTTTTTAAACTAGAAATGGATTTATTTCCATAATAGAGTTTTATTCATTAAGAGGAGAGGTTTATGGATTTAATTCAAAGATTAGACAAGGGCCCAGTTTTGTGTGCAGAGGGTTATTTATTTGAAATGGAAAAAAGGGGCTATTTACAGGCAGGCGCCTTCGTACCAGAAGTAGTTTTAGAGCATCCAGAAGTGGTCACCCAGCTTCATCGAGAATTTATTAGAGCAGGCAGTGATGTTGTTCAAGCATTCACATATTACGGTCATCGCGAAAAACTTCGATTGATAGGTAAAGAGGAATTACTTGAACCACTTCAATTAAATGCATTAAAAATTGCAAAAGATGCTGCAAATGAATTTCCTGATTTAGATTTAATGATTGCAGGAGATGTTGCTAACACGAATATATATGATCCCAATAATAAATCCTCATTAGTTGAAGTAGAGAAAATGTATGAAGAACAAATTGGCTGGGCAAAGGATGCTGGCGTGGACTTTGTTGTAGCTGAAACAATTCAATGGACTGGGGAAGCGTTGATTGCTCTTAAAAAAATAAAAGAGGCAGGCTTAATAGCAGTGGTAAATTTAGCTATACCAGCAAATGACCTTACAAGGGATAATGATACCCCGGAGGATGCCTGTAAAAAGTTTGAAGATAATGGCGCTGAGGTTGTGGGCTTAAATTGTTTTAGAGGACCTTACCATACAATGAAACATTTAATTAAGATTCGTGAAAAAGTATCTTGTCATGTTGCAGGGTTGCCTGTTCCCGTCAGAACTACAGATGAATTTCCCGTTTGGTTTTCTTTGCCAGACGAGGGCTGTGATTGTATTCCTAATAACAGACCTTTCCCTGTTGGCATTGATAATCTTTATTGTAATCGATATGAAATGGCTGAGTTTGCCAAAGATTGTCAAAGTAAAAATATTAATTTCATTGGAGTATGCTGTGGGGCAGCCCCACACCATGTAAGAGAAATGGCTGTGGCTTTAGGTCGTAAACCTATCTCTTACAAATACTATCCTGACATGAGCAAACATTTTATTTTAGGCACAGATAAAACTTTAAGTAGCATTAATACCAAGCATCAAGATAAGTATAAAGCTGAAGAGAAGTGGCTACCCAAAGGGTAGTAAATATTTAGAGTGTTTTGACTACTTATTCATCTAGCAAATTTCCATTAGAAATCGGCGAAAATGGCTGGTTAAAAACAAGTGACAGTCAATATTTTGCCCCCACTCTTGATCGAGATCACACCTGTGACTGGCTTGTTATTGGAAGTGGCTTTGCAGGAATATCTGCAACAAAACGACTAACGGAGCTTCGTAGTGGAGACAAAATAATTCTAATTGATGCGATTGGTATTGGTGAAGGAGCAGCTGGCCAGAATAGTGGCTTCATGATTGATGTTCCTCATAATATAAATGCAAAAGGCGATTATTTTAGTTCAATTAAAAAAGATAAAGACTCAATTTCTCTAAATCGTGAGGCTATAGAATTTTCATCGCAAATGGTTGAAGAGTACGATATTCCCCAAAGTGTATATAATAAGATTGGAAAGCTAAATGGTGCAGCAACACCCAAAGGTATTTCTTTCAATAAAGATTATAAAAAACAATTAGAGGCATTAGGAGAGGATTATCATTCTTTGGATTCCAAACAGATGTCTGAAATTACCGGTTCCAATTATTATGAACAAGGAATTTATACTCCTGGAACAATTCTAATTCAGCCTGCTGAATATATCAAAAGAATAGTTGAAAGACTCAGTGATAAAATCAAAGTTTTTCAAAATAGTCCTATAAAAAAAATTGAAAAAAAAAATAATAGTTGGGACGCCTATACTTCTCAAGGAAAAATAACAACTAAAAATATTATTTTTGCAGTTAATGGGCATATAACAAATTTTGGATTTTACAAAAATCAACTTATTCATATTTTTACATACTCCTCTCTTACTAAAAAATTTGATGATAGTATTTTAAAAAGTGACCCCTCATGGGGTTTGACCTCTTCAAATCCTATTGGCACGACTGTTAGAAAAATTAAGGTTAGTAAAAACCAATCTAGACTTCTTATTAGGAATACTTGGAGATGCCGCCAAAATCTTGAGTCACTTAATTCTGATTTTGAAAACTCCTGTCAAAAACACCGAAAAAGTTTTATAGGACGCTTTCCTAACTTAAATGAAATACCATTTGAGTTTAGTTGGGGAGGGCGAGTTTGTCTTTCTTTAAACGGCGCTCCTGCTTTTGGTGAGCTAGATGAAAACCTTTATTCAGCCTGCTGTTCAAATGGATTGGGAACAGTTAAAGGAACTTTGGCAGGAAAACTAATCATTGATAAGGCATGTAAATCAAATTCATCTCAACTTGATAAGTATGAAAACATTGAAAAACCTAGTCTTTTACCGCCTAATTTATTAACCCAAATAGGGGCTAACTTAAGAATTAAATCTCGAGAAATGACAGCCGGTAGGGATTTATAAAAGAAATGATAACCAATTATGATACATTGGATAATCTAAACAAGGAGATTACGGGAAAGTGACTATTTTAAAAGGTATCTATGGAGCTATGTGTACCCCATTCCAAGATAGTGGAGAGGGAATTGATCTAAAGCGTTACCACTCTCACATTGATGACTTATTAGAAGCGGGTGTACATGGCTTAGTCTTATGTTCTGGCACCGGTGAATACGCTTATCTAACAGATGATGAGAAACAAACTTTAATTACAGAGGGTGTTAAACATATTAATGGCAGGTGCCCTACGATAGCACAAACTACTGCACTTAGTACTAATGAGTGTATCAATAAAGCAAGGGCCGCAGAAGATGCAGGTGCAACTGCAATTATGGTTATGCCACCTTTTCTAGAACCGCCCTCAGAACGTGGAGTTATTTATCACTATGAGGCTATAGCAAAAGCAGTGAGAATTCCTATCGTAATGTATAATGTTCCACAGCAAGCTGCACCCCTCTCTGAAGACACTTATCGTAAATTATTAGCAATAGAAAATTTAGATTATATTAAAGACAGTTCAGGAGACTTTTTAAATTTGCAAAAATTTATCAAGACGGGAGGAAGAGTTTTCTGTGGCATAGACTCCTTTGCCCCATTTGCATTAATGAGCGGATGCACAGGAATGATTTGGGGAGCTGTAAACTTTATGCCCCATGAATGTGTTAAACTATTTAATTTAATTGAAGAAAAAAAATATCAAGAAGCTATGGATCTATGGAAATTGATGGAGCCCGTGTGCTTATGGCTGGGAGGAAATAGACACGACGTTGACTACCTTACAGGCATTAAAGCAGCCTCAAATTTATCAGGTAGAGAAATGGGCCCGCCTCGAAAACCCCTACCAAATGTAGCAGCACCTGCGCGCCATGATTTAAGAATTGCCATGTCAAAACTACCCATCAACCATACTACTAACAATAGATTGGTTTGGAGAGATTGGCAGGAAGAGAAAGACTGGTTAATCCAGTCTTTAATTAAAAGGAACTAATTAAGGAGCAATTAATGTCTAAAACAGTTGATTTTTCAACACAATTGATCATAGGAGGTAGACCTCTTCCTGGATCTGAGGGCAAAACATTTGAGACTATTAACCCTGCTAACGGTAAAGTCTTAGCAAGTGTCGCTGAGGCTTCAGGTGAAGATGTTGATAAAGCGGTGTCCGCAGCAAGAAAAGCTTTTGAGGAGGGTCATTGGTCTAAGATGGCACCTGCTGAGAGAAAAAAAGTTTTATTGAGATTTGCAACAGTAATAGAGGCTCATGCAGAGGAGTTAGCGATGATGGAAGCTATGGAAGCAGGCAAGCCTATAACTGATTGTCTAGAAATAGATATGCCAGAAACAGTTAATACTATCCGGTGGCACGCTGAAGCTATTGACAAGTTGTATGATCAAATTTCTCCAAGTGACCCAAGTATCCTCTCGATGATTGTCAGAGAGCCGATGGGTGTTGTTGCGGCTATTCTACCATGGAATTTTCCCGCAATGATGGCTGCCTGGAAGCTTGGCCCCATTCTTGCAACTGGAAATACAGTGGTCCTGAAACCTGCTGAACAAACCTCTCTTTCAACAATTCGAATTGGAGAGCTTGCTGCAGAGGCAGGCATTCCCGATGGTGTTATAAATGTTGTTTGTGGTTTTGGTGAGACCGTAGGAAAAGCGCTAGGTGAACATCCTGATGTTGATTGCGTAGCTTTTACTGGTTCTACTGAAACTGGGCGAATGTTTCTTCGTTACTCTGCTGATACTAATCTTAAAAGAGTTTTATTAGAGTGCGGTGGGAAAAATCCTTTTATTGTAATGGGTGACACTGAGGACTTAGATACAGCAGCTGATCATGCCACTAATTCTATATTTTGGAATATGGGAGAAAACTGTTCTTCAAATTCTCGTTTACTTGTCCATCAGTCAATCAAAGATGAACTACTAGAATTAATTGTCGAGAAATCCAAAGAGTGGGTAGTGGGAGATCCTCTAGATGCTTCAACTAAAATTGGCCCTATGATTGAACAAGCACATCTAGACAAGGTTATGGGCTTCATTGATCAAGCTAACCAGGATAAAAATAAATTAGTTATTGGAGGCAAAAGAACTAGAGAAGATACAGGTGGATATTTTGTTCAGCCAACCATATTTGATGACGTAAAGCCTGAAAATACACTATTTTCTGAAGAAGTTTTTGGCCCTGTCTTAGGGATCACAACCTTTAAAGATCCAGAAGAAAGCATAGCTTTAGCTAATCAAAATAAGTACGGACTGGCTGCTTCTATTTTTACTAGCTCTAATAAGACAGCTCATGTAGCTGCAAGAAAAATTAAGGCTGGGACTGTAGCAGTTAATTGTTACGGTGAGGGCGATATCACTACTCCTTTTGGGGGTTATAAACTCTCCGGCTTTGGGGGAAGAGATAAATCTTTAGCTGCACATGATCAGTATTGTGAGCTAAAAACTATTTGGATAGATTTAACGTGACAATAAAAAGGAAATAATTATGAGAGAAGTTCAAGTTGATCAACAAGATACTGATCAAGTTTATTTTCAAAATCTTCAAAAATTAGAACAATGTATTAAACCAATACACGAAGCAAAAGGCATCCCCAATGAATATTATACTAAAACTGAATATTTTGATTTAGAGAAAGAATTTCTTTTTAACAAAGGTTGGTTTGCCGTAGGCTTCGTTAAAGACCTTCCTCAACCTGGCTCTGTTAAACCGGTCAACTATTTTAAAAATCCTCTTTTATTAATTCGTAGTATCCAAGATAAAAAAATACGAGTTTTTCAAAATATATGTCGACATCGAGGAATGACTCTTATTGAAAAACCCACAGTTTTAAAGGGGGCAATTCGCTGTCCTTACCATTCTTGGTGCTACAAGCAAACTGGAGAAGTTGTTGCCACCCCTCATATTGGAGGGCCAGGTTATAATTATCACTCCGATATTAATAAAAGTGAATTATCATTAATTGAGGTTCGCTCTCATGTTTGGAGAGATGTCATATTTGTGAATCCTGATGGGAGGGCAAAACCCTTTGAAGAGGTTCATAAGCCTTTGTTAGAACGATGGTCCTCTTTTGATCAACCTATGCATTCAGATATGAGCGACTCATCTTTTGAGCTTGAGGTCAAAACTAATTGGAAACTAGCAGTCGAAAATTACTTAGAGTCCTACCACCTCCCTTGGATTCACCCAGGTTTAAATAGTTATTCCAAGTTAGAGGATCATGAAAATATTGTTAAATATGGCCATTATTCTGGACAAATTAGTAATAAATATATTCCAAGATACTCAACAGGAAAACAATTTCTAAATTTTAAAAATTTAAGCTCTGAATGGAACAGCAAAGGAGAATATATTGTTTTATTTCCAAATTTAATATTGGGTGTTCAAAAAGATCATGTTTTTAATTTAATTATTGAGCCAATTGGATGTGATCAAATCAAAGAGCATGTTGAAATCTATTATTCAGACTCTTCTATGTTGTCTGATGAATATCAGCAAACACGCTTAGAGAATACTAAGCTTTGGAGAACCGTATTTGAAGAAGATATTTTTGTAGTAGAGGGAATGCAGCAAGGCCGTTATGCGGAGGGCTTTGATGGAGGGCGCTTTTCACCAGTAATGGATGAACCAACTCATGTCTTTCACGATTGGTATGCTAGAAAGATGTTAAAAATTTAGAAAGAATTTTGATACATGAATTCTTCTAGGCATCTTTGGAGCCGTTCTAGCAATTGCTATTATGCTTTAAGAAAATAATAAAAAGAAATAATTAATTTATTTTTTTAATTCAAACCCTGCTTTTACCCAAGCACTTGTTCCACCAGATAAGTTCGATACATCTTTATAACCCATATCTTGAAGTGTCTTAGTTGATAAAGTTCCTTGACCGCCGACACCACAATAAACAACAATTTTTTTCTCGGGATCAAGCTCTTCTTTTTTAAGTGGGTTGTCAGGTCTTTGATCAGCGTGAAATTCTAGCATATCTCTTGGTACATGAACTGATCCCTCTATTTGACCTTCAGCCTCGATGGCTTCTTTTGAGCGAACATCAACAAGGATAATTTCTTCATTATCTAATTGCTGTTTTAATTCTTCTGGGCTCACTGATTTGATTTCAGCATTTGCTTCTTCTAAAAGCTCTGGAAAGGTCTTCATTTATTCATTTCTCCTCAATAACTATTGATAATATATAACTGTTTGATCTTAAATTTAATATATTACTATAATATAAGACATGAATAATATTGTAAATCCAGGATCTAGTCATGAAACAGATGTAGTTATAATTGGTGCTGGGCCTTGTGGTCTTTTCCAAGTATTTGAGCTGGGTCTTTTAGATATGAAATCTCATCTAATTGACAATTTAGACAAGATTGGCGGACAATGTGCTGAGCT
>CACKAZ010000019.1:0-11342 GCA_902598275.1 uncultured Alphaproteobacteria bacterium
CCAGTTAAAATTGATAGCAAACAATTAAAAGAATTAAATTTAAAAAAAATTAGCGACTAGCTTTTAGTATCTTTTCAACGTCTTCAATTGTTAAATTTTCACCATCGTACTCAGGTGGAATTTTGTAATTCATTATTCCTATCTTAAAATAATATTTTCCAGATTTACCTTTATAAAGATTTGCTCTTTGTTTTTTTCTTTTAAGTATACCTATCTCTCTAACTTTATTTGTTGGTTTATTTTTTTTGATTGTAATTAATTCAACAGCTTGATCTAAACCAATTTCTAAAACATCATATTTTCTGCCCAAAGATGCATAAATATCTTGGTATTTAACATACGGACCATAGGCACCTATGTTAGCTACAACTGGATCTTCGCTATCTGGAAAATTTCCAAGAGTGATGGGCAATTTAATTAATTGACTAGCAATATTCATACCGATTGTATTTTGATCATAACTCTTTGGAAGAGTTACTCTTTTAGGCTTATCTTCATCTATTTCTTTTCCTAACTGGAGATAATAGCCATAGGGACCTAAATGAACTGCTATTTCTTTTTTGGAGTCAGCATCTATTCCTAAAGTTCTTGGAAAAGTGATGATTTCATCACCTTCACGATTTTTAGGGTTTACTTCTTTTACAAAGGCACCAATAGAAATTGTAAATTTACATTCAGGGTAGTTAGAACATCCAATAAACCCACCCATTTTTCCTACCTTAACACCTAAGTTACCTTCACAATTTTCAGTATTAGCCCAAGATGAACATTTGATATCAATGTCTCCACCTATTTTTCTAAAAATTACGGGAGATAGTTCATCATTTATTACGTCTATGACTTCTCTATTGGGCTTACCCATTACTTCATTGATGAAAAATTCAAAATCTTTCCAAAAATTTAAAACTATATTTTTCCATTCTGCTTTATCTGCAGCAACATCATCAAGTTGATTTTCTAAATCAGCCGTAAACTTATATTCAAGAAATTTTTTAAAGTAGTTACATAAAAATACATTAACTACTCTACCACGATCATTAAGGATAAATGATTTCCCACTTTTTAAAACATAACCTCTATTAACAATGGTTTGAATTATAGAGGCATATGTTGAAGGTCTTCCAATTTCTAGCTCTTCTAATTTCTTAACAAGACTCGCATCAGTATATCTTGAAGGAGGAGAAGTAAATGATTCTAGTGCTTCAACTTCATTTACAATATATTTATCGTTTTCTTTTATATTTTCTAATAATGAAATGATCTGTTCTTCATCATCTTCTTGAAGATTATAAACTTTTTTATATCCATCAAAAATTAACTTACCTAGTGTAGCTTTTAAAGTTATGTTTTTCTCTTCACAATCTATTTGAAGTGTGTTTTGATTAGTCTCAGCACTTGTCATCTGAGAAGCTATTGTTCTTTTCCAAATTAAATCATAGAGTTTAAATTGTTCTTCATTTAAAAAGTCTTTAATGTCCTCAGGTTTTATAGAAATATCAGTTGGTCTTATTGCTTCATGAGCCTCTTGAGCATTTTTTTTCCTAGACTTATACTCAATGGGTTTATCAGGTAAATACTTATCTCCGTACTTCTTTGATATATTTTCTCTTATTGTATCTATCGAGTCTTTTGAGAGTGTAATGCTATCAGTTCTCATGTATGTGATAAGAGCTATAGTTTCTTTGTTAATATCTATTCCCATGTATAAACCCTGAGCAATAGTCATAGTTTGACTAGCACTAAAGTTTAGTTGACTATTAGCAGTTTGTTGTAAAGTTGAGGTATTAAAGGGTGCTTTAGGTTTGCGAGATATCGTTCTTTCATCAATTTTTCTGATGAAAAAATTATTTGATTTCAAATAATTTTTAGCTTTATTAGCTAAAGCTTCATCTCTAAAGAAAAGTTTATCAACTTTTTCACCCTCTAAGCTAGTGATAGAAGTATCTAGTTTTGCACCATTAATTTCCCCGTGAACATTTATTTTGTAGAATTTCTCTGGTTCAAACTGTTCAATCTCAATCTCTTTTTCATAAATAAGTCTTACTGCTACTGACTGGACTCTCCCTGCAGATCGACTCCCTGGCATTTTCCTCCATAGTACAGGAGATAAACTGTATCCCGCTAAATAATCTAAACTTCTTCGAGCTAAATAAGCCGATACAAGATTATCATCTACTTTTCTGGCTTCATCAAAACTTTTTATTACGGCGTTTTTAGTAATTTCGTTAAATGTAATTCTTTCAAATTTATTTTTATCTACTTTTTTTTCTAATGACTTAACTAAGTGCCATGTTATTGCCTCACCTTCTCTGTCTGGGTCAGTGGCTAAATAAATTTTTTCGTATCCTTTAGCTTTTTTTTCAATACCATCAAGCATCTTAAGTCCTGCTGCTGTTGTTTCCCAATTAAGTTCGACGTCACTATAGTCTTCGGTAACTTTGACTCCATCTTTTTTAGCTAAATCTCTGAAATGACCTACGGTTGCTATGACTTCAAAATCATTACCAAGATATTTATTAATTGTTTTGGCTTTAGCTGGAGATTCTACTACTAGCAAGTTCATAACTATAAATTTATTTTATTTTCTTCGCCTTTGATTAATCTTTTAATATTTGAATTATGCTTAAAAAATATTAAAAGAAAAATTACAAATACTAATCCTTTTTCTAAGTTGCCATAAATAAAAACTAATTGATAAATTGTCAAAAGAAATATTGATAAAAGAGCACCGAGAGATGAAAGCTTACTGAGTTTTACCGTAAAAAACCATATGATCATTGCTAAAATAGTTGGAACAGGAAACAAAAATAAATTTCCACCAAAATAACAAGCAACACCTTTTCCCCCCTTAAAATTAAGCCAAATTGGAAAGATATGTCCAATTATAGAAAAAAGAAAAATCAAATATTTATATTCAAAGAAATATTCAGGGCTAATGTATAAAATAGCTAATAAAACAATTATAGGTTTAATACCATCCAACAAAAGAACAGTAACTCCAGCTTTTTTTGATACACTTCTATATACATTCGTAGCGCCAATATTACCTGATCCTGTTTGAGTGATATCTTTGTTGGTTAAAAATTTTGTTAACAATTTACCAAAGGGAATAGAGCCCACTAAATAAGCAAAAGATAATTCTAAAAACATTACTTAAGGATATATTGTAAACAAGCCATTCTAAGAAAAACTCCCATTTCAACTTGTTTTAAAATTAAGGATTTAGGGTAATTGTCTAAAACATCATCGCTAATTTCTATATTTCTATTTACGGGGCCTGGGTGCATCAAGTAAGGCTCATTCAATAGGTGTTTATTTTGTAAACAAAACTCTTTTTTAAAGGAACTCATCATATTCTTTGCACCCTTAGGAATTCTTTCCTTTTGAACTCTTAGCATCATTAAGATATCAAGCTCTTTAAGGGAGTTAAGATTTTTATGAAAAATAATTTTATTATTAATCTTTTTTAAATCCTTCCTATCTAAAAAATATGTAGGAGCAATTATATGTATTTCATACCCTAATTTAGAAAGAAGCTTAATATTTGAATGAGCTACTCTGCTGTGTTTTATATCTCCACATATACCTATTTTAATTTTTTTCTTCTTAAAAATTTCTCTTATAACACAATAATCTAGGAGTGCTTGTGTAGGATGTTCGTTAGTTCCATCTCCAGCATTTATTACAGGTATCTTGCTTCTCTTTCCTATTTCCATAGGTGAAAAATTATTTTTATCTCTTATAATTAAGACATCTGGTTTCATACTCATTAAAGTATCCATTGTGTCATTAAAAGACTCACCTTTAGACAGAGAACTCTTTTCAAAATTTATATTAATTGAATTATACCCTAGGTTTTTAGAAGCTAGCTCAAAACTAATTGTTGTTCTCGTAGAGGGCTCTAAAAATAGGTTAAAAATATTTTTTGGTTTATTTTCCGAAATTCTTTTTTTTGAGTTCTTAAATTTTATAGCTTTCTCAGCAATTGATTGAATATCTCTAGCTGACAGATCGTCTATGGAAGTGATCTTTCTATTTGCCACTAGGGGAGTTTCTATACAAAGTTAGAAAATCATCAAGTATTAAACATGCACTCTTTTCATGAATATTTGTTTTTTCTGATTTTTTTATTGATTTATAGGGTTTACTGCTCAATCTCTCATCAATAAACAAAATTGGGCAAGACACGATATTTTCTAAATTCTGTGAGAATTTTTCAACATTTTTAACCATTTCTGATATTGAACCATCAAGATGATATGGCTTACCAATTATAATACCGTGAATATTTTCATTAGTAATAATCTCACCAATATTTTCAAATAATAATTTCTCGCTAAAAGTTCCATATGGAATAGAAATAATATTAGATGGATCACTTATTGCTATTCCAATATGTTTTAATCCAAAATCTATAGCAATAAATTTTTTGGTATAATTATTGCTTAGAAGAAAATCTGATATAGTATCGACGACCATTATGAGTGATATAGATATTAAAAGAATTTCTTATTTAGCAAAGCTAAAATTACCACATGAAAAAGAGGAATTTTATGCCAATTCCTTAAAAGATATAATCAAATGGGTAGATAATCTTAAAATGATTGACACTAGTGAGACAGAGCCTTTACACAATGTTACAGAAAAAACAATATCGATCAGAAAAGATGAAATAAAAAAGAGTAATTCTGTTGACGACGTATTAAGTAATGCTCCAGAAAGAGCTCAGAATTTTTTTAAAGTTCCAAAAGTAGTTGAGTAAGTGAAAAGTTCAATTAGTCAAATTAAAGATTCTCTAAGAGATAAAAAAATAAGTGTTGAAGAACTTTATGATGAGTATTTAATAAAAGCTAAATCGAGTAAAACTAATAGCTTTAACTTATTGTTGGATAAAGAGAACAATATTCTATCAATTAAAGAGTCTCAAAAAAGATATGAAAATGGAAATCCATTACCTTTGGATGGTATTCCTCTAGGCATTAAAGATTTGTTTTGTACAAAGGGTATAAGAACCACGGCTTCATCTAAAATTCTTAGCAATTTTACTCCTAATTACGAGTCTTTTGTAACGCAGAAACTACTAGATGACGGTTCAATTTTTATTGGAAAAAATAATTGTGATGAATTTGCAATGGGTTCCTCAAATGAGACTAGTTTTTTTGGCCCAGTAAAAAATCCATGGAAAAATAAAAATGTTCCAACTGACGATCTTGTACCTGGTGGTTCTTCAGGTGGATCTGCTGCTGCTGTAGCTGAGGGCACTTGCGTCGCATCAATGGGAACAGATACTGGCGGATCAATAAGACAACCAGCTAGCTTGTGTGGAATAGTTGGCTTAAAACCAACATTTGGATCTTGTTCTAGATGGGGAATTGTTGCTTTTGCATCCAGTTTAGATCAGGCGGGCCCTCTCACTAACTCTGTTGAGGATGCTGCTCTAATTTTGAATTCAATAAACAAACATGATTTTAATGACTCTACAAGCTCAAACCATGTTAGAGAAGACTATTCTATTGGCATTAATGACAAATTAGATCAAAAAATTAAAATTGGTATTCCATCTGATTACCTTAAGGATGTTAGTGGAGATATTTTAAGTCAAATTGAAAATACAAAAAAAGCACTTATTAAACATAATGTAGAATTTGTAGATGTAGAGTTTAAGACTACTGAATATGCTCTTTCAACTTATTACATACTAGCACCTGCTGAGGCATCATCAAACTTAGCTAGATATGATGGAATACGCTATGGAGTAAGAGAAGATGGTAAAAGTCTTGACGATATTTATTTGAATTCAAGAACAAAAGGATTTGGAGACGAAGTTACTAGAAGAATACTCATAGGAGCTTATGTATTGTCAGCTGGTTATTATGATGCTTACTATAGACAGGCTCAAAAAGTTAGACGTTTGATCAAAGATGATTTTCAAAGAATTTTTAATGATGTCGACTTTATATTAACACCTACGACACCAAATGAGGCATTTAAGATAGGGGATAAACTTGATCCAATATCTATGTATAAGAATGACATTTATACGGTTCCTACAAGTCTTGCGGGCCTTCCTGGAATATCTATACCCTCAGGTTTAAGTACAAATGGCCTCCCATTAGGTATTCAGTTTATAGGAAATTATTTTGATGAAAAAAAACTATTACAGTTAGCTGCACTTGCAGAAAAGGAATTAAATTTCAATGAGCAATAATTGGGAAATGGTTATTGGACTTGAAGTTCATGCTCAACTTAACACTTCATCTAAGTTATTTTCATCCTCACCAAATCAATTTGGATCTGAGCCCAATGAGAATGTAAATTTCATAGACTCTGGTATGCCCGGAATGCTTCCAGTTATGAATTTTGCTTGTATTGAAATGGCAATAAAAACTGGCTTTGCATTAAATTTTAACATCAATAAATATTCTGTATTTGAAAGAAAAAATTACTTTTATCCAGATTTACCTCAAGGGTATCAAATTAGTCAGTTTGAATTCCCTATATTAACTGAGGGATTTATAAATATTGATAATGAAGGTAATCAAAAAAAAATTAGAATTGAAAGAGCTCATCTAGAGCAAGATGCAGGTAAAAGTATTCATGATATTGACCCAAAATTTAGTTTTATAGACCTTAACAGAGTAGGCACACCGCTTTTAGAGATAGTTTCATATCCCGATTTATCATCAGCAGAGGAGGTGGTGAGTTACATGTCATCATTGAGACAAGTGCTCATGTATATTGATGTATGTGATGGAAATATGCAAGAGGGCTCCTTGAGAGCTGATGTTAATTTGTCTGTTCGTAAAAAAGGTGAAGAGCTTGGCACTAGATGTGAAATTAAAAATTTAAACTCATTCAAATTTATAAGGCAAGCTATTGAATATGAATTTAAAAGACAGATAGATGTTATTGAAAGCGGCGGTAAAATTGAGCAAAATACAATGTTATTTGATACAAGCACGGGTGAGACTAGAGCAATGAGAAGTAAAGAATTTTCACATGATTATCGTTACTTTCCTGATCCTGATTTATTGCCTGTAAATTTAACTCAAGATCAAATCGATAAAGTAAAGACATCAGTTGGAGAATTACCTCAAGCTAAGTTAGATAAGTTTGTTAAAAATTATAATGTTGATATAGATATTGCTAAAATTATCACTATTGAAAAGCAAAATGCTATTTTGTTTGAAAAAATGATTTCTGATACAGATGTAAAACCAAAATTTATTGCAGCTTGGTTGGTCGGAGATATATTTGCTTTTGTTAAAGAAAATAATTTAGAAGTATCGAGTTTAAATGAAAAAACTAAAGAGATTACAGATCTTCTTAAACTTGTTTCAGATGATGTAATTTCAAATAAAGCTGGCAAAGAAATTTTACCAAAAGTTTTAAATGGTCAAGGCAAACCATCTGATATTGTAAAAGAATTAGGTCTTGAGCAAGTCTCAGACTCGGGTGAATTAGAAAAAATTATTGATGAAGCTCTAATAGGAGAAGAGAAAAATATTTCAAAATTTCAAGGTGGCTCTGATAGGGTTTTGGGATATTTTGTGGGCAAATGCTTAAAAGCAACAAAAGGAAAAGGCAATCCAAAATTAATTAATAAAATTTTACTTGAAAGACTCAAGAAATAACTATCACTCAATACTTATATAAATTTTAAGAATGACAATTCTTTTTATTTGACTATATTTTGGCCACTATTTTGGCTATAAATGTCCTAAGGAGAGGTGGGTGAGTGGCTGAAACCAGCGGTTTGCTAAACCGCCGTACGACGCAAGTTGTACCGAGGGTTCGAATCCCTCTCTCTCCGCCATAAAAAAAACCTATATATTTGTTAGAAAAATAGTAAAAATAAGAATGCTTAAAGGATCTATTCCAGCAATAATCACTCCTTTTTCAAATGGAGAAGTTGATTACGATTGTTTCGAACAACTTTTAAAATGGCAAATTAAAAGTGGAATTTCTGGAGTTACAGTTTGTGGAACTACAGGTGAGTCTCCAACACTCTCTCACGATGAACATATGCAATTGGTTGAATTTGCAATAAAAGTAGCTTCAAAAAAAATACCTGTAATTGCTGGAACTGGATCTAACTCCACTAAAGAGGCAATTGAATTTACCAAACACGCATATAAGGCAGGAGCAAACTACGGATTAGTAGTTACACCGTATTACAATAAGCCAAACCAGTCAGGTCTAATAAATCATTTCAAAAAAATAGCAAAAGTATCACCTTTAAAACAACTTATTTACAATATCCCTGGAAGATCAATAGTAGATTTATCTTTTGATAGCTTCAAACAACTTAATAAAATAGCAAACATCGTTGGTATAAAGGATGCTTCTAATGACATGTCCAGACCTTTGATAATGAGAACTTTTATGAAAAAAGATTTTAATTATTTATCAGGTGAAGATGGAACAATAGCTGGATTTCTTGCTCAAGGCGGTCATGGTTGTATATCTGTGACAGCTAATGTAGCACCAAAATTAACATCGATGCTGCACTATTATTGGCAAAAAAAGAATTATAAAGAATTTGATAAAGTAAATTTAAGGCTAGCATCTTTATCAAAAATATTATTTGCTGAACCTAACCCTACACCAGCAAAGTATGCTCTTTCTTTAATGGGTAAATGTAAAGCTGACATAAGAGAACCTCTGTATGAACTTAGTCCTGAAACAAAAAAGCAAGTAAGAAAAACAATTAAAGATTTAAATTTTATCTAATTGTCTATTCAAAATCGTAGAGCAAAATTTGATTATGAAATAAAAGAAACCTACGTAGCTGGTATTGTTCTTGAAAGCAATGAGGTCAAACCTTTAAGAAACGGGAAAGCCTCTATTCAATCAAGTTTTATAAACGAACAAAAAGGTGAAATTTATATTAATAACTTTGAAATTATCTCCAAAGATAAGAATTTCGACCTTAAAAAGAAAACTAGATCAATAAAAAAACTCCTTTTAAATAAAAGAGAAATAAAAAAAATTCTTGGTATGCTGACCACTAAAGGTTTTACAGCAGTTCCTATGGAGATATTCTTTAATGACAAAGGTCTAGCAAAGGTGAGATTTGGAGTAGGAGTAGGTAAAAAGAAATATGATAAAAGAGAGACTATTAAGCAAAGGGAATGGGACAGAAAAAAACAAAGAATTATAAAGAAATAATAATTCTCTTGTATTTTCATCTACTTTTTCATATAAACCTCACATGGCAAGAGTCACAGTAGAAGATTGTACTAAAAACGTTGATAGTCTATTTGATTTAGTATTATTGGCTTCACATAGGGCTAAAGTCCTAAACGCTGGCAATGAAGCACAAGTTCCACTAGATAATGACAAAAGTACAGTAATAGCTTTAAGAGAAATAGCCGATGAGAAAATCAGTGTAGGGGATGTTAAAGAAGATATTATTAAAAGCTACCAACTGGTTCAGGAAAAAGAAGAAGAAAACGAAGATCATCTTCTTGAAGATTAAAAGTTCAATTTAGTTTATTATTTTAGCTGATGTTCCAAACCAGCTATTTCAATGATAGTTTCAGCGATTTTAAGTCAGCATTACAATCCTATGATAAAAATTTTAATGAGAATTTATTTGTTAAAGCAATAGAGGTAGCAGAAACATCCCATAAAGATCAATTCCGTGCCTCTGGAGACCCATATATAATACATCCATACGAAGTTTGTAAGTCGCTTATTGAACTAAAATTAGATACAGAAACAGTTATCACAGGCTTACTCCACGATGTAATTGAGGATACAAAATTTTCAAAATTAGAATTAAAAGAAAACTTTGGTCCTAGTATTTCAAATTTAGTGGATGGTTTAACTAAAATTGATTTTTTAGAGGAAAAAAAAACAACAAGATCTGAAAAAGAAGCAGAAAATTTTAGAAAACTTCTTATCTCAACTGCAAAGGATATAAGAGTTTTAATTATTAAATTAGCAGATAGGTTGCACAACATAAAAACAATTCATTATTTTAAAGATGTTGAAAAAAGAAAAAGAGTTAGTAATGAGACCTTACTAATTTACGCCCCCTTAGCTCAGCGACTAGGATTTGAAAATTGGAAGTCCATTTTAGAAAATATATCTTTTAAAAACCTTCATCCAGATATCTTTAGTAGAATTAACGATAAAATTGATAACACTTTTAAAAATTTAGAAGGCTCTTTTATTGAGCTTGAAAATTTAATGAAGGAATATCTAAATAAGTCAGATATTGATGCAGAAATTCATTATAGAAAAAAAAATCCATATTCAATTTGGAAAAAAATAAATAAGAAAAATACTGACTTAAATTCTATTTCAGACATAGCTGCCGTCAGGATCATCACTAAATCAACAAGAGATTGCTATAAGGTATTAGGTATAATTCATCGTAATTTCTCTGCAAAAGTAGGTAGAACTAAGGATTATATATCAAGCCCTAAACCTAATGGATACCGATCAATACACTCAGACCTTATTTTTCAAAAAAAAATATTTGAAGTACAAATAAGATCAAGAGCAATGCATATGATTGCTGAGAATGGTATTGCTGCACACTGGAGATATAAATATTTAAATAAAGATAGTAGCAGTGAGGGGGTATATGCTTGGTTAAGGGATGCTGTTAATTATGTTGAAGAAAATGAACAACATTTAATTTTAAATAAAACTTCCCAACAATTTTTTGATGAGCAAATATATGTTTTTTCTCCAAAAGGTGAATTATTTACACTCCCTTTAGATTCTACACCTGTTGATTTTGCTTATACAATTCATACTGATATAGGAGATAAGTGTGCTGGTGCAATTGTAAATGGACAAGAGTTACCTTTAAGCACAAAGCTTGATAATGGAGATCAAGTTGAAATTATCTTAGATGAAAACACTACAATTTCCCCGTTATGGATTAGATTTGTAAAAAAAGAAAAAGTTAAAGAAAAAATTAGGTACTTTTTTAGGTCAAAAAGAAGGAGAGAATTTGAAATTCTCGGAAAAGATATTTTAAACTATATTGCAAAATCTAAAAATATAGTTTCTGATGATGCTATTTATGAAAAGCTTTTAAGAAAGACTGATTTTAAATATAAAAATAAACTTTTTGAAAATGTAGGTAGAGGTTTTTTATCTAGGGCAGAACTTGATAAACTTTTTAAAGAAATGGAAAATAACTTTGTCAAAAAAATTTTTCAATCTAAAGAAGATGAAGAGAGAGTAGATGTATTAAAATATGAAAATGGTATAGCAGTGAACTATGCAACTTGTTGCTCACCTATAAAAGGTGATAGCATAATTTCTATAATGTCTTACGGTCGTGGCTTAGTTGTTCATAATACAATTTGCGATAGTTT
>CACKAZ010000020.1:0-10488 GCA_902598275.1 uncultured Alphaproteobacteria bacterium
AATAATTTATTTTATAAATCTATTACCCTTTATTCTTTTAATATATGCATTTTCAATTTCAGATTTTACACTGCTTAATGTCATTGAAAATTCTTATATTGATGATCCATTATTTTATAAAGTAACATCTGCATGGGGCAGTCATGAAGGTTCAATTTTGCTATGGGTATTTTTAATCAACTTATTTGGTATTTTTTTTCTTAACAAAAATCACACAGTTGAGATACACAAGAATATTATATTTATATCCACTTTATTTCTGCTTTATGTAATGATTAGTTCAAACCCTTTTACTTATATAGAGGCAAATGAAGAAATATTAGGTTTGGGTCTAAATCCTATTTTGCAGCATTTTTTATTTGTCATTCACCCACCTACGTTATTTCTGGGATACATTGGTTTGGTTATTCCCTTTGTGTTGTCTGCTCACATGTTAATAAAACAAGATTTTTCTGAAAATTTATTTGAAGAGATGCTGATTTGGTCCAAGATATCTTGGTTTTTTCTAACGGCTGGCATTGTTTTAGGATCTTATTGGGCTTACTCTGAATTAGGGTGGGGAGGCTGGTGGTTTTGGGATCCAGTAGAGAATATCTCCTTAATCCCATGGCTTTTGAACACTGCTTTAATACATTCTCTAAAGGTTTCTATTAAAAGTAATCAACTAAAGCTATGGAGTTTAAATTTAGGGCTATATTGCTTTATCGCATCTGTATTTGGTACATTTTTAGTTCGCTCAAATTTAATTGTATCTGTTCATAGTTTTGCAACAGACCCACTTAGAGGATTATTTTTAATAATAATAATTGGATATTTATTAGCCATGACAGTGCGATTAAATATAAAAAGTATTTCAAAATTTAACGAAGACTCTTTTGATTTATTTAGTAAAGAAAGTTTTCTTTTATTAAATAATATATTTTTTATCTGCTCAGCACTAGTTGTCTTTATTGGAACAGTTTACCCTCTATTTAGCGAAATGATCCTTGAAACGTCAGTCTCTGTCGGTGCACCCTATTATAATTTTGCTTTTAATTTATTACTAGCACCATTAATTTTGTTTATGGCCTTTGCACCTCAGATTAGTTGGGGAAAACATGAAAAAAAAGATAAACAGTTACCCTATATTTTAGTCTTATCTTTAGTAACTTCATTACTATCTTTTTACTTATTTGAAAATTTTTACTTTGCGTTAAGTGTTTTTATTACAGGTCCTTTATTTATAAAGAGTATTTTAGTTTTAAATACTAATGTGAAGAAAAATTTAAATTTTTATTCTCAATGGTTAGCACATTTAAGTATCGGCGTCTTTATAGTTGCCGCTGTGTATACAGAGCAATTTGATTATGAAGAAAATTTACTATTTGAAAAAAATAGCTCTAATGAAATTGCACTTCAAAATAATAAAATTGCGATAATTAAAAATATTAAAGATAAGAGCTTTCAAAATTATCAAAGGATATCAGTAGATTTATTAATTTCTGATGGGCAACAGAATAGACAGCTCTCTCCTTCAAAAAATATCTATCAACCCTCTGGGCAAGTCACAAATGAGGTTAATACTACTAATGTCCTTTTTAGTCAGTATTATGCAACAATATCAACCATTGAAAGTGATCAAGTAGGAATTAATTTAGTTTATAAACCATTTATAAATTTATTATGGTTAAGTTCAATTATGCTAATTTTTTCAATATTTTTATCAATAGTTAAAAGAAAATGAAAAAAAATTTAATAATACCTGTGATGGGTGCAGTGGTATTAGCTGTTTGTGTGCTTTTTTATTTGAACCAAACAACAGATAAAAACAACAAACAGGATGAAATATCTAACTTAGTGTTTGAGACACCTGATTTTTATAATAATAAATTAATTGATGAAAAAGCTATGGGTGAATTTTATGTTGTAAATTTTTTTGCATCTTGGTGTAAGCCTTGTCTAGCAGAACATCCACTTTTAATGGAAATGAAAAAACAAGGAATAAAAATTATTGGTGTTAATTTTAGAGATGATGAGGAGAATTTTAAAGAATGGATTAAAGAACACGGTAATCCTTTTGAACACATCTTAAGGGATGATGGGACTATTGCTTATGAAATGGGTTTAATTGGTGTTCCTGAAACATTTTTTATTATAAATAAAATTATCAAAAAAAAGATACAAGGGCCTTTGTTTTATGAAGATATCGAACAATATTTATAAATTAATAATTACAATTTTAATAATTCATATGTCTACGATTAGCTTTGCTGGCGTGAATGAATTAAGCGATTATTACAAAACAATTAGATGTTTGGTTTGTGAGGGACAAAGCATACAAGAGTCTGATACAGAATTTGCTATAAATTTAAAAGAACAAATTCAAAAAAAATATAATTCTGGAATGACTGTTAATGAGATTAATGCAGATTTAGTAAAAATTTATGGTGAGGAAATATCTTTTAATCCCCAAAAAAAACATTATTTGCTCTGGGGTACACCTTTAATTATACTCTTCATAATTTTTATATTCATAAGAAATAAAATCAAATTTTTTAAAAAAATATAAGAGATACTATTGCAGCTATCTACCTAATCAGGTTATATTTATTAATCTTTAATCTTTTTCGTTCATTGGTTGGTAAATGTTTATTCAACTGTCGGTTAATCAGGCCGAACAAACCAATTATAATTAAAGTTAATAATATGAAATAAAAGCCAACAATCGGATAAGGAACAAAGGGATTAAAGGTCTTATCAGCAAAATAGCTAGCATAGTAAATTGCATCCCCTTTTTGTTGCCAAGCAGGAAAACCCGTAAAGAAAACCAATGTTGTTGCATGAAACATAAAAATTGCTTCATTGGTATAGGAGGGCCAAGCTAAACGAAGCATAGTTGGCCATATAATGCGTCTAAATTTTTTAATTCCTGTAAAACCAAATGCATCCGCAGACTCTAGATCCTGACTTGGAACAGCACGCAATGCACCATAAAAAATTTCTCCTGCATAGGCAGATGTATTAAAAAACAAAACAATTAAAGCGCCTAACCAAGCTTTTGTAAGCCAACGTGTTTCAACGGTTACAACAAGAAATCCTAAATCTATATCAACCCCTAGCCTTGGTAAAAGTACAAATAAATCATACGCAAAGAAAAACTGAATAAATAAAGGTGAGCCTCTGAAAATAAAAATAAAGGCTCGACATGGAGCATTTAACAAAAATAATTTTGAATTTTTCCCTAAAGCCAAAACAGTGGCAAAGAAAAAGCCAAACAATAATGCTAAGATTGCAAAATATATATTCCAAATCATACCCGAACCGATTAATACAAATTGCTCACAAAGTGTTATATCGGCCTTTGGTAAAAGTCTCTCTCCATACCCTATAGATCTGAGGCCGTAATCAGTAAGAGTTTGAAAACAGCTCGACATTAAACTGCCTTACCTGCCATAGTTGCTTGCCCCTTAGAAAGCCGTGTAGAAAGTTTGTCTAAAACGGATTGAGATAGATAAGTTAGAGATAAATAAAAAATCATCAGTACACCAAAATACCAAGCACGCCAATCAGGATGAGGGTATTCGTATACACCCGTTTTAATTCCACCTAGTTCTTTAGCCCAATAGACGATGTCCTCAATACCCAAAAGAAATAGTAGCGGAGTTGCTTTGATTAAAATCATCCATAAATTTGATAGACCTGGCAGAGCATAAATCCACATTTGTGGAATAAGAATTCTTCTAAAAATTTGACTTGATGAAAAACCATAGGCTTCTCCTGTTTCTATTTGAGCTTTTGGGACTGCAGCCATAGCACCGGATAACACATTGCCCGCAAAGGCCCCAAATACAAAGCCAAAAGCAAGTAAAGCAAGAGAAAATCCATAAATGTCGTGTACCCATTCACTAGCTGTGTTTAAAGGGAGTTTTGCAGCTGCACATACAACAAAATCGTTACCTTGCCTAACTGCCTCTGTAACATCAGAGCATAATAATTTGTGTCGTAAATATTCAAAAGCCTGATCAAGCGCTATTGGAATGAATAAAAAGAAAACGATATCGGGTATGCCTCTTATCATTGCAAGATATCCTTTTCCAAGAGCTCGAACTGTTTTTAAAGATGATCTAGCAGCAGTGGCTCCAGCAAATCCAAATGCCATCGCCAATGGAGCTGCCAAAGAAAGCAAACCCATCACAACAAAAAATGAATAATAAAACGACATATGTTTTGCTGTAGTGACATAACATGATAGCCACATTAATCCCTCAAGGGTTTTAGGGTCTACGCAATAACTAAACATCTTGGAAATTCTCTGATTTATAAAATTTTTGTGGAAAAAAATCTTGAATTAAATTATTTCTTTTCCCTGTAATAACTTCCTCTATGCCAAGCTTGCCAGCTAGTGGTGCATTAGTTATGCCTGAATGCATAACTGCTAAATAAATTCCATTAATTCTTTTACCTTTAATGTTTACAAGGCGGCCGATCTTTGGCCTTCCATCAATGGGCAATGGTCTGCTTCCAAGTGTAAAATAATCTAAGATCATCATTCCATTATAGTTGAGCCTAGTTGCCATGTCTTGAACAAGTTTTTCAGCAGTTTCCTTTATGTTTTGTATATTGCTTACGTCATCATCAAATCTTCCACCTATTATTAACCTACCTTTATCATCTTGCCGAGCATGGAAGTCAAAACCTGTGATTGGGTGATTTAATAAACTTGGTAACGGATTTGTATAAGCTAACAAACCTAAACTCGATCGCATTTCAAAATGAATATCTATAGTTGATAATAAAGCAGGAGCGCCAAGTCCTGCTGTTATTACTACTTCATTATCATAAATAACTTCATCATCAGTTCTTACACCTGTAACTATATTGTTCTCACAAACCAGCTCTTTAACATTAACTTTTATTATTTTTGATTCACTTGCTTTGAAAAGTTCTTGTGTTGCTCTAACACCCTCAATAGCCAAGTCATCAATGCCAAAGCCAGCCAAAGTTGGGCTGATTGTTAAGTTAGGTAAATACCCTTGTAGCTCCGATTTAGTTGATATTTTTACCGATTGACCCCAACTTTGATGTTGTTTTATCGTTTGATGTAATTCTTTCTCATCGAGGTCCCAAATAAATGCACCCTTTGAGGAATGCTCTAAGTTTGAGATGTCATTTATTAATTTTGGCCAGTAGTTTAAATTGGCCTGACGAAAAGAGGCATAGCTTTTATCATTACTGGCATATCCATTAACCCAACCCCAGGTATTAGTAGTAGCTTGGTTTTTATCCCCGGGGAGATCAGATGATAAAACAGTAATTTTATCTAAACCCTTTTGATGGGCGTGGTAAGCAAAAGATGCTCCTACTATTCCTGCTCCAACTATAAGCATTGTACATTGGACTTTATATTATGTTTGAGTGTTTATTGAATAAATAGTATGAGAAAAAAAGGATGAGGACGGAATGACCGCCCTCATATTTTGTAATTAAAATTAAATAATCTTAAAAAGTTGCGGCTTCGAAACCAAACCACTTTTTAATTAGTGCATTTAAAGACCCATCATCTTTCATAGAGCTAATAGCTGCATTCATTTTTGCTTTTAACTCTCCGTCAGACTCACGGATACCCATTCCTACACCACCGCCAATTGAAACTTCTCCAATATTGGCAAATTCACCGTTTGACTCTGCGATAATAGATGCAAGGTAGTCACCATCAGCTAAAACAGCATCAGCCTCACCATTTTGTACTGCAGAAATTGTCTCTTCTGCTGTTGCAAATTCAACTAGGGTAGCCCCACTTTCAGCTACATAACCAGCTTGAATAGTTGCAGTTTGAGCTGCAATGACAGCACTATCCACATCAATGTCTGCACCACTCATGCCCATGTAAACGGATGGAGACGGCGGAAAATAATCTTGTGTAAAGTCAATCACTTCATCACGCTCTGCGGTAATTGACATACCAGCAATAATTGTATCGTAATTACCAGATACTAAATTAGGAATAATAGAATCCCACTCGTTTATAACCCAAACGCAATCTAGATTTGCACGAATACAAAGCATGTCGCCAACATCTTTTTCAAATCCATCAACTTCGCCATTATCATTAATAAAGTTATATGGGGGATAAGCTCCCTCTGTACCCATTCGGACAGTATCTGCAAATGCTGCACCCGACATAAATAAAGCGAGGAATGCTGATAGTATTATTTTTTTCATAATTTTCTCCTCTATAAAATTGAATAATTATTAAATGAAAATATAAACTAAAATTAAAGAAAAGAATAAACTTTTTATATTTAACATTAAGAATATCAATGAATTAGAAAAAATGAGATATTAGGAAATACATGAGTATTTTGGAGTTAAAAAACCTTGAAAAAAACTTTGCAGAGAACAGGGTTTTAAAAGGTGTAGATTTACTTGCTGAACAAGGTGATGTCATAAGTATCATTGGAAGCTCAGGCTCCGGAAAAAGCACTCTTTTACGATGTATCAATTTTTTAGAAACTCCTAATTCTGGAACAATTAACGTTTTAGGAGAGATCATCGATTGTCAAAAAGAGGATCTTGAAAGCCCCAACAAAAACATCCAATCAAAAATTACCTCTATCAGAAAAAAACTAGGTATGGTCTTTCAAAGCTTTAACCTATGGACTCATATGACAATTTTAGAAAATATTATTGAAGCTCCAATTCATGTATTAGGAAAAGATAAACAAGAGTCAGAGAGCATGGGAATGGAATTATTAAAACAAGTTGGAATAGAAGAGAAAGCTAATGAATACCCCGCACATTTATCTGGGGGACAGCAGCAACGAGCAGCAATCGCTCGGGCCTTAGCCATCTCGCCTGAAATTTTACTATTTGATGAACCAACTTCCTCCTTAGATCCAGAGTTAGTTGATGAAGTTTTATCCGTGATTAGAAAATTAGCTGAAGCAGGAAAAACTATGTTAGTAGTAACTCATGAAATGGAGTTTGCTAGGAAAGTTTCAAATAATGTAATTTTTCTTCATGATGGCCTGGTGGAAGAGGAAGGACATCCTGACACAGTTTTCTCAAATCCCCAATCAGAGCGATGTAGAAATTTCTTATTTAATAGACGCGAATAATAATTTTTTATAATTTATCAAAGTGAATTCACTACTACTCTTTTTGGTAAGACTGCTAGATTTTTACACTTTAATTGTATTCTTTTACGTAGTCGTATCGTGGTTGTTTCACTTTAATATTTTAAATAGTCAAAATGTATTTTTATGGAGAGTTTTTGAAAGTTTAAAGAAACTCACTGATCCTCCCCTAAATTATATTCGAAGATATCTGCCTAACTTTGGGGGAATAGATATCTCGCCAGTGCTATTGATATTACTTATTTATTTATTTAAAGATTTATTAATTGAATATTGGCCAAGAGGGCAATAAAGGGAGAATAAAAAATGGCAGACATAATTGATGGAAAAGCTTTTGCAGCTAAAATTAGAGCAGAGGTGAAAGAGGACGCCGATAAATTAATCGGTCAAAAGCAAGTAGATCCTTGCTTAGCAGTCGTGTTAGTTGGCGAAAATCCTGCCAGTAAAGTGTATGTCGGCCAAAAATCCAAAATGGCCGCTGAGTGCAATATCAAGACCAAAGATTTCAAATTAGATGCTAGCACAGATCAAGAGACATTACTGAAATTAATTGATGAACTAAATAACGATAGCGCGGTCCATGGTATTTTAGTGCAATTACCACTGCCCGAACAAATTGATGAGAGAAAAGTCATTGATGCCATAGTTGTTGAAAAAGACGTCGATGGTTTTCATGCTATTAATGCCGGCAGACTATCTATTGGTGGGGCTATGTTAAAAAAAGCATTTATTCCTTGCACACCTTTAGGTTCTCTTTTGCTTTTAAAAGATAAAGTGGAGGACTTAAAAGGAAAGAATGTCGTTGTGATTGGAAGATCAAACATCGTGGGAAAACCGATGTCACAACTTTTAATTGAAGAGTCTTGTACTGTGACAGTAGTCCATTCTAAAACTAAAAGTATAGAACATGTGTGCGCTCAAGCAGATATTATTGTGGCCGCCATTGGTAGGGCAGAGATGATTGATGCAAATTGGCTAAAAGAAGGTGCTGTCGTTATTGATGTTGGTATCAATCGAATACCTGTCACGAAAGAAGATGGGAGTGAGGGCAGTAAAATTGTTGGTGATGTAGATTTTGAAAGTGCCTCAGCAAAAGCTTCTATGATTACTCCAGTACCTGGAGGTGTTGGTCCAATGACAATTGCATGTTTGTTAAGAAATACTGTCACCTCGGCATATCGTCATGCAGGTCTGGACGACCCACGATCTATCTAAGGTAATTAAAAAATTAATTAAGTTTTAATTTTTCCAGATATGGTGCCGCCAGGACTAGTGATAAGTCCTTGCTCGTCTATAATCAATGGCCCAGAGGCAGGGTCGGTGACGCCTAACTCAGGACTGATCTCTTCTAACAAGTCTCTAACTGTATCCAAATAAGCAATCATTTGCTGGCGAGCATTTGCTAAGCTTTCTTCGTTAACCCACTCCACCATACTGCAATATGACCGATCACCCGTTTTAATAACTTTTCTTGAAATCACACCCTCGGGATTCACAAACTTTTTCATGGAGTCAGTAAAATTTGAGTCCTCACCCTCTTTAACTATAAATTTAACCACACTAATAAATTTAGCCATGATAGGATTTTATTAATATTTTTATCAAAAACATCAGTAATAACTGAATTTTTTAAAATAATAGCCCAATTTGGGTTAATTTATAGGCCCATTTTAGGTTTATTTGTAGTAATCTCACACTATGAACATCAGAAAAGATTCACAGGAAGAAATCAATAGTTATAGTCAGGCAGCTTACTCGTGGCTGATGCTTATTACTAACTATTATAAAAGAGTAAATGAGTTAGATCTTAATATTGATGAGATGATGACACTCAATACTGTCTCTGCTCATTGGCTATACAAAATTAATTCAAAAGATGAAAAGTCTTATAATGATTTAATTGATATGCCGGATGAAGAGATTAAGAAATATTTTTCTGGATCTCGGTTATCGATATTAAGTATTGCAAATATCTTAGGACAACCCAAAGAGTCAACCCGAAGACGCGTTCAAAAATTAATCGATTATCAACTTTTAAAAAAAGATGAAAATAATGGAATAATGCTTGGGGAGAACTATACCAAATTAGTCAGTGAGTTTGCAGATAAGACTGCATCAGAATTATACAGACTTACAATCCGATTAGGTAAAATCAATTGGTATCAAAAAAAAGATGAGGATGTTTCATAATTATAAGTGAAGAAGTTAATTAATTTTTCTTTATATGATGCTGGGAATTCTGTTTTCCCAATGCTCGTTTTATCTGCATTCACTTCGAGTTACTTTGTAAATCATGTAGCAGCTGACGAGCAGCTCGGTACTGCTCTGTGGCAACTTACGATTGGTCTAGCTGGAATTGTTATAGCTATTTTGATGCCCTATATAGGAAATAGGGCTGACAACATGCTTAATGGTCGACAAAGACTTTTAAGACTATTTTCTTTTATTTGTATTTTTACTATTGGTTTATTTTATTTTGTTTTACCGACACAAGATTATGTTTTAACGGCTCTTGTTATCGTATTTTTTGGAAGTGTTACCTATGAGGCATCTAATAGTTTGTATAATTCTATTATGAAAGATTGTAGCTCTGATGATCTTACTTTTAGTTCTGGTTTGGGATTTGGTACAGGATTTTTAGGAGGTACAATAATACTAGCTTTACTTCTTGTTACTCTTGTATTACCGACGCAAAATATCTTTGGTATTAGTATGGATAATTACCTTCATTTAAGGTTTGCGCATATTATCTTAGCATGTTGGTTTTTGGTATTTTGCATTCCTCTTTTATATTTTTCTAAATTTGATCAAAGGGTTTCTATTTCTTCAACCAAAATATCTCAAAAAGTAAAAAGTTTGCTGTGGGATAAAGGATTAACAAATATTGGAAGGTACTTATTAGCAAGAATGCTCTATATGGACGGACTAATTATAGTGTCCACTAGTATTGGAATTTTAGGCACCTCTGTGATGGGCCTTTCAATTGGACAAATATTAATAGTAGGAATTCTAGCTAATATTGCCGGTGCTTTTGGGTGTTATCTAATTGGAGCCGTATTTAAAGATGATAAAAAGACAGTTATCGTAACTCTTTTAATGCTCTCTTTGATAGTTACGGTAATATCTATCAACAAAGATCCTAAGGCATTTATGTTGTTAACTGTCGCTGGCACTTTTTTTGCCGGACCCCTGCAAAGCTCTAGTAGAGTAATAATGGCCAAGCTTATTCCAAATGAAACACAAGGTTTAGGATTTGGAATGTTTACGTTTTCTGGAAAAGCTACTGCTTTTATCGGTCCTGTGTGCGCAGCTGCGTTAACTTTCTTATTTTCACAACGTCTTGGGTTTGCGTTTTCAATAGTTCTGTTGTTAT
>CACKAZ010000021.1:0-9291 GCA_902598275.1 uncultured Alphaproteobacteria bacterium
AATTTTCGATAAATAATCAATCTAGAAATATCATCTGATATATAGGTCTTAGGTATGTAATACTCAAAAAATGCATCAAATTCAAATTCCTCATAATCATCCTCTATTTCAGAATTATTATTTTTTTGTCTTTCAACTTCTTCTTTTAACATACTTTGATAAAGTTCAATACCGATGTCTTTTACGTGCCCACTTTGTTCATCACCAAGTAGGTTACCAGCACCACGTATTTCCAAATCTTCATTTGCTAATTGAAAATTAGACCCTAAATTTTCATAGTTAGCTAAAACTTGAAGTTTTTTTAGTGCAGTTTTGTTGATTAATTTTTCACTATCATGAAATAAATAGGCGTACGCTCTTTTATTTGATCGACCTACTCTACCTCTTAGTTGATACAATTGAGATAGACCAAATAGGTTAGAGTTAAAGATTATAAGAGTATTGGCATTTTTAATATCTATTCCTGATTCAATAATATTAGTAGATATAAGGCACTGAATTTCCCCTTTCGTAAAAGATATAAATACATCTTCAATATCTTTTTCTTTCATTTTACTGTGACCAACACCATAGGAGAGTTCAATATTTAATTTTTTAATTTCACTTTCTACAAAAGGGATATGACTTATTCTAGGAACAACAATAAAGATTTGACCATTTCTATCTAATTCATTTTTAATTGCAGACAAAAGAGCTACAGATTCATACTTTTGAACATAAGTTCTAATACTTATTCTATTAGATGGAGGTGTTCCAATTATACTTAGATCTTTTAATCCTAATAAAGACATTTGAAGTGTTCTTGGAATGGGTGTGGCTGACAAAGAAAACAAATGAATATTTGGATATTTATTAATTAAATATTCCTTCTGATCTACGCCAAATTTTTGTTCCTCATCTATTACTAACGTACCTAAATTATTAAATTCAATATCTTTTTTAAAAAGACTATGTGTTGTAATAAGTACTTGAACATCACCTGATTTTAATGAAAGTAAAATTTCTTTTTTATCTTTAGCCGAGGTAAACCTAGATAGAGATGCAACTTTAATATTAAAGATTGAGAATCTTTCATTAAAAGTATTGGTATGCTGCATTGCAAGTAAAGTTGTTGGCACAACGATTACAAATTGAAAACCTGATAAATACGTTGCGCAGGCTATTCTTAATGCTACTTCTGTTTTACCAAATCCGACGTCACCGCATATAAGGCGATTGGCTGGTTTCTCTAGTCTTAAGTCATTCAAGGATTGTTCTATAGAATTTAATTGATCTTCTGTCTCAACAAATGGAAACTGTTTATTAAACTTTTCAAGATCAGAGTTATTATATTGAAACTCTTTAATATTAATAGTCGATCTCTTAGCTGCATTTTTTAATAACTTGTTTGCAAGAAATTTAATTTTTTTCTTTACTGATGTTTTTCTTAACAACCAGTCATTTGTGCCTAATTTATCAAGAAGAAGGCTGCTATCATCAAAACCATATCTTGAAATAAAGTTTAAATTTTCAATTGGTAATAAAAGCTTATCGTTACCTCTATAAATTAATCGAATAAATTCTCTTATACGGTTACTAACTTCAATGTTATCAATAGAAACAAATCTTCCAATACCGTGCTTTTGGTGAACAACCGCATCTCCTAAGGAAAGGTCATTAAAATTTATAATTGTATCTAGGTTTGATTTTTTGGTTGAATATGAATTTTTATTTAAATGTATAATTCCATCAAATAAATAATCTTTAGATATTACAGTCTTATTAAAATAAAAGTTTCCACCATATTTAGTATTAATTTTAAGTTTTTGTTGGAATTCTTTTTCAATTGGAGCGGGATTATTACCAGTATGAAAATAAATAGAAATGTTCATCTTAGACAAATCATCTAAAGAGGTATTAGGTGTAATTTTTAATGATTTCGGCGAACTAGATGAAATATTCGTTAATTTAAAATTTTTAATTTTATCTTCATCTAAGTAGTAATTTGAAAAAGGTATCTCAGGATTGATTTGATTATAAATAGCTTTAAGAGAATTTAGTTTTTCTTTTAATATTATATCACTTCTATTAATCGTATAAATTTCATATCCACTTATAATATCTTCTAAGTAACTATTGTTAGTATTTGGTTCTAAGGCTTCAATGTTAGGATTAATAATCATAACTTTTTCTTTTTCCTCTTTATAAGTAAGTTGTGTTTGTGGATTGAATTCTTTTATGGACTCAATCATGTTATCAAAAAAAGAAATTCGATATGGATTATTATTGTTGTTGTAGATATCTAAGATATCTCCTCTAAGTGAAAATTCGAGCTTATTATAAGCATTTGCTTGATTTGAATGATTAAATTCGATTAATTTATTTAGTATTAAATTTGAGTCAATTATTTGATTCTTAGAAAGAAATAGACAGTGATCCACATCATTTTTAATTTGAAATTTTTTAAGTAAGTTATTACATGTTAAAATAATTATATCGTTATCAGTTAATGCTCTTAGTTTATCTGATCTATCAAGTAAAATGTCTGATGCTGAGTTTTCAAAACTAAAAGGAAGAGAGTCATGAGCTGGAAAATAGCAAATTTTCTTTTGAGGATAGTGCAACTTAAGTATATTTTCATAATCAATTGCTATTTTATCGTCCTCACATAATAAAATAGATTTCTTACTAAAATTGATATCCTGGTTTTCCAATACTATTTAGATAGATTTATAATTTTTAGGTATTTAACTTTATCCTCTTTAAAAGACTCATTAAAAAATACATCAAATATATATTGTGTTTCGTTCTTCAATAAATCATCTAAGAGATCAATTAGTTCAACATCGTTAGTATTTTCAAGTTTTATATAAATTTTCTCAAAAATTACGTCTAATTCTTTAATACCTAATGTTTGACATCGATATTTTAATTTTTTTAATTTATCTTCGTTACTTATCATGAGCGACAATAGTTTCGATTTCTTATATCAAAATGTAGACAAACTTAAAGGAATAGGTCCAAAGAAAGCGTCATATTTTAAAAACTTAAATATAAATGCTGTAATTGATGCATTTTACAATTTACCAAGTAGATCAATTGATCGCACCCAAGATATTAATTTTAAAAATCTTGAAAAAGGACAAACTATTACAACTTTAGTAAAAGTCAAAAAGCATCACTATCCTTTTAACCCTAAATTACCCTATGTGATTGAATGCGTGAAGGGGTCTTTAATTATAAATATAATTTATTTTTCAATAAAAGGTAATTTTCTCAGAACCAAGTACCCTGAAAATAAAGAGTTAATAATCAGTGGGAAAGTTTCTTTTTATAAAAGCAATCTAAGTATTGCGCACCCTGATTATATAGAAGAAATTGAAAATGAGGATAAATTAAGAACATTTGAAAATATTTACCCTCTCACAAGAGGAATAACATTAAAAGATATAAGAATAATTTTGAAGGAAGCTAAAAATTATTTAGAAAACTTTGATGAATGGCTTAATAGTAATTTAATAAAAAAATATAATTTTTTATCTTTTAATGACTCACTCTCGAAAATACACTTTCCCTTAGTAAAAGAGGATATTGAAAATAGAGATCTATATAGGAAAAGATTAGCAGTTGATGAACTAGTTTCTAATTATTTTGCTATTAGATACTTAAAAGAAAAGACAAAAAAGAAAAATGAAAGCTTAAATCTAGACTTCATCTTACAACAAAGAATAATAGAAAAATTACCTTTTAAATTAACTGCAAATCAACAAGACGTTATCAATAATATAAATGACTTAAATAATACTCAGTATAGAGAAACAGTCTTATTACAAGGCGATGTTGGTTCAGGTAAAACTATCGTATCTTTATTAACAGCACTTCCATTTCTTCAAAAAGGTTTGCAAGTTGCCTATATGGCACCTACTGAAATATTAGCCAATCAAATATATAATAATGTAATTAAATTTCTGAATAATGATGAGGTAAAACCTATTTTACTTACAGGCAGCACTAAAAATAAAGACGAGATTTATGATAAAATTAAAAAAAGTACTTATAATTTTATAATTGGTACGCATGCTATATTTCAAGAAAATTTATATTTCTCCGCTTTAGCTTATGTAATAATCGATGAACAACATCGTTTTGGTGTTCAGCAAAGACTCTATTTAGCTGAAAAAGGTATAAATACTAATATTCTTTTAATGTCTGCTACACCAATACCTAGGACATTAGCTTTAGCACAGTATGGGGAAATAGAGCAAGTAATACTCAAAGAAAGGCCAGCTTTTCAAAAACCTATTATCACTAAAGTATCAAATGTTGATAAGATTAAAGATATTGAAATTTTATTAAAAAAAAATATTTCAAACATATCGCAAGTATACTGGATTTGTCCATTAGTTGAGGCTTCAGAGACTCAACAATATAAAGATGTAGAAACTCGTTTTAAATCATTAAAAAAGAGATTTGGCTCCGAAGTAGAAATGTTACATGGAAAAATAAAGAGTGATAAAAAAGAAAACATAATTCAAAATTTTCAAAATGGAAAAATAAAATTATTAGTTGCTACAACAGTAGTTGAAGTAGGTATAGATAATAAAAATGCAGATTATATAGTTATCGAAAATGCCGAAAAATTTGGATTATCTCAATTACATCAGTTAAGAGGAAGAGTTGGTAGAGGTAATAATCAAGGTTATTGTTTTGCTCTGTATGGCAAAGATATTCCAGATAATTCAATTGAGAGACTAAAAATATTTAAAGATAATTTAGATGGTTTTAAGTTATCTGAAAAAGATCTCGAACTAAGAGGTACTGGGGATATATTGGGATATCGTCAAAGTGGCGACTCCTTATTTAAATTTGTCAATGTTTATCAAGACCAAGAATTAATCATTGACTCACTTCAATATGTAAAAAAAATTATTGAAAATCAAGAATACGAAGATGAAAAATTTAAAAAAAATATATACAACCTATTATTATTTTTTAAACAACAAGAAGCTATAAAATTGTTATTTAGTTAATTTTTTAACTTTTTTCTTCTTAGGAAGAGCTTTTTTAATTTCTGGAGCCTTTGGGGTAACCAATCCAGCAGAAATAATGTATTTAATTGCTTGATCAACAGACATATCAAGTTTGATGCATTTAGATAAGGGAACAAACATTAAAAAACCAGTTGTAGGATTAGGTGTGGATGGCATAAAAACATTAATCATTTTTTGATTTTTTCTTTTTGCTATCTCCCCTTTTGTTTCACTAGTTAAAAATGCAAGTGCATAAATATCTTTTTGAGGATATTCAATTAATACAACTTCTTTAAAAGCATTGGATTGTGTAGTAGCAAAAGTATCAATTATTTGTTTCACTGTATTATAAATTGAATTTAACCCAGGTATTTTTGATAAAACAGCATCAACAACTCTGTGATAAAGCTTACCAAAAAAACTTCCAGCAATAGCTCCTAAAATAGTAAAGAATAAAAAAGCAACTATTAAACCCACACCAGGTATTTCAGATGGAATGCCAAATTTATTTAATGGAATGAAAGGTCTAAAGATTTTATCAGCTATACCAACGACAACCCAGGCGACGTAAATAGACAATGCCAAAGGTGCAACAATTAAAATACCACTAATAAAATGATTTTGTATTTTTTTCATTTGAATTTATTTTTTTATATTATCTTCAAATTCAAAAACATTTTTATCATTGATTTCAAATGTTACTTTTATTGATAGGTCCTGAACATCGGGATTGTTTTCAATAAATTGGTTAAGTTCTTGTTGTGAACTAATTCCAAGTCTTTTTAAAAATTTTCTTACCTTGAGTTGTGTCTCATCATCCATAATTCTCATAATATGGTTTTTTTTTCATATTTGAAGAGTTTTAACAAATCAAATACTGTAAATAATGGTTAGAATAGTTTTTAACTCTAAAATTGTTGTAGATATACCTATTACGACAATTAATCTTGCTAAGAACGATAGTAATTTATTTCCTTTATATTTTTGGGAACTTCTCCATACACCAATACAAGATGTGAAATAGTAAATAAGATTCAGAACAAGGTACATTGAAAATGTATATATAAATTTTTGAATATGTATCTTTGTAACCAATAAAAGCGGAGCTGATATTAAAAAATTTACTAAAACATAATAAATCCAATAACTTTTATAAAGAGGTAGATTTCCTTTAAATAGCTCTATTAAATTTTTTTCAACTCTAACTATATAACTCACAAATACTAACTATCATTATTCAATTACATTGTAATCTTTTAAATAGAGATTTGCGTCAAATTTTTTAGATTTAATTTCAAATATTACAGGGATATTATTTAATTCATTCTTGTAATAAGTCATTCTTATTAGTTTGAGATTGTTTTTTTTATTTTCTTTAAATAGACCTTTAAAAAATGGAAAAGTTAAATCTAATAAACTTACATCACCACTATAAATACTGGGATTGTTCTTTTGTAAAATATCATTTTCTTTAGAGATCTTAAGTAACTCATAAATATTGAGACCATCTATAATTACTCTATCTGAGTCTTTATTATACAAGATATATTGAGTTAACTGAGATATAGGATCAGTAAAATATTGATGTTTAGTAATTCTATTATTTTGAAGTTCAATTTGATCAGAACTTAATTCTTTTGATATATCAAGTTTTGTGATTAAACCATTTTTACTGAAGAAAATATTTTCATACCTGTCTTGTTTCGTACTTTTAGTTTTACTAATGTATTTTTCAGGTCTTAGATGATTATTTTCAATATTACCGGTAATGTTGGTAACAGACTCATAATTATAAATTTTATCAGTAAGTCCAAAACTCTTTATAATAAAATTGATTTCATATTTATTTTCTTCAAGTTTAATAATCCAATTAAGATCTGCTAAATGTATAGATTGCCAGTCTATTTCATATTTAAGATTAATTACTTTAGAGTTAAGGTAATATGGATATATTAATAAAATTATTATGAAAAATATGCGCATTAATAAAACTGTATATAAAAATACATCTCAACAAGAATATAACATAATTATTGATGTAAGAACTCCTTTAGAATTCAAAGAGGACCATATTCCAAATTCAATCAATTATCCTGTTTTAACTAACAAACAACGACATGAAATAGGTATTGAATATAAAGAAAATTCATTTTATGCGAAAAAAGTGGGTGCTAGTATAATTAGCTCAAATATTTCTAAAATTATAAATAAAATTAAATTTGATAAGAAACAAAAAATATTAATTTATTGTTGGAGGGGTGGTTTAAGGTCTCTTAGTTTATATTTAGTTCTTAAACAAATTGGATATGACGTCACACTTCTTGATGGTGGTTATAAAAATTATAGAAAATTTGTTGTCAAATTTTTTGAAACAAGTTGTGAAAAATATAAATTTAATCAAATTATGGGAGTTACTGGAGTTGGTAAAACATTATTTATTAAAGAGTTATCAAAAAATTATCAGGTAATAGATTTTGAAGGATTGGCAAATCACAAAGGATCGATATTAGGAAATATTCCTAATAAAAATCAACCCTCACAAAAATACTTCGAGACTTTAATATACGAGAAACTAAACTCATTTAACTCTAAAAAAAATATATGGGTAGAAGCTGAAAGTATAAAAGTTGGTAAATTAAGTATACCGAGTAAAATTTGGAAAAATATGCCATTAGGTAAGAATGTAAAAGTTATTAGTAGTTTAGAGGAACGTGTCAGATTTATACTCAAAGATTATAAATATTTTACAAATACTCCTACACTAATGAAAGAGGCATTAAAGGTTTTAAGAAAAATTATCCCAAAAGAGGAATTTTTAATGATTGAGGAGAATTTAAAAAAAGAAAAATACTTTCAGTTTGTAAAGTCTTTAATTGAGTATCACTATGATAGAGCATACAAAAAAACAAGAGCTGAAAGTGTAAGTAATATTTTTAATGAAATATATTTAGATAAAATTAATCTTTTAAATATAAAAAAGGCTATAAAGCGGAATAATTACTTTTAAAATGATCAAATGTTTTAACTTTATTTAGATTAAAATTTTTAAGATAAACACCCTGCCCTTTTTCTATATGACCAATACAAATTATTTTAATACCTCTCTTTTTAAAAGATCCTTTATCATTAAATTTTAATAGATCCATAGGAGAACTAAAAACTGGGACAAATTCTTCACCACTAGATAATATTAATGAATTGTAATGTTGATCATTTTTAGAGTAATCATGTAATTTTTTATTAATATTTAAAAGGTTATCTAATACAATTTTTTTATTTGATTGAGATGAAATAGATCTTAACGTAGTTAAAAGACTATCAGATATATCCATACAGCTATTTAATTTAAATTTTTTAAATAAGTCATAATAAGTAAAAATCTTAGGGCTTAAAAATTGCTCTTTTGAGAATGCACTTATGTTTTTCGGTAATTTTAAATTATTGTAAATATTCATATAACCGAGTTTAGAATATCCAATACCTGAAAATGTATAAACTTTATCGTTAATTTTAGCATTAGATCTTTTTATTATCTCGTTTTTATTTATTACATCACTAATAATGGTCAGAGATAGAAAGATTTTATCAGAAGCAGTTGTGTCACCTCCTATTATTTCAATTTTGTATTTTAAACAATACCTATGAAAGTTATTAATTATTTGGTTTACAAATTTAAAATTTTTATTTGGGAAACTTAAATTTAAAAGTACGTACTTAGGTTTTCCGCCTGATGATTGAATATCACTATAATTTGCAGTAAATAGTCTATGAGCTATATTTTTAGGTGTAAAATACTTTAAATCAAAGTGTATATTTTCAACAAGTGTATCTGATGAAATTAACTGTTTAGTTTGACTTAAGTAGGCACAGTCATCTCCAATGTTTTTATAATTTTTTATAAAATAATTTATTATTTTTTCCTCGTTAGACATTTTGTAGGTATATTTAAGTATAGTCTTAAAAAATAATAATAATTAATTTATTTTTTTTCGAACCAAAGGAAAAGAGTCTCTTTTTTTTGTTAATACAAGCTGAAAAATAACATTATCTCCCTTTAAAAATGATAATTCACTTAAATTTAAATAAGCCTCCCACATTCTAATAAAGCGTTCATCGTATAATTTTAAAACTTCATCTTTAGAATTTTTGAAATTTTGAAACCAGTGTGAGAGAGTTTTAGCATAATGTAATCTTAAAACCTCAATATCAGATATTATTAATCCTGATCTTTCTATTGCAGGCATAATTTCTGATAGTGATGGAATATATCCACCTGGAAATA
>CACKAZ010000022.1:0-9091 GCA_902598275.1 uncultured Alphaproteobacteria bacterium
TTAATATCGTCTCCGCCATTTCCAGCGACAAACATCTTAGTTCCATCTTTACTAAAAGCTAATCCTGTTGGAGAGTCTTCTTGCGAGCTAATATCAAAACTGTCTACAAAAGAGGAGGTGGATACGTCAAAAGCCGTTGATAATGAATATTCATTTACATCATCGCCTAATACCCCCACAACAAACATTTTGGTGCCATCAGCACTAAAAGCAAGATCACGAGGACCCCCTTCTTGAGAGCTAATGTCAAAGCTGTCAACAAAAGAAGCGGTGGAAACATCAAATCCTGTCGATAGGGTGTACTCGTTTACATCATCACCGTTATTACCAGTTAAAAACATTTTTGTTCCATCATTGCTAAATGTAAATCCTTGAGGACTGAACTCTTGAGAGCTTATGTCAAACGCATCGACATATGTGGCAGCACTTACAGTATTAGCATTATCTCCATCACTAACACTTAGAGTGGCATCTTCTTCAACGGTACCAGTATCATCTCTCGCAACAGGTGCATCGTTAGAACCATTAACCGTAATGGTGATTGTTGCTGTGTCGGTTGACGTACCATCAGAGACTGTATAGGTGAAAACATCTGTCGCTGACTCTGAGTCATCGAGAGCATCCGCTGCATCTTGATTAGCAGTGTAGGTATAGGAGCCATCGGCACCAATGGTGAGAGTACCGTAGGTTCCTGTGACTGTCGTACCATTGCTTTCGTAGGTACTACTTGAAGTGACTGAGGAGGAGGACCCGCCACTTGGTTGTATTGCTGTAACTGTTAAACTGGAACTATCATCTGCATCAGTATCGTCAGTGAGAACATCATCTTGCGATCCTGTCTTGGTAACGGTGGCTCCTTCACTGACAGTATCAGTGTCATCCACTGCTGCAGGATCATCATTAATACCTAAAACAGAAATTGTGATGTTGGCTGTAGTCGTAGCCGTTCCATCAGAAAGCGTATAGACAAAAACATCATCAGCGCTGTCACCGGCATCTAGGGCATCCGCTGCAGTTTGATCCGCTACATAAGTGTAGGAGCCATCAGCACCGATAGTCAGCGTACCATAAGTACCCGTTACAGAAGTTCCGCTACTGTTATAAGAACTACCAGAAGAGACAGATGAGTTATCACCGCCATCTTTTTTGATTTGAGTAATTGTCAAAGATGCTGAGTCGTCAGCATCACTGTCGGTATGAGAGCTAGAACTAGTATCGATTACATCACCCGAATGTTCGCCCGTGGCATCATAAGAACCTGAAACATTCGCATTAGCGCCATTTGTGACGGTTAAAGTACTGTCTTCAGCAATCACACCCACATCATTTTGAGCTACTGGTGTATCATTGACACCAGTAACTGTAATAGTAATTGTTGCCGTTGTGGTTGTTGTTCCATCAGACACAGTGTAAGTAAAGACATCATCAACAGTATCACCAGCATCTAAATCATCAGCTGCGGATTGATCCGCGGTATAAGTATAAGAACCATCGGCGCCTATAATAAGAGTACCGTAAGTTCCGGTAACACTCGTTCCACTACTGTCATAAGTGCTTCCAGAAGAAACACTAGAAGAGGATCCACCGCTAGGTTGTATTGCGGTGACAGTTAAAGTTGCTGAGTCATCAGGGTCACTATCATCTGTAAGTACATCGTCCTGGGCCCCTGTTTTAGTAACTGTTCCATCTTCATTAACACTATCTGTATCGTTGACTGCTGTTGGGGCATCGTTAATACCCAAAACTGTGATTGTAAGAGTAGCGGTAGCTGTGGCTGTTCCATCGGAGATGGTATATATAAAGGTGTCAGTCACTGAGTCGCCAGCATCAAGATCATCAGCTGCAGATTGATCGGCTACATAAGTATAAGAGCCGTCCGCACCAATAACAAGAGTACCGTAAGTACCTGTCACTGAAGTTCCACTACTATTATATGAACTACCTGAGGAAACTGTAGAATCTGAGCCACCACTTTTTCTGATTTGGGTAACAGTAATAGTGTCCCCATCAGCGTCGCTATCAGTATGACTACTAGAGCTCGTGTCCATGACATCACCAGAGTTTTCGCCAGTGGCATCATAAGAGCCACTTAGTGTTGCATTGGCACTGTTTGCAACTGTTAAGGTGCTATCTTCAGCAATTACACCCACGTCATTTTGAGCTACAGGCGCATTATTAGAAGAGCCGTCATCTCCTAAAAGAGTAATTACAATATTAGCTGTCGTAGTTGCTGTGCCATCTGAGACTGTATAAGTAAAGGTATCGGTGAGAGTCTCTCCTGCATCAAAACCTGAGATATCAGATTGAGCTACATATTTATAAGAACCGTCTGCACCAATAGTTAAAGTACCGTATGCACCAGTAACCGCGGTTCCGCTACTATTATAAGAGCTACTCGAAGAAACTGCTGAGTTAGATCCACCGTCTTTTTTAATCTGAGTGATTGTTAACGTATTGCTGGTATCAGGATCAGTATCTGTGTGGGAACTTGAGCTTGTGTCAATAACGTCACCAGAGTGTTCCCCTGTAGCATCAAAACTCCCGGAAACATTAGCATTAGTGTTATTAGCAACGGTTAAAGTGCTGCCTTCCATAATCACACCCACATCATTTTGTGCGGTAGGATTATCATTAGCACCTATAATAGTAATCGTAATATTGGCTGTCGTTGTTTCTGTTCCATCGCTTAAAGTATAAACAAAAACATCGTCTGCAGTTTCACCTGATGCAATTCCATCAGCCGCATCTGCAGTAGCAGCATAAGTATAGGAACCATCAGCACCGATAGTCAGGGTACCATAGGTACCTGTGACTGAAGTTCCACTACTGTTATAGGAACTACCAGAAGATACACTTGAGTTAGACCCACCATTCTTTTTAATTTGAGTTACAGTTAATGAAGCCGATGCATCAGCATCACTATCTTGGTGTGAACCACTGCTGGTATTAATCACGTCACCAGAATGTTCCCCTGTAGCATTATAGGAGCCACCAGACTCATTTGCGTTTGTGCCATTGGTAACCGTAAGCGTGCTGTCTTCAGCAATCACACCCACATCATTTTGAGCCACTGGGGTATCATTGATACCTATAACTTTTATACTTATTACCGCTATGTCAGTTGCTGTTCCGTCACTGACAGTGTAATTAAAATAATCTACTACTTCATCTCCTGCATCCAGTGCATCTGCTGCTGTTTGATTTGCAACATAAGTATAGGAGCCATTAGCATTGAGAGTAAGTTGACCATAAGTTCCTGTTAGGGCAGAACCCACAGTACCAGCTGTACCTGAGCCCTCAGAAGAGCCTGTTCGAATAGCGGTAACAGTTAGTGTTTCAACATCAACATCAGTATCTGCAGAGGCAGCACTAGTGTCTAAAATATCTCCAGAATGTTCGCCAGTGGCATCATAATCACCTGTTACATTAGCGTTTGAGCCGTTAGAAACTGTTAAGGTACCATCCTCAACTATCACACCAGCATCGTTATTGGCAATAGGGGCATCGTTGGCACCCAAAATAGTGATCGTTAAATTTGCAGTTGTGGTCGCTGTGCCATCAGAAAGAGTATAAACAAAAACATCCGTAGCAGTTTCCCCTACATCTAATACATCAGCTGCATCTTGAGTAGCAGCGTAGGTATAAGATCCATCGGCACCAATAGTGAGTGTTCCGTAAGTTCCAGTTACCTGCGTACCGCTACTATTATAAGAACTTCCCGATGCTACGGAAGAGTTAGAACCACCATCCTTTTTAATTTGGGTAATCGACAAAGAAGCAGAGTCATCTACATCTGAGTCTTTGTGAGAGCTAGAACTGGTATCCATTAGGTCACCAGAATTTTCTCCCGTGGCGTCATAAGAGCCACTCAATGTTGCGTTTGCACCGTTTGTCACTGTTAACGTGCCGTCTTCCACGATCACACCCACATCGTTTTGGGCGGTTGGAGTGTCATTAATACCAATCACAGTAATAGTGATCACCGCCGTATCTGTGGCTGTGCCGTCACTCACTGTGTAATTAAAAGTATCTGTTACTACATCACCTGCATCCAAATCATCAGCAGCTGTTTGATTAGCAACATAAGTATAAGAACCATTCGAATTCAATGTTAACTGACCATAAGTTCCTGTTAAGGCAGACCCCACAGAACCAGCTGTACCGGACCCTTCAGATGAACCGAGACGAACAGCAGTCACTGTTAAAGTTTCGACGTCAACATCAGTATCGCGAGTAGAGGTGTTACTTGAGTCAATAACATCACCCGTATGTTCACCGCTAACATCAACTAAACTAAAAGGAGTAGTAAGCGTGTATTCATCCACACTATGTGAGCCATTATTTCCTGACGAGTCTGTAATAAACATTTTTGTTCCATCATTATTAAAGGTAATACCTGTAGGCTTAGTACCTTGGGAACTCACATCAAAACTACCCACAAAGGAAGCGGTGGAAACATCAAAGCCAGTAGAGAGCGTATATTCGTTAATATCATCTCCCGTATTACCCGCAATAAACATTTTTTTTCCGTCGGTGCTAAATGCTAGGCCTTGAGATGAAGTATCTTGAGACTGGGTACCAAAGCTACTATCATAGGAAGCGGTGGAAACATCAAAGCCGGTCGATAGTGTATATTCAACAACATCATCAAAACCCTCACCAGAAACAAACATTTTTGTACCATCTGAATTGAATGCCAAACCGTTTGGGCCATTTTCTTTGTTGGCAACACTAAAGTTACTATCATAGGATGCAGTAGAAACATCGAAGCCTGTAGTAAGATGGTATTCATTAATGTCTTGACCCGTAGACCCTACCACAAACATCTTTGTTCCATCGTTGTTAAATGCTAAGCCTGTTGGGCTGGTGTCTTGAGAAGAAACACTAAAAACACTATCATAGGAAGCGGTTGAAATATCATAGCCGGTAGATAGCGTGTATTCTCGAATGGCATCGCTACCACCATCGACAACAAACATTTTTGTACCATCGTTGTTAAATTTTATGTCTTGTGGCTGTGTAGCACTTGCACTGCCTAAGCTATAAGTGCTGATACTATCAACATAAGAGGCACCAGCTACAGTACTAGTGCCGTCACCATCGCTGACGGTGAGGGTGGCGTCTTCGTTAACAGTTCCGGTATCATTTTGCGCAACAGGGCCATCATTACCGCCTAAAACTGTAATTGTTAAGTTAGCTGTGGTGATGGCTGTACCATCAGAAAGAGTATAAACAAAAGTATCAGTTGCTGACTCGCCTGCATCCAGAGCATCAGTAGCATCAGTGGTTGCCGCATAAGTATAAGAACCATCGGCTCCTATGGTTAATGTACCATAAGTACCAGTGATTGAGGTTCCATTACTATTATAAGAGCTACTCGAAGCAACTGTAGAATTGGATCCGCCACTTAACTTTACATGAGTAATGCTAAGAGATGAGGAGGCATCCGCATCGGAATCTGTGTGTGAACTAGAACTTGTATCTATAACATCTCCTGAATTTTCACCCGTCGCATCGTAAGAGTCTCCTGTTAAAGTTGCGTTTGCACTGTTAGCAACCGTTAAAGTGCCGCCCTCCTCAATCACACCCACGTCATCTTGAGCAACGGGTGCATCGTTAATACCTAAGACTGTAATTGTGATAGTGCCTATATCTGTGGCTGTACCATCACTGATTGTGTAATTAAAAGAATCGGTAACCGAGTCTCCTGCATCAAGTGCGTCCGCTGCTGTTTGATTGGCAACATAGGAATAAGAACCATTAGCATTTAATGTGAGCTGACCATAGGTACCTGTTAGAGCAGAACCCACTGTACCTGCGGTACCTGATCCTTCAGAAGAACCAGTTCGAACGGCAGTGACGGTGAGTGTATCTCCATCCGCATCCGTATCATAATGAGTTGTCGAACTTGTGTTGATCACATCACCGGAGTGTTCGCCCGTAGCATTGTAAGAGCCGCCAGTTTCATTCGCATTGGCACCGTCACTAACAGACAGGGTGCTATCTTCTTCAATCACACCTACATCATTTCGTGCAACTGGTGCAGTATTACCGACACCAATCACTGTGATTTTCAATTCTGCAGTGTCGGTCGCTGACCCGTCAGAGACAGTATAAGTAAAATAATCATAAACTGACTCACCAGAGTCTAGTCCAACGATACTACTATTGGCTGCATAAGTGTAGGATCCGTTAGAGCTCATAGTTAAAGTACCATAAGCACCTGTCAAAGATGAGCCGACACTCCCTGAGTCATTGGCTAAACGAAAAGCAGATGTGAGAGTGTATTCATTAACATCGTCTCCACTATAACCAACCACAAACATTTTGGTTCCATCAGTATTGAAAGCAAGACCGATAGGAAAAGTATCTTGACTTGAAACACTAAAGCTATCGACAAAGCTTGCCGTTGAAACATCAAAGCCAGTAGAGAGAGTATATTCATTAACATCATCACCAGAAGTACCTACCACAAACATCTTGGTTCCATCAGTATTAAAAGCAAGACCGGTAGGAAAAGTCTCTTGACTTGAAACACTAAAGCTATCGACAAAGCTTGCCGTTGAAACATCAAATCCGGTGGACAAAGTGTATTCATTAACATCTTCACCATTAGCACCTACCACAAACATCTTGGTTCCATCAGTATTAAAAGCAAGACCGATAGGATAAGTCTCTTGACCTGAAACACTAAAGCTATCAACAAAACTTGCTGTTGAAACATCAAAGCCAGTGGAGAGCGTGTATTCGTTAATATCATCACCGGTATTACCTGTTACAAACATTTTGGTTCCATCGGTATTAAAAGCAATACTGGTAGGAAAAGTCTCTTGACTTGAAATATCAAAACTATCGACAAAGCTTGCTGTTGAAACATCAAAGCCAGTAGAGAGAGTATATTCATTAACATCGTCACCAGCCCAACCTACTACAAACATCTTGGTTCCATCAGTATTAAAAGCAATATCGAAAGGTTGATTCTCTTGCCCTGAAACATCAAAACTATCTACAAAAGTTGCAGCTGCAGTACTTTCTCGTCCTGTTCGAATTCCTGAGATAGTTAAGCTAGCACTCGCATCTGCATCTGAATCGCTGTGAGAACTAGAGCTTGTATCCATCACATCACCAGTGTGTTCGCCCGTAGCATCATAAGATCCTGAAACATTAGCATTATCGCCATTTGAAACAGTTAAAGTACTGCCTTCAGCGATTAAACCTTCATCATTTTGCGCAACTGGAGTGTCATTGGCTCCTTTGACATAAATTCTTATCACCGCGGTATCGGTGTCTGTACCATCGCTGACTGTGTAATTGAAATAATCAGAAACGGTGTCTCCCACATCCAAGGCATCTGCTGCATCTTGATTTGCCACATAAGTATAAGAGCCATTAGAGTTTAATGTGAGCTGACCATAAGTTCCTGTTAAAGCAGAACCCACTGTACCAGCGGTACCTGATCCTTCAGAAGAACCTGTTCGAATAGCAGTGATCGTATGAGTAGGAGAGGCATCGGGGTCTGTATCATTTGCAGAAATATCTCCTGAGTGTTCATCATGCGTATCGTAGGAACCAGAGAGGTTTTGACTTTCTCCATTCGTGACAGTCAAAGTGGCGTCTTCTGTTACAACACCGTAGTCATTCACTGCTGTGACGTCATCGTTAATACCTATAACAGTAATTGTAATGACAGCTGTATCTGTTTCTGTACCATCACTGACGGTGTAATTAAAATAATCATAAACTGTATCACCTGCATCAAGTGCATCAGCAGCTGATTGATTTGCGGCATATGAATAAGAACCATTAGAGTTTAAAGTTAGTTGACCGTATGTTCCTGTTAAAGCGGAGCCAACAGAACCTGCCGTGCCCGATCCTTCTGTTGATCCTAATCGAACTGCTGTCACTGTTAGAGTATCGCTGTCAGCATCGGTATCATAATGAGTGGTGGAACTTGTATCAATGACATCACCGGAGTGTTCGCCAGTAGCATCATAAGAGCCTGACACATTCGCATTCGCGCCATTACTAACAGACAGAGTACTATCTTCCGCAATCACACCCACGTCATTGCGGGCAACTGGAGCCGTGTTGCTAGTTTCAGTAAATACCCTGATGATGTCACCATGCTGGTTTCCATTGTTAAAACCCACATATAAAGTGTTAGAGTCTGTGTCTACTCCGAACCAATCACTTTTATGACCACTAGGTTTGCTGTTAACTGTTATGTTGGTTCCCCAGTTCCATTTTAACTTTTCTGTACTATAAGCATTTTGGTTACCGCTACCGTGCTGACTATCGTTGTGGTATGTGGCGCCACTTTTACTCACCCCTGAATAAGAGACGATATTGTTCATATTGAACCAAACACCTTTAATTTCGCCATCAAAAGTGACGGATCTAACGTCATTTCTTCCAGAATTTTCTGTTGCATAAACGTAGTAAACGTTCATAGGGGTAGAAGAGGCGTTTACTGTCGTGGTATTAGAAGTAATGGTAGGGCCTGCGGTTTGCACACCGCTATTGTTTTCTTCAAAGCCTGTGCTGGTACTAGTATTATTGTAAAAAGTAAAAGATCCTGAAGTAACTGTTCTCTCATACGTAATTACAAAAGGTTTATTGCCATCTGTATGGTTGGAAGCTGAAGCAGCCGTTCCTGCATCACTGGTACCTGCTCTTAAGTTAGTGCCGGTGTTTTCGACAAAACCACTTAAAGAAGAAATACCTTCTTGGAGAAGAAAAGATTTATAATCGATAACCTCAATACCCTTGGTCTCCACAATCCCGTGATTGTGTTCAAGCTCCCAATCACCTCCTTGACCAGTGATGTCATCAGAAGCGGCGATATCTGCTTGCGTGATATTTCCAATTTGTTGAAGTAATAATTTTCCTTGTTCGCCTTGTGCTAAGTTACAACCATAAAATAAAAGATCACCCTCTTGTGTTAATGAATTACCGATGGACTGTAAGGTACTGCTAAAAGCATTAATGGTATCAGCATTTAAAATAGAATTACCCAGCACTACTTGTCCTGCACTGGCGTGTCCTATGATATGTACGGCATCGATCTCGCTTTGGTCTTGAAGTATGTTTT
>CACKAZ010000023.1:0-7805 GCA_902598275.1 uncultured Alphaproteobacteria bacterium
TATCTATGGCGCTTTGGGGCATATAATTTTCGTCATGTTTTGCTAAAACTATTTCTGCAATAAAAGTGTTATTAATTAATTTTCCTTCAACAATAATCCCTTTTTTTTCCTCTACCAAGTTTGGAAGTGTTTTCGAAAAAATAACATTGATGGAATTTTTGTTTTGATCAATTACTTCAAATACCCAACTCCCATCTATAAATTTTAGACTATTTTCTTTTACAAGCCCTCCAACTCTTAAATACTTATTTTCTAATTCATTCATATCTTTTAAATCTGTTGGCTCAACAAAATAAGCAATCTGGTCTTTTAAGGAGTAACTAATTAAAAATATAGAAGAGGAGAAGCAGATGAAGATGATTAATAAAAAAATAAATCGTTTTTTTATCTGTTTATTTAATTTGATTATGCGCACTAATCTTATTAAAGACTTTTTTTTTCAACAGCATAATTATAATCGTTGTCACAGCGCAGATGATCCCAAAAAAAACGTAGCAAATTAAAACAAACTCTAAACTAGTCATTTAATAATTTAGACCTTTCTATCTTCCTCTTTTCTATAATTATATAAAATATGTTAGAAAACCAGTACATCGTTAACATAAAAATACCCAAAAAACTCACCAGCAAAGTAATTAAATAGTCATTGGTCATACTAGGACCACCTATTCTTAAAACGCTACTTCCTTGGTGAAGTGTTGTCCACCAATCAACGGAAAACTTAACAATTGGTAGATTTACCATACCTATTATTGCTAATATTGATGCAGCAAAATCTGCTTTTTGGAAGTGTTCAAAGGAGTATAAAAGAAGAATATGCCCTAAGTAGATAAAAGCTAAAATTAACATTGAAGTCAATCTTGCATCCCACACCCAATAAGCTCCCCAGGTTAAATTTCCCCATATTGAACCAGTTACTAAAACAATAATGCTCATTATTAATCCTATAGGCGATAAAGATCTCGCTATTGTAAATGCAGTGGGAGATTTAAAGATGAGACCTATGATACTACTAATTCCCATCGCTAAAAATATTGCCAAAGATAGCCAGGCGGCAGGTACATGGATAAACATGATTTTAAAAGAAATTCCTTGATAGTAGTCATTCTCAATAAAAATGATTAAAAAAGTCGCAATGCCAATTAATAAGAGTGATAACAAAACAATATATTTAGATATAGAGTTCATAAAAGTTGAGAGAGTATTTGGTGTTATGGCGAACATTAGACTGATAATTTTTTTAAAGCAAAACTAGTTAGTAAGGGTGAGAAAGCTAAATTTAACAAAAAATAGGCAACAAAAAATAAATACATTTTGTTCGTATTAAAATCAATTACATCAGTAATTGCCATAGAAAATATTAGGATAGGGACAAAAAGAGGCAGCGTTAAAATACTTGTGAGAGAGAGTTTATTATTTTTGGATATAGTAATGGAGGCAGTCATGGAAGCAATAAAAATAATACTTAGAAGTGATAGAGATAAAAGAACATTTATCTGTATTAAATAAGACAAATCTATATTTAGAATTATCAAAATAAGTGGGGAAAAAATTACGAAAAAAATTATTAAATTTAAATAAATCATCATATTTTTAACAAAAACAATTATCTCTAGAGAAAAAGGTGAAAGTATATACTGCTGAAGTTTTGCCTCATCAAAATCTAGGCTATATATTTTTTCAACTTTAAATAATGAAATGAAAAAAATCATTATATATAAAAAAGACAAAGGAGCATTCATGCCCATTGATTCATTTCTCAAAGATAAAGAGAAGATAGAGCACGCTATAATTAATAAACAGAATAAAACAAAACTAAAGACACTTCCTTTAAGCATCAATTTAAATTCACTTGTAATTAACTTAAAAAAATTTTTTATCATGTTAATTGAATTGTTTTGTAATCATTCAAACCAATTTTTTGATGACTAGCTATGATTATTATTCCTTTATTTTCTAACTTTTTTTCAAATAAAGTGCTTATTTTATTTATAGACTCTGTATCAAGACCGCTGAAAGGATCATCAAGTATCCAAACTGGTTTATTCACTAACATTAGCAGCAACAGTTGAAGTTTCTTTTTCTGACCAAAAGAAAGTTGATAAAATTTTTTATTAAGATTTAATTCTTGAAATAAAAAGTTTACGCTTTTGTTTTTTATAGATTTGTCAAAGTTTACATTATGTACTGAAAGCCAGTAATCAATATTCTGACTTAATGTTAAAGTGTCATAAGCAAAATTATTTTCACCAATATACAAGAAAGACTCTGATGCAATATGATTATCAATCGATGTGCCATGGTAAGTAATACTTCCTTCTAGTGGCTCTGTAAAATTTACTATGTTTGACAAAAGAGTTGTTTTGCCAACACCATTAGCCCCACTTACTAGAAATAATTCTCCAGGAGATATTTTAAAATTAATATCTTTGTATATAAGAATATTTCCTCGGGCAAAAGATAAATTGTTAACTTCTATCATAAAAAAAAGCGGGTGATTATAACCCGCTTTTGATGTTTTAAATATTTAAAACTTTGAAAATTATCTTCTTTTTCTTGAAGCTTTTTTCTTCTTAGGAGCTGCTTTCTTTTTTGCAGCTTTTCTTTTCTTAGGAGCTGCTTTCTTTTTTGCAGCTTTCCTTCTCACAGCTTTTTTCTTAGTGGCTTTTTTCTTCTTAGGAGCTGCTTTTTTCTTAGCAGCCTTTCTTTTAGGAGCCGCTTTCTTTTTTGCAGCCTTCTTCTTTTTAGGCGCTACCTTTTTTGCAGCTTTTCTTTTCTTAGGTGCTGCTTTTTTCTTGGCAGCTTTTTTCTTTTTTACAGCCATTATAGCCTCCTTACTTTTTACACTTACTAGTAAGTATAAAACGAATATTTAAAAATATTCATTTTCTTAAAAAAACTTTAAAAAAGTATTTAATTAAGTCAACATTTTATTTGTGGTAACTTCTTTTCATTAAATGAATCAAATTGAAATAATTTTAGGTCCAACAAACACAGGTAAAACTTTTTATGCATTTGAACAAATGTTTTCCTTTAAAAACGGTGTTTTTGGTTTCCCTTTAAGGCTTTTGGCAAGAGAAAATTATGATAAAGCATGTAAACTTTATCCTATAAATCAAATTGCATTAATAACTGGAGAAGAAAAAATAATTCCTCCAGAAGCTAAATATTTTTTTTGTACTGTCGAATCAATGCCAGATGATTTTTTTGAATTTGTTTGCGTAGATGAGATTCAATTAGCATCTGATTATGAAAGAGGACATATTTTTACTCAAAGACTCTTATATTCTCGTGGTGAGCAAAAAACTATTTTCTTAGGCTCTCTTACTATGGAAGAAATTATTCGAGAATTAATTCCTGATGCAAAAATAATTTTTAAAAATAGATTTTCAGAATTAAATTTTATCGGCCATAAGAAGATTCAAAATATTAAACCTCGATCAGCAATTATTGCTTTTAATTTAATTGGTCTTTATGAAATTGCTGAACAGATAAGAAGTTTAAAAGGAGGTGTGGCACTAGTCGCTGGTGCGCTCAGTCCTAAAACTAGAAACTCTCAAGTTAAATTATATGAGGATGGAGAGGTTGATTATATTGTAGCCACTGACGCTATAGGAATGGGATTAAACTTAGATATTAATCAAGTGTATTTTTCTGGTCTTGATAAATTTGATGGGAAATATGTCAGGCCATTAAACGATATGGAAATTGGCCAAATAGCTGGAAGAGCAGGTCGCTATACTAAGACAGGATATTTTGGCTCCACGCTTGGAGCTAAGTTTACAAATTTAGAATCTATAGAAAATATTCAATCTCATAAATTTGAAGCTATTAAAAAAATATTTTGGAGAAACCATCTTTTATCATTCAAGTCAGAATATGAATTAGTAAATTCTTTAAAACAAAAATCTGATAATCACCGATTAATTTTAAAAAAAGATGCAGAGGACCAAAAATTTCTATTGAGATTTTTAAAAGATAATAAGACAAGTTTTAAATTTGACAATCCAGAAACACTCAAACAATTATGGAATATATGTCGTATACCAGATTATCAAAATATTTCTGATGAAAAGCATATTGAACTATTAACAAAAATATTTAAGGAACTCATAAAAAATAAATGGACTTTAAGCGATAACTTTCTAGAGCATCAAACTTCATATTTACAAAATTACAATGGGAGCATCGATGACCTTATATATAATTTAAATGAGACTAGAACTTGGTTATACATCACTAACCAGAAACATTGGATAAGTAACTCTATTTGGGTTGAAACCGTTAAAAATATTGAAAACAAACTATCTGAAGAGATTCATTTAAGTTTAATGCAAAAATTTGTTGATAAAAACAAAAGTGAGATGATTCAAAATTTAAATATTAGTAAAAAAAATATTTCTTTAACTGATAATAGATATGTTAAGATAAAAGATGAAATAATAGGAGTTATTAGAGGTTTTAAAATCTTTTTTGATGAAAAGTTTAAAGATATTTTAAATAACAACTACCAAGTAATTATTAAAGAACAAATTTTTCCATATATGTCTTTTAACGTCGATACTTTTATAGCTGCCCCTAACGAAAGTTTATCAATCAATTCAAAAGTTGATGAGAAAGGAAACTTTCAGAATTTATATCTTCAATGGGGAGATGCAAACGTTGCAATATTTAAAAAAGGCAATGATCTCACGCACCCTATTTTTGAACCTATCCTAGACGATCAATTAATGTCACCAGATCATATTAAGAAAATTGAAGAGAAAATTCAAAAATGGTTTGAAGAGACTTACTTGTCTAAATTGGATTTATCCGATCAATTAAAGAAATTCAACTCTAAACCAGAGGAAAGAAGTTTCATTTTTAAGATTATTGAAAACCAATATAATTTTTATCAAATAAATATACTAGATGAATTTAAGCTTATTGATGAACCGCAAAGAAAAGAAATCCATTCTCTAAATTTTAGACTTGGAAAAAACGTTATTTTCAATTCTGAACTTATTAGACCTGAATATATGAAGTTAAAGTTCCATCTATGGAATTTATACTATAATGAAAGCTTAAATATCGATGAATATATTCCTAAAGATGGGAATGCCACTCTTAATATTCATAATAAATTAAATGAAGACCTAATTACTTTTTTAGGCTTTGTCTCCCAAAATGATTTATTAATTAGACTCGATATTTTTAATGAATTTGAAAAACAACTCTTTAAAAGAGAAAATAGAGGCCCTTTTTCACTTCCGATGGACTTATCTAATCTTTTAGGAATTAAAAAAGATAAATTAATTAGTATTTTAAAAAGCAGGTCTTTTAATATTCAAGACATTGCAGAAAATGACTTAGTTATTTCGAAAAAAATTAAAGCTAATAAAACAATGGAGTTAAAACAAAATAATAGCAAAAAAGTATTGAAAAAACCTTTAAAAAAAGTAAAAAAATCTACACCAAAAAAATTATTTAATAACCCTTTTGATCAATTAAAAAATATAAATGCTAAGTAAATTCTTCCAATCCTTTAATGAAAAAGATGATGAAAATGATGATCATTCTTTTGAATCAGATCTATATAACCTAATTTACGAAATTATCATCGCAGATCATGAAATTACAGAACAAGAAATTAATTTGGCCTCTGAGTTAGTTGAGTATTATTTTAAAATTCCAACTCAAAATAATAAAGAGCAATTTAATAAACTTGCTGATCAACAACATTTTAACACCGACTTATCACAGTTTTCTTACAGACTTAAAACATCTTTAAGTTATGAACAAAGAATGGATGTGATTTTAGTTTGTTGGCAAGTATTAATGGTTGATGGTAAAGAAGACCTTTTAGAGGTTTCCACCGCTAGAAAAATATCAACGTTGCTTGGTCTTGAAGATAAGGATTTTATATTAATCCGAAATAGAGTAAAAGACAGTCTATGACTTACCTAGTTAATGATAAGTGTATTAAATGTAAATACATGGATTGTGTTGAAGTGTGTCCAGTGGATTGTTTTTATGAAGGTGAAAATATGCTTGTTATTAACCCTGATGAATGTATCGACTGCGGTGTATGTGAGCCCGAATGCCCAGCTGAAGCGATTATCCCAGATGACTTGGATGACGGTACAAAATGGTTAGATGTAAATGAAAAATATTCACAAGTTTGGCCTAATATAACTACAAAAAAAGATGCCCCTGCTGATGCAAAACAGTGGGAAGGGGTAGAAAATAAATTTGAAAATCATTTTAGTGAAAAAGGAGCCGATTAATGCCAGTCAAAAAAAAAGCTACAACAAAAAAAGTAACAAAAAAAACTTCAAAAGGAAAAACTAAAAAAAAAGTTGAAGTCAAAAAAAAATCACCTGCCAAAAAAAAACAACCTATAAAAAAAATACTTAAGAAAAAAGTAGTAAAAAAAGCAGTAAAGAAAGTAGTTAAAAAAATTGTTACCCCAAAAGCCCCTAAGATTAAAAAAGTAATTGTCCCGCAAGAATTCAAAGCGGGAGAAAATATTGTCTATCCTACCCATGGCGTAGGAAGAATTCTTACTATAGAAAAGTTCCAATATGATTTAGTGGAGGAGCAATTATATGTAATTCAGTTTTTTCAAGATAAGTTAACAATCAGAGTCCCCTTTGCTAAAGCAAAATTAATTGGTTTAAGAAATATTACTAGTAAGCCCTCTATGACTAGAACACTTTCCGTTTTAAAGCAAAAGCCTAAAATTAAAAAGGCAATGTGGAGTAGAAGGGCTCAAGAGTACGATCAAAAGATAAACTCTGGCGACATAAAACTTCTCTCAGAGGTGGTTCGTGACTTATTTCGAAAAGATGATCAAACTGAGCAGTCTTATAGTGAGCGTCAGATGTTTCAGGTAGCTTTTGAGAGGTATACTAGAGAATTTGCTATATCTTCGAGCTTAAAGTTCGAGGAAGCATCAACAAAAATATTGGAAATTTTAAATAAAAGATAAATTAATTAGTTTCTTCGTCTGTTTTATCAGTTGGAATATCAATACTGATATCTTCCGCTAGGTTATCGCTATCTTCAGTCTGAGTTTCAGTATCTTCTGTCTCTTCGATTAAGTCTTTTAGTTCATCATTTTCTTTGGTTGTTTTTGTAGGTGCTGCAACAGTAATTCCTGCTTTTCTTCCCCTTTTAGGTTTTGCTATATTTACTGCCTCTATTGATTTTCCGCACTCAGGACAATTTATTACATCCTGATAAAAATCGTAATACTTTACGCTACCACAAGGGCATGTTCTTTTGTGACCTAAATCAATTTGTTCTTCTTGCATTGTGGGCAGATTTATACATTATTATTGTAATTTATACAAATTTTTATTATGTTATCACTCTAATATGGCAGTTCCAAAAAGAAAAACCACACCTTCAAAAAGGAATATGAGACGCTCTCATCATAGAGCGGGCACACAGCTTTTTGCAGAAGACAAAAAATCAGGTGAATTGAGAAGACCGCATCATATTGATCTTAGTACTGGCATGTACAGAGGAAAGCAAATAATTATTAAAAAAACCAAAAAAGAAAAAGATGCTGAGGGTCAAGCACCATTAAACACAGAAGAAACCACAAAAACTATTGAAGCGCCAGCTTCTAAATAACTAATCTCTAATTACTTTATATATAGAATTTTCCGAGAAGCTCTGTTGATAAAGCTTTTTTTTTAATTCATCTATTTCTAGCTTAGAAAGCTTTTTTCTTATTATAAATTTTTTTAAAATATCTAATTCTAAATCTGGATTTTCAGAGACTTTCTTTGAGATATATTCATCAATTAAGCACTGTT
>CACKAZ010000024.1:0-5559 GCA_902598275.1 uncultured Alphaproteobacteria bacterium
GTCTGAATTAGGTATAGAAAATTTGTCAATAGATTGTTTGTAGGCAGAGACATTATTTGTAACAGGTCCACTTATGATCAATAATTTATCATCTAGATTATTTAATTTTAGGTTCTCAATAATATTAACTGCTCCTGATACATCATAAGCACAAATAATAATTACTTCGATTGACTCCGTAATTTCAGTATTTTGAATGATTTCCTTCGTTCCATAATCTCCGTGATAGCCATCCCCTAATTCCATTAAAATTATTTCTGCATCTTCTGACATATCACTAATAATAGAGGCTGAGCAATTTTGTATAGTTTCTTTGTCATTCATACAGGTACTAGGCAGACCATAATCTACAAAATCTGATGTTTTATAAGCACCATTATCTTCGTAAGAGTATAAATCTTTCTGGGAAGCAGTACCTGCTAACTTACAGGCATTAATTCTTTTATAATAATTACTAAGTGTTTTAATTATAAAAGAAGTTACTGTCGTCTTTCCTGAGTCTATACCAGTGCCTATGACAGCAATAGATGGAACTTTGATTTTTATCTTCTTTTTTTTAATTTTAGAATAATCAACTAAATTCAATTGTTTATTAGTTTTATCTATAATAGACCCAAGCACTTCACATTCTGTAGCTGGGCCTAAGAGAATATTGAAATCTTTACAATTACCAATGACACCTCCTAAATTTAAAATATGAATTTTATCGTGTTTATTTAATTCAGAGGGAACAGATCCTGTCATTCCTGAGGATGCAATTCTATTACCCAAAGAACCAACGATAATATCTCCTTCAGTTAATTCAGTAATTCTTCCAGAAATTAGCTCTAGCTTATTGTAATTAGGATTAACTGAAATTACCTTAACTGCAATTAGTTGCCCTTGATTACAATCAATCAAATCAGAGATACTCAATTCATCAATATTATTAATGTTTTTAAGAACAGAGCCTATTTTTTTTGTATTAATCATCTTAAGGTTGGTTTTATATAATTATCAAGAATATAAGCAATATTTTATTTAATTGATAATTTATTAGAATATTAGACTAAAGCTTCAGATAACGTACATTTTTAGCTGCTTGGCGAATTCTTTGCTCATTTTCTACTAAACCTATTCGCACAAAACCCTCACCATATTCGCCAAAAGCGATACCTGGCGAAACAGCTACCTCAGCTTTTGTCATTAAATCCTTAGCAAATTTTAAAGATCCCTTATTTTGGTACTTTTTAGGTATAGGTGCCCATGCAAACATACTCGCTTTAGGACTCGGGATATTCCAGCCTGATCGTGACATAGACTCGACTAAAACATTTCTTCTGCTCTCATAAATAGACCTAATTTCAGAAACACATGATTGAGATCCATTAAGTGCAGTAGCAGCTGCAACTTGCACTGGTGTGAAGGCCCCATAATCTAAGTAAGATTTAATTTTAGTTAAAGCCTCAATTAGTTTTTTATTTCCAACAGCAAATCCTATTCTCCAACCAGCCATGGCATAAGTCTTTGACATTGAAGTAAACTCAACAGCAATATCTTTGGCTCGATTAACTTGTAAAATTGAGGGTGGTGGTTTCTTATCAAAGTATATTTCTGCATAAGCAAGATCAGATAAAACATAAACATTGTACTTTAATGCCATCTTAATAATTTCCTTATAAAAATCTAAATCAACTACTTGCGCTGTTGGATTAGATGGAAAAGAAACAATTAATGCCACAGGTGATGGTGAGCTATTTCTAATAGAAAGATCTAATCTTTCAAGGTATGTTTCAGGATCAAAAATTCCATCTTTCATTGTTTGTAAATGTCTCAAAGAGGCTCCTGCAATAATAAATCCATATGGATGAATAGGATATGATGGATTAGGTGAAATAATTATGTCGCCAGGCGTTGAAATAGCTTGAGCTAAGTTGGCTAAACCCTCTTTTGATCCCAATGTTACAATGACTTCAGTATCAGGATTTAATTTAACACCAAATCTCTTTTTATAATATTTAGCTTGAGCTTTTCTTAGTCCAGGTATGCCTTTACTAACTGAATATCGACCTGTTCCAGGCTTATCAGCAACTTCTTTTAATTTATCTCTTATATGTTTGGGTGTAGGCATATCAGGATTACCCATACCAAAATCAATAATATCTTTTCCATCTTTTCTAAGTTTTGCTTTGAGTTTATTAATCTCACCAAATATATAGGGAGGTAAACGATCTATTCTGTTAAACTCGTCTTTCACACATTTAAAATAGTTATTTTTGTTAAGATCTGAAGGAAAAAATTATTTATCAATGCTATCGAGTAAACCATCTAAGAATGGTTTGTATTTTAACCAGTCATTTGAACTGTTTTTGTATATCTCTTTTCTGACTTGATGTTTCGAGGCAGTTTCAATACTTCTCTTATTTGAGTGAGGATATAAACATTCTTCTTCCCACTTTAGATCAAGATAAGATATAAGCTTTTTTATTTCATTTTCTTGGTTTTTTGTTAATTCATCGTAATCAAGATTATATACATTTATATCAATTATTTGTTCATACCAAAAATCCATCAAATTTTTGTATAAATTGTAGTAATAAACAATATCTGTGAGACTATAGCAGAATCCAAGGTTTTTAGAGATAAAATACTTTTTATAAATACTCCAACATGTTGCAGCTGAATTTCTCTTTACATGAATAATTTTTGCATCTGGAAATAATACTTTAATCAACCCAATATATCTAAAGTTACTTGGCATTTTATCGATAACATATTTATGCCCTGATGATAATATTTTTAAATGGTTTGAATATTTATTTTTTAAATTTTTAAATTGTTCTAATTTAGGTTGTAAATTATTTAATGCTAACGCACTACCCTGATTACCAATAAAAGAAAGCTCACCTGCGCCAAAAACCTCAGAGTGAGAAGATATTATTTGTTCTATTAATGTTGTTCCAGACCTGGGCATACCTAATACAAAAATAGGTAGAGAGCTAATATTGTTTTTATTTTCAACTTTAATGTTTTTATATGTAGAAAATGAATTTTTTAATTGAGAAAAAAGTTGTATATCTTGATTAATGTTGTAATTAAGTAGTCTTTTTCTAATGGAGTTCGCCTCGTGGTAAAAAGATAATGATTTTTTATATTCACCTAAGTCCTCGTTAGCCTTACCTAAGGCAAATGAAATATTACATTTTTGGAACTCTGATATATTTTTTTGATTATAAACATTATATAAGGTTTTTAAATGTTTATCATTTGTTGAATAATTTTTTAACAAAGATAGTTGCCTATGTCCCTCAGCATAATTTAGATTTATAGATATAGATTTCTCAAAGTTTAGTATAGCATCGTCAACATTTCCTATATTTGAATAAATATTTCCTAAGTTAAAATAACCCTGATAATAGTTTTTATCTAAAGAAATAGTTTTCTCGTAACAAAAAATTGCTTGTTCATTGTTATTAATTTTTTCATATACATTTCCAAGATTGTTATATGTATTAATATTAGGTCTCAGTGAAATAGCTTTAGCTAATATGTCTCTAGCTGTCACAAATTCACCTATTTTAGTGTATAAAATACCTAGGTTATTGTATGCTTCTAAATAATTAGGTTTTAGAGATATAGCTTTTTCGTATGCATAAATTGCTTCAATTAATTTATCAGATAAAGTTAACGCAATACCATTATTATAATATGCAATAGCATCGTCAGGAACCAAATCAATTGCTATTTTATTTGCCTCTATAGCTTGTAAATAATTTCCCATTTCAATGTATAAGGCAGCTAATATCTTCCAACCCTGTTGATATTTTGGATATTTGTTAGTAATAATTAAAGAAGAATTTAAAGCATTAGTGTAATCTTTTTTTTTAAATTGACTTAAAATAAGATCTATATTTTCTTTTGAAGGTTGCATAAATTTAATTTCTCCTAAAAATATCAGAAAATTATATTATTTAAATAAAGCTAATTAAATTTATACAAAATTTTAGAAAATTCGATATTAATAAATATTTAAATTAATTTATTTTAAAAATTATTCCCACTCAATGGTAGATGTTTGTAGAGTCATTTTATATCAACCATTCCCAAGCCACTTTTAAAAGTGTAAGTTTTGTGTAAGTTATTTTATAAAAATTAACAATGTTAATTTTTGCAAAATGCTTCATACACAGTCGTATAATTAGCAGCCAATGAAGTAAGCCAATATATCTTCTCAGCTCGTTTGACTGATTCATTGGAGTCTTCAGGCAAATCATTTAAAAAAATCCATTGATTATTTGTTTCTTCAAGTAATTCAGCTATAGCTATAAATAATTCATCACAGTCTTTTTTTGGATATTTATAATCACTGCTATGACTCCCAGCAATAGCTGTTGAACTAAAGATAAACATTATTGTGAGTAAAAAATATTTTATTTTTATTCCTTTCTTTTTTATATTAAATAAATTCATGTTATTCCCACTCAATAGTCGATGGAGGTTTGCTTGTAATATCATATAAAACTTTATTTACTCTGGATACTTTATTAATTATTTTAGTAGCAACTTCAGTAAGTATTTCTATATTGATCGGAGTTACATCTGCGGTCATTCCATCAACTGAATTGATACATCTGAGTACACAAGTTTCTTCATAAGTCCTTTCATCGCCCATTACACCTACAGATTTAACAGGAAGTAATATAGCGAACGCTTGCCAAGATTTGTGATAAAGATTTTTATCAATGAGAAAATTTATGAAAATTTCATCAATATCTCTCAAAGTATCTAATCTTTGACGATTAATTTTACCTATACATCTTATACCTAATCCTGGTCCCGGAAAGGGATGTCGATTTACAAATTTATAATCAAGTTTGTAAAACAAACCTAATCTTCTTACTTCATCCTTAAAAAGCTCTCTGAAAGGCTCTATGACATCAAATTTAAGGTCTTTTGGCAAGCCACCAACATTATGATGTGACTTAATTGTAACGCTCTTTCCTCCATGAAATGAGCGACTTTCAATTATATCTGTATAAAGAGTACCTTGAGCTAAATAGAAATCTTTTTGTGATAACTTTCTAATGTAGTTAGAAAAGACCTCTATAAACAAACCTCCTATAATTTTTCTTTTAAGTTCTGGTTCAATTACATTTTTAAGTTTTTTTAAAAAAAGATGTTCGGCATTGATTATATTCAGTTTTAAATTAAAGGATTTAAATACTGCTTTAATATTTCCCACGTCATATTTTCTGAGTAATCCATTATTAACAAAAATAAAGTGAACATTATCAAGCTTAAGATATTTTGATAAAGCAAATGCTAAAACAGTTGAGTCAACACCTCCTGAAACGGCACAAATAATATTAGGTTTTTTTTCTTTTACATTAATTCTAAAATATCTACCTACAGTTTGGTGTAAATCAATATTTTTCCAATTTTCTTTTAATTTACATATATTAAATAAAAAGTTTTTTAAAATCTGATTTCCAAATTCTGAATGCGTTACTTCACAATGAAATTGAATTGCATAAATATTTTTTTTATAAATTGCTGCTGGTATTTTATTTTTAGTTTTTG
>CACKAZ010000025.1:0-5066 GCA_902598275.1 uncultured Alphaproteobacteria bacterium
ATTTATAAATTTAATATTTTCCTTAAAATCTCTAAAATAATGTTCAAATATTCTTTTAAAATTTTCAATATTTTTTTGAATTGTTTCGTATGTTAAAATTTGTCTTGATGTATCTTTTCCAGAGGGATCACCAATTTTTGTCGTACCCCCACCTAATAGTACTATTGCCTGATGGCCATGTTTGATTAATGTCTTAATTGCTCTCAATTGAACAAGACTACCGGCGTGTAAGGCATCAGCAGTAGCATCAAATCCAATATAAAAAATAATTTTTTTCTTATTGAGTAAATTATTAAGTTCTATTTCATTAGTGCATTGATTGAATAGATTTCTATCTTTAAATAACTGTATATAATCTATCATATATAATAATTAACATAATTTTATAGATATCAAATGGAATATATCGCTCTTGGCTGTATGTCTGGTACCTCTTTAGATGGCATTGATTGCAGCCTCATAAAATCTGATGGAGTTTCATATGTGAATGAAATATCAAATGAATACATTCCATATAGTGATGAGCTGCAATTAAAATTACATAATGTAATTTTGAAAGGATATTTAGCCGATATCAAAGTTATTAATCAACTAAATCAAGAATATAGGGATTCTATAAACAATTTTATTAAAAAAAATAATTTGGAAATAGACTTAATTGCAATGCATGGACAAACTGTGTATCACGATCAAAAAACAAAAATTTCAATACAACTATTTGATAAAAGTATTAGATTTAACACACACTCACCTATTATATGTAATTTTAGAAAAAATGATCTGTTAAATGGTGGTAATGGGGCACCAATAATGCCGGAGTTCCACAGAGTCTTAGCTAATCAACTAGGTTTAAAAAAAGTTATTTTTGTTAATATTGGAGGTGTAACTAATATAACTGTAATTGATAACCAAAAAATTACTGCTGGTGATAGCTCTTTTGGTAATGCCATTGTAAATGATTTAATTTATGAAAAAACTAAAGAAAGATTTGATGTTGATGGTTCATTATCTAATAATGGTCAAAAAATTGATGATCTATTTAAATATATAACAAGCGACGAGTATTTTTTAGAAAACCTTCCAAAGTCTCTAGATAGAAATTCTTTTCATAAATATTTAGATAATTTTATTAAAGAAAGAAAATTAAATAACTCAATTTATACATTACTAGAAGTTATACCATTTGCTATCAATTCTTTGATCTCCTCACAGTCAGACTTCAAAATTATTTTAATGGGTGGTGGAAGAAAAAACCTTACACTTCAAAAAATATTTAAAAACTATTTTAACGATGTATCTTTAATTGATATTTACAATATGAATGGTGATTTTATTGAGTCTCAAGGAATGGCTTATTTAGGTATAAGGTATTTATTAAAAAAACATTCAACTTATTATACAACTACAAAAGTACTAAAAAATATATATTTAGGAGAACGTTGTTAGCTTTTATGCTTTTGAATATACTTGTTTAATGTCCCCATAAGAGGTTCTAACTTACCTTCAAAAAGATGATTAGATTTGGAGATAGTCTCCATGGAAACATCTGCATTTTTCTGCTTCTTAAAAGTTTCAAAAAATTCTTTAAGGTTATCTCTTTTAACTATTTCGTCTTGTTCAGCACGCACTATTAATGTTTTAATAGGACAGGGAGATAAAAAGTTAAAATCATACATGTTTACTGGGGGTGCTATTAAAATTAATCCATCAACCTCTGGTCTTCTCATTAGTGTTTGAAATCCAATCCAAGCTCCAAAAGAGAATCCTACAATCCAACAAGATCGAAAGTCTTCATTCTTTTTTTGTAACCAATCCAGTGAAACACTAGCATCATTCAATTCACCTTCTCCTTCAGTAAAAGCACCATCACTTTTTCCAACACCTCGAAAGTTAATTCTAAGAGTTGAAAAACCAGCATCCTTCATTACTTTAAAAGCAGCATAATTAACCTTTGTATCCATCGTTCCACCATGTTTTGGGTTTGGATGTAAAATTATAGCGATATTAGGTTTTTCTTGCTCACTAGGTGAGTATTTGGCTTGAAGTTTACCTTCACCACCTTGTATAAATACTTCTGGCATAATTAAAGAAGAGATCATAGATTACTTTTGATAAAAAAAGCAAGTTATAAATGAATTCATTAGGTTTTAATAAAGATCCAGCTAGTACAACTGTAGTAGTCGCTATGTCTGGTGGAGTTGACAGTTCTGTTACGGCGGGACTATTAAAAAAAGAAGGATACAACGTTGTAGGTATCACTTTGCAACTTTATAGCTCTAACAACTCAGCCAAAAAGGGTTCTTGTTGCTCTGGCCTTGATATTTACGATGCGAGAAGAGTCGCTCAAAAATTAGATATACCACATTACGTTTTCAATTATGAAAAAACGTTTAAATCAGATGTTATCGATTATTTTATTAAATCCTATGAAAATGGTGAAACTCCTATTCCATGTGTAAAATGTAATGAAACGGTCAAATTCAGAGACTTAATGAACTTTGCAAAAAAACTAGATGCTGACTGTATGGCTACAGGTCATTACATCAGAAGAAAAGGTGAAATCAAAGATGCTCATATGTATAGAGCTGAAGATAAATCAAAAGATCAAAGTTATTTTTTATTTGCCACAACTCAAAATCAATTAGACTATTTGCGATTTCCATTAGGTGAAATATCCAAAGCAGAAACTAGAAAAATAGCTGAGGATCTGGGTCTGATTGTTTACGACAAGAAAGATAGCCAAGATATATGTTTTATTCCAGACGGAGATTATAAAAAATTTATTAAATCAAATAAAAAAAAGGGAGAAATAATTGATCTCTCTGGAAATGTATTATCCTCTCATGATGGTATTCAAAATTTTACAGTTGGGCAAAGAAGAGGTTTGGGAATATCTAACGATGACCCTCTTTATGTGATTGATATTATTAAAGATAAAAATCAAATCATTGTTGGAGATAAAAAAGACCTTTTAGGAAGTTCTCTTTTACTGGGTGATTTAAATTTTATCATGCCAGAATATGACTTATCAAAGAAAATTGTTGAAATTCCCTGTAGTGCTAAAATTAGATCTTTATCCGAGCCTAAAAAAGGAAAACTTATCAAACAATCTACATCTTATTCTTTTGAATTTGATGAACCTGCAGAGGCTATAACTAGAGGCCAAGCTTGTGTTTTATACGATAATGATAGGGTTTTAGGCGGTGGTATAATTAAGCAGAAACTGAACTAAATAAAGAGTTTACTCGTATTTTCTTGTAAAAATCCTTATTTATCATATATATCGAAATCTATGGCAGCTACAGAACAAACTATTAAACAAGTAAACACCCTAGGAGATACTGATTATAAGTATGGTTTTTCTACTGAACTAGATGAAATACGCCCTCCTAAAGGTTTAAATGAAGATATAATAAAATTTATATCTGCCCAAAAAGACGAGCCAGAGTGGATGCTTGATTGGAGGCTCAATGCCTTCAAAGTATTTAATAAGCTACCTAAGCCCGAGTGGGCTAAGCTGAATATACCAGAAATTGATTACCAAGATTGTTATTATTACTCAATTCCTAAAAGTCTCAAAGATAAACCTAAGTCTTTGGATGAAATCGACCCAGAAATAATCAAAACTTATGAAAAACTAGGTATTCCATTAAAAGAACAAAAAATGTTATCTGGTATTGCAGTAGATGCCGTTTTTGACTCCGTATCAGTTGCCACTACATATAAAAAACAATTAAGTGATCAGGGTATTGTATTTTGCTCAATCTCTGAGGCAGTAAAAACTCACCCAGATTTAGTAAAGAAATATTTAGGAAGTGTTATACCTGTATCTGATCACTCTTTTGCTGCTTTAAACTCAGCAGTGTTTACTGATGGATCTTTTATTTATATTCCTGAGGGCGTTAGGTGTCCTGTAGAGTTATCAACGTACTTTAGAATTAATGCAATGAACACTGGTCAGTTTGAGAGGACTCTTATAATTGCAGATAAAGATAGTTATGTAAGTTATTTAGAGGGCTGTACCGCACCAATGAGAGATGAAAACCAGCTTCACGCTGCTAATGTTGAGTTAGTTGCTCTGGATAATGCAGAAATAAAGTATTCAACAGTTCAAAATTGGTACCCCGGTGATAAAGAAGGTAAGGGGGGTATCTATAATTTTGTAACAAAAAGAGGTGCCTGCAGAGGTAAAAATTCTAAAATATCTTGGACCCAAGTTGAGACAGGATCTGCAATAACATGGAAATACCCAAGTTGTATTTTGCAAGGAGATAACTCTAAAGGAGAATTTTATTCAGTAGCAATAACTAATAATATGCAACAAGCCGATACAGGCACAAAAATGATACATATCGGTAAAAATACATCCTCAAAGATAATATCAAAAGGTATATCGGCTGGAAAAGCTAATAACACTTATAGGGGTTTAGTAAATATTTTATCAAAAGCTAAAAATGCAAGAAATTTTACTCAATGTGACTCATTATTAATTGGTAATAAATGTGGTGCCCACACTGTTCCGTACATAGAGTCAAGTAACTCAGACTCAATGGTTGAACATGAAGCAACCACATCAAAAATTAATGAGGACCAATTATTTTATTGTCAGCAAAGAGGATTGAATAGCGAAGATGCGGTAGGTTTAATTGTCAATGGTTTTTGTAAAGAGGTATTACAACATTTGCCAATGGAGTTTGCTGTAGAAGCCCAGAAATTAGTAGCAATTAGCTTAGAAGGTAGTGTTGGATAATGTTAGAAATTAAAAATCTTCATGTTTCCATTGAAGAAAAGAAAATTATCAAAGGTTTAAATTTATCAATAAACAAGGGTGAGGTTCATGCTCTCATGGGCCCAAATGGTTCAGGGAAGAGCACACTTTCTTATGTATTATCTGGGAAAGACAAATATGAAATAGATGACGGAACAATAGAGTATAACGAAAAAAATTTACTAGAGTTGGATGTAGATGAAAGAGCAAACGAGGGTTTATTTCTGGCATTTCAATATCCAATGGAGATACCTGGCGTACAAACTTCTTTTTTTTTAAAAACAGCAATCAACTCAAA
>CACKAZ010000026.1:0-4170 GCA_902598275.1 uncultured Alphaproteobacteria bacterium
TTATTGCTGCCGGGGCAGGAAGCTTTGTTCCAAGGAAACTTCCAGCAGAAGGTGCTGATCAATTAGAAAATAAGAATATCTTTTACTCAGTCAAAAAAAGAACAGACTTTCAAGACAAGAATATTTTAATTATTGGCGGTGGCGACTCTGCTTTGGATTATGTTATGGGATTTCAGGGCATTGCTAAAAAAGTATCATTGGTCCATAGAAGAAAAGAATTTAAAGGTGTTCAAGACTCAGTAAATAAAGTTATGTCATTGGTTGATAAGGGAGAGGTAAACTTCAACATGGGAAGTCTTAAAAAAGTTATTCTCAATGAAAACGGGAAGGTAACAGCGACTCTTGATGATGATAAAATAATTGACGACATTGATGCAATATTTCCATTTTTTGGTTTAAAAATAGAATTAGGCCCAATCGCAGAGTGGGGATTAAACTTAGAAAAGAATCATATTTCTGTTAACACAGAAAACTTCGAAACTTCAGTGCCAAAAATTTTTGCTGTGGGAGATATTTGTATTTACCCTGGTAAGTTAAAATTGATATTAAGTGGTTTTCATGAAGCTGCACTTGCTGCAAAAAAAATGTTTGAGTACTGCCATAGTGATAAAAAGTATGTTTTTAGGTACACTACTTCCTCAAGCGATCTCCAAAAAAAACTTGGAGTTAAGTAATTTTATTCTCATTGTTTAAAAATAAAGTTTTATTTTTTTTCATAATATTTTTTCTATTTACCTTTAGAGCAAATTCAATTGTCTTAGAAACGACTCCTATTAAATTAAATTCTCCATGGGGTATGAGCTGGCTAAATTCTGAGGAGCTATTAATTACACAAAAAACAGGAGAAATTTATAAAGTTAACACAAAAAATTTATCTCAAAGTGAAATAACACATGAAATTCCCTCAACTTTTTTTGGTCAAGGGGGATTGCTTGACATTGTCACTGAAAATAACGTTGTATGGATAACCTGTTCGATTAAAAAAGGAAGAAAATATACAACTGCAGTTTATCGCGCTGAACTTAAAAATAATAAGCTTGTTAACGAAGAACTTATATATGAAGCTCTTCCCTATTTTGATAACGGAAAGCATTTTGGATCGAGAATAGAAATTCTTGATGACCATCTCTTTGTTAGCATTGGTGAAAGAGGAAAAGGAATGATCGCCCAGGACCCTTCAAATCCTATTGGTTCGATAATTAGAATTCATAAAAATGGGGAATATCCTGAAGATAATCCTTTTTTAACAAAGAATGAATGGTTGCCAGAGTTATTTCAAATCGGTGTTAGAAACCCACAAGGGATGACATTAGATCCTCAAACAAATTCTATTTATATATCTAATCATGGTCCTAAAGGGGGTGACTTCATTGGAAAGGTCGTAGGCGGTTCCAATTTTGGATGGAAAAAAATTGGATGGGGCGGAACCAATTATTCTGGGACTAAAATAGGTGATGGTAATGCATGGGAGCCTGGTTTTATAAAACCTGATTTTATCTGGGTGCCTTCAATAGCAGTTAGCGGTATAAAATTTTATCAAGGAGAGGCTTTCCCAGAGTGGCAAAATTCACTCTTGGTATCTTCTCTCAAATTTCAATATCTGTCTGTGTTGCATAGAAAAGATAACAAATTCGTAAAAGAGGAAGTTATATTTAAAGATAAAATTGGAAGAGTTAGAGATATTGAAATAGATCAATCAGGTAATATTTATATTATTGCTGATGAGACAGACTCAAATCTATACCTTTTAAAACCTTAGCTTCTTACTTTTTTCGTGACTAAGTCTGCAATACCTTTACATATACCTAGGTGATCGTCCTCCACGATAACAGGATAAGCCCAGTTTTTTTCAATCGTTTTTAAAAATTTCTTATTATTTGCAAAAGGTCCTGAGCAAATGATTGGTCCACTCGATCCTATTGCTTGCAATCCAATCAGTGTTTGATTAGCAAGTATTTCAGAAATTAAAGACTCTGTTCTCAGGGGCTCAATATCTTGAAAATCAACTTCTTTTTCAGAGTCTTTATAAACAAAACTTGCTTTTTCAATATTTTCAAAATTTTTAATACTAATATCTGATGCATTGAGCTCTCTATGATTAATAGAAGATCTATTCTTTTGTTGAATCTGTCTCTCATAAATCTTGCCTGCAGGAAATCTGTAGTTGGGTATTAAATTTCCAAAACAATCATTGCTAATCATTAAACCTGTTTGTTCGGAAATATTTACATTGTTTGAGCCTAAAGCAAAAATTGTAACCCAAGTGCCTGTTGATAATATTGAACAAGGCAATTCTTGATTTAAATAAGCTGAGACTAAAGCTAAGCTTGAGTCATGGGCACCACAATAAACTGATATATTTTGAGCTAAGCCAGTTTTTTGTGATATATCTTTTCGCAAAGTTCCAATCACACTTGCCGCAGATCTAATTGGTGGATATTGTACATGCGATTCAACACCAAAAGTTTCCAGACCAATAAATTCTTTTTCTCTAATTTTCCACAAATCTGAATGACAGCTCGCATAGCTAATCTCACTTACGGCAACACCAGATAACCAATAGCTCCAAAATTGTGGCCAAAATAAAATTTGATCAACTTTTGCAAACTCTTTCGGAAAATATTTTCTCTGCCAATACAATTGAGCACCAAGATTGAGACCTACACTCATACGAGGACTTCCAGTTTGATTAAATGTTGGTCGAACTTGATCGTACTCTGCTCTGAGGTGATCCGGTCCTTCAAACTCATAATCAAGAACAGGAAGAGCTAATTCTCCTCTAGACATCAATGCCATACATGCACCATGTGTGGATGTAAATATTGAATCAACTATGTAACCTTTTGCAAGTTTACTCAAAGAGTTAATAATAAAATCTTTTAACAAGTCTAAATCAAAATGGGGATACAAAGAGTCTTTTAATATAATATTTTCTATTTGAAAAACTTCTAACTCCTCCAAATTTTGGGCATCAAATAGTATGACTTTGGCATGCGTTTTACCAATGTCTAACACAGCAATATTGTTTCTAATATATGGTTTATTCATAGAGCTTATTGATTTTGTTTTTGACGATAATGTTCTGCCTCCCAATTCAAAAGGAAACTAGTTTCGCTACTATTTAGGTATTGAAGATCTGCATTATCGGGAATCAAAGATAATAAGTCATGCACACAGCGAATTATTTCTAAAGTTCCTCTTAAGGCATCGTTACGAACTATGATGCCATATCCTACTAAAACTATACAGGAGTTAAAAGGCAGAGGTGCCTTAGAAGATTTATTTAGCTTTTCAATAAAATCATCCTCATTTGGATTGAGAGCCAAAAGCTTTGGTCCGAGAAAAACTAAAAAATCTGGGAGAAGGACACCGTTTGTAAGCTTATCAATCCAAGGCTGATAAAAAGCAAGACTATTTACAGACTCGTCTTTACAAAATTTATATCTAGTATTTCTTAAATCAACGACTCTATTAGCTGGTTTAATATTACTTTTAATAGAGTTTTTGTTGTGTAACTTTTTTAAGCGAACTCGAATATCCTTATACAAATGTCGTATCTCCCCTAAACTTTCACCACAAACTATAAGACCGTGATTCTCAAGTATAAATACATTATCTTTAAAAGATTTAAGCTGCATTAATTTATAGCTCAGTTCGATACCAGGTTTAACATAAGGTATAAACTTCCAATTAAGATCTGAAAATATTTTCTCAAATTCTATCTGAGAGTTTTTTTGTACAGCTAACGCATTAATAAATATATCGTGTGTATGAAAAATAAATTTGAAATCAAGAATAGCATGCATAGGTGCCTCAACTGATGGACGAAGCCCATTTGGTGAAATTTTTAAGTCAATCGATTTTAAAATTTCATCATAAGAACAACTACTGTCTTTTAGAGCATCTTTAATTTGAGAAATACTCACTGGGACCATCAACTCAGAAGATCGAGCATCAATAAGCCATTTCCCAGAACTTTTTATCCACATTGTATCACCCTCTTTGATAGAAGTATTACCACCAGCAGCTTGAACCATTGTTCGATCTAAACCTATTTCTTCTGAGTGCTCTAGAAAAAGTTCATATTCTTTCGATCTGTAATCACTACCTTTAATCATTATAAAACCCTTAAAATTATGGCATTTTAATGTATTTTGAACAATTTAATTT
>CACKAZ010000027.1:0-3970 GCA_902598275.1 uncultured Alphaproteobacteria bacterium
AATATCAAATAAATTCTTTTAGAAAAGATATAGCCCCATCTGGAAGACACTCTAAAGTAGCTAAAGCTACTAGCATCAAAGAAGACTCCCTTAGAAGAGATTTTACTTTCAACAGTGTATATATAAATTTAAAAGGAGATGTTTATGATTTTTATTTGGGCATAGAACATTATCAAAATAGCTATTTAAAATTTATTTTTGATCCGATAGTTCAAATTCAAAAAGATTATTTAAGGGCAATACGTTATATGAGATTTTTATCATTATTTGAAAATACAAAAACATTTCCTGCTGATATGGAGGCAATAACTATTCTCTCTAAAAATATTACAGATTTTGTAAAAGAGAAAAAGATAACTCAAGAGTTAAACAAAATCCAAAAGATGCCATTTCCTGAAAACACTATTTCCTTTTTAAAAAAAAATAGTGAGCTAAATCATCTTATAGATTTCTTAAACTAAAAATTACCTTTAATCTTTGAAACGATGATTGCAACAGAGGTTGCTAAATTTAATGATCTTGTTTTACTACTCATAGGTATCGTAATTTTATCATCAACTATATTATGAATTGTATCCGGAACTCCTGCTGTTTCTTTACCAAATAAAACAATATCATTTTCTTTGAATTCAAAATCATAGAGATTGTTGTTAGTTTTAGTAGTAGCTAGAATAACTCTCTTATTATTTTTTTCACAATAAGAGTAAAAATTGTCCCAATTTTCATGATTTAAAATTTTGCAATGGTCTATGTAATCCATTACAGCACCTTTAAATCTTTTGTCTGACATTGAAAAAGGTAGAGGCTTCACAATGTGTATAGGAAATTCTAAACAAGCTGCTGTTCTGATAATAACGCCAAGATTTTGAGGCATATCAGGCTGATAGAGACATATTGCAAATTTATGCGTCATGATGACTACTACTTATGCTACATCTTACTAATAAAATCTATAAAGATTTAAAATCAAATGTCAGACAGTAGAAAACCAAGAAGAGATTTTATAAAATTATCTGCAATGACTCTGGGAGGGGTAGGAGCTGCTAGTTTACTAATACCTTTTATATCTAGCATGAATCCAGGAAAAGATACTCTAGCCTTAGCATCGACAGAGATAGATTTATCTCCTCTTGAAGAAGGTCAAAGTTTAACAGTAATATGGAGAGGCAAACCAGTTTTTATAAAGCACAGAACTAAAAGTGAAATTGATATTGCAAAAAACACATCTTTAGATGAACTTCCGGACGCTGAAGAGGACTCTGCAAGAGTTCAAAAAGATAATTGGTTAGTTGTCCTTGGTGTTTGCACTCATTTAGGTTGCGTTCCTCTCGGTCAAAAAGCTTCAGATACAAAAGGAGATTACGGTGGGTGGTTCTGCCCATGTCATGGTTCTCATTATGATACTTCGGGAAGAATCCGTAAGGGACCTGCACCAACTAATTTACCTGTTCCCCCGTATGTATTTTTAACAGATAACAGAATAAAGATAGGATAAAATTAATGAGCTCAGATCAATTACAAGGATATAAAAAAACATTAAACTCTCCCTATACTGGTATAAAGGGTTGGATTGACTCTAGGCTCCCATTGATAAGAATGATGGAAGCTGAATATCTAAAATTTCCAGTTCCAAAATCATTAAATTATTTTTGGTCTTTTGGCGGTATTGCTATGTTTTGTTTAATAGGCTTAATTTTAACTGGTATATTTTTAGGATTTCATTATAAGCCCTCAGCTGAAGACGCTTTTGACTCTGTAGAAAGGATTATGAGAGATGTCAGTTTTGGTTGGTTAATAAGATACCTTCATGCCAACTTAGTTTCATTTTTCTTTATTGCTACTTTTATTCATATCTTTAGAGCCTTATATTTTGGGTCATACAAAGCCCCTCGTGAGTTAGTATATATTTTCGGTTTGACGATGTTCATGTTAATGATGGCTACTGCTTTTTTAGGATACACACTTCCATGGGGTCAGATGTCATACTGGGGAGCTACTGTTATAACAAATCTTTTCTCAGCTATCCCTGTTGTGGGTGATGCAATATTACAGCTACTTCTCGGTGATTTTACCGTTGGGGACTCAGCTGTTAACCGGTTTTATGTATTGCACTGGTTGTTAGCTTTTGCGATTGTAGGTTTAGTTGTATTTCATGTCATTACACTCCACATGACAGGTTCAAATAATCCAACTGGTTCAGAACCTCAAAGTTGGGATGAAACAGTTAGCTTTCATCCTTACGTAACAATAAAAGATTTAAATGCCGCTCTATTTTTCTTCATTATTATGGCTTTCATTTTATTTTATTATCCTAATATATTAGGACATTCTGATAATTATATTAAAGCTAATCCTATGATAACTCCTGCACATATTGTGCCTGAATGGTATTTCTTACCCTTTTACGCTATTCTGAGAGCTATTCCTGATAAGCTTGGCGGGGTAATAGCTATGTTTAGTTCTATTCTTGCACTAGGATTACTTCCTTGGCTTGACACATCAAAAGTTAGATCTTGTTTGTTTAGACCTATTTGGAGATATTGTGTTCTTTTATTTGCTGTAAACTTTTTGGTCTTAATGTATGTAGGAGGTAAACCTGCTGAAGATATTTATGTGCTTATCTCCAGGATTGGAACCGCATATTGGTTTTTATTTATTTTTGTATTGGCTCCACTTGTAGGATTTCTTGAAACCCCTAGACAACCACTTACTATTACAAATTACTTGCAAAGCAAAAAAGCTTAAATATGAGAAAAGCTCTTCTGGCCTTTTTTTTACTTTTCAGTTTTAACTCCTATGGCGCAGGTGCAAAAATTGACATTCCAAAATATGACTGGTCTTGGAAAGGGTTTTTTGGAACATATGATCGTGCCTCAGCTCAACGTGGCTTAAAAGTATACAGAGAGGTTTGTGCAGGGTGCCATTCTATGAATTATCTCGCTTACAGAAATCTAGGAGATCTTGGTTTTAGCGAAGATCACATTAAGGCAATAGCTGCAGAGCATTTAATTTTGGACGGACCCGATGATGAAGGTGAAATGTTTGAAAGAGATGGAATTCCATCAGATCAATTTGCAAATCCTTATCCAAATGTTAAAGCTGCTCGGGCTGCAAACAACGGTGCTTATCCCCCAGATTTATCTTTAATAGTCAAAGCTAGACCAAAAGGTGCAGATTATGTTAAAGCATTATTGCTTGGTTACGTTGATCCACCAGAAGACATGAAAGTACCCAAAGGCCAACATTATAACAAGTATATGGCAGGTAATTTAATTGCAATGACATCACCATTGTCTGATGGTTTAGTTGATTATGATGATGGCACCGAAAGTTCTATGGACCAAATGACAACTGATGTTACAACTTTTTTAGCTTGGGCTGCAGAGCCAAGCTTAGAGGATAGAAAAAGAATGGGTTTAAAGGTTATACTATTTTTAATAGTTTTATTTGTACTTGCTTATATTTCAAAGCAACAGATTTGGAGAGATATCAAACATTAAACAAAAAGTGCATGACATCCCCGTCATTTACTTCATATTCTTTACCTTCTAATCTTAATTTTCCTTTTTCTTTCGCACCACTTTCCCCATTGTATTCAATATAATCCTCATAAGATATTGTCTCAGCCCTAATGAAACCTTTCTCCATATCAGTATGTATTTCACCAGCAGCACTTGGTGCTAATGTACCTTTAGAAATTGTCCAAGCTCTTAATTCTTTCTCACCAGCAGTAAAAAAATTAATATAATTCAAAAGGGCATAGCCTTTTTTTATAACTCTTTTCAACCCAGTTTCTTTAAGGCCCATACTATCAAGAAACATTTTTTTTTCTTCATTGTCACTTATTTGCGAAATTTCTGACTCAATTTTTGCACTTACAAGAAGTGTTTCTGAATTATTCAATTTAGAATATTCTTCAATAGATTTTGTATGCGAATTTCCATTTACTGAGGAATTTTCATCAACATTA
>CACKAZ010000028.1:0-3819 GCA_902598275.1 uncultured Alphaproteobacteria bacterium
CATGTGAACCTCATAACTTGGCCCTTGAATATCAGGCAATACTTTTACTAAGTGTGCTTTATGTTGAGCCATGTAATCTGGTAAAGCAGCTAAACCCGCACCAGTTTCAACTGCAACTAACAAACCATACAAGTTATTAATAGTTATATGAGGTCGTCTATTTTTTTGGTTTTTTTTAACACCTGTTTTTAATATCCAGTTAGTATCGGAGAGAGGAGAGGGCTTTCCTATACCATAAGTGATCAAACGATGACTATTCAACTCAGATCTTCTAAGTGGCATACCCATTTCGTTGATATAATTAGCAGAACCATAAATATGATATTTTATAGTTGCGATGTGTTTTGACACTAGGTCTAAATGTCTAGGTTTTCTCATCCATAAACCAATATCATAGTCCTGGCGAAGCATGTCTTGTTCGTCTTCAGAATAGTTTAATTTAAGATTAATCTCTGGGTATCCATGAATAAATTCATTTATTCTAGGACTAAGCCACATAGAGCCAAATGCAACTGTTGTGTTAATAGACAGGTTTCCAGTGGGAACTGACTTATATTCAACTATCTTTTTTTCAATAGAATTTAAATCAGCAAATATTTTCTCAGTCTCTTCAAAAAGATATGAACCCTGTTCTGTAAGAGTTATACCCTTGGTGTGTCTTTTAAAAAGCTTTGTCTTTAGACTGTGTTCTAGAGATTGTATTTGTCTAGTAATCGCTGATTGACTGAGATGGATTGTATCCATGGCTTTTGATATGCTACCAGCTGTAGCAACATGATAAAATGTTTTTAATCTATCCCAATCCATTAATAATTGTATTTAAATCCCCGTTAAAAATAAGAATATCTATTAAATAATATTTTCTGAGAGAATTCAAATCTAATAAAATATTTTGTGCATCATTTAAGTCGTTCTGACTTTCTATTAGTTCAGTGATATTAATTTTCTGTGCCTTATACAATATCTCATTACCTTTTAATTTCAGATTTAGGGTATCTATAATTTTTATTTGGTTATCAATTTTATTTAAATAAAAGTCGTAGTTATTCCATGCTTCAAGGTATGTATTCAACATATCTCTCTTTAAATCTTTATGTTCCAGCAATTTTTTTTGATAATTGTATTGTTCTATATCAAAATTATTTTCATCTTTGTAGCCATCATAAATAGGTATTTTTAATAGTAAAGAAAGTGAAGAAGACCTTCTGTGATCAATTGTTGCAGAGTAATTTTGACTTTCACTTAAAGAGTATGACAGATCAACTGAAGGTCTTAGATCTTTTTTGCTCATTTCCAACTCAGGTAGATATGTGTTTTCTATAAAAGATAAATACTGACCATAAGAAGACCCCATTAAATCTGAAAATAATTTCTTATCAATTTGATTGCTTGATACATCAATTTTGTAATCAAAATTAACATCCTCATCTTTAATTTCTAAATCAAGTAATTTACTTACTTGCAGCATTAAGTTATCTATCTGTCTATCGAAATCTAATAATACTGTTTGTGCTTCTAATAATTCATTTTCTAAATCCAATAACTCAGTTTTAGTAATTCTATTTGCCTGAAATAAAATTTCTGCCTCTAGAACTTTCTTTTTATAAAACTCTAAATTCATCCGTTGATTTTTCTTTTTAAAAATTAATGCTTGCAAATTACTATAGCCGTTGAGTAATTCTTTAATTAATAATTCTTTTTGATACTCCCTTAAATAATCAAAGGCCTGATTTCTAGTTTGCGTTGTGATTAAATTTAATTGACTAAAACCACCATTATAAAGGTTGACTGTGGCACTTAGAGTATGAGTATCTGAATTATAATTGGATGTACTTATAGTACTTGAATTATTATTAGAGATATTAAATGAGTAATCAATTTCTGGTATATATAAGGTGTCAGCATTTTGTAAATCTTTATCTTCTATTAAATTGTCGTATTTAAATTTTGAATTAGTTTCATTTTTTTCAATAAGAATTTTAATTAGATCTTTAATTTCGTAAGATAAGAGGCTATTAGATACAACTGAAAAAAATAAACTAAATAGAACTATTTTGAGTTTTGCCATTGTTTTTCCAAGTTTTTTAAATTCCACTCTAATTTTTTTTTATTCATTTGTTTTTCCATTTTCTTAAAACGTTTTTCAAACTTTCTATTAGATTCTCTGATTACAGTCTCAGTATCAAGTCCTAATTTTCTTGATAAATTAATACAGCAGAATAATAAGTCACCTAATTCTTCTTTTATTTTCTTTTTATTTTGTACTTTTATTTCATGAGAAAGTTCATTTAATTCCTCTTTAACCTTCTTCAAATTTCCACTAGCGTCTTTCCAATCAAAACCCTCTTTTGCAGCTCTCTTTTGAAGTTTTAACGATCTTGTAACAGCGGGAAGACTAACACTCACACCATCTAAAACAGATTGAGCTCCCTTTTTTTTTCTCTCATATTTTTTTTGCGTCTCCCAAAATTCATTTACATCTTGAACAGTTTTAATCGACTCATCACGCATAAAAATATGCGGGTGACGTGATTTCATTTTTTTGACACTGGTATCAATAACATCTTCAATAGAAAATTTCTTTTTTTCAGCTGCAATAATTGAATGGTAAATAACTTGGAGTAACAAATCTCCAAGCTCTCCCTCTAATTCACGATAATTATTAGACTCAATTGCTTCTATCACTTCGTATGCTTCCTCTAAAGTATATTTAGCTAATGATTTAGATGTTTGTTGAATATCCCATGGACATCCATTTTTTGGATTGCGCAGTCTTTTAACTACATCTACTAAATCACTTAATTTTTTATGTTTCTTTACCATGCTAATGCCTGTGCTTGAAATATTTGACTTTTATAACTTCTAATATCTGCATATGCATCATAAATTTTATTTTTCTTTCTGGTACATAATATAAAACCTTCACTCCAGTCAGTAACTGTTTGGCATTTGTGACCCTTTTTAATTAATTTTGATTGTAAGGGTGCAAGACGTTCTTCTAACAATAACTGTTTATAATTTGGATCATGTGGATGAAAAAAAGCAGGCAAATGCTCTGATGAAACTCTGGGCTCATTTAAAGCTTGATCTATATTTTTATTAGAAAACATATAATTCATTAAAAATTGAGCCTGCCATTGGTCTTGAGCATCACCACCCATAGTCCCACAACTTAATATCTCCTTTTTCTTATGATTGATAATCAAAGTGGGACTCAGCGTTGTTCTGGGTTGTTGCAAAGGAGTAATGAAATTTGCATGACCAGGTTTTGATAAATAAAAGGTCATCAGTCTATTTCCTAAAGGAAATCCTAACTCATTAATTACCTCATTAGATCTAATCCAGCCTCCGCTAGGTGTGCATGAAACTGCATTATTGTCCTTGTCTATAATACTAATATGTACAGTTCCAGCTCCCCATGGTTTAATGTCATTGTCGATTGGCAGTAAAGAATTTTTAGATATAGGATCTCCAGGGATGATTGTATCAATAGCCTTTTCTGTAATTAGTCGAATTCTTTTACTTAAGTAAGTATCATTTAAAAGGTGACTTGCCTTTACTCTTGTATTGTCTTTACCTGTAAAATACATCTCTCTGTCAGCAAATGTTAATTTTAAAATTTCAATAAATTTATGAATATCATCAGCTGATTGTAGTGTTTTAATTTTTTGTTTATTTGCCATTTTTAACATCATTAAACTTGTCAATCCTTGACCCCAAAAATTTGTTTTATGGACTTGAAAATCACCATATTTTTCGAAAATCGTTTTTTCAAACTTTACATTAAAATTTTCAAAATCTTCTTTTGAGAGAAGACCG
>CACKAZ010000029.1:0-3306 GCA_902598275.1 uncultured Alphaproteobacteria bacterium
AAATTGTAAAAGTTTAATGTTTTTTTTAAAAAAAATTTTTCAAAAAAAATTAAATGTTGATGAAATAGAAGATCTTTTATTTGAAAATGGTGTTGAGCCAAAATTTGCTGAATTAATAATTTCAAAAATAAAAGGAAATACATCAAAGGAGGAGGATATTAAAAAAGTTATTAAAAAAGAGCTACTAACAAAATTTGCAGAAAAAAAATTTGGCGGTTTTTCTCCTCAAGGTAAGAGCTTATATATAATTGCAGGTAATAACGGATCAGGAAAAACAACATTCATCGGTAAATTTATAAATCTATTTCAAAAAAACGGCTTAAATCCTGCTGTTATTGCAGCAGATACATTCAGAGCAGCAGCTATAGATCAACTCGAGCATTTTACCAAAAAATTTGAAGTACCCATACATAAGGGTAATAATATGGAGGACCCATCAGCTGTCATTTTCCAAGGTATTGATAAAATGAAAGATCATGATGTTGTGATAATTGATACATCTGGAAGACAACACAATAATAAAAATTTAATGGCAGAACTAAAAAAGATTTCAAATATAATTTCAAAGAAATCTGATCAATTTAATTTAATTCAAACTTTTTTGACTTTGGATGCTAATACCGGACTTGCATCCAAGCATATTATTGAGGGGTTTCAAGAATATGTAACATTAGATGGAATTATTTTAAATAAGGTCGACTCTAATGCTAAATATGGAGCTCTTCTAACGATACTAAATGATTTCGACATACCTGTTGTATTTGAAGGGTACGGTGAAGGAATGAGTGACTTAAGAGAGTTTCAATTTGAAGAATATTTAGATAGACTCATATAATATGAAGCAGCTATTTGAATTTTTTCCCTTAATTGTTTTTTTTGCTGTTTACTATAAAACAGATAAAGATCTCTATTTAAGTATAGCTGCTGTAATAGTGGCTACATTTATTTCTCTCATAGCTATCTATTTCAAAGAAAGAAAAATTTCTACAATGATGTTAGTAAGTACAGTTATCTTAGTTGTATTTGGTGGCCTGAGTATTTTTCTTAAAAATGAAATATTTTTTAAAATGAAACCCACAATCATAAACGCACTTTTTGCTATCGTTTTAATTGGAAGTACAATTATTAATAAACCTGTTTTAAAATTATTATTGAATTCTTCTTTAAAATTAACTGATGAGGGGTGGGGGCTAATGAACAAAATGTGGTCCAGCTTTTTTGTACTTCTAGCTGTTTTAAATGAAATCGTTTGGCGAACTCAAACAACCGATGTTTGGGTTAACTTTAAAGTCTTTGGTATTATGGGAATTACAATTGTCTTTACTATAATTCAAATTCCGTTTCTAAAAAAACATTTTATAAATCAGCCTTAAGAGCTTCAATTCCCAATAGTTCTTTATCCTCTAGTGCCTCAAGAAAAGCACCCCCGGCAGTTGAGACAAAATAAAAATCTTCAAATTTTTCTTTTGCCATATTGATAGCTAAGATTGTATCTCCACCACCAATAACAACATCAGCTTGAGCTTTAGCAAGAAGGTGAGATAGATTAATAGATCCCTTCGAAAATTTGTGGTCTTCAATCATTCCCATGGGGCCATTCCACAAAATAATATCACTTTTTTTAACAAGATTTTCTAAAACTATATGAGAAGAGTCGGCTATATCTAAAATTTTAAATTCAGAGTTTTTATCAAGTTCATTGACTAATACACTTTGATCTGAGTCGAGCATTACATCAACTGGGAGATGGATTTCACAGCCTGTTTGTTTTGCAGAGCTATAAATCATTTCAATCATTCGTTCAGCACCCTCTTCAATTAAAGAAGAACTAACATTAAACTTATTATATTTTAAAAAATTATTAGCCATTGCTCCTCCTATAAAAATATCTGAGCAAGAAGTCGTTAAAGACAAAAGTGTATTTATTTTAGTTGAGATTTTTGAACCTCCAATTATAGCTAATTTTTTCTTTTGAGATTTTTTGATATCATTAATTGCCTTAATTTCTTTTTCAAAATTAAAACCAGGTGTAGATAAAATATTTTTAGCCATTTGGTTTACTGATGAGTGAAGCCTATGGGAAGCAGAGAATGCTTCATTAACATATAGATCTAGATTGTCAGTAATTGATTTACTAAAACTTAAATCATTTTTTATTTCACCTTCGAAAAATCTTATATTCTCTAAAAGAGTTGTGGTGGGCCTATTATAATTGAATTGATCAAGACCGTTTTTTAAAAAATTATCATAGCTTATAAAATTTAATTTTAATTTTAAGATTTCCTGAAACTGATCAATAAGTTTTGTGAAAGAGTACTTGTCATCGAAGTTTTCTTTTGGTCTTCCAAAATGTGAAAGAAGAAGAATGTTGCATTGTTTATTTTTAATAAAATTGATGGTGTCCTTTGCCCTGTCTAATCTTGTTTTGTCAGTTATCTTAAAATATTTATCAACGGGCACATTAAAATCGACTCTGATCCCAACATTTTGGATTTTTTCGAAATTGAGATTTTTAAGAGATTTCATATTTATTCACATTTTTTTAATCATTTTAGGCTAGATTACTACTACTATATATAGTATAAAACTACCCATATAAGGAACTAAATAGAGTAGGTATATAAAATATGTCTTGGAATAACCAGAAAGTAGAAGATCTTAAAAAGCTTTGGAATGAAGGGGTTGCTACTAGCCAGATTGGTGTGCAGCTTGGATTTACTAAAAATGCCGTTATTGGTAAGGCTTTTAGACTGGGGCTTGAGAGACGTCAAAACTCCAGAAAAAAATCAACTCAAAATCAACAATTTTCTTCTGTAACCATGTACAGGGAAACCAGTAATTCATCTTCCCAAAGTACGGTAAGAAAAGAGCCTGTTCGAAGAAGGGAAAAATTTAGTTTTAAAAAGAGTATTGTTGGCACCGGTAACTTTAAATCTTGTCAATGGCCAATTGGTGATCCACTTGAAGAGGGATTTCACTACTGTGGATGTCAAAATATTCCAACAAAACCGTATTGTATAGAGCATTACAAAAAAGCTTATAATGTTGATGAGAAATATTTAGACAGACTTTTGGATTTCTTACACGAAAAAAATTAATATCATTTTTCTTTGGCGCGCTTGGCAGGAATCGAACCTGCGACCCCCAGATTAGGAATCTGGTGCTCTATCCTACTGAGCTACAAGCGCCTTTGTTTATGTACTTCATAATAATAATTCTTAAAATATAAAATATGAAGAAAAAAGCTGAAGAGTATCTATATAATGAGGCACTAAAATATTTGGGTAAATATCCAGCTACTAAAAA
>CACKAZ010000030.1:0-2948 GCA_902598275.1 uncultured Alphaproteobacteria bacterium
AAAAATAGCAATATCACTCTTTGAAAACCCTATTTCTTTGTAAAATACTAAACTCATTCTTCCTAAAAAAGCTTCACCAATTTTAAATAAAAATACAAAAGCAAGAATAGCTATGCCTATTTTCACCCCATTAATGCTAAAAAAACTATTTAATGGGTTTGCTACTACATTATTTAAATAGTACAGGGTTTGTGAAATAGGATTATCTTCACCAAATTTTTGTATATAAAATGAGAAAAGGTAAAATGTTCCACCTAAAATAACAAATGTTAATCCCCCATTCGTAAACCAAATTTTTTCAAAGAACTTTCCAGTTAAAAAACATATAACCCCTACAGATGCAAATAAATATCCTGCATTTCTAACACTATTAACATTTGAATTTGAAGTATCTGTATTTGTAATATCCTGAAATCTCTCTTTATTTGACTCGGGAATGAAAGTTAAACCTACATTACATAGTACTATAATGGCCATTAAAAAAATAAATGTAACTTGCCAATATTGTTCCACACCTGATATTTCAAGTCTTTCAGCTATTTCAAGACAAATAAACCCTCCAAGCTTAAAACCAGTCCACCATCCTACAACAGCCATTGCTGCACCTGCAGCCATGCTTGAAGTTTCATCTTTTTTTATTTGTTCAATTCTTAGAGCATCAATTGTTATATCTTGAGTTGCAGATGAAATAGCAATAGCCAATCCTACTCCAATAATTAAGGCTAAGTTTTGAGTTGGCTCTAATGCGCTCCATATAATTAGACAAATTAAAATGACTGTTTGCATCAACATTATTATTGATTTTCTATGACCCAATTTATTAGTTAAAAAAGGAAGTCTTAATCGATCAATTATTGGAGCCCATAAAAAATTGAAAGCATATACACCAAAAATAAGCCCAGCCCAACCAATTGTGCTTCTACTTAGGCCCTCTTCTTTTAACCATAGAGAAAGCGCACTTGCAATTAATACCCAGGGAAAACCACTTATAATACCTAAAAGAAGAATTCGTATCATTCTTCTGTCATAGTATGCTCCAAACAATGATTTTAACTTATTAGAATCTAATGATACAGAACTCATAAATTACATGATATTGAAAATTGTAGGAATGAAAACTTTAATCGCTAAGAGAACTTAGCCATTTTATTAAATCTGCCCTATCTTGGTCTTTTTTGATACCGTTATAATTCATTTTAGTACCAGCAATATATTTTTTTGGTTTTAGTAAAAACTTGTTTAGTTCCTCAACATTCCAATCACCACCAAATTCTACCAAAGCACCTGAATATGCAAAACCTTCCATGGATCCTTTTGACCTATTTACTATACCCCACATTGCAGGACCTACTTTATTCTCTCCACCTTTTACTTGCGTATGACATGAAGCACACTTTTTAAAAATCTTTTCACCGTTTTCCATATTTGCAGAGGCAAGCATAGGTGTTATTTCGGGGAGAACTTCAAAAATATTAACTTCTTCTTTAGTCTCCGAAGAGATACCCCCTTCAGGGACTTCAATTTTATAAGCTAATTCATCTGGAAACTCTGGGTGAATAGCCATATCAGCAACTTTTGAGAATACAGCAGCGAGTAGGAGGGCAAGTATTATTGCCCCTAGAATTTTATTAGTTTCCATATTAAAAAGAGAAGTCTATGTTTAAAAATATACCACTTAAAACGGATATTTGTCGCATTAATGAATGATACTTTAGTTATTATACCCATAAGATTAAAGGCATCTAGATTCCCAAATAAGCCTTTTGCTCAAATTGGAGACTTACCAATGCTCCATTATGTATATAATCGTGTATCAGCTTTCACTGAAAATTTATACTTAGCTATATGTGACCAAGAGGTAAAAAATTACTGTGAAAAAATGGATCTTAAACATGTTATGACCGATCCTGATCATTTATCTGGAAGTGACCGCATTGGAGAGGCGTTAAAAAAAATAGAGAAAGATATTAAATTTAAGTATGTCATCAATGTCCAAGGAGATATGCCATTTATCACTGAAAATCATGTAAAATTATTAAAAGAAAGACTTTTACAATTTCAAATAAGCACTTTAGCTTGTCCATTCATAAACTTAGATGAAGCTAATAATAATTCAAAAGTAAAAGTCTTAATTGATAAAAAAAATTGCGCTTTAGATTTTTCTAGATTTTTAAATAACGAATTTAAAGTTAATGAAGATATCTTTCATCATATTGGAGTATATGGATATCATAAGCAATTTTTATATGATTTTATATCTTTACATCCAACTAAAAGAGAGCTTGATGAGAAACTTGAACAACTTCGTATTATTGAAACCAATAAAATTGGAATTTCTATTGTAAAAGAAGAAATTTTGGGAGTTGATACAAAAGAGGATTTAGATAGAGTAAACCGTTTAATTTTTAATGATGAATAAAAAAATATCTTTCCAAGGGGTAGAGGGAGCTTACAGTCATTTAGCTGTTCAAGATTTCTCTCCAGGAGCAGAGCCATTACCTTGTAAAACATTTGAAATTGCTTTGAATGAAGCTGAATTAGGAAATGTCGATTACGCTATGATCCCTATCGAGAATTCTGCTGCAGGCAGAGTAGCTGATATCCACAGACTAATACCTAAATCTAATTTGCATATTAACTTTGAACATTTCCTAAAGGTTGAACATAAGCTTTTAATTCATCCAGATAGTAAAATAGAAAATATTAAAAATATAATTAGTCATGAACAAGCCTTGGCACAATGTAGTGATAAAATTCAAAAATTGGACTTAGATATTTTAATAGGTGCTGATACAGCTGGTTCAGCAAAAAAAATCTTTGATGAAAAAATATATGATACAGCTGCTATTGCTTCAAGTTTGGCAGGTAATATCTATGGCTTAAAAGTAATTGATGAAAATTTTGCAAACTCTACAAATAATATTACAAGATTTTACGTAATGTCTAAA
>CACKAZ010000031.1:0-2836 GCA_902598275.1 uncultured Alphaproteobacteria bacterium
GTATTTAAAAAAATAAATCTTAAATTTTCACTAAAAGAACACCTCTTTATTGCGGCTCTTGGTATATCGTTATTTAATATAAATTATGTTTTTTTCTATCTCTCTACAGTCCATTTAATCAGTGGGTTTGTCGCTCTATGTTTTTCATCAATTTTATTTATGAATGTCGTTAATAACATTGTTTTTAAGCGTAAGTATCCCAAAATTATGACATTAGTGGGAGGTCTCATTGGAACTTTAGGTTTATTATTTATTTTTTATGATGAAATTATTAATTTTGAATTTTCAAAGAGTACAAGTATTGGAATATTATTAGGAGTGTTGGCAACCTATTTCGCATCTATAGGAAACTTGATATCAGAGTACACCTCTAAAATTAAAATGGATGTTGTGGCAGTTACAGGTTATGGCATGTTATATGGCTCCATAACCTTACTAATTTATCTACTTTTAGTTGGCATAGATTTAAACTTTGATTTTAGTTATAGATATATAGCTTCTCTTCTTTATTTATCAATTTTTGGAAGTGTTTTTGGATTCATTCTATACTTGTCAATTATTAAAAATATTGGAGCAAATGATGCAGCATATATAGCGATCATTATGCCTCTCATAGCACTAATAATTTCTACTATATTTGAAGGATTGATATGGGATATGAACTTATATATAGGTGGGTTTTTAGTATTATTTGGAAATATATTAATTTTAAAAAGAAATTAGTTTTTAAATAATTTTTTTTGCATGATTACAATCATACTTGCCATTAAAAAAAGTATTAACATGGGTGTATAAACGAATTCAATACCAAAGATATCTGCAACATATCCTAAGGTGGGTGGCGCTATCATAAAAACACCATAAGTCCCTATTGTGATAATAGTTATTCCCACCGTTGGATTGACATTTTCAATCGAAGATCCAAAAGTGTAACAAATAGGGATAATAGAAGAGACACTAAAACCTGCAACAATAAAACCTATAACTGCTAATGTTAGGGAACTACTTAATGCTATTATTATTGATCCTACTAAAGAACCAATCACTGAAAGTACAAGAAAATTATAAATGCCAAAAATTTCTTTTAGTTTATCACCAATTAATCTTCCAAAAACCATACTCCCATTAAAAGCTATTGCAGCAAGGCCAATATTAAAACCATCAGCATTAATATAATCTCTCATATATAAAGATCCCCAAGAGTCTGTGCCCCCTTCTAAAAATACTGCTGTAACAGCTAAAACAACTAAAACTATTAGAAACAATGGCCAGTTAAAAAAAATAGAAAAAAAAGACAAAGAGTCTGATTTGCTATTTTTTATAGTTAAGCTGCTAAAGAAAATTACTGGGGCTAAAATCGCAATAAAAACAATTGAATTAATAAAAAAACTTATTTTAAATTCTAAAAATAAACTGGTTAACAAAGAGCCGGACAACAATCCGATACTCCAAAACGCATGAAAACCTGACATCATGGGTTTATTAAACTTTTTCTCTAAAGAAGTCGCTTGCACATTGAGAATTACCTCAAATAGTCCATAACAAACACCAAAAATAAAACTCAGCAATGACATGAATTCAAATGATTGAGCAAATGGTATTAAAAGCCATAAAACACATATAATAAATCCAGATATAAGGGATATTTTTTTAGAAGAGTAAAGTTGTGTTATTTTTGGAGCAACGATCATTGTTAAAACGGAACCAATTGAAAAGATAACAAAAAGATAACCCAAACCAGTGTAATCAACTTCTATTTGATCTTTTATATCAGGAATTCTAACAGCCCATAAACCTACAAAAAAAGAGATTGAAAAAAATAATGCTTTGCATGCATTAGTATCTGAAATTTGAATTTTCAATTTTTAAAGTTAAAAGTAATTAGATTACTACCACCCGCCATCATCATCTGCTTTTTTATCTTTTACAGATTTACTTAATGATGTTTTAACTAACTTCCAAATACCATTACCTGAAACAATAATTTCCTTTTTTGAAAAAACTTGGCATTTCACAAAACATAAAGTTTTAGTCATTCTTTCAATAGAAGGAATACCAATTAATTCATCTCCTTTTTGAGCAGAAAAGGTAAAGTGTGTGTTCATTGATATAGTCACACATGGCCTATTACCAAATGACTTGTAAGCGGCATTACCCATTACATTATCTAAAAAAGACATTAAAAAACCACCATGGGCAAAATTTCCAGAATTAAGATGTTTTTCAGCAACTGTTATACGATATATGTTCTGATTATTTTCTTGTTTTGTCTCTAATTCACCTAGTAATAGTGAATACGAAGATTTTGATATTAACTTCCAGGTCATATATAACTTTATAATGCAATTTTTCAAAAAAAAAAATGTTTTATAAAATCACCTAAATAAATTTTTTAATGGACAAATAAATTGATACACAATGAATAGATCTTTTAGGACAGATGATAACAGTTCAAATAGTTTTATACCTAGCTATTCAGGTACCAACGGTGCCCTAGCAACTCACTCTAATTTATCATCAATAACCGCTTACAATATTTTAAATGATGACAAAGGAAATGCTTTTGACGCTGCTGCTGGGGCGATGTTAGTTGAAGGCCTCGTCAATCCTCAAATGTTTGGAATGGGAGGAGAAGGAGTGATGATTCTAAAACCAAAAGATCAAAATCCCTTAGTTTTAAATGGAAATACATTATCTCCAAGAAAATTTGATTTTTTAAACTTAGTTACAAGGGGTTGTACAGAAGTGCCCGATCAAGGTATTTTAAGTGCTGGTGTCCCCGCTGCATTTTCTTCTATTTTTAGGATGTTGCAAAGATACGGGAAACTTGATTTTA
>CACKAZ010000032.1:0-2806 GCA_902598275.1 uncultured Alphaproteobacteria bacterium
AATTGGCTCAAAAAGATCTAATTTAAGAGCCTTTATTGGCCCTTGTATCAGAAAATACTCTTATGAGGTATCAATAGAATTTATTAATGGCATGAATTTAAATGACACAGATTTTTATACTAGAAAAAATAATAGGTATTTTTTTGACCTTCCTAAGCTTGCTAAAGTTAAATTAAAGAGCTTAGGGGTTTTCAAAATTGTAGATTCCAAAATAGATACTTATAAAAACAAAAATTACTTTAGTTATCGAAGGAGTATTCATCAAAGATTAAAAGATTATGGAAGAAATATTAGCCTAGTATCAATAAATTAACTTTGTATGGATATATATTTTACTATATAACTCAGTTAACTTATGAAAATTATTTCTGGAAATAGTAACATTGAGTTATCTAAAGAGATTTCAGAATATCTTAAAATACCCGTATCTGAAACAACTATGACAAGATTTTCTGATAAGGAGATATTTGTTGAAATTGCTGAAAATGTAAGAGGAGAGGATGTTTTTTTAATACAATCAACTTCATTCCCTGCTAATGACAATTTAATGGAGTTGTTAGTTGCAATTGATGCTTTAAAAAGAGGATCTGCTAAAAGAATTACTGCTGTATTACCATATTTTGGTTATGCCAGACAGGACCGAAAAACTGGGCCAAGAACTCCTATTTCGGCTAAACTAGTCGCTAATTTAATTACAACAGCAGGCGCCAATAGAGTTTTAACTATGGATTTACACGCAGGACAAATTCAAGGGTTTTTTGATATCCCATTGGATAATCTTTATGCATTAAATATGTTTGTAAATGATATCAAATCAAATAAAAGAGATGAGAACTTAGTATTTGTCTCTCCAGATGTTGGTGGTGTTCTCAGGGCCAGAGCATTTGCAAAAAAACTTAACGCTGACTTAGCTATAATAGATAAACGTAGAGATGCTCCTGGTGTCTCGAATGCTATGAATGTTATAGGATCAGTCGATGGCAAGAAATGTATCATTGTTGATGATTTAGTTGACTCAGGAGGAACTATTTGTAACGCAGCTAAGGCTCTAAAAGAAAAGGGAGCTACTCATGTTTATGGTTATTGTTCCCATGGTGTATACTCCGGAAAAGCTTTAGAAAACATCAATAATTCTGTTTTAGAAGAAATGGTTTGTACCAATACTATTAAGCCCACATTTGAAGTTCCGTCTGGTATGAGATATTTGTCTGTGGCCCCACTATTTGGAGAGGCTATAATGCGCATAAATAACGAAACATCTATATCTTCTCTGTTTGATTAATCTTATTTTTTATTGTATAAACTCAGCCTATGAAAATCAGTGGAAATATACCTGCAAAAGAACGTAAAAAAGGTAATACTAATCCCTATTTTGATGAAGGTTTAATACCCTCTATCATATATGGAGGGAACACCGATCCTGTTATGGTTGCAGTTGACACTATTCAGCTTAAAAAAAAGATTTGAAGAAGGTGGCTTCTATTCAAAAATATTTGAGGTAGAGTTTGGTGATAAAAAAGAAGCTGTAATTGTAAAAAGTATTCAAAGGCATAAAGTTAAACACAATCCTATTCATGTAGACTTTCAAAGGGTTGATGAAAAAACAAGAATAGTCATTGCTGTGCCCGTTGAATTCACTGATCAAGAATTATCTCCTGGATTGAAACAAGGCGGCATCTTAAACGTCGTCCGAAGAGAAATTGAACTTACTTGTCTCGCTAATAACATACCTGAAAAATTTGTTATATCGTTAGAAGGCAAGGAAATTGGTGATGATATAAGATTGAGCGCCGTAACTTTAACAGAAGGAATGAAGCCTACAATTCAAGGTAGAGACTTCATGTTAGCCACTGTTCAAGCGCCAAAAGTTGAAAAAGAACCTGAACCTGAAGAGACAGAAGAAAGCACTGAAGAAACAGCAGAAAAAGCTGAAGATAAGAAAGAAGAAGAAAAAGCAGCCGAATAATATAGTCTTCCTATATGCTTACTCTATTTTGCTTAGGTAATCCTACTATCAAACATAAAAATAATCGTCATAACGCTGGTTTGTTACTTGGCGAATTTCTCGTTAATAAGTTAGAACTTAAATTAAAAAAATTTAAAAATTTTAAATTGACTAACACTTTTCAGTTAGATGGTCATCAATGTCAGATTGCCTTATCTGAGAACTATATGAATGAATCTGGAAATGGCATATTGAGTTTAAAAACTAATAAATTAAGTAAATCTGATGAAATATTTGTTTTATACGATGAGCTAGATTTAGATTTAGGTGAAATCAAAATAAAATATGCTGGAGGTAATGCTGGTCACAACGGACTTAGAAGCATTAGTAGTAAAATTGGAGATAACTATTGGAAGCTCAGAATTGGTATTAGTCACCCTGGGGAAAAAGATAAAGTGACACGGCATGTATTGGGTAACTTCAAAGTTGAAGAAAAGAAAAAACTTTTTTTATTATTCGAAGTCATATACTTAAATTTATCTCAGATATTTGTTTCTAAACATTTATCCAATCTAGGTATTTAAATGAAGTGTGGGATCATAGGTCTTCCAAACGTAGGAAAATCTACTTTGTTTAATGCATTATGTGAAAATGAACAAGCTCTGGCAGCAAATTACCCTTTTGCTACTATTGATCCTAATAGTTCTTTAGTAAGGGTGCCAGATGATAGAATTCAAAAATTATCTAAAATATGCAACCCGCAGAAAATTATCCCTGCAGCTTTTGAAATTGTAGATATTGCAGGCTTAGTCAAAGGTGCCTCTAAAGGAGAGGGCTTGGGAAATGCATTTTTATCTCATA
>CACKAZ010000033.1:0-2640 GCA_902598275.1 uncultured Alphaproteobacteria bacterium
ATTATAACTGATGATAACCCAAGAAAAGAAGATCCATCAACGATTAGAAAAACTCTGATAGAACACTCCTTTAATCCAATTGAGATACCTAATAGAAGAAACGCTATTAAATTTGGTATAAATAATATTAAAAAAATGAAGGAATTTTGATAATTGCTGGTAAGGGTCATGAGGATACACAAACCTATAAAGATAAAATTTATATTTTTAATGATAAAGTAATTTCATCAAATTATGCAAAAAATCTATAAAATTATTTATGATTTAAAATCAAAATATAATAGCAACATAGTTTTTGATACAAGACTTATAAAAGAGAATGATATTTTTATAGGTTTAAAAACAGATAAAAATGATGGTAACTTATATTATAAAGATGCTCTCAAAAAAAAAGCATCTTTGGCTATTGTCAACGTAAAGACAGATCATTCCAAATTAGTCTATGTTAAAGACTCTCAGTTATTTATAATAAAATTTTGCGAATATATATTAGACAATTACAAAGGTAAAATTATCGCAATTACTGGTTCTGTTGGAAAAACAACATTTAAAGAAAATATTTATCATATTTTAAAAAATAATAACTTTAAGACATATAGGTCATACAAGAATTACAATAATATTCAGGGTCTGCAATTTTCTGTTATGAATATGCATTTAAACACTGATTATGCTGTATTCGAATTAGGTATTAATAACTCTAATGAAATGACTAAATTAATTAAAACTTTACAACCACATTATTGCTTAGTGACATGTATCGAAAATTCTCACATTGGAAATTTTAGAAATTTTAATCATTTAATTGATAATAAATTAAAAATATTTAAGTCAAAAAGACTCATAAGTGGTTTAATTAATTATAATTACAACCCTAAATATATTATAAGTAAAATTGACTCAAATGTGCACCTAATAAATACTAATAATTTAAAAAAAAATATTCAAAAAAGAAAAAAAAAATATGCTGTAAATTTTATACTAAATAATAATCGATATTCTATCGAGTCATTTAGAGGAAGTTTTTGTATAGATATAGCTATAATTTCATTTTTGTTTTTAAAGACATTCATGAAGAAAATTAATTTAAATGTATTTTTTTATGAGAATTCTATAATTGATTCTAGGGGTAATGAAGTCCCAACTTATATAAAGAACAAAAAAGTTATATTCTTCGACCATAGTTATAATGCCAGCCCATATTCACTTAATAAGCAAATACTAATATTCAATCAGAGGAAAATTAAACAAAAAGTTTACATATTGGGAGCAATGAAGGAATTAGGAGCTCAGTCTGATTTTTTTCACCTACAAATAATTGAATTGGTAACAAATTTAAATCTAAAAAAAATAATTTTCATTGGTGAAGAATTCTATAAATTTAAAAAAAGATCAAATAACTTTAATTTTTATAAGAGCTATATGCCAGCTATTAAATATTTAAATAAAGAATTTGATAGTATAAAGAATGTATTTGTTATGGGATCAAGATCAAATCAACTAGATAGGCTAATCAAACAATATGTTAAGTGACTTATTATACTCACTAAAAGAGACAGAATTTTTCTTTAATTTGTTTGGTTACATTTCCTTTAGATCAGGTTTATCTTTAGTTACTTCATTTTTTGTAGTTATAATTTTAATGCCTTACTGGATTAGATTTCAAAAAAGCATTTTTCCTAGTGGGCAACCTATTCGAAATGATGGTCCAGATACACATTATCATAAAAAAGGAACTCCAACATTAGGTGGAGTGCTTATACTGTTTTCAATAATTATAAGCTCAATATTATGGACTTCAAATTTTTCAAATTTTAATTACATATTAATCTTGACTTTAACACTATTTGGTCTAATTGGCTTAGTTGATGATTTTCAAAAAGTTAAACTAGGAAAGGGGATATCTTCTAAAACTAAGTTCTTAAGTCAGTTATTAGCTACAATAATTATTTATATTACAATTAAATATAATGGATTTGATTTAAACAAATTTAGTATTCCTTTCTTAAAAGATGTTTCTATTGAACTTGGTTATTTATATTTTGTATTGATTTTACTTATTGTTATTGGTTCAACAAATGCAACTAATTTAACAGATGGTTTGGATGGATTAGTCTCTATGCCTTTGATATTTGTTTTCCTTACATTTGCCATATTTGCATATGTATTAGGAAATATAAATTTTTCTGACTATCTTCTAGTAAATTATATGAAAGGCTCAGGCGAGATAGTAATTTTTTGTACTGCAGCAATTGGATCTCTACTTGGTTTTTTATGGTTTAATTCGAGCCCTGCTTCTATTTTCATGGGAGATACAGGATCTCAATCTTTAGGAGCTTCATTAGCAGTAACTTCAATTTTACTAAAACAGGAAATTGTATTGGCTGTAGCAGGCGGTCTTTTTGTAGTGGAGACAATATCAGTGATGCTACAAGTTACATATTTTAAAATAACAAAAGGCAAAAGATTATTTTTAATGGCACCTTTGCATCATCACTACGAAAAAAAAGGATTATCAGAACAAAAAATTGTGATTAGATTTTGGATATTAAGTTTTCTTTTTTGTCTGTTAGCCTTATCACTTCTAAAAATAAGATAATTGATAAATTTAAACAAAAAATTTTTAATATATGGATATGG
>CACKAZ010000034.1:0-2293 GCA_902598275.1 uncultured Alphaproteobacteria bacterium
GCTTTTAATGTCTGGATAGAAGATAATAATAGTCTCGATAAAACTATGGCCTCCATTGGACATGCATTCGAGAATATAAATAGAGTAAAGTCATTTATCAGTAAAAGATGATAAGCTACTCTGACTTTGAAAAAGTTGATATTAGAGTTGGTACAGTAGTAGAAGCAAAAATAAATGAAAAATCTAATAAACCCAGTATTTATTTGGTTATAGATTTTGGAAATGATATTGGACTAAAAAAAACTTCTGCTCAACTCATAAAGAACTATCTACCAGAAGAGCTCATTGGGAAGCAAGTAGCTGCAGTAACAAATTTTCCACCTAAACAAATTGGTAAAATGATTTCTGAAGTATTAGTATTAGGATTTCCTGATGATAATAATGATCCTATATTAGTTATGCCAACAACTAATATATCCAATGGAGGAAAGCTCTTTTAGACTCAAATTTGTAATATCACAGTTACTTTTAATCCACCATGTGATGATTTTTGGAAATTTAATTCTCCATTATTTAATTTTATTAATTTTTGAACGATTGATAGTCCTAATCCTGTACCCTGGTTCAATTGATCAGATCCTTTAACAAAAGGTCTTATCAATTCTTCTTGTGATAAAGTTGTGCCTGGGCCATTGTCTTCAATATCTATTTCCCACTTATTATCGATTAAATTAGAACTTATAAATATTTTTTCAGCAAATTTATCAGCGTTGTCTAAGATATTCATAACAGCTCTTGTGATTTGATTTTTTCTGATAAATATTTTGCTTTCATTGTTTACTAAAACCTCAAGTTTTTGATAATTTTGAGCAATATTGGATATAAAATTGGAAGTATTGATCTCATCTAAATTTTCATTTTTTTCATTTTTAATAAAATCTAAATAATGATTTAGCATAATATTCATATCTGAAATATTTTGAGATATTGAATTTCTCAATGTTTCGTTATTAATCTCATCAATCATTAAATTTATTCTCGTTAACGGTGTTTTTAAATCATGGCTGATACCAGCTAACATATTTCGTTGATTGTCTAGTGTAGAATTAATGTTATTGTGCATGTTATTAAAATCTTTTATCAATCCTCTAACTTCTGAAGATCCTGTAGGTTTCAAATTTGGAGTCTCAATACCTCTACCAAAACTTCTTGTAATTATGCCAAGTCTTTTTAGTGGTTGAATTTGTTTTTTTATAAACAAATATGAAATTAACGACAAAATAATACTTACAGCAATTGTCCATAAAAAAAATCCAGCAACAGTTTTTGTTTCAACTCTTTTCTTTGGAACTAAATAAAAATACTCTAATTTTTTTTTGTCAAAGAAAATAAAGTGGTTTTGATTTTCTAAAACTTCAAAATCTCCTGATATTTGTTCGAGTGAATTATTTATTCGTCTTTTAAATATCCAATTCGTAACTTCTTTAGCTTTACTGATATCTAAATTATCAGTTCTTATGATTTGTAAAGTGTTTGCATAATTATTCAGTGAGGGCGAGTCCTTTTGCATTTCTAAAATCTTTATTTCATTAGAAATAGATTGAGCACTTCTTTTTAAGACTAAATCCCAGTGTAATTCAAAAAATATTACAATTCCAATTATTTGAACTAATACTATTGGTATTGTAATAAGATAAACTGATCTTACTAAAAGGCTCTCTGAAAAATTACTCCACTTAAACATTAAATGAAAATTTTGTATCCTTTTCCATGGACTGATCTGATTATGTCTTTTAAATTACATTCTTTTTTGAGTTTTAATCTCAATCTGGAAATTTGCATATCACCACTTCTTGATAAATAATCTAATCCTAGCTCTGTGTTTAACAGATCTCTGGTTAAGTATTGGTGTGAATTATTTATTAGTAATTTCAATATTTTTACTTCATTGCTCGAAAGATTAATATTTTGTTTTTTAAATAGTAATTGTTCTTTTTTTAAATCAAATTCTGTTTCACTACTAAAATTTATTGTATCCAGAGATTGTTTTTTCAAGATATTTTTTTTTATTTTGAGCAATAACTCTCTTGAATCGAATGGTTTGCCAATATAATCATCAGCACCTAATTCTAAACCAGTTACTCTATCGTCTACATTGCTTAACGCGGAGAGAAAGATAACTGGTGTATTAACTCTATTTTTAATTGTATTTTCATAAAAATCTAGACCTGTGCTGTCAGGGAGCATTACATCTAAAACAATCAAATCAAACAAGAATAGTTTTACTAATTTTTTTGCTTCTTCAATGTTTACAGCTTTAGATACGATATAATCATTATTTACTAATAATTTT
>CACKAZ010000035.1:0-2049 GCA_902598275.1 uncultured Alphaproteobacteria bacterium
TTAATAATCGAAATACAGAAAATATAAAGTAATTTTTTATTCTGGTGGGCCCGGCAGGACTCGAACCTGCGACAACGGCGTTATGAGCACCGCGTTCTAACCAACTGAACTACAGGCCCATGATTAGAATTGTTACTATTATAATCTTATGAAAAAAAAACAAGAATTTTAATTAACTATAATTTTAAGAGTCCATAAAAGACTTAAGTTTTTTAGATCTTATAGGGTGTTTTAGTTTTCTTAAAGCTTTTGCCTCAATTTGTCTAATTCTTTCTCTAGTAACACTAAATTGCTGACCAACTTCTTCTAAAGTGTGGTCAGATGACATTCCTATACCAAATCTCATCCTCAAAACTCTTTCCTCTCTAGGTGTCAAAGTAGAAAGTATTTTGGTTGTAGTTTCTCTAAGATTTAATTGCATAACTGCATCTTCAGGTATTACTGCGTTCTTATCTTCTATAAAGTCACCAAGAAAACTATCATCATCATCACCTATTGGTGTCTCTAAACTAACTGGTTCTTTTGCAATTTTTAAAACTTTTCTAACTTTTTCAATTGGCATTTTAAGTCTAACAGATAATTCTTCTGGCGTAGGTTCTCTTCCCAACTCTAGAATTAATTGTCTACTTGATCTGACAATTTTATTTATTGTTTCGATCATATGCACTGGTATGCGAATAGTTCTCGCTTGATCTGCGATAGATCTTGTAATTGCCTGTCTTATCCACCATGTTGCATACGTAGAGAATTTATAACCTCTTCTATATTCGAATTTATCAACTGCTTTCATTAAGCCTATATTTCCCTCTTGAATAAGGTCTAAAAATTGAAGACCCCTATTTGTATATTTTTTTGCAATTGAAATAACTAAGCGTAAATTAGCCTCAATCATTTCTTTTTTAGCCTGATTAGCGGTTCTTTGGCCAGATTGTATTTCTCTGACCTTCTCCTTGAACTCAATAGTATTTTGATTTGCAATTTTAGATAGACTAAGGACTTCTTTATAAATCTTTTTTAATTTTTCACTATTTTTCTGAAAAAGAGTCTTAAATGAGTCATTCGAAGAAATCATATGTTTTTGGTAAAGTGTATAAGTATCTTTTAAGCTATGATATTTCAAAAATAAATCTCTACTAATTTTATTTTGAGTGGCCAGAGTTAATAATGAGACCTCTTTTGACTGTATTTCCTTATTAATTGAGTATAAATGAGTAATTATCTCTTCTAATTTATGAGGCTTAATTTTTATCTCATTAAAATAGTTTAGTATCTCATCTTGATATTTCTTTAGCTCTTTTAATGATTTTAAATCAGAGATTTTAGTAATATTTTTATTTTTTTTTATTTTAGTTATGTTTTCAGATAGAATAAGGACCCTATCTAATTTTTTTAAAATCTCAGGTTTATAAAACTCTTCTATTATAGATATGGAAAAACTCTCATTTTCAATGTCTTCCTCGTTTGATGTTTCTTGAAGTTTTTCTTTATCTATTTCTATCCCTTGATCTTTCATCAACTGCTGTTTTTCTTTTAAAAGAGCTTTCTTTTTTTCATTAATTATTTTTTGGATTTCTTTTCTTTTTGAGGAATTAGAATAGGGATCATTATCCTCATTAAAATATTCATCAAAGTCGACTATTTCTCTTAAATTAATTTCATTATGTTTAACTTGTTCTATCCATTTTTTTAAAATATCAATTGAAGCTGGACACTCAAGAATTGAATTCATCATTCTATCCAATCCAGACTCTATTCTTTTAGCAATTGCAATTTCACCCTCCCTAGAAAGTAACTCGACGTTGCCCATTTCCTTAAGATACATTCGAACAGGATCATCACTTTTAACACCTGTTGATTTTTCTTCTTCTTCTGATTCTTCGTTTGTGGATGTCGTTTCAGACTCTATTGAAGAAGTGTATGCTTTGAATAATTTAAAGAGATCTTCATCAAGATTTTCAAGATATCTTAAAAAATCATTTACAGATATAATAGAATCCTCAATTTTAGAGTAAGACTTTATATATGTTTTTGCTTTTAAAGCTATTTCTT
>CACKAZ010000036.1:0-2006 GCA_902598275.1 uncultured Alphaproteobacteria bacterium
TCAAATATTGTCTTATGATAATGGAAAACTTCAGAAGATTTCCTTAGACGATACTGACGATAAAAATTGTAAAATAGTTGTCAGAGGTGATAAGGATACTTGGTTAAATATGCTTCAATTAAAACCCAAACCTTTCTATCAATGTATGCAATCAACTGCTGTTAAACACGACCTTTTTATGAATGTTTCTAATGAAACCTTTGCTTACTTACCAGCTCTAAATAGACTTATGCAAATGATGAGAGCTGAATATAATAAGGAAGGTAATTAATAATATGGCTAAACATGATCCTATAAAAGGGCAATACATATATCTAGATATAGAGGGAGTAGAGTACAGAGTTTATTACGAAGAAGCTGGAGAGGGAATTCCATTACTTGTTGGGCATACTGCCGGTTCCGATGGAAGACAATATAGGCACCTACTATGTGATGAAGATGTAACAAAAAATTTCAGAACGATTGCTTTTGATTTACCATTTCATGGAAAATCTTTACCTCCATATGGTAAAAAATGGTGGGCAGAAGAGTATAATATGACTAAATCTTTTATGATGAATTTTCCAAATATACTTTCAAAAGAACTTGGTTTAGATAGACCAGTTTACATGGGACAGTCAATGGGTGGACATTTGGCAATAGACCTTGCGTCTAATTATCCTGACAACTATAGAGCAACAATAGCTGTTGAGGGAGCTTTAAGATCTGCTGCGGAATATGTTGATGTTGGCATGGCAGGTATCAGATACGAATTTGATAATCCTAACGTAAATAGAGCCTCAACTGGTGCGGCAATGATGTTAAATATATCTCCTTATTCACCTGAAGAAAGTGTAAGGGAGACGCAATGGATGTATATGTGCGGGGGACCAGGTGTTTTTGCAGGTGACCTGTATTACTATTATTATGATCATAACGTAACTCCAGAGGAGGCTAGTAAAATAGATACATCAAAATGTATGTTATATATGTTAACTGGTGAATACGATCCTAATACCTCTCCTGCTGATACAAAAAAAGCCGCAGATGTTATTCCTGGCTGTAAGTTTCAACCAATGGAAAAATTGGGTCACTTTCCAATCATTGAAAATTATCCACAGTTTAAGAAATATTTAATTCCTTTACTTGAGGAAATAAAAAAGCTGTAGTTCTTCTAATTTAAATCTATTTTACCGTCTGGTATTGGTGGTGAGAAGGGATAACCACCCCATACAGATTGATCAAAATTAACTACTGAACCTGTCATCATACCAGAGTCATCAGATGCTAAAAATGTTACTGCCTTTGCTACTTCATTAGGATCTAGAAGCCTCTCAAAAGGCTGTCCCTTTGCAGCATCTTTTAACCAATCTTCTGGAGCACCATGATATTTAGTTTGAATTTCGTGCTCCCCATCTGATGCCATCCATCCAATATTTAATTGATTAACTCTTATCTTATTATTAAGTAATGCAAACGCCGTATTTCTCGTTAAAGTTGCTAAGGCCCCTTTCGAGGTGCAATATGCAGATATAAATGGTTGTCCAGTTAGAGCAGACACAGATCCAATGTTTATAATAGAACCATGAATTCCTTGATCTATCATAATTTTGACAGTTTCTTGTATAAGGAAGAAAGGCCCTTTGACATTAGTTCCTATCATTTTATCGAATAATTCTTCAGATGTGTTGACAATATTACCTCGATCAGTGATACCTGCTGCATTTACAAGAACATCTAATTTTCCAAAATTTTTTTTTGCAACTGTTACAGCGTTACGACACTCTTGAACATTAGGTAAGTCTGTCTTAACGAAAATTACTTTGCACCCAGTTTCCTCTTGAATCTTTTTTGCTACCTCTTTTCCTTTTTCCTCTTTTCTTCCAATAGTAATGATACCCTCTGCGCCATTTTCAGCAAAATTTTTAGCAATTGCTGCCCCCAAACCCTGTGTTCCTCCTGTAACGAGTGCAAACTTTCCTTTGATGCTATTCATCTATGTAATCCTCTATCTGATATCCGTACAT